>NZ_JAKEUP010000012.1:0-165830 GCF_022397895.1 Vibrio sp. Isolate33
GCCACAACGGTTATGTGCGATAGCATGGAAGCAATGTTTACCTAGGTCGATACCTAAAATATGAATAGAAGACATATGGTTCACCTCATTCTGAGAGCCTACTCTAAGCTTAAGGGCTTGAGAGTGAGGCGGACCATATAATTAAGCCCTGCTAATTTCGCAAGGCTTTCTCTTATTTCTCATTCTAATTATCTTTGAGAGCTATTTTTCTTCAAAACGCTTCGCTAGTTGATAGAACTCGTTCACTTGCTCTTTCAGCTCTGTTGAATGGTCTTTAACAGAATGCGTCGCAACCAGGTTTTGCTCAGCCGTTGAAGCGATAGACTGCATATGAAGATTTACATCACTCGATAGCTGACGCTGTTTATGCGCAGAGCTTTCTACCGACTGCATCAACTCGTTCATCGATTGCATCAGGTTCTCAACTTCCGATAAACGTTCTGAGCTTACCTTTGCTACATCGCCACACGCGTCTGTCTGTTCTCTGTTAGCCAGAATATCTTTTTGCCAGCCTTCAATCGTTGCGAGCATGGTATCAATGCTCTCTTTGATTTGAACCGTCGCCTTAGATGTTCGACCCGATAACGCCCGCACTTCATCAGCAACAACTGCGAAACCTCGACCTTGTTCGCCCGCTCTCGCCGCTTCTATCGCCGCGTTCAATGCCAACAGGTTGGTTTGCTCGGCAATGCCACCGATCTCTTCCATGATCTTACTGACGCTCTGCGCTTGGTCGCTCAATTGATACGTCGTGTGTGTTGCTTTCTCGGCCTGTGAAGCTAGGTTTTCAAGGTTGCGGTGAGTTTGGTTAATACTCTCTTTAGCACCCACACAGGTTTGTAGAGTCACATCAACAATCTGATGCGCTTCTTCAGTACGAGAAGAAACCTCATTTGCCGTGACTTCAACTTCTTCCGTTGCTTCACGCACTTGTAGAATGTCTTTGGTTTGTTGATCTAACGCTTCTGATACTTCAAATGATGTGGCATTCAGGTTATCAGCCAAATCTTGCAGTGGTTTCGCAGAATCGGTCATACGGCCGAGTACCGTGCGAATTCGAGCTGACAACAACTTTAAGTGAAAATCGGCCACTGAGAATTTGCTGTTACCTGAATAAACGAGGCGGCTCACACTATCAAATTTCGACTGCAGTTTTTTCAGCTGTAAAGGAGTATCAATCAGCTCTTGTCGGAAAAGCAGGGCTAATGCAGAAACAGGCAGCAAGCTAAAAAGCCATTGGGATACTTGCCCTACTTCGACAAGATTTGAAATCAGAGGCGCTGCCAGAGAGCCAAGCAACACGGCATAGCGAACACTATCACTAATCTGTAATGACCATTGGCGGCCAGATTTTTCAGCCTTCAATAACCCTTGGTAGGCCTTATCTGCAATCTGCACCCACTCATTCTTCGGTTTAACACGAACAGACTGATAACCACTCACCTTTCCGCTCTCGTAGATTGGGGTAACGTAAGCATCAACCCAGTAATATCCACCAGATTTAGTCTTATTTTTTACGATCCCGCGCCAAGCCTTACCTTGCTTAAGATTAACCCACATATCGGCAAACGCCGCCTTAGGCATATCACCATGCCTGACAATATTGTGGTGTTGCCCTAGCAATTCCTGCTGGCTGTATTCTGCGATGCGACAAAAAGCATCATTACTATAAGTAATCACGCCCTTAAGGTCGGTCGTCGAGACAAGTTGTTCGTTTTCGCTGAGAAGCGTTTCACGAGATTGAGAAGATGAGCTGACAGTCATTATATTAACTTTTGTTAATTATTATTTTAGGCGAGGAATATATACAATTATTAAAGTTATGACAAAATGTGAACATCACATTTTGTGTAAATGCCTGCTATTTAAACAAAAATAAGCCAGTGACCTCACAAACCTCAATGCATCACATATCTTCAAGCTAACGTTTATGACTCTTCTAAGTTTACTGCGGTACTAAACTTCACCGTTCTCATTGATACAGAGGTGTGGAACTTTCGTATGTTTAAATCTTTACGCAGCACCCGCTCCACAAAATCTTCATAGGCTTGAATATCTTTGACCGTAACAATCAACATGAAATCAAAGCTGCCAGAAATTTGATAACACTGAGTTACTTCCGCAGCCTTCGAAATAGAGTGACGAAATATCTGATAGATGTCCCCTCGATCTCGCTCCATTTCCACAGATACAACCAAAGTCACCTTACTGCCAGTAAGCTCAGGATTGATGATAGACACATCACACACGATCACGCCCTCTTCTCTCAGGCGCTTCACTCGCTTCAAGCAAGCAGGCGGTGATAAGCCAACAATCTCAGCCAGCGCTTGATTAGGAATTCGGTTATTCTTTTGAAGCTCTACCAGTATGCTTCGATCTATACGGTCTATTTCCATAATTTCTTAGAACCATAGTTTTGTGACTTATAATTTCTAATACTACGATAATTAAAAAATCTAACGCAACTTTACAAAGCCATTTCAAAATTACGATCACAACAATCGCGATAAGATCTTCTCATACAACACAATCGAATAATGGTCGTAACAATGAAATTCACTTATCAATTTTTTAAAGAACTCTTTAAAGAGATTTTCGATGTCACCTCGACGCTTTTTCGAATCATGATTCCAATCATTATCGTGATAAAAGTGATCGAAGAGCTCGGCGGTATCGTGATTCTTAGCGAATGGTTAAGCCCTATAATGGAAAGCGTTGGCTTACCAAAAGAGATGGGCTTGGTATGGGCAACCACCATACTCACTAACATCTATGCTGGGTTGATTATTCTCATCAGTTCCGATGTTCCCCTTACTGTCGCTCAAGCCTCCGTATTAGGCAGCATGATGCTTCTCGCCCATTCACTGCCTATCGAAGGTGCAATAGCCAAAAAAGCAGGCGTGAGTTGGTTGGCAACGTTATCAGTCAGAGTCGGCGGCAGCTTGGTATTAGCATGGCTGCTGAACCTCAGTTATCAATATGGTGACTTACTCAACTACCCCGCGACTGTGCTTTGGCAACCGGAAGTATCAACGGATACAAGTTACCTCACCTGGGCCTTGGATCAGATTAAGAGTTTTGCGGTTATCTTCATGGTGATCTCAGCTCTATTGCTGCTACTCAAGATCTTAAAGCTTGTTGGAATTGAAAAACTGATGGCAGTCATGTTGAGACCATTCCTGAGGTTGTTGGGAATCAGCAAAGACGCGACCAACCTAACCATCATAGGGATTACTCTTGGCCTTTCGTTTGGGGGCGGATTATTAATCAATGAAGCGAAAAAGGGACACATCTCCGCAAGAGACGTATTCACAGCGATCATGTTGCTCAACCTACTCCACAGTCTGATAGAGGATACTTTGTTGATCCTACTGATAGGAGCCGATTTCTACACCATATTCTGGGGAAGGCTCGTATTCTCTGTGCTCGTTATTGCTTTAATATCTAACGTCATCAAGCGCATCAACCCAAGTGTTTGTGAGCGTTATTTTTATCGCGATGTATCTCAATCTTAGAAACGCTAAACATTCGTTTACCTATTAAAAAAGAGCCTAAACTTGGGCTCTTTTCTCTCTTCCATCACCCCGTATCACTGTTCAAACGTCAATACCCCTCCGTGAAGTACTTTAAATCATGCTTGAATAATTAATTAATACTATTTCTCGTGAAAATAATTTGCGAATGAGTATTTACTAATCACTCAATTATTACGTGCATTTATTAAACGTGAAAAATAGAACATCACGCTAGTTAATTAATCTCCGATACCTTATATAAAGCACTCTCCGGCATAGTAACCATAAGCCTAACATTGTTATTAATTATTAAGACTATCAACTATTAATGCGTCCAAATTCACTAAATAACTGACAATAAAATAAATAGCCGATCTTGTTTGATATTAACTCTTAATGTTGAAAGCGGAACGGATAATGATTTGTGATAATTATCAGTTTGATTGGTTAATTTTATAAATATATTTTGTTACATAATCAAAACTGATGGCTTGATATAAAAATGTCGCACAAAACAATGGCTTTAATGGTTCTACTTTTTTCCTCACTGTCACAGGCTTCCACCATTGAGAATGATGAACTGTTGCTCAAGTCATTGATTGAACGAGGCGTTATTTGTCCCGGCTTAACCTACGAGGACAACCGCGAAGCTTTACGTATCTATCTCAACGCAAAGCATGTGAAAGGCAGTCAGTTTGATTTGAAAAATAAGCAAGAAATAGAAAGTACCAATGAGTCTGGTAATACAAACGAGATAGAAAGCAAAAACAAGTTAACTAATAAACGTCAGATACCTAAAACACCAAAAGAGTGTATTAAGCCAAACTCGGACAACCATTCTGAATAAGGCGAGTTGATTCTGATATCGACATGGAAATACAAAAAGGAAATGTAATGAAGATAATGAGAAAAACATTGCTAGCTTCAGCAATGCTTACTCTATTTAGCGTCAGTAGTTATGCTAAAACACCGATTGATTTAGGTGTTGTTAATGAAGACAAACTGATTGAAATGCTAGTAAGACAAGGCTTAGTCGAACAAGACGCAAGCGATATTGCAAAACACGATGCTCTTGACCGTTATTTAAAGAACAAGATCAACTCTGGCTTTAAAGGCGATGCTCAATTCGGTAAAAAAGCACTAGAGCAACGAGCGAAAATACTTAAAGCCATCGAAAAAGGGTCTGGCGTAAAAAAAGCGAGCGTATTTGCTTTGGAAGTCGGCACAAAGCGTACCGATAAAGTACTCGCGCTATTAGTCGATTTCCCGGATTTGAACTGGGATGACAACAGGCTAACCGAAGAGCACACACAAATGCTCTACGAGAGCTACAACCCTGAACATTATCAAGAATTGTTGTTTTCAAATTCGGGTTACACAGGGCCGAATGGCGAAAACCTAATCTCGATGCGCCAATATTACCAAAGTGAATCGGGTGACAGTTACAGCGTTGCGGGCCAAGCTGCGGGTTGGTATCGCGCCTCTAAGCCTGCGTCCTTCTATGGTGGCAACTCCCCGACTACCGACAATGACTTGAACGCACAAGAACTGGTTCGCGAAGCGCTCAATCAATTGGCTCAAGATCCGAGCATCAACCTAGCCGATTACGACATCGAAGATCGTTACGATTACGACGGCGATGGAAACTTCCGTGAACCCGATGGCGTGATTGATCACCTAATGGTGTTCCACGCATCTGTTGGCGAAGAAGCCGGTGGTGGTGTGTTAGGCCCTGATGCAATCTGGTCTCACCGATTCAACCTAGGTCGTACACATGTGTTAGAAGGCACCTCTAGCTCGCTTCCAGACCGCTTTAACGGCCAATACGCGGCATTTGATTACACGATTCAACCGATCGATGCCGCAGCCGGTGTTTGTGCTCACGAATATGGTCACGATTTAGGTCTGCCAGACGAGTATGACACGCAATACACAGGCAAAGGTGAACCTGTCTCTTATTGGTCTATCATGTCTTCTGGCAGTTGGGCTGGTCAAATTGGTGGTACTCAACCAACCGCATTCAGTTCTTGGGCAAAACACTTCCTACAGAAGTCGATTGGTGGTCGTTGGATTAACGATGATCAAATCTCAATTGATGACCTAGAAGACAACCCACAGGTTTATACGCTGTTCCAAACCACGGACAACAGCCGTCCGAACATGATTAAAGTGGATCTTCCAGAGAAACAGATCGAGGGTTTAAAACCGTTTGCTGGTGAGTACTCTTTCCACTCACAAAAAGGCGATGACCTTAAAAACAGCATGACTCGTAAGTTGGTGATTCCAGCGGGTGATTCAGCGCTGCTTTCGTTCAAAACTTGGTACGAAATCGAGAAAGATTACGACTTTGCACGCGTACTCGTGAACGGACAATCCATCGCAGGCAACATCACCTCAATGGATGACCCATACAACACGGGTCTAGTCCCTGCGATTGGTGGTGAGTCTGGCGGTTGGGTTGATGCTGAGTTTGACGTTTCACAATGGACAGGCCAAGAAGTAGAGCTTTCGTTTGAGTACATCACAGACGGTGGCTTGGCGATGGAAGGTTTCTATCTGGATAACCTTACCGTGGTTGTTGATGGTAACGTAACCGAGATAGACGATGGTGAAAGCAATTCAACCTTCGCCCTTAATGGCTACAAGCTAAGTAATGGATTCCATCAAGCTCAGCACTACTATCTACTGCAATGGCGCAGCCACATGGACGTTGATGAAGGCCTAGCTAACATCAAACGCATGGGTCAATTGATGTCATTCGATCCGGGTCTGATCATTTGGTATGTAGACGAATCTCTTACCGACAACTGGGTTGGCAAACACCCAGGAGAAGGCTGGTTAGGTGTTGTAGACGCAGACCAAAATGCCATGGTATGGGAAAACTCAGGCGAAGTTGCTCCAACTCGCTACCAAGTTCGTGATGCTGCGTTCTCACTCAAAGATCACACGCCAATGCGACTTGTAAACAGTGACAATGACGTACTCGAAGACACCAGTTTGGTGGGCAATGCCAGCTTCTCTGATGACCAAGATTACACATCACCTCAAGCACCCGATTCAGGGCGTATCCTGACTGAGTTTGGTTTAGCGGTTGATATTGTGAATCAGAGTGACAACAACGAGTACGGTGTGGTGCGCTTATCTAAAGTAAGCCAACACAACATCACGCCTACTGCGAACTTCGAGCTTAACGTTAATGGTCTCAATGTTTCTGCAAGCAACTTCAGTTCTGACCAAGACGGTGAAATTACTCGCTACCTATGGGACTTTGGTAACGGTGCAACAAGCAACGAAATGGCACCAACTTGGTCTTACGAGCAAGCCGGTGATTACACGGTGAGCTTGACTGTTGTCGACGACAAAGGCGCCACTGATTCGTTCAGCTCTGTAGTGAATGTTGAATCTCCAAACGCCCTACCGGAAGCAAGTGCGAAGTACATCCACTTGGGACGTTGGGTAACCATGTGGTCAACAAGCTCAGACAGTGATGGTCGTATCGTTGATACTGAATGGACGCTTCCAAATGGAAAAGTGAAACGAGGTCGCACATACACTTCTATCTTCCCTTCATACGGGAAACATGAGGTGACCTTGAAGGTAATCGATGACCAAGGCGGGATTACGACTAAGACCATTATGGTCGACCTGTAAGTCGCTCCAACCTCAAGTCATTGAAATAAGTACGTAACCAATAACGAGCGTACTGATAAACCAAGCTTAAGTACTGTTGTCATAGGATATAAGCCAAGACAGCAGTTTTAAGAAAACGTTATTATTTAGGCCGTAAGCAAAAGCCCTACCGACATGGTAGGGCTTTTTATTGGCTCCTCAAAACCACCGCCTAGGGCGGTGGTGATTGCTCCTTGAGGCTATAGCCTGAAGAAGTGCCCATGTTAGAAGTAACCTCTTATTCACCACAAGTAAGAGGAAACAACCACATGGGCGATTACAGAAGTTCATCACAGAAGTCATTCGACGATATGTACGGCACCAAGACAAGCAGGACATAGAGTATGAACAACAACTGCAGTTATTGAAGAACTGATAGCGCGGACGCCCCCTTCTAGGGGGTTATAAAGCAAAACCGCCTTCTAAGAAGGCGGATATTTTTTTGTCTGTATTCCAAGGAATCGTAATTTGCTCTCAGCAATAGATTGACTAATTCACACTCGATACTCGTTATACAGGCTGCTTTTGAATGCGTGATTTACGTGCGCTGAACGCGAACAGTAAGATAACCGCTAACACGAATGGTAATACGTAGATATTTAGGTTCTGCCACCCTGCAGTCGATTCTAGCCAACCAGATAGCAATGCCGTAACGGTCACACAACCAAACACAACGAATTCATTAAATGCTTGCGCCTTAGCTTTATTTTGAGACTGATAAGACTGGCTAAACAAGCCTGTCGCAGCGATGAACATAAAGTTCCAACCGACACCAAGTACCACCAACGCCGCTCTGAAGTGCCAGATAGATTCGCCATGAATATTGATAGCAATACAAACAACAAATAATACCCCACCCGCCAAAATCATCATTCGCGAACCGAACTTCTCGATAAGTGAGCCAGTAAAAAATGCCGGAACAAACATACCCAACACGTGCCATTCAATCACACCGGCGGCCTTAGTAAAGTCGAATCCACAGCCGATCATCGCCAATGGTGTCGCCGTCATTAGAATGTTCATCACTGCATAAGCGACCATGGCTGCAAACACAGCACCGATAAAGTTAGGCGCTTTCACAACCACACTCAGAGGATCGGCTTTGGGTGCCTGACTATTAAAAGAGACTTTCGGAAATTGAATGGTTTGTAAGATGAGTAACGCAAGAATGTTCAATCCAATCAAAGAAGCAAAGGCACCAATGTACAAACCATCTTGCGACCACTGCTGAGACATAATCGCTAAGTTCGGCCCCAGTACTGCAGCAAGAACGCCACCAGCCATCGAGATAGAAATGGCTCGATGTCGTGCATTTTCATCACACACTTCGATAGCAGCAAAGCGATAAAGCGTACCAAAGCCAATACCGATACCGAGCAAAAATGTGGCGAAGCAAAACAAGTAAAAATGTTGCTGAGATAACGCGTAAGTAGCAAGGCTTGCCCCTGTAATACCCACGACATTACCAATGCTAAACCCTCTCTTTCGTCCTAGCTTACCCGAAATTAAAGACGCTGGAATCGTGGCTGCCATTAAGCCTAAAAACTGAAGCGCAACAGGCAAAGTAATCATGCTGACGCTGGGTGCAATCTGCTTACCTATCAAGCCAATCACCGAGATCAGTAAGATGTTACCCGTCATCAATAAGGCCTGACACAGTGAAAGCAGCCAAACATTTCTATTCATCTTCGTTCCTAAATATGAGCACAGTTGGTCAATAGACCAAAAATCCAACAAAGTCGCAACACTTTGTTACTTCTGATGAGCTCACGAAAGCACTCAACCAAGCAACCACCAGTCTCAATTTCGAACAGTATTCCACCAAAGATGCAGTGTTCTTCTCGGCTTGACGTTCTGAACGTTGAAATTATCATGACTTAAGATAATAATAATTTTTTGTTATTCATAAGCTTTGTGATTTAGAGGCTCTATTACTTATAAGCCTTTATCCATAGGCATTAGCATTCAAAGGTGAGTATGATTAATCCACTTTGGCTCAATACGTTTAAGACTCTGGTTGAAGTTGGTCATTTCACCCAAACCGCAGAAAAGCTGTATATGACACAGCCAGGCGTGAGCCAACATATCAAAAAGCTTGAGCAAGCTTGCAACTGTGACCTACTCTCTCGGGAAAATAAGAGCTTCGAACTGACCGAACAAGGTCGGATTATGTATCGTTATGCACTCAAGCTAGAGAAAGACCAAGAAGATCTGTTCGAATCTTTGAGCTTCGATAATCCATATTCTGGGCAATGTAACGTCTCATGTTCAGGCTCACTCTCTTTGCGCCTTTATCCAGAGTTTCTTGAACTTCAGCAGCAACACCGAGAGCTAAACATCCACCTCGAAGCGGCACCGAACCAGAAGATATTGAACGACCTGCTGCAAGGCACAACGGATATCGGTATTGTAAGGCACTCACCTAACGACAGTTATTACCAAAGCCAAGTCATAGGCAAAGAAGCCTTGTGTCTTATTGTGCATCACAGCCTTGCTGGTCTAGAAATTACCCCACAAGTTCTGCACGAGATAGGCCTGATTGCTCACCCCGATTCCGCTCACTATCTGTCTTTGTACTTCGATCTCTGCGGGGATAAAGATCTCGCGAACATTAACATCAACGAAATACCGACATCTGGCTATATCAATCAGCTTCACCAGATTCTATTACCTGTTTCTAAGGGGCTGGGGTTCACTGTATTACCCGCAGGAGCCGTTGAGCACTTCGCTGAAAGGGACAAGCTGCACGTTGTGCCGCCGAAGGTGGAAGTGGAAGAAACCTTATATTTGGTTCAAAAGCGAAACCGAAAACTGCCACACCGATACAACACGGTGATTGATCTCATCAAGCAAAATGTCAGCCATTAGTTCAGCACATAGATAAGATTAAAGCCTTTAGTTAATTCGCTGTAAGAGTTAAAGGCTTTAATATTGAAGTGATATGTGTAATCGGCTATTCAGAGGTACTAAGCACTTCATTAGCTCGCTCGAAATCGTAATTCTCTAACGCACTTCGCACCTCTTTCAAGACATCCGAATGTGGATACTCGATGAGCAACTCCGACACGTATTGCGTCGCATCATTATCATAAGCATCCAGCAGTGATAATAACTTACTACGTTGCTCTGAGGTGAGGCTAGATGAGTCAGAACCATCATCAAGACTAATCTCTGCTTTCTCTGTGCATGACGTCTCAAACTCGCTCTCGACCGCTTGAATTAATTCGGCTAACCCAGAGTCTCCTTGTTTAAGGTCATGCTCATCACACGCCTTGTTGTGAGCTTTGCTTTCTAAATCACTGAGTAACTCTGCTAATCGTAACCCACCAATCGAAGCCGCCATGCTTTTCAGCGTATGCAGATTTCGTTCTAAGGTCACCCATTCGAGTTGCGTTAGGTTATCGAACGTTTCTGCCATAATCTCAGGCGCACCTTGGCAGAACCTATTCAGCACCTTGGCTTGTAATTCAACGTCATGATTGGTGAGCTGTTCAAATCGAAGCTTAGAAAAAATAGGCAAACTCGCGCCACCAGAGCCTAATTCAACCTCATGACTTAGTTTCATACCGTCTTTCTGCTGTGGTTTCGCAGATGTATTGGCTGACGGTTTCCCTTCGACCAGTAACTCCGGAACAATGTATTTAGAAATCAAAGAGGTCGCTTTATCAATAATGATCGGCTTATCCAAAAAGTCCGTGACGCCCGCTTCCCTTGCTCTTTGTTTAGAATCGGCAAACACGTTGGCCGACATCGCAATAATAGGCACTTCTTTATTAAACTCACGAATCAATCTTGTCGCTTCAAAGCCATCCATAATCGGCATTTGAAGATCCATAAAGATCATCTCGTAATCATTGTTACGAGCCATCTCTAACCCTTCTCGACCGTTCTGTGCAAGGTCAGCATCTAACTTTGAATTACTGAAGAAAGCCAAAGCAAGGTCTTGGTTGAGTTCATTGTCTTCAACCAGAAGTACCTTTTGCCCTTTGAACTCTATCTGATAATCCAACTGCAGCTCTTGGGCTTTAAACTGCGTTAACTCTTCATGAGTCGCTCTAGGTAATGTCAGCTCGAAAGAGAACTCACTGCCTTGTCCTAGCACACTCTCAACCGTTATTTTGCTTCCCATCGCGTAAACCAATTTCTGGCTGATGTTAAGCCCTAACCCAGTACCGCCAAATCGACGTGTTGTAGTGGTATCCGCTTGGCTAAACGCTTCAAACAGCTTGTGTAGGTTCTCATCTGAGATACCAATACCGGTGTCTGTCACACTCACCTTCATGGTCAAACTGTCTTCGTTTGATCTGACATGAGACACAGTTAACGCCACGCTGCCTTTTGCCGTAAACTTAATCGCATTGCCAATAAGGTTGAGCACAACTTGGAACAGCCTGAGTGGATCGCCTCGAAGGGGTGTGTCTAACTCGGGGTCTATCGACATCGACAAGCTGAGTTGTTTCTCTGTTGCCTTCGAGTCCATCAACTCAATCACATCGTGGAAAGTTGTCAGAGAGTTGAATGGGATATTGTCGATTAAGAGCTGACCTGCTTCTATCTTAGAAAAATCGAGAATGTCATTAATGATGCTTAACAACGAGTGACCTGAACGGTGAACCTTTTCAACATAGGTTCTTGCTACTGGATTAACGATCTCTCCCATCGCGAGATAAGACAAGCCAATAATCGCGTTCATTGGCGTTCTAATTTCATGGCTCATGTTAGCCAAGAATTCCGACTTCGCTTGGCTTGCGAGATCCGCTCTCTCTTTTTCCTCAGCCAACTGCTCATTGAGGTACTTCATTTCTGAGATATCGAACGCCCAAAACAGTGTGGCGATCTCCCCATCGAGTTCAAACAGGTAGTAGCTCACGAGCGCCACGAAGCGAGTGCCATCTGACTTACGCAGCACTAACTCTCTGTTTTCCACCTTACCGTTGAGTTTAAGCTCCTTGTGTACCTCTTCACGTACCGTTAACGAGTCATGAATCGCTGACACGTCAATATCATCGAGCTCTTCGCCTTCTACGACGAACAAGCGTTTTGCGGTATCGTTGGCATAACGAACCTGCTCCTTGAATACCACCGCAGCAGCAATCGGAGAGCTATTGAGCATATTGTAGAGTTGGTTCTGCGCCTTTTTGAGGGCTTCAGTCGCTTCATTAGCAATGCTGATCTGCTTCGCTAACTTACGGTTCCAGAAAATAATAAGCAGAAGGATAACCAGCGAGAAAGCCGAAATGGTGTAAACCAACTGGTAGTCGACTCTCTCTATCGCTTTAGGTGCCGCCCACTTTGCTGAGATCTTCTGATGTTCTTCTGCGGAAATGTTAGCAATTGCCTTATCCAAAATAGAATAAAGCAAAGGTTCTGACTTGGTCACATGTAAGGTCGGAGAAAGGAAAAAGTCCAGTCGCCCGATAATCCCCACCTCTCGGTGACCGTATGAATCAATCAGATAATTGAGGACATCAACAGTATCGATCATGCCGTCCAAGCTCTCATCATCCAGCATGGTAAGGCCTGTGGCGGTGGCGTCGACCAATACCCAGTCAACATTCGGGTATTTATCGACAATCGGATCGGTGTTGGCTGCATTCCTAAGAATACCAATTTTCCACCCCGTCGCTTCCTCAAGCACTAAACTACTCACGTCTCGTCTTGATGCGAGCGCTAAACGGCTTGAAAAGAAGCTCTTAACGGGTTTTACATTGTCTCCCAACGAGCGATTCTCTTGAGCTGCAGAGACGACATCGACTTCATCATGATCGACTAAACTTCGGGTCTCTGACCAATTCGCCACATCGACATGTTGAATTCTCAACCCTGTTTTCTGCTCGACCAAGGTTAAGTAGTCATCAATCATCCCGATGTATTCGCCAGTACTGGATACCGCTTCATAAGGCAGCGAATCCGGATCGATACCAATTCTCACATCCGGATTGTTCTTCACCCACTCTCTTTCAGCTTGGCTTAGGTTTAGGATTTCGCCCGTCAGATTATTTGCTTGATAAATGTCCGCAATGTAACGCTTGGCGGCGTCACCAAACGAACTGAACTGCTCAACAGCGGGGAAATAAACGTGCTTTTTCTCAAGCGACTTAGTATCAAAATAGAAAGTCATTGAGCCAGAATTAGTCGTGCCACCCTTTGTACGATAGCTCGCCACCTTGGTGACAGATGAAAAGTGAGAGGTATTCTTTTTCTCCCCTATATCATCAACAAGGTTACCGATGTACCAAGCTTTAATGGGGCGATTATTATTATCAGCTTGCGCGGTGATCACCTGGAAGGAGCTATCCGTATCGAAGATTTCGAACACCTCGGTCAACTCTTCAAAGCGGTCGTTAACGATGAAATACGCTGATATCTGCGCAATCACGTTCGCTTTCTTAAGCACTTGGCTTAAATCACCCTCAACATGGGTATCAATGATGGTGCTTAATCCATCTTCAGCGAGCTTTAGGTCCTCTATTGCCGCATTAAAACCGTCTCTCAGCTCTTCGGTCTTAAAGTCGACATAGATGGGGTACGTGACTTTATAGCTGTCGTGCAGTTGCAACTCGACCATCTCAATGAAACGAGTGTTAGTGACAAACCACTCCAAGACACGTCTCTCGACCATCAACACATCAACGTTTTGAGCCCGTAGTTGTGAAAACGCCGATTCAAGGCTCTCATAGTCTTCAACACGATCAATATCTAGTTTGTCCCTGAGCGTCTCAACGGATTTTTTTATTGGTGAAGTGTCATCAAATAAAAGTGCGCCTACTGAAAGATCTTTCTGAGATTGAAGCTTGAGATCACGTCGCACGAGAGACACAGGGACAAACTCTACATCAAGGACGCTATCACTTAGGAAGTGCGCTTCAGGATCATCAAACTGAACACCGGAAACAAAAGATATTGAGTTGTTGTTATCGATGGCTTTTCTGGCTGCACTAGGAGGAAGCGTGACAACGTCACCTAACTTGTAGCCCATGTCGTTCAGTGCACGTTGGATAATGTCGTGTTCGAGGCCTACTGCTGTACTGTCTGGGTACATGTACGGAGGGTTACCAAAACCAAATACGCCCTTTAGCGGCACTCGATAAGGGGAGCTGTCCAACCACTTTGATAAAATCTTATTCTTTTTGTCGATATCAAAGGTCGCTACCTGCTTGTTGAGGAGCGTCAGTAGCTCTTCCTCATCCGTTCGCACGACCATTGATGCTTCGAGTCTTTTCCAGTGCTCAAGCACGTAATTGATCGTTAAATCATGAACACCAATATTTTTAGCAAGATCCATGGTCGTAATGGGTTCACCAACGATCCCGTCGACGTCTCCCTCACCTAGGGCGCGCACCGCATCAATAACGTTATCAAAATCGACTCTTTCAATAGAGTTCAATTGAACGCCAGCTTTCTGTAAGTCTATGTTTTCATTGACCATCGCTATGCGGCGTTTGTGAGTCTGGTCTAAGTTAGTATCGATGACGTTGTCGATAGGCACAATCACAGCCACTTGATACGGAACATAAGGATCGCTTGCTAAAAAGCGGCCGCCTTCGCTTGGGTCAAACTGCTGAAAAGGGAACACATCGCCTCGCCCATCGAGTAGTGCGGCTTTTGCTTCTACACGTGAGTTAACGCTGATGAAACGAGCATGGACACCGAATCTGTCTTCAAGATCTATTGCCCAGTCTTTGATGATGCCAGACACTCTTCCATCATCATCGATGAATGAGTAAGGGTAATGGTTAGCCAGTGCGATGAAAGTAATCGTGGGTTTGTTATCGAGCCAGCGGTTTAGCTGAGCGTCTGTCACTTCGGCGGCGCTAACACTCCCGTTGAAGCATAGCCCCGCCAATAACCACATCGTGAATAGGACGACTCTGTTTTTTAACTCCAACACGAATGCACAACGTCTAGTGAAGAGATTAATCATCTTTGAATCTTTCTTTAATGGCTAAAATCTGAGGTAAGTTGTCAAACAACAGCTCTACGATTTTCGGGTCAAAGTGTTTGCCTTTCTGATCTTCAAACAAACTCAACGCTTCATCGACACTCCACGCTTTTTTGTAAGGTCTTTCTGCGGTCAAAGCATCAAATACATCGGCAACCGCAGCGATACGGCCGACTAAAGGAATATCTTCGCCTGCTATCTGATTTGGGTAACCACTGCCGTCCCACTTTTCATGGTGATATTGCGCGACTTGAATGGCTATTTGCATTAGTTTGGAATCACTCTGCCTGCCAAGTATCTCGACACCGAATTCAACGTGTTTCTGCATAATCGTCCATTCGTCAGCATCCAACTTACCCGGCTTAAGTAACACGCTATCAGGAATACCAATCTTGCCAATGTCGTGCATAGGCGCAGCATCACGCAAGGTTTCCGAGTCTTCGTCTGTCATGCCCAAGGCTTTGGCTAAGATCTCGCAATAATGGCTCATGCGCATAACGTGCATGCCCGTTTCATTGTCTTTGAATTCAGCCGCCCTACCCAAGATATTTAAAGTCTCTAGCTTGCCAAGGTTGATCTCTTGGGTTTTCTCTTTGACCTGACTGAACAAAGCGCGTTGTTGGTCATACAACGTAATATGGGTCTTCACACGCTGTAGAGCAATTTCAGGGGTAATAGGTTTCGTTAAATAATCAACAGCGCCTAAAGACAACCCTTTCACTTCAGCTTCAGGATCAATTTTGGCAGTAACAAATATAATCGGTATATGCGCGGTATTCGGCTGTGCTTTTAGCTGACTGCACACCTCGTAGCCATCGATGTCAGGCATCATGATATCGAGAAGGATTAGATCAGGCTGTGGCACCATCTTTGCTATCTTGATGCCAATGGTACCGTTAATGGCTACCTTTACTTGGTAGGTATCTTTGAGTATTGCAGTTAAAACATCCAAGTTACTTGGTGTGTCATCTACGACTAACACTATTGGTTTACGACTCATTGATGCCTCGTATAAAAATCAAACAGTTATAATCATAGTGTAGATGGCTTTTCACACCACTCAACATGAAAATGACAAATGATTGTTAAAAATGAAGAGTAGATCTTCGAGTGACATCAAACTAACGTTGAGCTCATATGCATGCCAGAATTTCGGCGGGCAATGTTTAAACAATTCACTGGTAAATTCAGTTGTTCTCCTTTTATGCAACTCACTTTATTTTGGGTAATCAAGCTTTCGACCATTAAAACGCGTTGGCAAAAGAACCGATAACGAGAAACAAAAAGAGCTCCTCATACGGGAGCTCTTTCCTTTCTGTAGCTAAATACTAATAAGTCTAACGACCCGAATAGTACATACAGATTCGAACGCCATCGAACTCACGAATCTCAAACGGGATCTCGTAGATCGATTCCATCACTGATTTTTCAACTACTTCCGAAACCTTACCCGACTTAACCACTTGGCCCTTTTTCATCGCGACAATGTTATCTGAGTAACAAGAAGCAAAGTTGATGTCGTGAATTACAATCACTACTGCTTTATTAAACTCATGCGCTAAACGACGCAGCGTCTGCATGATCTCTACAGAGTGTTTAATATCTAAGTTGTTCAGAGGTTCATCTAAGAACACATAGTCTGTATCTTGCGCCACAACCATTGCGATGAACGCCATTTGACGCTGACCGCCACTCAACTCATCAAGGTATTTGTTTTGAATATCAGTAATACCAAGGTGCTCTAGTGCAGTATCAACGATCTTATGATCTTCGTCTTTTAAGCGGCCCTGTGAGTGTGGGAAACGACCAAAACACACCAATTCGCGAATCGTAAATCGCATATTGATGTTGTTCGACTGTCTTAATACCGCGAGGTGCTTAGCCAGCTCTTTGGTATCCCATTCAGCCAGTAACTTGTCGCCAATGATCACTTCACCAGCATCACTGTCTGTTAAGCGACTCGCCATTGAAAGCAGTGTACTTTTACCCGCACCATTTGGGCCAATAATAGAAGTCACCTCCCCTTTCGGGAACATAGCGCTGGCATCATCCACCACGAGTGATTTGCCATACTTCTTACTTAAACCTGTTAATTTAATCACTACTTACTACCTTTACTGAATTCTGGTGCGTAACAACAAGAACATAAAATACAAACCGCCGACCAAGTTAATGATCACACTCACTGTGGTTTCAAACGACATCACTTTTTCAATGAACCATTGGCCAGAAACGAGTAACACCACTGCTAATAAGCTACTAGCAATGATAAGAGTACGGTGCTGATAAGATCTGAATATCTGACGAGCCAAACTCACAGTGATCAAGCCAAAGAAAAGCACTGGGCCAACCAAAGCCGTAGATACTGCCACCATTACCGACACAATCACCAAAGTAATCTGAGTCAGTCGCTTGGTGTTCACACCCAAGCTTGTCGCGTTGTCGACACCAAGCCAAAGCACATCGAGCTTAGGCGCCAACACCCATAATCCCAACAAGCTCAAACCTAACGGAACAAGGCTGAGATAAACCAGTTCACCTTTCACGTTATTGAAGCTTGCGAACATCACATTCTGCAGCACCGCAAACTCGTTCGGATCAATCAACATCGCCAAGAAGTTAGACAAGCTCGAGAATACGCTGCCACACACGATACCAATCAGCAGCAATGTGAATACGTTGTTTCGCTTGCTCTTAAAGTAGAAGTGGAACAGAGCAAAAGAGAACAAGATCATCACTGTCACAGACATCGAAAAGTTTGCGATGGAATCAATTACCCAGAAGCTCGTACTGCCAAATACAAACAGAAGCACCGTTTGAACCAGCATGTATAAACTATCAAAGCCCAAGATGGACGGGGTTAAAATTCGATTATTAGTGATGGTTTGAAAAACCAATGACGACGCAGAGATCGCCACCGCAGCCAACACAATCGACAACAGTTTTGGTAGTCGTAAAGACAGGAAGAACTCGTAGTTATCCCACGTAAGTCCCTGCCCCACAAAAACCGCGGTCATACCCAAAGACGCGATAGCCAGAATCGCAATTTTTACTGAATCACGCATTCGACTTATCTCTCATGATTAGGTAGATAAAAATCAAGCCACCAAAGATGCTGATTACCATTGAGATTGGAATCTCATAAGGGAAGATGACGATTCGCGCTAACAAGTCACAAGCCAACACCAAAATCACCCCCCAGTAGGCCGTCCAAGGCAGAATCTTCTTCATGTTATCGCCCATCATTAGCGACACAACATTCGGCACGATAAGGCCAAGGAATGGAATAACGCCAACAATCATAACCACAGAAGAAGCACAGATAGCGACAAGAGCTACACCAATGAAGACGATCTTCTGGTAATTCAAACCGATATTTTTCGCGAAGCTCTCACCGATGCTCGCCGCACTGAACTGGCTCGCAAAGTAATAAGCCAACACACAAGCAGGCACTGCGAGATAAAGAATTTCGTAGCTGCCTTGCAACACGCTCGCAAAGTTCGCCATGGTCCACGCCGACATGGTTTGTACCAAGTCATACTTGTAAGCGATAAATGTCGTCAGTGCGGAAACCACGTTGCCATACATGATGCCAATCAAAGGCACCAATACTGCGTTCTTGAACTTGAGGTGTTGTAGGAAGCGAACCAATAACATGGTGCCGAACACAGCAAACGCGAAGATGAAACCTAAGTAGCTCCATTGCGCAGCATTACCTAGCACTAAAATACCAACGATGTAACCCAACATGGCACAGTCGATCGTTCCCATCGTTGAAGGCGCGGCAAACTTATTTTGAACGATTTGCTGCATGATCAAGCCAGAGACACTCAAACCGGCACCGGCCAGTACAATGGCGAGCAAACGAGGGATTCGACTAACAATATAAATAGAGTTAGCGTGTTGGTTGCCATTGAAGAAGTCACTAAAACTGATTTCAGCGACCCCAATCATCAATGACGCAACGCATAACACAACAAGAAATACAGCAGCTGCAATGGGTTTCAACATAGAAATAATACTAAAGGTAGGTCTCGGATAGCCCGTATGAAAAGTGAAAAAGGGCTTATAAGAACGTTCTTATAAGCCCGAAAATCTAATTATTGGTTACTGTTGAATGGTACGTTCAATGTCACCCAACATTCTGTGAATCGCTGTCACACCGCCACCAGCTAGGTACCAAGCACTTGAATCAAGGTAAACGATGTTGCCTTGCTGTGCTGCAGGTGTTGCTGCTACCAATGGGTTATCAAAGAGTTGTGGTGCACGACCTTCTGACTTACCAATCGCTTTCTCACGGTCTAAGATGTAAAGCACTTCAGGTTTTGCATCTGCAATGTATTCGAAAGAGATAAGGTTACCGTGCGTACCTTTGATTGGTGCTACTGTTGCACTCTTTGATTCAACGTAACCGAAGTCGTCAAAGATGATTGAGAAGCGGCTGCCTTTGTTGAACATCGCAATGTTGTTGCCGTTGTTCATCAGCATCATTGCTGTGGTTTCGTCAGACGTTACTTTGTCGTTTACAGCTGCGATAGAATCTTGAGTTTCTGTGATGATCGCTTCAACTTCAGCCTGCTTATCAAATAGCTGACCTAGTGCACGCCAGTTTTCTTGAGCGTCAGCCCAGTACTTGTCACCTTCGATAGAGAACATGATCGTCGGAGCAATTTGTGCCAACTTGTCGTAAACCTTAAGCATACGGTTTTCAGCGATGATCACGTCAGGCTTCAACATGTAGATAGCTTCAAAATCAGGTTCGCTCAACGAACCAGTGTTTGCTGTCGTTTCTTTGTAAGACTCTAGGTAATCAGGCATAAGGCTATGAGGCGCGCCTACTGGCTTCACACCAATTTTATCTAGCACATCCAAGCTACCAAAACCCAGAACGACGACACGTTGTGGCACTTCATCAAACTGCGCTGTGCCCTTTACGTGTTCAATAGTCACGGTTTCTGCTTGAGCAGTAATCATGAATGATGATGCAAGAACGATAGCAAGCCCGCTCAATAACCGGCGAACTGAATTGATTGTTTTCTTCATGTTTCTTCCTTTGCCATTGAGACAAACCACCACTCATGACAATGAAAGTCTGATTACTCATAGGTGAGTATGGGGCCTACACAACTGCTAAATAACGATAATTTAAAGTCTGTCATTGATTTGACAACAAACTTGTAACGCAAGTGAGAATTATTATCAATTATATTTGCAGTAATTAAGGTACACAACAACTTTATTATTCAGAAACGTAAAAGTGATTATTCACATTTTGCCAAACCACTATCCAAAACGAACATAGCTGAACAGCATTGAAGAACAGAAAGGATAAATAGTAATCAAATGAAGGAAGAAATGAAGGATGAGTAGGCAAGGCTGAAAATTTCAAAGAGTGATATCACCATAAAGTCACAACATACGCGCCTTGAGCCATGAAAGAGCGAGAAATTTACAATGTAAAACTACTATATAACAGCGAGTTAATTACAAATGACAAGATAAGAAGACCGATAGTTCTTGAGGAGAGCTTATGTTCGAACAGCATAGCCAGTGGCACTACTTAAGAAAGAGTAAGTTCGCCACCCATTTCTCTCTTTAGCGCTAAAATTGTGGTGATATTTAAATCAAAATTATTTTAAATTAATTTTAAAATAGGGTTGTAATTCTGAAAACTAGGCGTATAGTTCGCCACCTGGCTCTAATCTATAGAGCTGTTAATGCTAAAGTAAGTCCAAGTTCCACAAAGACAGTTCTCGATTCCTCGTTACACCATCTCTGCGTCAGCTTTCACCCAGATAGTCATTCAATAGCTTCTCAATTAGATCCCACTACCGTTCTATTCGTCATTTGCTTTCTTTTTAGCGAATTCAAAATAGATCGAACACTTAAATATAAATGTAATAAACACAAGGCACAGTTATGTCACGCAGAACAACAAGACAAACCCATTGGTACCAACTATCACGCGAAAAAACAGTCAATAAACTAAAAGGTAATAAATGCTCAAGATCAAAATAGATTTACACAAAGAAGAACTTTCATGGGTCACCGAGATTCGACAGCTCAATAGCGATATACTCCACCGCCACATATTGCCCAAGCTACAACACAACAGTTATCTCATCGACTTTGAATTTAATGAAAGAGACAGCATCGGAACTATCGTTTCGCGCAACGGAAACACCCTAGGACATTTCACACTCCTATAGCATTTCCCAAAGGCGACAAAAAGAAACATCGCCTAGTTCCAAAGATATAAAAGATGTCACCCTCAATTCGCTCTAGCAGAACAAAATAGAGTAGAAGTAAAACAGATCTGAAACCTAGCCCTTTTTGCATTTCACACGCGGCTAACGCTAGCTAGGTTATCGTGCTTCTATTGAAACCAACTTATATCGAACTCTGAATCACCACTGCGTCATTATCAGTGCATTCACGGACTAATAAGTTAACGGCATCGACCTTAACTTCTGATCCAGAGTATATAAGTGTTCTGCAGCTTGCATGTGTTGAGGGTAATCACTGAACTTCTCACGATTCTCCTCATTCATCTTACATGTCTCATCCACCAGCATTAACTTCCAATACAGCTTTGTTGTATGCAGCATTGCCAGTAAAGGTTTGAACACTTCTTTCTCATAAGCTTGAATCAACTCTTCGATCAATTCATCACGCTCGTCTTCACTTGCGATTGAACCATTGGTTGCAGCCAACACTTTTTGATATTTCAGGTTGAGTTGCAGTTTATCCATGACCGTTTGGTTATCTTCCGCCAGTTCGACCAGCTTCGATTTAATGATACTCAGCCAATTTTCTTGGCTAAGAACCGCTTCATCGACACTCGAAAAGTCTTCGCGGATTTGACGTTCAACGTCTTTTTGAGCCTTCTTTAAAACGGCACGCACCTTTTGAAAAGGCAACTGAAATTCCTTACTTAGCTCGATAATCAGTTTATGAAAACCACCATTGGGTAGGTGTAAGTTTTCTTTAAACGTCGCCATTGCGGCTTCTTGCTGTTCTGTAAGGTTGCTCATTCTCTTTCCTATTCTTTATAACTCGCGGTGCTGAGCCCGAGATCATACCATTATTAGCCACGGTTTTTCGGTTACTTCAGGCGCTAACCCTAGGTAGGCGCTTAAATTCGCTCAACACATTCCCATTCGGCTAATTTTTAGACCACATGGCATTAAATGGTAAGTCCCGATCGGCGAATATTCGTACATTACGCACTCAGGGTATACAGCCAGACAGGAGTCTTTACTTATATATGCGAAATAACAGCGAGAAGTGAGAGAACACCATGACTTAT
This sequence comes from Vibrio sp. Isolate33, assembly GCF_022397895.1. Taxonomy (NCBI): domain Bacteria; kingdom Pseudomonadati; phylum Pseudomonadota; class Gammaproteobacteria; order Vibrionales; family Vibrionaceae; genus Vibrio; species Vibrio sp. Isolate33. The sequence continues at coordinate 22,436 of NZ_JAKEUP010000012.1, forward strand.
TCAGAATACAAAGAATCCGATTTACATAAGTGCGTGAGCATTGCTGGTGAAGCAACAGTCTCTATTGCCAAGTTTATCTTTAAAGCCACCACCCTTTTATTCCGATTTTTCCGTTGGCTTGCGGTGAAGACTTATAACTATGTCATGAAGTAACCGCTGTTATTATCACGACTCTTCCTTTCAAAAAATTAAGCGCGCCCTTTTAGGTCGTGCTTTTTTTATGCCTGTATTTTCTGTAGTTAAGTTCCCCATAGCCAAATTTTGATGCTTCAAATGCGTGACCACTTTATATCGCCAATGGCGTTAAATGGTAAAACTGACCATCGAATAAAAACCATACTACACCTGTTCCAACGAAACAGACTTCTAACTTATACAGGTACTAAAATGAAAAAGATTGCACTTAAAATTGTAGGACTAACGGTTTTGGCTTCTGCGCTAACTGGTTGTATCGGCAGTAACGCCGTAACAGGGAAAGTGATGAAATTTAACGTTGAAGTTGTCGATAACCGCTATGCTCGTGCAGGTGTAAACTTCTTATTAGCGCCTGTGTACGGTATTACCACCGCTGCCGACTACGTAGTATTCAACTCACTTGAATTCTGGACGGGTAAAAACCCAATCAGCGGCGCGCCACACGTGTTCGATACGAAAACAGACACACACTTCAAAGTTAACGATGAACTTGACCCAAGTCTAAAAGAGGCACCTGTCGGCCCAATCTCAAACAACCGCACTATCGAGACTGGTGAGATGATTAAGATCGACGAAAACACGATCCAAATGGATATCGTCTACACCAGTGGTGAAACAGCAACGCTGACTGGTATCAAAGAAGGTCAGAACGTGACTTACTACATGGACGGTCAGTTAGTGTCTCAAACGACTATTGCTGAGCTAGAGAAGACCCAAGGCTCTGAGGCTTAAGGTGTTAGCTCGCACTGAGACCTAAGATTCGAAGCTCATAGCGAGCTCAATCTCAAAGCTACGTTTGACTTTGAATAGCGTAAAACAAAAGAAGCCCGGCGATTGCCGGGCTTCTTTGTATCTTCTCGATTAGGACTGGGATTGAGCTAGTCGAATACTCACCAAACTCGCCACCATAATCGCTAAGTAAAAACTGCCGATAATCGACTCCATAAACACAAAGAACTGAGCAATAGGCAAAGCAGGTGAAATGTCACCATAGCCTACCGTTGTTAGAGTGATGAAGCTGAAATACATCGCATTGAACAAGTTCGTTAGCCAAATTTGCTCTTCTAAGCCATTAAATGCATTGGGAAAGATTTCTAAAATCAACAAGTAGATGGTCGACCACGCAAACCCCAACAACAGATAAATACAGATGGACCCGATGATGTGATTGGGTGTGACGGTTTTAGCTTGTATTACCTGCCTTAAAGCCGAGTAAATATGTGAAAACAGAAAGATGGCCAAGGCAGTTAGTGTAACAATCGATAGGTTGTAGCCTTCTAAGAAAGAAAACACACCCGACACCGATGCGGTGATTAACAACAACCCATACCAAGAGCGATACAAAGAACGCTCTTTATGAATGCCGACAATCGAAACCGCTAAGGTAATAATGATCAAAAATAGAATCGTTTTTTGGCCTTGCGGATAAAACTGCTGCATCACCGCGCAACCAAAAAACAACACCAACAGTGCGTAGAATAAGAAGTAGAAGTTGTCGTCTTTCGAGACTGCCTTCATCTATTTCTCCTCAGTCTCTGCTTTGTTTGTATCTGCTTCTTCTTGGTTTTTCTCTTCAAGCCCAAGCCACGCCATCATTAGCTCATAGGTCAAACTCAGAATCACGGCACCAACAAACAAACCGACGATTCCTGACATCGCCATTCCGCCTAGCGCACCCAATAAAATAACCAGCATTGGAATATGAGAACCTCGGCTCAGTAGTACAGGCTTCAAGATAGCGTCACTACCACTCACCAAAATACACCACACTAAGAACAAGCTTGCCGCTAGCGTCGATTCAACACTGAACATGTAAATGATGGCTGGTAAGAGAGCAAGAATCGGTGGAAGTTGGATGATTGCAATTAACAATACCGCCAGTGCCCAAAACGCAGCCGCAGGCACGCCCGCAATCACCAAACCAATTGCCGACATCATGGATTGAATCACAGCAACACCAATCACACCTTGCACAACACTACGAACGGTCGATTTAGAAAGCTGAACCAATTCTTCACCTTTGCCGTCTGTTAAGCGCGCCACTAAGTGAGTCACACCCGTTTGGCATTTATCGGCGTTACTCATGAACGCACCAGCAATGATGGTCGAGATGATAAATTGAATGAAGCCACCGCCCAATGAACCCAAAACCGACGCTGCTTTGGTCGCGAATATCTTCAGCTCTTCCGCATACTTGATGAACACACTTTCTATATTGGACGAAGCGTGAACCAAGGCCGCGTAGACTTTTTCACCAATCAACGGAATGTCTTGCAAAGATTCTTTCGGTTTAGGCAGAGACAAAGTGCCATCTTGTAGCCCTGTCATTAGATCTGATGCACTGGTGTAAATACCAGATGAAAGCGCCACCAACGGAATCAGTAGCAACAACACACCAATAAAGCTCAGTAATGCACTCGCTTTGCCTTTCGACATCCCCGTTTTATTTGAAATTGCCACTGCCACTGGGTATAGCGCAGTCGCAATGATTGCCCCCCACACTACCAACAGAATGAATGGGCGTAGAATTGAAAAACACCAATAGACGAGCATGGCAATGGCTGCAATTTTTATTGCAGCATCAATCGCCTGTTTTGAAAAATCATCGGTTAACTTCATGAGACGTCCTTGTTAGGGCAAAAATTAGGGCTGATTTTGTAGAAACTTCCAATTCCTGGTTTCAAGGAAGAGTGAAGCCAAAATCATATAAACTCCAATTAACACTAATTGGAATATACGTATGAATGTGTTGCTGTCGATATCGCCTGAGCTCATCAATGTGCTTCCTACTAGTACCAATAAAGTACTGAATGCAGTGGCGAAAATCGGTGCTTTTTCTGGAACGGTATAGATCTTAGTAGCCATGAGAATGGCAATAAGTCCTATAAATAAAGAATAGAAGACAATATTGGGAACGATAGAAAGGATTGAAAAAGCAGCAATCGCCAACAAGCCTCCAATACCGTTACTGATGACAAGAAACGCGCTCAGTTTTACAGACTTTTCCGACGTGATCATTAATGACAACAACGCGATAAACATCATGGTTAGCAGTGCTTCAGATATCTGAAAGATAAAGAAAAAACACACCACAGGATACGAGATAATCATCGCCCTAAAGGCCGCATACCAACGTTGTTTCTTTTCGAGTGGCGCAGCCGCGAAACCTGAAAACTCCGATTTAGGCTCAGGAAAGAACACATGCACCAAAGCAAAGATCATCACTGAAACCACACCCGATGTTGCCAAGCCAGATGCCAGCAATACCGAGACACCCGGATTATCGATGGCCATGAATGGCAGCATCAATACGGCAATCAGCAGTATCGTGGCGAACAGATTCCACTTTGGATCGACAAACAAGTAGTAGCCCCACAGCATCATCAGCCCCACTAAAACCAACAGCGGGATCGGATAATGTGTAATACCACGAGACAGCAACAAACCTAAGGCCATAGTCGCAACCACTGCCAACAACAGTTCGTAGACGGTTTCTTTGTGCAGATTAGGTTTATCGATTAAGAACTTAGCGGTGAACACTGGCGCAACGAACGCAAGTGGCCAGTTAATCCACGCTGCCAAAAATACGGCCAACGTGACCCCGACGGTATACCGCAGGATCCGTTGCTGTGTTTGTTGGTCGAGTACGGGCTTATCGGACATAAGACAACACGCTAATAAATCGAATCCAAAGCTTGCCTATCGCATTGAAAATAAAGTTATCGCCGCTATAAACAATCACATCTGCCTGACCGCCTACACGTAACATACCTTGCATGGTGTCACGCTCAAATTCGATAGTGATTGGAAGCATTTGAGTTTGGCGCAACCAACCCGTCTGTTGGCTAGCTTGAGCAAGTTTACCCGCTTGGTCGTTCTGTCCCCAATCAACACCCCAATCGATGCTGCTGACACGCCCTTTGACAATTTGACCCGGAGCAAAATCGAGCGCGACTTCCACTTCATCACCCACCGCAACATTACCTAAGCTGTTCTCACGGTAGTAAGCTTCGATCCAGATGTCTTCTGTTGAGACAAACGTCATGATAGCTTGGCCTGCCGAAGCATAGAATCCTTCAGAAAGGCTAAAGTTAGACACACCACCTTGAGTCGGCGCTTTGATAACGGTACGTTCAAGGTTTAGCTGAGCCTGTTCCAACGCCAGTAATGCCGCTTTCACTTGGCTGTTCTCTTCACCCTCTTTACCCATCTGTTGCTTGGCACGTTCCAAATCCGCTTCAGCGTTAGTCACGCCTGCACGAGAAGTAGCTAATGCAGCTCTAGCCTCATCAGCGTCCGATTTAGACATCACGCCTTTTTCAGCCATTTCCAGCACACGTTTAGCTTGGAGCTGAGTGTTTTGCTTCTCAACCAGAGCAGAAGTTAATTTGGCTTGTGCAGAAGCGATGTTGGCAGTTTGAGCACCGACATTTTGCCCTGCAATCTCAAGATTTTGCTCTGCTTGTTGAACCGCAATTCGGTAATCAGATTCATCAAGAATCGCAAGTGTGTCACCTTGATTAACCAATTGATTCGGCTTAACTAAGATATCAAGCACTTTGCCTGACACTTCAGGCTTAATAGGAACGATGTAACCCTTCACGCGGGCATTATCGGTGATGGGTATAATTCGATCAGCAACAATACTGAACAGCAGCGTAAACGCCACAAACCCAAGCAGGTAGTTGGTTACCTTTCTTACCTTATCCTTGCCATTCTCTGGTTGGCTACTTTCTTCATTGTCGTCTTGCTTGTTCCCTTTAACTTCAGACATGGAACTCCCTTCTCAATAACTAACATCAACAAAATTAATATCTTAAAAATAAACCTGACCATGGAAAACTCAAGTAAATAGGGTTAGATTTACTAAACAAAGTGTCGTAAATGATATGCACGTCCAATTATGTATCAATGCACAAGGATTGATTGATCATGGCCAACAGCTCTTATCAAGTACCCGTTATACAAACCAGTTACGCCAAGATCTTAGTCCAAATTTTTACTGACTATGGATTAGACCTACACAAACTGCTCGAAGACTCGGGCCTACCACCTGATCTTATTGAGTCAGAGAGTGACTTTGTGCCGTCGGAATCCATCAAACGATTGATTTATCTGACCTCATCACAATTGGGCGTTTCCCGATTTACGGATGTACTTGGTCTTGCATTTAGACGAAGAATCATCCCATACGTCTTGCATCAATTTACCGAGTTCGACACCATTGGCGACTCGTTAAAACACATCAACACGATCTTCTCTTATGACTCGCCCGGCAGTAGTGTCGATTTCGTTGTTGAGCATGGCCAAAGCTGGTTTTGTCGAACATCGCCTGATGAACCCTCATCGATGTTCCAGTGGGGCGAAGTATTTGCCATCACCTACATCATTGAGCTAATCACGATTCTGTCTCACTCACCTTGGCAACCTACCAAGATACGTTTGCAAGGACATGACACCGACATCGTCAAAACGCTGGTTCCAAGCAATTGCCAATTGTTCATCGACCACAGTTCAACAGCTGTGATGATCCCTGATGAGATCCTACAGCTTCCCATTCGCCTCACTGCCAAAGACTTAAGCAATAAGCCCGCGATCATTGAGTGGCACACCAGCTTTACCGACAGTGTTTACGAGTTACTTAAGCCTTACATGAAAGAGCAAGACCTCTCACTTGAAGAGGCCGCAGAGCTGCTTAATTTCTCAGTAAGAACCTTTCAACGTAAGCTTAAAAACGAAAATACCACCTACCGAAAGATCAAAGAGAACCTGATGTTTTCTGTCGCTTGTGAGCTGATGGAAGAAGGCCACACGCTGACTTACATTTCTAGCCAACTGGGTTACACCAACATCTCGCATTTCTCGAGAGCCTTTAAGCGTGTGTCTGGTCTAACGCCGAAGATTTACCAACGATCAATTTCGGCTTAGACATCGTTAAGTTCGTTAGTTAAATAGATTAACCAAGCACAATCGGAGCTAGGGTGCCTGAACTCGAACTACACACCCTATTTCGACCATTCCCTTTGGCACGATAAAGCGCCCTATCCGCACTGCGATAGGTCGCTTCAGCTTGCGCCTGTATTTCAGACACACCGCTGCTCACGGTCAGGTTCAATGTAGTCCCTTTGGTAATCACTTCTTTCAATCGATACATGGCTTCAAACGCATCGGCCAAGTTGGTTTCTGGCATTAAGATGGCAAATTCTTCACCACCAACGCGTGCCACGATATCAGTATCTCGGCTGTTGTTTCTCAATAGTTCTGCGACCTCTTTAAGTGCCGCGTCACCTTGGTCATGGCCATGGTTATCGTTAATGGATTTAAAATGGTCCAAGTCGATCAGCGCGAGACAAGAATGCGTGTAACCGTAACGCTCCGCGAGGTTTGAATAATGGTTGAGATCTTTGTCGAAACGGCGTCGGTTCCAACAGCCTGTTAGCGAGTCTGTTTCCACCAGCATTCTTAATCGACGCTCTAAGATCTTACGTCGGCTGATATCAGTAAAAGTGACCACGTACTTTTCGTTATGCGGCAATAACTCGGTAAGCTTTTCGACAACCACGTTGACCGTAAAATGTTCACCAAGTCGGCTGACACCACTTAACTCACCTTTCCATCTGTGATTTTGTTTAAGCGAAATGGCAATGGTCGATATCAAGCCACTGTTGTTCATAAAGCAGAGGTCTGAAATAGGACGGGCTTCGACTTGGTCGAACGCATAACCAGAGACTCTAGAGAACTGTTGATTAACCTGAATTATTCTTAATTGATTATCGAGGATAATAAATCCGGCAACACCATCAATGATCGCCTCAGACAAGCTGTTTTGGCTCTGAGTCATTTCGTGTCGATACAGGCGTGCGGTGATCAGTGTGCTAAGAAGGAACAACGCGCACACAGAAAAAACCATAGCTGCGGTATAAGCAATGCTCAGCAACCACAAGCTAACCAACGTATTTAGGACAAGTGCAGACACCACGTATAACGGGGCTCTGCGGTCAAAATTCAACTTGTTCATAATGTGCTCGGGTGATGGACAGAGCGCTATGATGACTAAGTTTTATAAACAATATTTACCATTTTACGACACATACAAATTCAAATTATATGAGTACTTTGAAGATCAACAACTTATGCTAGTTATTGAGTAAGAAGAGCAAACTGCCACCACTGAGCGAGCTGCCGTAATTGAAGTTAATCCCGACACCGAAATTATCAAAGAAGTAAGAATCGTAAGGCACATCGAACACTAAACCTGCACCAAACTCATAGTAATAGTGTGTATCGAGTGGATCAGTAAGATCCCCTGCTACGTCGATTCTCCGCAGGTTATAGTGAATCTGAGGGTTCTTTAACGACCAAGCGTCCAATGCCACATTTTGTCTGAATTCAATCTCGTTAATAAAGCGCAAACCTTCAGGGTTACCGATATCGCCATCATTGGCTTCCCCCCAGCCTGTTCCATAGAAATAACGCGCCCTTGATGACACATTCCAACTTCCCCACTCCTGTTTCTGTAGGTATTTGAGTTTGACCGACGGCTCACCAATCAATGCCCATGCAGAAGTGTTCAGCGCGTATCCATCGAGCTGAGATTGAAAGGCTTGAGAGTAGCTATTTTTATATTCGTATTTATTGCGGTAGTAGAGCAAATGAGTGCCTAGACCATAAACGATAGACCAATGTTGGTTTAAATGGCTTTGAGCGCCGAAAAAGCCATACAGGCCCAAAACTGAGTCTTTATTGGGGTTAACTCGACGGTCTGATGTGACATCCGATGAAATCTCAATATCTTGCTCAGAGAGCGCATAAGACCCGCGCACCGACCAAACCAAATCTAGGTCAGGATCATCGGTTTTAATTACAGAAGAATAAGGAATAGAGCCGACACTCACTTGGCTTCGAGTGTCGATGGTTTTATCGGAGCCAAACCCACTGTCGTTTAGATTAATGAATGAGTTAGGGTCAAAATCGACAAAACCAATAGAGACGGCATCGCTGTCTGTAAGCGCAATAGAAACGGCGAATATCTTTTCCAAGCGATGTTGAATCGCTTCATTGGATGCATAGGCCGAGGAAGAAATCAGGCCCGTTAAAAGTAAAGCAATAGAAGGGGGATATAACGATTGGGGTGAAAGCATTAAGTTGACTCCATTCAAACTTATGCTTCAAGTGTAATTGGTAATTTAACTATTTCAATCAGATAGTTAATAGTGTGGTTGATACCCCTCTCAGTTCCGTTTGTAAGAGTGTCGCCAAATCTATTGAGCCCCAAAGCTCTTCTACGTCTTGGATTCTAAAGTGAATAATCATATCTACCTCTGTTTAAATCTTAGGCTCATGCCGAAAACTCATACTGAATCAATCTTGATCGGGATACTTACCATAATGCGCCACGCGCACTTTAAGAGCTGTTTCGCATCCTGAGCAATAAGCGTTTGAATATCCTATATTTATCTCCTAAGTTTTTTATAACCCTTTACTCAGGAAGAAGTAGATGAGCAATATTGAAAAAGTATATGGATTTAATACGCCCCAGCGACTCTTTGTCGGCTACACACTCGCAGTCCTCGTTGATTTAACCGTTCTCAATTTTTTTGATGAATACTGGGACTTCGTTAATATCGAGTCATTCACCATCTCATTTGCTGCCGCGATTTTGCTGCAGCTGTTGCTCAAACTCTCTATCGGCTTAGAACATAAGCTCGCGGATTACTTTAAATCGAAACCGGGCACTGCACCTAAGATCTACAGAGGCTTATCTAGCTACGTAATTCTGGTCGGTTCAAAGTTCGTGATGCTAGAAGCGATCAATATCCTCTTTGGTGACAAGGTCGATTTCACAGGCCCTTGGAACGGTGTGGTCGCCTTCTTTGCCGTGGTATTTACGATTCTGATTGCCGAAGTGATTGTTTCTAAGATCTACTTTGCACTGGATGACACGCAGAAAGCCGAAAAAGCCTAAGTGCTCGATTAGATAAGGTTTAATCGAACTAGAAACAAAAAAGTGAGCCACATGGGCTCACTTTTTACGTTTAGCTGTTAAGTCTAAACAAGGTAATACTTAACGGAATTAGATAAACACTCTCGCTCTAATACCGAATACCCAAGCGCTGCTCTCAGTAGAGAACGCAGGATCTTTGATGTACTGAATATCAGGCGTCACTTGTAGGTGATCACCAAACTGCATGTTGTAGTAGATCTCTGCTGTCCATTGTTCTGTGCTGCCACTTATCGCTTTCGCATCAGCTTCAAAAGAATCACCGTTCACTTCAGCCCAGTTCAGCGCGACACCTAGGTTATTGGTTGGTTTTCCTAACCCGAAATAACCCATACCAACAGAAATTGATTTATCGTAAAGGGCAACATCCCCTTCTGAGAAACCACCGCGAACAAACGGCATCACTTGCGGAGTCATAAACTGACTCCATGAGAAATTAACGCCTGAGCCACCTTCCGCTGCAAGGCTATTACTATGGCGAGTGTCGTCACCAAAGTCCCAGAAAGTCACGTGGAAATTATCGGTATAGATTTGCTCTTGCGAAGCTGTCCAACCTAATTCTAGTGTCGTAAAGTAAGATGCATCGCTACCAAAAGCGGTATCAAAGCCATCAAAAATATCGTCTGACTTACCCTTTGCATCGGCAATACCACCGACCACATAAAAATTCTCGCCCAGCATATGACCCGCAGAAAGAGCAAGCACGCCATCATCTGGCAGTCCCATAGCGCCTGAACCTGTCGAGAACGCTAAATTCGTAAAACCAGACCAAGGACTTGCTAGAGCATAAACATCGGCATAGTTCGTCACATCTTGCCAACCAACAACGATAGTGCCTTTGCCATCGTTGATTTTTTGCTTCCAATTTAAGTCCGTAACTCGAAAACCTTGGTCACTGAAAGCTGGTGCTATCATTCCTATGTAGCCTAGGTTCTCTTTCCCCTGGAAGCCATTGATAAAAGATAAGCTCTTTGGGTCAGTATTGCCATAAGCGTGCCTATGTTCCACCTTCCATACCAAGCTACCTGAGTTCTCTGTGCCATTTCCCAGTAAATGCCATGACCCGTATATTCGTGCGACGCCTGATGAAGCATTAACGTTATCGCCACCAACGCCATCTCCAGAAGTAAGGCCTAAAGCAAAGTAATCCGCGCCAAATGTAAAACCATCCGCAGCAAGCTTTTCACGCCAATCCAGTTGCTGATCTTTTTGTTTTGAAATTGTATTTTCAACCGAATCTGGACCTTCGAAGTTTGCGCTATATACCGCAGTGCTCATTGAGGTTGCTAACACCATCACCGCCATACTTACTTTAGATAATCTTGAATTCATCTTGTCACCAATGCTTTTTGAGTGAGTTCTATTTTATTCATTGCTCACATTGAAAATTGTCATTTGATGACAACCATTAATTTTCTTTCTCGTAATAGTCTTCAATCATCGAAGCTTTCATTTCATAACCCATGGTGAGGTTACTTTTGCCATCGACTAGAAAGACTTCTTCCGTCACTTTGTTCGAGCTAAAGTCACCTTCTACCCATACTGGATACTGAACATTCTGTACCTGAAAGCCTTCAGGAAAAGACACACGCACAATCTGATTTGCTGGCGGAGGTGGCATATGAATACACGCGCCCGCTACTGGCACTAAAAGAAACTCGATTGCGGTCATGCCTTCTGAGAACTCTAAAGGCACGATGAAACCAGGAACTCGGACTTTCTTGCCGTCAAATTCTGTCGTGATAGCTTCAGCGTTCGCCTTCATGGTTTTCATGTATTGGTCACGTAGCGCGATCATTTCGTCTGCATCAACGCCCTGCTCTTTTAGCGTTTTTTTAAGTAATAAAGCCTGTTGTTGAGCTTGCTCTTCCTCTGATGCACTCATTGCTATCACACCTTGTAATCGACGCATTTGCTGATCGGTGAGATCTGGCATTTCTAACTTCATTTCGTGAGATTCTGAATTCAGATCTTGCCACTCAAGATTCATCGCTGTTTCAGCAAAGGTAGGTAAAGCGACGATAGTCAGTGACATCATCGACAGGATAAGAGAAAGCGTTTTTTGCATAAGGACACCTTGAAGAGAGGTGACCTACCGAAGTAGGCCGCCTATTAAAGCTTAATTTTTAACTGAATAGTCGCGCTGTGTTACAGCGTGTTTTTGTAGACTTTGCCATCTTTCATGATGACTTTGATGGTATCGATTTCAGGGCTACGCGGCTCTGCGTCAAACCATTTTTCGTTTGCACCAATCACTGTTAAGTCTTCAAGTGGGTTGCCTTCTACAATGATGATGTCGGCGTATGCACCCGCTTCAATCACGCCCAATCTACCCTCTGGGTATGGGTCCATCACACCAGACAACTTAACGATCTCACCGTTTACTGATGTCATGCCTTTCAGAGTGAAGAAGTTACCAAGCTCTTTACCCGCAAGGTAGATCGTGTGGTCGGTTTGCTTAATACAAGAAACCACGTCACCAACACAGTCTGTGTGGAAGCCCCATTTAGGTTTGTATTTGTTTACGTTCGAGATGTAGTCTTTGAACGCTTTAGTTGCAGATTCCGCTTTGCGTTTAGATGCCGGGTTCGAGTTAATCGCTTCGATCTGTGTTAAGTAAGGCGAGAACGCAGTCATGTTGGTTGTGATGTAAGCGTCTTTGTCTTCCATCTTGTCGGCAATGTCACCATCGAACATAAAGCCGTGCTCAATCGTTTTAACGCCTGCATCCAGGTTACGCATGATCGCTTTTTTGCTGTAGGCATGAGACATCACGTAAGAACCGTACGCATCGGCAATTTCTACCGCCGCTTCAATCTCTTCCGCAGACATCGCATTCAGTTGCCAAGGGTCAAATGATGAAGCTACGCCACCCGATGACATGATCTTAATTTGAGTATTGCCTTGCTTGAAGTTTTGGCGTGCAGCGGCTTTGATTTCAGTAATACCGTCTGCGTTAAAGCTCACGCTATTGCGAGCCATGCTGGTCGTTGAACCGAAGAAGTGTTGGTTAGCCGTGGTTAGGTTACTGAAATCGGCGTGTGAACCCGTTGGTCCAATAAATGCGCCTGATGTGTAGAGTCTTGGCCCCGGCAACATGCCAGAATCGATCGTTTTACGTAAGCCTGTGTTTAAGCCACCAGCATCACGCCATGTAGTAAAGCCTGATTGAAATGCAGCATTAGCGTTGACTGTCGCACGAGCGGCCAGTTCTTCAATCGTACGGTTGTTTTCGTGATCGCTAAGGTTACCGCCATTCAACAACAAGTGACCGTGGCCTTCGATCAAGCCGGGCATTAACGTTTTGCCTGTGCCATCAATCACTTCAGCTTCACCAGCCTCGATCGGGCTTGCAGAGATTTGTTTGATAAGATTGTCTTCAACCAATACATGATGGTCTTCGTACAATTTGTTTTCCGTACCGTTGAACACATCTACGTTAGTAAATAGCGTTGATGCTGCATTTGCAGAGAGAGCAAATGAACACGAGAGCGCAACAACAGAAAGCTTTAAGCCTGAATTATTCATTTTTACACCTTGATTCCGTTTGTTAGTGGCGTCCACTTCCCATAACGATTCCGTAACTACTAATGAGTGTTATGAGGTTTCAAAGGTATTTTTATTGGTCGTAACACTCACGAAAGACTAAATAAAAACAACTTATCCACATTCAATAACTTAGTAGTGATACTGCCAGTCTTCAAGGTTGATAAATGGCCATTTGGTGACAATGATTAATTCTGCGTACGGTCTCCGGTTATCTATTCGATGATTTCATTGATATCTACAGCTTTGACTTATCGACCTTACCTGTGTTCTTTACGGTACTGCCTTGGAGTCATATTCATCTGTCGTTTAAATGCACGAGTGAAATGAGAAGAGTCGGAATAGCCCATCTTTACCCCCACTTGAGTGATCGATAAATCTGGTTGTTTGAGCAAATCCAAAACCTGTTCCAACACCATCTCTTCTATCAAAGCTTTGTACACCACCCCTTCGTTTTCCAAGCGGCGTTGAATGGTTCTGACATGAATATTCAGAATTTCAGATGCCAAGCTAATGGGTAATTTCCCCATGGTGAGATAAGGCTTAATCACTAACTTAAAAGCACTCAGAAATGAGCTAGGTAAAGGGCTGGCGAGTTCGATCTCTTGGGGTGCTTTGGGTAACACAATCGGCTCAAGCATGATCTCTTCAGGTATTTCAAACGCAGTCACAGGCCTGTGCGTGTAAAACTGAGCACCGCCCATTTGCGGAAGAGATTGAAAACAGTCGAGGTCGCCACTTTGAATACCGATCTCCGATGGTTTCCAACGGCCTTGCGTTAACACGGAAAGCAGCTCATTGATAAAGATAACCGAGAACAACTCTGCAAACTTAAACCAAGGCGCATTAGTGAAAGGCTTCTCGCGAACAAACCACCATTTGCCACCAGACTGCTTGGTGTAGAGGTGTGCGCCATTCGAGACTTGCTTTAATTGCTCGGAAAATTGGTCGAGCGCACTTTTTAGCGAATCCTGATTACTCAGTTTAGCGACAAACCTAGGCACATAGGTTTGCTTGCAAAAGCTCCACATAAACAGCGCAAACTCTTCTCGTGACGCCGACTCACCCATAATATTGACCACATTTTTAATGGTGGTCTCAGGGAGGTACTCGTAGTGATCACTGCTGGTGAGAATGTCATTGGGAATTTTGGCACTGCGTAGCAAGGTATAGATTTCGCCGTCGATATTTTTGAAAAGCTCAGCAAAAAGCTCGACTTCTTTCTTGTCTACAACCGTCATTTGAGGGGTATTAGGCATCCTTTCCTCTTAATCTGTTCTTTCACGAACTCAAGTTATCACCTTATTTAAGATAGCAGAATAAATGACGATTGACCTAGGCTTACTAACCGAAAACCTCCGCCAAAATGACGTATAAACAATCGGTTAGTAGCCAAACTAGCGTCTACTGACTTGGTAGATTACTGAACTGCTAGATCGGCTCTGCGCACCCAGAATGCTCGAACATGATCGTAAATCAGGTTGAATACAAACGCGTAAATGGTAATAAAAATGGTCACGCCGATATCCATTAAGAACGCCTGCCATATACCCACGTTAAGTAGGTAAGCCATCACTGGGATAGTCGCTATCAACAGACCAGCTTCGAACAGCACCACGTGAAAAATACGCAATTTCAGCGAACGCTTAGATTTTTCACCCGTGAAGTAGCGATCAAAAATGCGGTTAAAACAGTAGTTCCACATCATCGCGATGGTCGCGACAACTATCATGGTTCCTGATAAGGCATTCACATCGTGATCGGTAAATATCGCCAAGCCGATAATTGAAAGCGTTACGGCCAAAACTTCGAATAATACTGAGTGGAACAATCTTTCTAACGTACTCATACATTCCTCTAAATAATCTAGTATGTGTTGGATTACCTAGGATTATGTCATCGGAAATAATAAGAGAAAGTTAACAGCCATCACGAATAGTGATAGCCTAAACATTATCACCCCAATTTGGTTTTGAGCGAGAGATAGCATGTACAGTTTTGAGCAACTAAAAGTCTTCGTCACTGTGTGTGAAAGTGGCTCTTTTTCGGCGGCGGCACGCAAGCTGAAACGCGCTCAATCCGGCGTCAGCCAGTCCATCGCCAATCTAGAGATTGCCATTGACCAAGAGCTGTTTAACCGAGAGAAAAACATCCCTGTTTTGACCAACACAGGTAAAGCGTTATTGCCTGTCGCTAAGTCGATTCTCGACCAACAAAAGTACTTCGATCAAAAAGTAGAATCTCTGACACAAGAAGATGAGCACGAACTGATCATTGCTGTGGATGAGAGCATCATTGATAAGAACTTCATCAAGATAATCAGCTCACTAGCCGATCAATTTCCAATCACACACTTCGATATTATTACGACCTCAACCTTCGATGTGGAAGACTTAGTGAGGCGCGGAAAAGCTCAGATAGGCATCATCTATGCGGATGGTGAGCTTAAGGTAGATATGGACTTTTTCTTACTTGGCCAAGCACGTTTTCTGACCGTCAGTTCCGCCACACACGAACTCAGCCAAATGCCTGTGGTGCAAGACTCCGATTTAAAACGTTACCGCCAATGCGTGCATCGTAGCTCAAAGCAACGTGAGCTGTGGTTCACCTATGGAATTAGCTCAATGCTCTGGTATGCCAATAACCACAAGACAATTATTGATCTCGTTGAGCAAAACGTTGGCTGGGCCAATGTGCCTGAAATGATGGTGATGGAAGGCATTCAGAAAGGTGACTTAGTTGCTCTGCCAGTGGCACATGAGCATGGAGGCTGGATAACCCCTGTCGGTTGTTTGGTGTCGCGTAGCCACATTAATGGACCAGTGCTAACCAGTTTGATTGAGAAATTAGAAGGGTATTCGCTGCAATACAATCAATGGCAGGCAAACTAGCTCAACACTACATTGCAATATCGGTAGTGCGTTTCTCCGTACTACCGCATTTCTACACGTTTCACCGATAAATATCTTTGTCGTCTGGACAAAACACCCTAGTTGATGTCCCAAAGTGACCTAACTACACTGCGATCCCAACGGGTTAGTCTTTTCAAACGAATGTAGACAGACCCAAATCGCTCTTTAACACCACTGACCTAACTTCAAATCTCCCACATGAGTGTTCTGCATCGCAATCACTGATGACAGCTTCAAATAGATCACTTTTTGAATTTAATTCACCCCAGTTTATGAGCGCTCTTTGAGTGCTTTTCTATATCTAAATGAACCTTTTGGAAAATTTGTCGTGAACGTTTTAAGAAATATTTGCCCTGAGAAAATGGGTAAAGAGCGTAACAAACGAGAGTATGATTTACGCGTACTTAATTGTGTCAGTGAAAGCGAATATGAATCGCGTATGGCGGTTTGGAATAGCCTAGCGTTAACTGCTACTCCGTCTGCTTCGGAAACAAAAGGCTTCATCGATGAGTCTTTCAACAAGCTTCAGCAAGACCTGAAAGACGCTAGCCGTGAGTTATCGATTAACTACACCGACTTCATCGCAATGGCGCACGAAGAGATCAACTACATTAGGATTTTCGTTGCTGATAAAACTGCGCAATACGGCTGGTACGCTGCGATCGTTCTTATGATCATCGGCACCGTTGCTCTATGTATTCAGTAAGTTAGGCCATACTTTTTACTGGCTACTACATCGAGCGCTTTAAGGCGCTCTAACTAGAAAACAAATGACGAGTCTCATTTGTTTTCTAGTCTCTATCCCTTCACTCTCCCATTAGGGACAGCAAATCCTGCGTCGCTTGCTTCGGGTCTTCTGCGTGACATATCGCTGATACCAATGCCAATCCATGAATGCCCGTTTCAGTCAGCTGAGGAATGTTCGATTCGTTGATGCCGCCAATCCCAACAATTGGAAGCTTTGTTGTCTCCAACGCCATTTGAATACCTTCGTAACCCCAATGTTTCTTCAGGTTTGTCTTGGTCGGTGTCGCAAACAGTGCACTAAGGCCAATGTAATCAATCGGCAAACTATCAGCTTCTTGTAGCTGTTGCTCTGTCTCAATCGATAAGCCAAGAATCTTATCCGCGCCAATCAACTTGCGTGCTAACACGGCAGGCATATCCGATTGCCCCAAATGCAAACCATCAGCATCAACGGCTAATGCCACATCGACTCGATCATTAATGATCAAGGGCACACCCGTTCCAGATAAAATCGATTTAACGGCCTCTGCACGTTCAATGAACGCTCTTACGTCCCCATGTTTTTCTCTTACTTGAACCATAGTGGCGCCACCAGCAACCGCTTGTTCAACCACGAACTTAAGCGTTTCTATATCTTGTTGGTCGTCAGTCACCAGATAAAGTTTATAAGGGTTCATCGCGTACCTTTAAAGTCGATTTCTAAAATTGGTTTTCTGCCATTTTACCGACAAATCACATCCTATGCATGGAAGTTAGCACTTAATTCCTTAAGTTAGGCGGGGGAATTCAAATACGCAACTCGTTGAAAGCATATCGAAAAACCTGAATTTTTTAACAAAAGCGTTACTTATTACACAAACTATTCGCTTTAGCATGCCCAGAATGCTGTTTTATGAAATACTCCCCTATGAAGGAATCAGGTAAATATAGGGATAGTTATGCGCCACCTTTCTATAGCGCTCAAGATCAAGCTGGGTTATGCCATCTGCTTGCTCTTTTTCGTCATTTCAGGCCTTGTGAGTTACAAAGGTATTCAAACCTTGTCGAACGGCTTTAGCCAATACAGTGAACTCAGCCACAAGGCGACATTGTCAGGCAACATTCAAGTGCACTTTCTTCAGATGCGTTTAGCCTCTGAACGTTACTTAGAGTCATTGGATGATCAATATGAAGCGAATTATCAATCGAGCAAACTTGCGATTGATGAACTGCTGAACAACTTAATCCAAACCACCACCAATACTGATAGCTTGTCGAGCCTACAATTAGTGCAAGACAGCGTTGCGGCGTTTGATGCGGCTTATGGTTCAATGAAACAGAGCCAACTGCTCATTGACCAGTTAGTTAACGTGGAGATGGTCACACGAGAAACCAACGCACTAAAAGCCGCGCAGAGCTTGTTGTATGAGTCATACAACAACAACGATCCAAACGCGAGCTTGTACGCAGGTATGTTGATGGAGAACTTCCTCGCCGCCAAGATCACTGTGCTGAGTTACTCAAACAACAACGACCTTAAAACCTACGAAGCCGGTAAAGACATTTTTGAATATGCTCTGCCAGGTATCGAAGGCGATATTGAATCTCTAAAATCATCTCCTTATCAAAGTGAACTGATTGCGGACTTCTCTAACCAGCGCGAAGCGTACGCGAAAGGTTTTGAGCAAGTTCATCAGCAGATGATTGAGAACACCCAAAGAACCGCTACCCTCGCCTCTATTGGCGATAGCTTAGCTATTTCGGTAGCCGATGCTCAGAGCATTCTCGAACAACAGAAACAAGCGCTAACACCAGAGCTACAAGCCAGTGAAAAGCGCTCGATTCAGATCATCATCTTGCTCACCGGTGTCGCTTTGGTTATCGGCATGACAAGTGCCGTGTTAGTGACTAGCTCTATCACCAAAGGTATCGCACAGGTTAAACAGATCACTAATGAGCTTTCTCAGGGCAACCTGAATGTTGAAGTAAACATTGAGAGCAAAAACGAGATTGGCGAGCTACTAACCAACATGGAGATCACCATTGAATCTCTGCGCGATATCGTGGGCCAAGTGAACCGCTCTAGTGTGCGCATTGGTGAGATGTCTGAATCACTTAATCAAGTGACCAATAACAGCTCGACCAACGCAACACAGTTGAACAGTGAAATGATGAACATCTCATCCGCGGTTGACCAACTGGCTTCGAGTACATCAGAAATTGCTTCGAGTGCTAACCACGCCTCTCAAGTAGCGAACCAAGCGACCGAGAATGTCGCAATGGGCCTGAAAGAAGTAGATAAGACACTGCATGAAATTGGCAGCGCCGATGAAAGCATGCAGGTCAGCAGCCAGAAAGTAACCGACCTACACAAAGAGTCGATGAACATTGGTGCCATTCTTGAAGTAATCAAAGGCGTTTCTGAGCAGACCAACCTGTTGGCATTGAACGCGGCGATTGAAGCTGCGCGTGCAGGTGAACAAGGTCGCGGATTTGCCGTAGTAGCGGATGAGGTAAGAACGCTCGCTAAGCGTACCCAAGACTCTGCTAGCCAGATTGATGAGCTCATCACCTCGCTGCAGCGTGGCGCTAAAGATGCGTTAGAGTCGATCAAAGAGAGCCACAGCACGGTTTCCGATGCTTCAACTCAGGCACAGCAAGCTTCTCAGAACTTACATGTGATTAATCAACACATCCAAGATCTGAATCAGGCCAACAGCCAAATCGCAGTGTCGGTTGATGAACAAGATCGTCTCACCAAATCACTGGGTGAGAACGCGCAAGGTGCCAATACCATCGCGCAAAGTAACCAAGAGTCAGTCAGCAGCATTTCAGGTGCAGCAAGCGACTTAACTGAAGTTGCGCATCACCTAGAGAGCCAAGTGAATCGTTTTAGAACCTAGCCAGCCAGTCTATACACAGCTGACACAGTTCCAAACCAATAATAAAAAGCCCCCAGCACATAAGTGTCGGGGGCTTTTCTTTATCTAAAGAGATTTAAGTTAGGCTTCTAACTTGTGAGTTAGAGTTAGAGTAACCTTACTGAATCTTCAAACGTTGAATCAGCGTCTCTTCATCTAACTGGTACAACTCATCAAGCAAGTTCATTTGCAAGCTACCCGGGCCGCGTGAGTTTTCAGCTGCGATTTCACCAACCACGCCTAATACCGCCGCTGCTGCCAAACCACTTTCATCTCCAACTGCAGCAAATGCGCCCGTCAATGCCGTTAAGGTACAACCCATGCCAGTGACATAGGGCATCATTGGGTGTCCATTGTTTAACGTCACCACGCTGTCTTTAGTAACAACGTAATCTGTCTCACCAGAAATCACCACATTCGCACCATATTCAGCCACTAAGCACTGTGCAGCACCTAATGCAGCGTCACTGCTATCTAGCGCATCCACACCTTTGCTCTGAGCTTGCTCGCCCGCGAGTGCGATAATCTCAGACGCGTTACCACGAATGATCAACTTATCCGCTAAACGTGCGATTTCACGAGAGGTCTCAGTACGCAGCGTACTTGCGCCACAACCCACAGGGTCAAGAACCACCACCTTGTTGTTCGCATTCGCTTGTTCAACCGCAAAACACATTCTTGGCGTCCAAACACTGTCGAGCGTGCCGATGTTGATCACCAAAGCGCCAGAGAAAGACATCATCTCTGCAAGCTCTTGTTGTGAGTGCGCCATGATAGGTGAAGCACCAATTGCTAATAACGCATTGGCCGTGTTGTTCATCACTACATAGTTGGTGATGTTCACAACCAGTGGCTTTTGCTCTCGTACTGCGCGCAGTGATTGGATGATTTGTTCAGTTAGCATGGGGAAATCCTTATTCGTGAAAGTCGCTTTTAAACCGCTGTTGAGTCATCAAGTGCATTCAGACCTTGCTGCCAGAAAGCCACTTCCATACGTGTTGCCGTTTTAAATATATGAACGATGTTCTGACCGCGCTCGCTGTTGATATCAATTTCAGCCAGTAGCTGATTGAAATACTCAGCACCCGTTGCCACGCCAGACTGGAACTCTTCTCCGCCGTAAAGCTGTAACCAACTCGCGTATGGGTTACCTTCTAAAACAGTATCAGTACTTTCTAACAGCGCTTTACCAATCACGGCATAACCGATTGAGCACGGAGCCAATGCCGCATATAAGTCGACAAGATCACCCGTCATACCCGCATCTAGAACGTAGCGCGTGTAGGCAACAGTGCCGAAATCTTCAGGTTCGTTTTCTAAATCAGATTCCGTTAAACCCCACTGACCACAGTAAGTCACGTGGTGTGAAATTTCAGAATCTAACAGCGCATGAACACTTGGCAATGCACGACGCATATCAGCCAAGGTTTTAGCCTTGTAAATGGCCAATGCATATGCACGAGCATACTGCTTCAAAAACAGAAAATCTTGCTTCAAGTAATGCAGAAAACACGGCTGTGCAAGGGTGCCGTTTGCCAGCGTTTTAACAAAATCATGCTCGGTGTAGTCTTGCCAATCTTGCTGGCAGGCTTGGATTAAGTCTTGGTATTTCATTAGATTCCTTAGTCAAAAGTCGGTACGTAATCTGCGGCTTTTGGTAGTGATTTGATAATGCCTTTGTCGAACATGAACTGCGCGTAATCATCGTAACGCTTCATGTCTACTGCAGAAGGGCGAAGTGCAAAACGAGTCAGTGTGTCGTTCCATGCACGTTGGTTAAGCTCGTTGTTCAACGTATCTGGTGAATACGCCACAAACTCACTCCATGAATCTTGCGGGTGGTTCACGATGTAAGTGGTTGCTTGCTCAAGCGCTTTGTTGAAGGCTTTGATTGCTTCGTCGTCGTGTTTCTTTGCGTTCGCCACAAAGATCAGCTCATCGTAAGCTGGCACACCGTGCTCTTCTGGGAAGAACGCTTTAGCTTTAAAACCTTCAAGCGCTAACTGATTCGTTTCGAAATTACGTAGACCACCCCAAATTGCGTCTACCTTGCCCGATGCCAGTGAAGACGACAGCGCCCAACCGACATTGATGGTTTGAACGTCAGTAAACTCAACATTTTCTTGAGCTAGCATGGTACCGATCGTCGCTTCTTCGTTGCCAGCAATTGCGATACCGATCTTCTTGCCTTTCAGATCCGCTAACGAATCGTTCTTGCCGTTATCCAGCACCATTAGTGTGTTCAGTGGTGTTGCGATAAGGGTTGATGCACGAACGAGAGGCAGGCCTGCCGCCACATCCATGGTTAAACTTGGTTGGTAGGTGACTGCAAGATCGACCTTACCTGCCGCAACCAATTTTGCTGGTGTGCTTGGGTCAGCTGGCTCTTGGATTTCAACCTCTAGGCCTTGGTCAGCAAAGTAGCCACGCTCTTGAGCAATCACAATTGGGCCGTGGTTCGGGTTTACAAACCAATCCAACATCAGTGTCAGTTTCTTTTGTTCAGAATCCGCTAATGCATGACCTGAAACTAGCGAAGCAAGCAGTGCCACTGCACCTACCAATTTGGTGTTTTTCATAGTTAACCTTTCCTTTTGAATATTATTATTGTGTTTGTCGATCTAATTTCTAATGAGGTGTTGTTTAGATAAATAGCCTTGAGCGAAGCTTTATTAAACAAAGAGTTATTGAGCTAACCATCACTGGTTCTCCCAAGGGATAGCTTTTTTGAGTAATTTGTCTGTGATGAAGTAGAGCGAGATAGAGAGCACCGCCAAGATAAACAAGGCCGCAAACATCTCATCAATGATCATGCGTGCGTTGGCTTGCAGCATTAAGTACCCTAGCCCTTCACTCGACCCCACCCACTCGCCGACAACCGCACCAATCGGGGCAATAACCACAGCGACACGAATACCAGACGCTAATGTTGGCAGTGCAGCAGGAAGTTGAATGTGGCGTAGCAGTTGCCATTTTGATGCGCCCATCGTCTTGGCGAGGTCAAGATAACCTGCAGGTGTATTACGCAGGCCGTCATAGCAACAGGTAGTCACAGGGAAGAAGATTATGATTGCTGCCATCACTACCTTTGAGGCGATGCCATAGCCAAGCCACAACATCAGTACTGGCGCGATCGCAAATACAGGAATCGCTTGGCTAGCAATCAAGATAGGCAACAGCCAACGTTTCAACGGATCAAACATCAACATCTGCAAGGCGAAAAACAGCCCCATAGACAAACCTAGTAATAGCCCAAGTAAGATCTCTTGTGCGGTCACCCAAGTGTGTTTGAGTAACACGTCGTAGCGTTCAATAAGCTTGAGAAAGACTTCTGCGGGGGCCGGAAGAATGAAGCTCGGCATTTCGAAAACAACGACCACAAGTTGCCATAAGCCAAGAATCACAACACTGCTGATAAGCAAACGCATGACGGGATTCATCTGACGAGGATGTGTTGTGCTAGTCTTTGCGTTTGTTGAGCGAGCCACAGCTTCACTTCGCGTTAGATCATTCATAATCACGCTCCAACTGATCTAAGATGGCTTGTTGCAACTCGGCACATTCACCGTCTAGCACTCGTGGCGTCGACGTGTGAGGCACAGGTAAAGAGTGAGCGCTCGCAGGCGTGCCTTGCAACACATACAAGTTATCCGCCAAACGCACCGCTTCTTGTGGATCATGGGTAATCAACACAACGGTTTTATCTCTTAACAGTTCACACGCTAAGGTCTGTAACTTGTGTCTTGTTACCGCATCCAGCGCAGAGAAAGGCTCGTCCATCAAAACAACTGGCTTGTCTTGCATTAAGGTTCGAGCCAAAGCAACACGCTGACGCATACCGCCAGACAACTGATCCGGCATAGTATCCGCGTAATCAGCCAGACCAACAGAAGTCAGTAGCTCTAACGCCTGATTTTTATGCTCGATATTTTGATGCTTGTCTGCTGAATTTTGAAAGCGATGGCTCAAACACACATTGTCGATAACCGACAACCACGGCAGTAGCAAATCTTGCTGCGCCATGTATGCGATGCGGTCGGTTAGAGGCAGTTCATCAGACGTTGCCAATGTGCCCTGCCACTCAACTTTGTCATCGAGCAAACCTGCTAGGTATCGCAATACCGTGGTTTTTCCGCAACCACTGCGACCAAGTAGCACAGTCCACTTACCTGCGCTTAAGCTCAGTGACAAACCCGATAAGGTCGCATGCTCGCTATCTCGGTAACGCAGAGTCGCATTGCTGAGTTGAACGCCAATCGTATTAACGGACATTACCGTGCCCAACGAAGAAGTGATTTACCGGGCCGTGACCTTGACCAACTTGAAGTTCGTCAGCATGAGCAATCGCGCGTGAAATGTATTGTTTACCTAGGTCGACAGCCTCTGGAAGCGTGTTGCCTTGAGCCAAGAAAGACGCGATAGCAGAAGAGAGCGTACAACCCGTGCCATGGGTGTTTTTGGTAGGAAAACGCTTCGCGCTAATCAATGCAGATGTGGTTGGCAGAATCAATAAGTCGTTACTATTTTCATCTTTCTCCAAGTGACCGCCTTTCAGCAGGACGGCTTTAGCACCTAACGCACGCAGGTCATCAATCATATCCTGCATTTCCGCTTCGCTTTCAGGCACAGCTTTTCCTGTAAGTGCTGCACCTTCTGGCAAGTTAGGGGTAATGATGTCTGCGAGCGGAATCAGCTCTTGTTTTAGCGTGGTGATAGCCGAGTTTTCTAAAAGAAGGTCGCCACTTGTCGCAACCATTACAGGGTCAATCACTAGGTGTTTAGGCTGGTATTGTTTGATTTTGTCTGCGACGACTTTGATGATTTGCGAATCCGCCAACATGCCAACTTTTACCGCCACGATATTCAAATCGGTAAACACTGCATCTAGCTGGCTAGCGACATGCTCAAGCGGGATTGGAAAAATGGCTGACACGCCTTGGGTATTCTGAGATGTAATCGCGGTAATTACCGAACAAGCGAAACTACCCGTTGCAGACATGGCTTTAATATCCGCTTGAATGCCCGCGCCGCCGCCACTGTCAGAACCCGCGATGGTCAAAACAATCGGAGTATTGATCGAAGAAGATTGGTTTTCTGGTGTTTGAATGCTGCTAGGTGATACTTGAGAATTGGAATGCTGTGTCATGGTCGCTCCTACTGTCTAAAAGACGTAAGAGAACCGAACTTTGGCCGCAAAGAGAGTGTGGAGGTGAAACCAATGAGAGATCATTGTTGAACCACGCCGGCAAAGTAATCATAGTTCCCTACGCCAGTATTAACTGAATCAGGTTCAACGGGTCTCGAATAACGATCTCAGCAAACACCAACTAAGGTATATGCCCCCCGACTATTGATAGCGATAGTAACAGCACTCTTGCAACTGAGATACTCATTTTATTCAATTATAAGAATCACGCATGAATTTAATTCAATAAATCTCGCTTTAACGAATACTTATAACGGCTTTTTAGCAGGCTGAGATTGGATGAATAAACACATCACAATCAAGAACATACCTAGCCATCCAACTAATGGAATAAGCTCACCCACAATACACACGGCCAATACGGCGGCAACAACTGGCTCAAGCAAGGTAATCAAGTTGGCGCTACTCGCGGTGACATGTCGTAACCCAAAACTGAAAGCGATATAGCCCAAACATTGAGGAAGTAACACTAAGTAACTCACCACTAAAATGTTGGTATTCGATGCGAACAGGTTATCCCCTGTAAACCACAGCGTTGGCAGCAACAACATCGCTCCTAGCCCAAATATGCTGCCCATCGCCGCTTGCGACTTGATGCCTTCGTCTATCAGAGCTTTTGTCGCCCACGAATAAATGGCGTAACACAACCCAGCAACCAACCCCAACCCAATGCCCAAAAGCTTCAGGTCATCACCAGATTCACTCACCGATGATGATTCTGAAAATACCAGTAGCCCAATACCAACCACGCCAATGGCAAAGCTCGTTAACCAACGTTTGTTGATATTATTCTTTTTGCTAATAAGACACTCTAAAAGTGCAGAAAAGAACGGAGCAGTAGCGATCGACACCACCGTGCCCATCGCGACACCCGATAACTTCATCGAAGAGTAAAATGCTAAAGGATAGATCGCTAAAGCCAACGCACTCACCGCTAACAGCTTTTTGTTGAGCAAAAGCTTATCAAGTGAAGATAAGATCTTTCGATACGCCAAGGCCGCCTGCATTAAGCCGCCGACACCCATCGAAAATGCGCCAATCGCTAATGGACTGAGATCAGGCGCAAAGCTTGCGGCTGTACCTGTCGTGCCCCATAAAACAGAAGCAAACACGATGGCTAAAGTGCCTGTTTGGAATTCGTTAACGCGATTGATGGCAAGATTCATTGCTATTACCTAGTTTATTTTCATTTCTGAAATAGATAATAGTGAACATATACTAAGTTGAGTTTGCCAAAAGGACGCTATTATTGTTTTGGAAGACTCTCTTTCATCGAACCTAAAAACGCCCTTGGAGACATGCCAAAGTGCTGAGAGAAGCGTCGACTGAATGCAGAGAGATCACTATAACCCACATTCTCTGCGACCAATTGAACGGGTAAATCGGTATGACTTAGCAAGGCTTGTGCCTTCTCCATACGATAGCGAGTGATGTACTTAAGCGCACTGATTCCAATGCACTCTTTAAAGCGTTTCTTAAATTGAGTGGGGCTCAAACATGCCGTTTCTGCAAGCTGAGAAATAGAGAGAGGTTGGGCGTAATTATCCGCAATGAGCCTTTGCACCGCGCGGATACGAGGGTCGATACTTTTACTCACTTCTTGTTGCTCTAACAGCAGTGAAAACACATCCAAGATGGATGATTCAATGCCACTGTCGACTTGATATTCCAGCTGCTTTTCAACAAACAGCAAGAAGCTCATTAAAGGTGGCGTGATAGCAAACACCGAGAGCTCGTGCTCTAGCAAGTGCTGCGGTAACTCCACCATATCTGCAACAATAAACCGTGCTGCTTCATCCGCCTTAAACGCATGCGCAGTGGTGACAGGAATCACCACACATTCACCGACAGAAACCTTGCCAACATACCCCACCATTTCAATACTAATACTCCCCTGAATAGGCAGCACCAGTTGATGATAGCCATCATGGGCATGAGTATTAAATTGCTTGGTGTAAGATCGAATGCTTAAGCTAGATTTCATGAGCAACGCCGGAGTACATTTCGCTAGATTAAAGTAATAGAGACAACGTTACATTATCACTTCCCTAGAGTCACACTCAATGCTCACCAAATTCATGTTAGCTAGGTAACAAGATCAAAAACGGCCTCTAAATGAGAGGCCGTTTCTATGAAAAATCGTTATTCACATCAAAGTTAGAATGACACTTGGCTGTCTTGACCAACAGTGACTTGCACGCTGTTTTGAGCATCATAGATTTCGAACCCTGCGGCTAATGGTGCTGCATTGTCTTCATCACTGTCGTGTTGCGCGGTACAGGTATAACCTAACGAGTAAGTGCCTGGGTCGATGAAACCAAGGGAAAACTCATAGTTGGTCTGTGCTTGATTCATTGCCACTGATGCTGAAGTAATCGGTTTCACTTCATCACTGCCGCCAATCGGAGCCATGTCAGCCTTATCGACGTTGCCTTCATACAAGTACACCGACTGAACGAATGTATTGTCACCACCGTTACAAGTGTCATAAGTAGAAAGAGCAACAGTACCTTCAATGTTTCCTGTCTCAACCGTATTGATAAGGCTCACAGACGCTCTTTGAATGGTGTAATCAGGGAAAGTCGAACTGCTCTTTAGGCCACGTCGAAGGTCAAACTCGACAACAAAATCGTTACTTTGTTGGTTCACATTAAATGAATCATTAAAGTACAGTACGCCAGCGTTATCTTCTTTACCCACACCTTGCGGGCACGCGCCATTACCTTTCACCGTTAACTCACGATTCGTATCATCATTTTCTATCACGTAAGATGGATCTGTTGGGTGATCGCCATCATGAGCAAACACACACAACTTATAGCTACCTACTGGAACTACCTCATTTTCAATCAAAGGGAGCGCATCGCTGCCTTGGTAATCCAACAAATTCACACTTAACGGAATAGGATCTGCGCCATCAGGTAATGGATCGCCGTTCTCATCAACGTAGTCGCCGTTTTCATCCTTTTTATACACGTCATATACTAGTGGTGAACCTCCTTGTTGAGGAAGTAAAGCCACCTTGCTTAATGTCACCGTCACATCTTTAACACCATCGACCGGCGCATCACTCACGCTCAAGGTAATTGGTGTCGTGCTGCTTGATGATCCTGAATCACCGCCACAACCGACAAGCCCAGTAAGCACAAGGCTCGCTAAAGCGGTTTCCTTTAAATACTTCATAACTCATTTCCTATAAATCACTGCTCAATAAAGGACTTAGTTTGTTGCCCTCTTATTCTTTTCCTTAATGTGACTCATAAATAAACAGCGTTTATGCCGAAATCGGTTCCCCCTATTATCTAGGGATTTCTTCATCCAAAAGCACTGTTCATCAAGGTGCACATATCAGGTCGCACATAGGTTAATTAAGTCTAGTAAGTAAATTGTCAATAGTCGCACGTGTTTGGCAAGATTGCTGTCAATTGTGTTGAAATGGTCGGTGTGTATGGAGTCAGATAAGATAATTGAAAGCAACTCAACCAAAGCCCCAAACTACCACCAAGATCAAAAAAGGCCGTTAAGACAGCCTATTGCTGAACTTAAACGACCTTTTCATTGAATTTTGATTAAGCTAAGACGATATCAGCTCAGTCAAACTCACTTATTTCTGAAGTTGCTCTTTAGCGGCTTCAACCTTAGAAAAATCTAGGCCAAGCTCTTCAACTGCTTCTTTGATTAGCGCAGGGTTTTGCATTACCTGACCCATCAGCATTTGAAGCTTATCTTGTGGTAAACCAAGTTGGCTGATCGTCGCCATTGCTGCAAGAGGGTTCTCGGTCAACGTTTTGAATAGCTCGCTGATCTGCTCGTCGCTAATATTGTTCTCTTTCAACATTGCTAAAATCGGGTTCATTTTTTTGCCTTTGAAACACTAAATTAAGTAGGAGCACAGCATACCATCTAGCTGTGCTCGATTGTACTAGCAACTTATACTTTGCCTACGGTGAAGTAACCCTAAGCCTAGCGAGACTCTAATGGGTAAGAGCGGTAGCTCCACATACCATACGTTCTAAGCGCATCGCGGTAGATACCTAGTAGCTCACCATCGCTCGCCTTCTTAAGATCTGCGAGTGGCTTGTCTGGGTAAGAAACCGTATCAAAAGTAATGCCCTGAGGGCCCGTTTGCCAGCTAGCGATTTCAAATAGAGTTTGACCACGACGAACATGGCTTGCCGAGCTAATAATGGTCGCGTGCTTAATATCATGACGAGCAAGTGCATAGCTACTAAACAAGGCATTGCCTACTGTGCTGGTCGCGTAGTTCTCTTCGATGATGCGATCTTTGCTTACCCCTTTCTCGATAAGCCAATCCGCCATTAACTTACCTTCAGTCTTATGGTTCTTCGGCACGCCGCCTGTTAATACAATCATCGCGTCTGGGTTCGCTTTAGCCATCGCCAATGTTGTCTCAAGACGCTCAATCAAAATTTGATGCATCGAGCCGTCTGGGTTAAGCGCGTAGCCCAACGTAACGATCGCGCCATGATCATCGAGCAAGCCTTTATCCGCAGACTCTTTAAGCGGTGTTTCTAATACGCGGTCGACCGTAGCAAAAATGCGTTTGATGTCTTCTGCTTTGCCTTTATTCAGGCTCTCCAGTTTCTCCATGTGCTTATTGGATTCACTTTCATTGCCTTCAAATCTCTGCCAAACCGCAAGGTAAGCATGAAGGTCAACATCATCTGGTGCAACCGTCAGCGCTTGCTCAAACAACTCAATAGCGCGCTCTGCGTTCTTGTTGTAGATCTGAGCGTTCGCAGCCGAGATCAACAAGTCAGTACGGTAAGGTTCTAGCTGATAAGCTTCTAACAATCGGTTAGTCACAATTTCCATGTTACTTGGCATTTTAGCCGTAAAGCCCGCGTGAGAAATTCTTGCCGGAGACTTAAACGCCTGCAACGCATCAAGAAGTAATTGGTCGACAACTTGTCGCTTAGTCACCAACTGCGCGTAATCCGCAGAAGCCTGTACTGCGCCGTCGTTAGCAGCAAAAGAATAAGGTGTTGCGCCAAAAGCCAGCATGCCACCAAGAGCGAGGGCGATAATGTTCTTTTTCATGGAAAGATCCTGTGTCGTTAAGTGTTCACATCAGATTTGCTCACCAATGTAAGTCCCTAAGATTAAAAAACCGTGAAGCACTCCTGAATCTCTAACGTTTATATTCATTTGTTGCATAAGGTGTGGCAGCAGATCACGATTTTGAACTTACCAATAAGCCTGTGTATCCTGATAATTCTGGTTTGAACCAGTGCTCAACGTTTTTGTTGGAATATCTGACTGCGGACTTCATACGCCCTATCCCGCTAAAAACCCCCCATAACAAATCCGAACTCCGCATAAAACAACGTATCAAAGAAGCAGCTTTAAGCTCATTTTTTCAACAACTTAAAACTCTACACACTGAATCGCGCGATGTTAATCCTCTCTCAAATAACGAAGTTTTCAACACATAGATTTAAAGTACGCATCAACCGATTTTCAAATAATCTAAAATCAATTATTGAACGATCGTTCAAGTGGTGCTTTAATGAATTACCAATACAAGGAGTTACCCCATGCTTAAGTTCTATTTTCACCAAACACCAAACCCAATGAAGATCGCTCTGTTTCTAGAAGAGACAGGCCTAGATTTTGAACTCGTTCCCGTTGATACCTTAAAAGGCGAACAACACACGCCGGAATATCGCTTAATTAACCCGAACGGTAAAACGCCAGCCATTGAAGACGAAGGACAACGCGTGTTCGATTCTAACGCAATCCTTCTGTACCTATCAGAGAAAACTGGCAAGCTAGGTGGGCAACCAAAAGACAGAGCCGAACTGCTCTCTTGGATGATGTTTATCGCGAGCGGGCTTGGTCCATACTCTGGTCAATCGGTACACTTCCGTCATGTTGCACCAGCAGGCCTAGACTATGCTGTGAACCGTTACCTACGTGAAGCACAACGTCACTACGAAGTGTTAGAAAAGCATATGGAAGGTCGTGAATTTATCGTCGGAAATGAGTACACCATTGTCGATGTCGCTGCATGGGGTTGGATTGATAAAGCACCTGTCGTGCTTGGTGAAGAAGGCCTAGAACCTTACCCGAACTTGAAGCGCTGGTTTAACGCAATTAACACCCGCCCAGCCGCACTGCGCGCCCGCGAAACCGGCAAAGACGTTGAATTTAAAACCGAACGTGATGAAGAAGCGAAACGAGCACTGTTTCCTTCGAATTATGCGAAGTAGAAAAATGGAAAGTTAACGCTCTACTGAGCGATAGCTAAAACTCAAACATAAAGAGCCGCTAAAAAGCGGCTCTTTATGTTCAAATCATATTGAAACGTCATGATTTTATAATCCACTTATCCAAAACACATTTCTGGACAAACTGTTTCATGGTCTTACTAAATTAGCACTTAACGGATTACCTGAGGTGTAGCAAAGCCTTTAGTCAGTAGGCCGAAATCAGTCACACACGACAGAACGACTGCAACATCTTCTTTATCAAAATGAAATATTGATGTCATCATTGCATATTAATTTAGCGCATAATTTTTATTCCATATATAGAAGGACTTATGAAAAAGACTGGGATTTTTGCCACGATTGGCGCTCTGGCTATCTTCGCTTTACCCACTCACGCAAGCAATGTCTCTGAAGGCGATGTTATTAAGCTTGGTCTCCATGAGTTGAAACCAACTCAACCATCTGTGGGTTATGATCAGATTATGTACAAGCTGGGTCGTTACCAATTTGACCAAGAAAAGATGTTCGATGAAATATGTGAAGCCAATGGCCAAAAAGGCATAGCGAGCATCAAAGACCAAGCACACCCGAATATTCCTTCGACTTTCACCTGTGAAATGGAAACAGGTGCACGTAAACAAGACATGAAGACAGTGGTTATCGCACCCAACGATGAATACTACCTGACTGACGGTCACCATACGTTCAATGTGTTCTACCGTATGTCGCAAGGTGGCGCATCGTTCAATGTGAATGTGGTGGTTGATAAAGATTACCGCAACCTCAAAAACATGGATGCGTTCTGGAACCAAATGGTAAAAGACGGTAATACATGGCTGTTTGATAACAAAGGCGAAGCGATTAGCTATCAACAACTTCCAACCTCTCTTGGGCTAACCAACTTTGCTAACGATCAATATCGCTCACTGATGTACTTTTCTCGTGATGTGGGCTGGAACAAGCCAAATCAGCCAGTCCCGTTCTTAGAGTTCTACTGGTCTAAAGAGGTACGTAAAGCGGTTGATGCTGCAGACTTTGATCTAAATTCTACTGAAGGTTACGCAAAGGTAGTCAATGCGGTCAGCAACCATATCCTATCTATGGATACCAACAACGTTGGTGGCTCAAATCTTTCCGTTAAGCAGATGGGGCAGTTCAGCGCATATAACCAAAAAGGCTTCGATAAACTGTTCAAAGAGCGCGGTAAAGTTGACTATATGCTGCGTTACAAAACAACATCTACCGCCAATGGTTTAAGCTATGACTTAGCAGCGACATCAGCTCCTGCATTAAAGCAATTAGACCAATTTACCCTTGAAGCAAACTCAAGCTTTAATGATTACCCAGCAGCTTCTGCTGATGGCATTGTCAATGCAATTGTAGAGATCCCAACAGGTACTTCCGCTAAGTGGGAACTAAGCAAAGACAATGACAAGCAAGTTATCTGGGAACACAAAAAAGGCGAACCACGCGTAGTTAATTACCTTGGGTACCCAGGTAACTACGGCTCTATCCCACGCACAGCACTTCCAAAAGAGTTTGGTGGTGATGGCGACCCGTTAGATGTGATTGTTCTTGGTCAGTCTGTACCACGTGGTGAAGTTGTTCCTGTACGTCTGATCGGTGTGATGAAAATGCTAGATGATGGCGAGCAAGACGACAAACTCGTTGCCGTTCTCACTAACGATTCACCATTTAAAGATATTGCTTCGCTAAACGAGCTAAACGCAACCTACCCAGGTGTTCAAGACATTGTTGGTCTATGGTTTGAAAACTACAAAGGCCCAAGCGGTGGTATGGAACTGCAAGGCTGGGGCGACGACGTGGAAGCCAACAAGATCCTTGATGCAGCAAGAAAACACTACGCTGTGAATTAAACTTCGATTTGATTATTGGAATTTGATTAAGCCCTCACTGCGTTGCAGTGAGGGCTTTTTCTTGGAGCTGTGGAAATGTAGCTACATATACTGGATTTATGAAGCTTTTGGACAAAAATGAGTTTCGGAGAACTAAGTATTAGCAAATCACGGATTAGCATAAGTATGGGAAGTCACTAAGCTCACTGTCCGGTATTGATGGTGCACATCACTGTCTTGCTATCACACAAATCTGACATTGATTAATGCCATAAGCTATCGATATAAAGTTCAATATATTGTATTATTACATTTGTATTTATACTTATTAGGATTTTCTATGTTGATTCACGAATTTTCGAATAAGGACGTTACCGCTGAGAATGTAATTTTAGCTCAAGCAATACTAGCAGGGACTGCTCAAGGTGATAAAAGTAAAGCACAGCGCTTTATGATTTTTGTAAATGAGATTCCCGATGCGCCGACTGTGCAAAGCCTGATTCCACGCTTTAGTCAATTTATGAAGCGCTTTAAAGCCAGCTGACATCCAGAATACGTTACACTGGGATGTGTAATTAAGATCACCAATTCCCCCCTAACCACTACCTACTTTTAAACTCTATCTGACCCGATGCTCGCTCTATATCTAGTTAATGTTGTCGGAGTACAATAGAGTTTGATCAATTTTAAAAACGTTGCTGGACAAATATGAGTCAGGGGCTTTGCTAAATTAGCATTTAACGGATTACTTTAGATATTGCAAAGCCTCTAACCGACTGGCCAAAATCAATCACCCACTACCAGTGGATGCTCATTGGTGTTAATCGCTGTGGATCGAATTAACAATCGATCGTAAATTCTCCGGATCTTTTTCTGTGTTAAGCAATTTGTTTAGTTCCGGAACTCTGAGGGCTTTTTTTTGCGCTGACAGCGCTGCGATCCCTTCCTTTCTAAACGTTGGGTCACTTGATGTGGCTATCAACGCTGTGACCACGTGAATATCATCGCTGTTAATTTCATGCTTTTTAAAGGCTCGAAACACCTCTTTTCGAACATCATTGTTGGACTCACGATGTAGCATGGTTGATAGCTGGTGATACGCATCGGGTGTACCTAATTGACCTAGAGCGTAAGCTGCATTTCCTCTAACGTAACTTGATTCATCCTTGGTATAAGATTGAATTGTGTAAATGAGCTTTTCTTCTTTTGTGTTGCCCATAGAGATTAGCAGCTGCCCTTTCTTTGCAGGGCTATCTTCGCTGAGAAGTTTGTTTTCTAACGCCGAAATTAACGAGCGTTTATTGTCATCATCAGGCCGTCCCGCGATCACCAATCCGATGACCGGCATAAAACTCCCTCGCAACAGTTCTGAATCTGTTTCAATGTCATTTTCAACCAACTCTTGGATTAAGTCTGTCGCTTCTGGGCTCAGCCTATTGTCACCATACTTTAGCGCGTGCAATGCTCGGAATCGAGTGCTGTCTGGCATCTTGCTATTTCCAACGATACCAATTAAAAACTCATGGCTTTGTCGACTATCCATCAAACCGATAGCCGTAAGTAACTTCATATTTTTTTCCTTGGAGAGCGAATCTTCAAGGAATGTATCTGTTAAGGTATTCAGCGCATTCTCGTATTCCTCTAACTCTTTGGAGAGTTGATGCACTTTTAGTGAATCTAGCTCTCCTCGTGTTACCCATCGGTTCAACTTTTTTGCCTGCTCTTCAAGTTCTTCATCACTAATTTCAACGTCCTTGATAATATCCCACTCCGACAGTTCATTGGGTAGTGAAAATAGTGTACTGGCCACCATCTGTTTCTGCTTGATCAGGGAATAATAATGACTGGCTACAAAGCTGAGCTGATTGAAGTGTGACCGAGTATCTGTAACCTCTTCGCCTACTTGCTCAGTGAAAAAACAATTGTCTGGCTTAATCGATATACTCGAGTAGAGTATATTCATGCTTTTCAGATTATCTGGGAGCGCACCTTCCACCACATTTTTTTTGCTTTTATGCAGCACATGGCTATCGGCTTCTGTTTTGTAAACATAGGTGTATGACAAACCAGATTCCCTCTCTTGTACAATCTGATTGTCTTTCGGTGACCTTAAGAATTGATAATAAGTAGCGAGCCTAATTAAAGACTCCTCTTTCTCTCTACTCAGCAATCTAGGGTACCAATACTCAGTAATTAGCCCTTGATTGTCGAGCTTAAACGCAAACGGTAACTCAATATAGTCAGAAGGATTAGTGCCTTTTGCTATTACATTGTCGGCTTTAATTGCCCACCAGCCTTTTTGATGATCTAGCGTGACAGACTTAAGGGATAAAGTTGCTTGTAGGTCGTACACACTCGATTTGTTAGCATCAGGCTTTTGCATTTCTAATTGTGAGTCCAGTAGAAATTGCGTCTCACATGCCATCGATATCATCGGAGCGAAAACCAAAAGTATAGAACGTTTCATTGAACCCTCTTATAGATTGGCGCACACGGCATATGCGCCATGAGATTGCTACATTTCGAATATTGGGCTTGAAAATATCTCTTTATTTTCATGCTCATACAATGTGTAGAGTTTCGCTATCCAATACTTGTAGGTTACGGTTTCCTTCCCACATGGATATTTGAACCTTACCCCCCAGCGCTTCTTGCTACACCACTTTACTTTAGATATTGCTGAGAAAACCCCGACTTTACCCGAGAGAGTGGTAAGGTCTGTATACGCATAAGCTTTTGCAACAGGGTCTATACTTGACCCACCATCGATTCCCCAAGGGGCAATATAGCCCGTACCGTTGAGTTTGAAATCAATCAACTCGATGGCACCCATCACCCCAGCCTCTACGAGTTTGTAATCCAAACTACCACGGAGGTAGGCCTCTAGATTTGCAGATAAAATGTCACCCCCAACATAAAGAGCCGGCACTGTCTCCTCACTACCGACGTCTTGTGCTAGCGTCGCATCAAATCCAAAGTTTATATTGGCGTTGATCCCACCCTCTGCTCCGACAGCAATAGTTAAGCCTATTGGTCCAACTGGGTAAGTCACCTTAGCCATATCCATAGCTTCGTACCACTTCTCGCCAAAGGTTTTGGCCTGTTGGCAGGTTGGGTCGTCACAGTCTATCACCTCGGCTGGGGTGGAACTGTATACCTTGCCTTCAAGGACATAGAGACTGACTTCATACCCCAGCTTTTTTGCTTCAGTAAGCCCCGTACTGGCTTCTGCCTTGAGCAATT
Organism: Vibrio sp. Isolate33; assembly: GCF_022397895.1. Classification (NCBI taxonomy): domain Bacteria; kingdom Pseudomonadati; phylum Pseudomonadota; class Gammaproteobacteria; order Vibrionales; family Vibrionaceae; genus Vibrio; species Vibrio sp. Isolate33. The sequence goes on from NZ_JAKEUP010000012.1 coordinate 58,275, forward strand.
CATTTTCTGCACCGAACAGGGCCCCATTCAGAGCAGACTCAGCAAACACCCCAACCAGCACACCGTCATCTTCCGCTGTCGGTTTGTACGACAGTGAAATTGTATTTTCGAGAGAAACTGCGGCCGTGTCCCCGTCACCGGCTTCAAAAGATTTTGAGAACTTGAAGAAATCCGCGCTAGCGCCCGCTTCCGGATCAAATGCGGATTCGGCTGCATAAGCCTCTATTATTGGCTCGTCATCAGGTGTTACGTCGATTGCGTAGAAAGGAATGGTGATTTGCTGAGAAATGGCACCTTCAGTACTTGTTGCGTCTTCAAAATCCTTAAAGCCGCTACACTCGTCGCTATCAGTGATTAATTTAGGTGTTAACGTAACTATGAACGGTATCTCGTTGCCATTTAAGGTGTCATCCTCAGAAATGTCAAAGACTCGCACATACCAAGACCGTGATGGGTAATCTACATCCTCATACAAATCCATGGCAGGGATCATCGCCTCATAATCTATGAGGTGTTCTGTATTGTCGGTAATTTCAATTACATCATCGTAGCAATATTGCCCCGAGTCTTCGGTACTTCCGATAGCTTTATTCCATATTTTCACAGGTACATATTCATTTCTGTATATTGTATAAAGCCTTAAATGGTAATATTTGCTTGCTGATTCAGTATCATCAAACTCCAAAAACTCATTCTTATAACTAAAATTGTTTGGGATTGTCAGTTCATCATAATAGGGTAAGTAGTCTGAATCTAACTGGTAGGTAAGCACTATCGGATCCTGCTCTACGTTTACTAACATGACCTCTTCAGGAACATCAATATCTTCAATGTCGATTGCAATTGATTCGGATGTATCAGCTGCAAATTCAGTAGCGTCATAAACAATACCATCAACAATCACTTCCCCTTCTTCAGACACTACAGGCTCTGAGGCGGGTATGTGATCAGGGTAGTTATTTGCAAGATTTCTATCTTCGTAAATACCATTGGGATCGACCACAAAAACAAGCTCGTAAAAACCCTCTCCCAAGGTCACATCGTCAATGGTAAAAGAGGATGTATATGCATGACTGCCTATTTCTAAAGAACCATGTAAGATCCGTTGTATTAGGTATGCCTCGGAATCATCCAGCTCAACCTCTTCCTCGGTTTCTTCAGTTGCATATTGAACGGAAGTTTCATTTGAGTAGTCGGGAAGCAGGTATAAATCCACCTCTAGACCATCTTCTAAATTAGAGTCTGTGGAGACCTCGTACTCAACAGTTATAATTTTTTCGCCGGAACCTTCTTCACCATCACTAATCGCATAGCTATAACTATCCAGACCGATATCAACGACATTGACTGCTGCGGGTGTATCAATACCATTGCTAGAGTCATCATTATCATCAAAGCAACCAACTAGCAGTATCAGTGCAAGTGGCGCAAAGTACTTAATATTTACCATTATTGTACCTCTTATCTAAGTTCACCCTCACCAACGTGAGAATACCTTTTTGAGGCAAAATAGATGATTCATACCGCTTGTCTCAGTCATGTTGCATGACAACTCTTTACACTAGAACTTGGTTTTCAAGTTTATTTAAAAGACAAATATTTTTCAGAAACGCGTGAAGTTTACCATCCGTAGCCTCGCATACACTTCAAGGTTAGCAATAACCACATTTTTTGTATGGTTAAATTTCGTGCAGGTTGTTTTTTTACGTAAATAATGATCGCGATCAATTAGATACCACGTATTATTGGTTTTCATTGGCCAAAGCAGATGTTTAGGGGGGGCGGTCGAATAGCGCTCCACAAACAAGAAAAACGAATTTGCGCGAACAAGCGCTCTGTTAACTGGAGTTAAATACAACTAATGTTTCTTAGATTGTACTAATTTGATGAACACTGCTTATCGTCCGTCGGAGTAAACTCTGTACAAGAGCGTAGTGGATTAGCAAACATGACCACATAGTCAGATTTCTAGGCATAAGAAAAAGTAAGTCTAATTGCGGAGGTTGAAAATAGGAGCCACCACGCACTGACTCACAAAGGGGCACTTCTGAGTTAAGAAGTGCTATCTGTGAAGGTTCTGGACATAAATGAGTCAGTGAATTTGCTAAATTATCATTTAGAGGATTACCACAGGTATTGCAAAATCTCTAACTAAGTGGCCAATTTCACTCAGCCACTACAATGGAGTCTTGCAGTGATTATATGGAGAGAGTACTCATGCTAAACTGTACTTTGATCTGGTACGGGGTTTACGGGTTTGGCTTTATCCATTTTCTTACCACTAGTTTCAATAGTCCCTCCACCAAGCGGCAAAGTAACTTTATCTGCCGTCTTCAACAATGCTGCAGCAATTTGCTCCGCAGGATGGAGGAGCTCTTTGTTAGGAGCGTCCTTCGGCTTAAACAAACCTTCTGTCAGTGATTCCAGTAGTCGAGATGGGATTTCTCCATCTTTCTTCTCGTTCCATTCTAGCGACATCTCAACTGCAAGCTGCGCTCTATTTAAGTCTCGAATGAAAATCTGGTTGTCCAACTCTTGTTGAGCAATACGGTCAGCCCAATTGTTGAACCAGCGAATCAGATAGACAATAGAAGAAATCATCAGTGCACTACCTAGTACGATCCTTATGTAAAGGAAGTAGATAGTTTGCTTGGTCATGGCATCAGCAGCGGGAGCCACTTTTTCACCATTATCGATACCAGAAGTGTTTTCTATTAATAGGCTGTTAAGATAGTTAGTATATGTTGTCTGTGCTGTACTTAACTCAATTGAAGCCGTATAGACAGTTAAAGCACCGATAACAACAAGCAGGGCCCCTAACGCAAAAGCTGATGAAGTACGTCTGCCTACATTCGATGAAAAAGAGAATTTTCGAGCTTTTTCTTGAGCTTCTTCCAGAGTACGAGTAGTCGTTTTACGACGAGTAGATGTATTGTCAGCATCATCTATCTTCTTCTGCTTGTCATCTAGTTCTTCACTTCGCTTTTTATGTTGCTCTTCAAGATCATTAACTTTCTTTGAGTAAGCCTCATCTTGATCATTAACTTTCTTGACAAAATCCGCTCCTCGGTTATCAAGGAATTGCTGCTTATCACGCTCTAAGTCTTGAGACTGCTTAAATTGCTTTTCAATTAACTCAGCGCTAAGACCTTCAAGTCTTGTTAGCACTTCGTGGTGAGCAGAAGCTATCTGTAGGCTATTCTCATCTTGGTGGTCATAAACAGAGCTTGCGTGCTTATTTAGCCCCCTGTTTATATGACGAAATAACGTAGACGCTTGCTCAGTAATCGCCCTTTGTCCATTTTCAATTGTGCCAATCTCGTCAATAAATACATCGGAGTTACGTTTGAAGTAAACTATACAACCACTCAAGTTTACATCTTGTATCGTTAGCCGAGTAACAGAGGAACTTTGTAGTTGGTCATTGCGTAAATCCTCAAGAATATCTTTTTTGTTAGTTGCCCCACGTATATCAACTGTGAAATTGAAACCTCCTTGCGAAACGGTACAGGTAGCAGCTTCACTTAAGCCCAGTTCTTCATATTTCTTCAATGTCTCATCAATGAAGAGCTTTAACAGTTCACGATCACCCACTCTTGGGATAGAAACAGCACTCATTACCTTTCCTTGAATATTAGATACCTAATCTATGTTATAGATTACACAATTAACCTCATAAAAAACATTGAGTTAAGCCAAGCATGCTGGTTTTACCTTTGCTTCTGGTTTGATATTGCTCTAGATTTCACCGTTTTCGCAGTCTGATGCCGCCGCTTTGATTCGAGCAAATAAAGAAAAAGCCTTGGTAACAACATCACTTCAGTCTACAGGATTGTCATTACGCACATTACAGATAGAACGAAATGTACAATTAGAAAAAAATTGGCGATTTTGAGCCTGCATGCTAAGCGAAGAGCATCTACCCTAAGCTATTCTGAGGCACGTCAGTATTGCATTTGTAATTTGGCCTGAAGTTCTTGAGGAGGGCTGCTAATAATCATTGGAGACACATCTAACCGTCTTTAATTGCGATTTATAGTTGGTTATTGGCAGAGATAAATTTAAGCCACTGAAGCTTTGCATGAGTTGTTCTTTTGTAGCTATATAGAAAGGCGTTAGCTCAGGACATTTTTGTGCCATTTCTCTGGCTAAAACTCCAAGGATTCCGTCCTTGGCCTTCAGAACGCTTTTATTAGTCTTCCATACTCCCATAGGAGTCATGACGATTAGATGGGAGTCAACAGTGATTACTTCAGGAAAGCCCGTGTGGTAAGTTACAAAACTAAATAGTTGAACCACCTCTTTTACTTCGTTTTCGGTCAATGCAAAACACTCACTACTTCCAGAAAATTTAAACTGAGGCGAGTACGATTTTCCTTTGCCTTTGAGATGGTTGATTACGGTTACTTCTAATTGGTACGCAATAGACTCTTTTCGAATGCAACCATACCGATCACCTTCTAGATACCTACGAGCTATCGGCACTGCTACATACTTTCCAACGCTGCTCACAGATACATTGTAGCAGCGCTTGTAGGGTTGGTTGGAAACCCCTACCTTGTAAAAGAACTCGTTGTTAGAGATTCCAGCGCAAGCGAGTAAGTAAACATAATTCTTTTTCATTCGCACCTTTGAAGTACCTTGTCAACATGGCATCGTTCAAAGATGGTATCTATTAGTTCTGTCGCAAAAATTGACTAAACTCACATCTAGTTTGTTTGGCCACCACCTCGGATAAGAAAAAGTAAGTCATACTGCCCACATAGTAAGACTACTAGGTAAGCAACAAAAATTGAAATGGGGCAAAGACGTGCTAGCGAAGACCGTTCTGCCACGTTTATGGACAAAACTGTTTTACAGGTGTTACTAAATTAGCGCTTAACGGATTACCTGAGGTATAGAAAAACTTCTAATCAGTAGGCCGAAATCAGTTACCCACTATACTTCTTGCACACTCAATTTCGGCAACGATAAGGTGCAGATAACTAAAGAGTTTGGCGAGTTTTTGATTAACAAAATTGAGAGCCGTATGGCATAAAAAATAAAAGTCGAACGATACAGCATGAAACTATATGGTTCGACTTTACCCACCCCTATCCCTAAGAAACCTTGAACCGTTTCAGCTACTTGCCTCGGCGTTTTCACCTAGTCCGCGACAGATTACAAGGTTATCCGAATACCTATACACAACCTCAACTTTAAAGCTGAGGTGGTGATCCCTAAGAAAGGTATTATTTAGTTGCGCTGGTATCCAGCCCTGATTCTAGGATTAAGCCCCTCTTTAGCTATTGGGTTTTCGGGTACATCTTAAAACGGCAACAGATCGCTATGCAAACCAAGTTTCATTAACTTTTGATAAAATGAGTACTCTAGAGGTTGTACCTGTTTTGCAGAGAAAAATGAACTTTCGTAATTTGCCGAGTTATTTCCATAATACAATCTATCGACTGGATTAGTATTGTCCAGCAATGAAGTTTTAAAGCCATTAAAAGTTTCAAGTATACCGTCAAGATCTAATCGGGTACTGATACAGTACGAATACCAGTTAGCATCCTCGTTATCACTATGAAACACCTCATAATATAAACCTTTACTTAACTGCTCTCGTGTCAATCCACCCCGAAGTTGTTGAATAACATGAAAATTACGGTTATCTTCTAAAACAATAAAACGAAGAACAGCTGTACTACTAATTGCTCTACCTTTCTGAGACAAAACTCTGATTTGATGCTTAAAAACAACCTCTCCAGACAACTTTTCATACCGCGTTACTGCTGCGTCTGATATAGGGTCACAGAAACAGAACAGATGCTCCATCTTCCGTTTTAGCAAATGACCATACTCCTTAATAAAGTACGCCATCTGCCTTTCAGTTGCATTCTTACGTCCATTTCGCCATGCAGAAACTTGAGCAACAGATTTTCCGCTCAACCCCGCTTTAACTGCTATATCCTCGTTTCGATATCCTGCAGCATCTATTGCTAACCTGAGCAGCTGTCTTGTTAGTTTGAACTTCTTATCTGTTTCACCCATCGCCAACCAACTGTTTTTTTTAATGAAAAGCCGATGGCATTAAACCATCGGCTTTAGACTTAGTCATCCCCTAAGTAGTCATCATTATTTGGATTGTGAGCATCCGCCCAGTCATCCATATCAGACTCATTATTAGGGTTATTAATATCAGACCACAGGTCTAGCTCATCTTGTGACATATCTGAAGAATCCATCATAACTATTTCTTTCCTTGATAACGTGAGTTGTTTGGGTTTAGCTGATTTGCTCGATTATCTTGAGCCTTTTGGTACGTGGTGTTATGTCCAGGTGTACCTTTGTTGCCGTTGCCTTGATTTGCTTTATGGTTGTTCTGTTTGTTGTTCTGTTTGTTGTTCATCGTTCTATCTCCATTGTTGAATGAACGATGACATTGTATGAAAGACGGTTTCACAAAGACGAAGATAGAACAGTGATTATTCAGTGATTCTCGGTGATTCTCGGTGATTTTTGATTGGATGTTAGTTAGAGAAGCATACTCTCGCAGATTATCAGTTCGGATTGCTGCAACGTTTCAACGGCTAGATAGCCGAAGGCATAAATACCACACAGTTTTAATAGCTGAACAGGAGTCGGAACACTCAGTAATCACAGGTTGCTTCAAATAAGGTTTGATAGGGTAAGTCCGCTTCAACAGAATATGATTGAGCTTTTACTCTGAATGACAATGGGGCACAGGCTTTTCAGAAGAGAAGAAAAGCCTGTAGAGGCGCTAGTCAGCAGTCTGTGTTCTCAGAGAGCCTCAGAGCGTCTTCTAGCTCAACGCCAAGGTATCGAATAGTGTTATCTACCTTCGAATGTCCAAGTAGGATCTGAACCGCCCTAATGTTTTTCGTTCTAGCATAGATCAAAGTAGCTTTAGTTCGGCGCATGGAATGAGTACCATAGTAGTCAGCATTCAAACCAAGTTTAGCAGCCCAATTCCTGATAATTGAACGATAGAATGAATAGCTGATAGGTTGCCCTGAGCGTCGGGCACTCGGAAATAAAAAACTGCTTGCCTCAAGGGGTGCTGCAAAGATCCATCGGCTAATACTTTGCTGTGTTCTCGGAGTGATCTCATAATGGACATCGGTGCCAGTTTTTTGCTGGATGCACTGAACCCTTTCATAGATAATTCCTTGCGAAGAAACATCGTAAACGCGTAGCTTTAGCAAGTCACTCGCTCTTAACTTGCTATCTATAGCTAGGTTCAGTAGTGCGAGCTGCATCAGATCGTTTTCAATCTTCAGTCTAGTTCTGATTCGCCAAATTTCTTCAAGCTTAAATGGTCTTTTGATGCCACTGCATTTTCCAGAAGATAGCTTTCTCATGATGACCTCCTCTCAATGTTGTTGGTCAACATGAAGTTTGGCAGTCACATTTAGTAGGGTTCAGTAAGAGCTGAAACGGCTATGGACAAAACTAAGTTATACGGGTTACTTAAAGTATAGCAAGACCTCTAATCTAGTGGCCAAATTGTCTTATCCACTAAACATTTAACGGTGTATGTTAAGTATCCCAAACAACGTGAAAGATGACTAGAGAATGTTAGATGGCTATTCAAGCTGCTAAGTTTAACCAATCTACAACAGATTGGCTAAACTCCTTTATCTACTACATCTATAGTCGATTTGTAATGTTAAATTGCTGATAAGTAAGCTTTGTAAGATTTAAGCCTAACCGTTGCTGCACCGATAATATCCATGAAACCAAGCATTGGATGAGGTTTTGTTGCAGAAACCCATCCGGAACCAGTAGCCCCAATTGGAATGTTGTATCCCTCTGGTTCATCAAATTCAATCACAATTGTTCGGCCATGATCGTTCATATTGTTCCCAACGTGTTGGCGTACATGTTGCGAACCATTCATGACAGAAACACGTGCTTCACCCGTACCAGTGGTTAAACTATGTACACGGCCACGGAATATCTCACCTGGGTATGCATTCACATAAAACTCTGCAAATTGACCGACTTTGAGTCCGCGATAGGTTTGGTCAGCAATACGCATTTCTACAAATTTCTTATTCGTGTTGTATAAGTGCATGTTACCTACACGCGTACCATCAACAATGTTCGAGATTGAAAGCTGCCCATCAAAAGGAGCACGAACTTCTCTTCGCTCATTTTGCCATTCTGCTGTTGCAATCTGAGCCTCAATACTCAAAATTTTTGCATTGGCTGACGCAATTTGAGCGTTAGTAGTGTCGATACGTGTCCGTAGGTTATCTCGTTCTGATTCTTGTGAAAAGTCACCAAGTTGGGTTAAACGATCAAGGTTCTTTTCATCGTTAGCAATCTGATGAGTGAGTGCGAGTATTTCAGCTTTTGCCGCCTTCTTCTCTGCGTCTAATCCTATCATTTGAGATTCAGTGTCAACCGAACGCAGGGTGTATATTAAATCGCCTTTTTTGACTACCTGATTATGATCCACGAAAACTTGTTCAACTTCTTGTCCAATTAATGGACTTAAAACGGCATGTGGCGCTTTCACTGTCGTACTATCGGTTAGATCTGCAGGAGACCAAAATCGGTGTGCCGTAAACAAAGCAAACGCGAGCGTCAAACCTATCGCAACAATGATTGTAGCGTTACGTAGCGTCCATTTAACGACACCTATTTTAACTAAGATCCAACAAACTAGAATATATGGAAGCATTATTTCTTTCATCTTACTGCTCCTTATTCGTAGAGATCACAGTACGACCATTTCGAATTATGGACGAAATCGCTTCGGCTAATACGTCCCAACGCGCAAAAGCAATGATGATGGCTAAAACCCACCACGTTTTATCTATAAACAGACCACACAGTGAAAGAGCAAATACAATTTGAGTGTGAGCACTCGACATCTTCGCGGACTTATGCACTGCAATTTCATGCAATTCCCAAAGCAGATAAAGGACATACACAATAATGGCGACGGTTACAAAAAATACAAATCCCATAAACACTTCAGAATCAAGCAGCTTCAAAATAGTGGGGTAACCATCAATAAAGTAGCTCTCAGGGAGTGTTTTTCCATGAATATTACCAAGCTTAGACAAACCAATTGAACTACCAATTAATACCGTCAATATCACAATGGCTTTTATCAACCACATTGCGAATGCGATAATTTTATTTCCTTTATTTGTTTCCTCGACCCCATCCCTAGTATCGTTTTTCACTTTGCTACGAGACATACATTTTACCTTCGTAAGCGCCCCATATTTGAGGCGCTGTAGACTTACCTTAGACCATTACTTCACAAATATTGCGGCTGAACAAGTGTAAACCCCAACGATTCCGGGAAACTAAAAAACCATCCATCATACTTCCACGTCACTTTGAGCAATAACATGCTCCCCCTCCATCTTGGAGAGTTCAAAACCCAATAATTTCGCTAAGCCTTGCGCGTAATTACGATCGGCGAGAAGTGCATGTTGAACATGTTTCAGTTGCACTTTCCTAGAGGCAGAGCTAATTGAACGTGCTGTATTTTCAAATAGACTCTTCTGTTCACTCGATGTCATAATTCGGAACAAATTGCCTGCTTGAGTGAAGTAATCAGTGTCTTCACGATGATCCCAATGGTTCACTTCGCCCTCTAGTTCTAGCGCAGGTTCAGCATGCTCTGATTGCTGTGCCCATTCTCCATACTGGTTCGGCTCATAGCCTTTGGTTGAACCAAAGTTGCCATCAACACGCATCGCACCATCACGATGGTAGCTATGCACAGGGCAACGTGGCGCATTCACTGGAATTTGATGATGATTAACGCCCAAACGGTAACGCTGCGCATCACCGTAAGCAAATAAACGACCTTGCAACATTCGGTCTGGAGAGAATCCAATTCCGGGTACGATAGCGGCAGGGTTAAATGCTGATTGCTCAACTTCTGCAAAGAAGTTTTCTGGATTGCGGTTGAGCTCAAGCTCCCCGACTTCAATCAACGGAAAACGCGCATGAGGCCATACTTTTGTTAGATCAAATGGGTTGAACTCAACGTCGTTCGCTTCTTTCTCTGTCATCACTTGGATTTGCATCGTCCATTTCGGGAACTCTCCATTTTCGATGCTATCGTAGAGATCACGATGATGGCTTTCTCGGTCTTGACCAATCAGTTTCTCTGCTTCTTGATCCGTCAGGTTCTTGATTCCCTGCTGTGTTTTGAAGTGGAACTTCACCCAAACACGTTCGTTGTCTGAATTGATCATACTGAAGGTATGGCTACCGTAACCATTCATATGACGGTACGTTGCTGGAAGACCTCGATCACTCATCACAATCGTCACTTGATGGAATGCTTCAGGAAGTGACGTCCAAAAGTCCCAATTATTTTCGGCGCTGCGCATATTAGTGCGCGGATCGCGCTTTACCGCGTGATTCAAGTCCGGAAACTTGAGTGGATCTCGTAAAAAGAATACCGGAGTGTTGTTACCCACTAAGTCCCAGTTTCCCTCTTCTGTATAGAACTTAAGTGCGAAACCACGAATATCACGCTCAGCGTCTGCAGCTCCTCTCTCGCCTGCAACCGTTGTAAAGCGAGCAAACAGTTCGGTTGTTTTGCCAATTTCAGAGAAAATTGACGCCTTCGAATACTTGGTAATATCGTTAGTCACTGTGAATTTGCCATAAGCCCCAGAACCTTTCGCATGCATTCGACGCTCAGGAATCACTTCGCGGTCAAAATGTGCAAGCTTTTCCAAAAACCAGACATCTTGCAAAAGCATCGGACCACTTTTACCCGCAGTCATTACATTTTGGTTATGTGCAACAGGACAACCTGCTGCTGTGGTGAGTTTATTTTTCATTGACTTCGTTCCTTAATGATTGAAAATTAACACTTACTCAAAACTACGCCGTAATACGCTTTACGAACATGGGATAAACTGCAGCCGGGTGTCCTAGCTTGATTGCCTCTAGCATTGCGGAAAAATAAGGCATTGCGTGCACAAAGAATTTTTTATATCCAAAACATAAATGATTTAAACCCGGCTCAAGGTCTGCGGTAAGAGAAGTACGCTCTTTTGGGCAGCCGCCATTGCACATTGGTCTGAAATCGCACTCTCGGCACTGCTTAGGCAGTGACTTCCACTTGTTTAAACCAAATTCAACTTGCTTCGAAGAGGATGCTAGAGCGCCTAAATCTACCGATTCTATATCGCCAACTTTATGATTTTCATAGCTATAGTGGTCACAAGAGTAAATACTGCCATCATGTTCTAGCATCATTTGTTGGCCACAAGTTTCCGAATGGAAACACATTTGACTTGGTTGACCCGCAAGAATACCGAGCGTGTTCTCAAAAAACTGAATGTGTACTTTCCCCACGTCTTCTTTGCGCCACTCATCGAATACATCACACAAAAAGTGCCCCCACTGATGTGGGGTCAAAGACCAGTCTTTTTCCCCACGACGATCAAGGGAGTGCTCAACGCAAGGCTGAAACTGAATGACGTCAGAACCTAATTTTTTGAGTGTCTGATAGGTTTGCTTACCTAGATGCGCGTTGTCGTTATGCACAACGGCCAAGGTATTGAACTGTACTTTATGTTTTTGCAGCTTGGAGAGGCCACGTAATACTCGTGAGTAGCTGCCATTCCCTTTTACGTCAGGTCGGCCTAAGTCATGATTTAGCTCCTCACCATCAATACTAAGTCCGATCAAGAAATTATTCTTTTTGAAGAATTTCGCCCATTTCTCGTTGATCAGAGTTCCATTACTTTGGAATGTGTTTGAGATCGTCATACCTGAACGAGCATATTTTTTCTGCAGTTCTACAGCTCTTTCGTAAAATTCAAGACCGCGCAGTGCAGGCTCCCCACCTTGCCAACTGAAATCAACAAATTTGATGTGTTTTGGCTGAGCAGCGATGTATTGCTGGACGTATGTTTCCAAGAGAGCGTCTGACATCTGCATTGTCGCACCTGGCTGATAACGCTCTTCTTTTCTCAAGTAGTAACAATAGTGACAATCTAAGTTACATTTTGAGCCAACAGGCTTAACCAAAAGGTGGAATGGGTGTGGTGATGTCATCGTCATATCTGCGCTCCTGTTGGATTTAGGATAATTATCCTTAGGTGGCCTAAATTAGACCACTAGGACATTTCCTAACGGGAGGAGATATGGATTAGAGAGGTGGCGGGTAAGTTAGATGAACTTTCGACTGTGAGCCCAAGCAATAAGCTCAGATGCACTAGCAAGTTCAAGTTGTTCGATCATCTTGTATTTGTGGTATTCGACCGTTTTAGAAGAAATATTAAGCTCCAAAGCCACTTTCTTCGCAGAAAAACCTTGAGCTAATAGTTTAAGGATATCAACTTGTCTGGCGGTCAAATCCGTCTTTTGCTCAATAATGCTTTTCAACTCATCTGGTATGTAGCGTTCTCCGGCGAGTACATTTTTCATCGTCGCTGCTAGCTCAAAACCGGCTTGATGTTTCAGTACATACCCGTCAGCACCATATTGATATGCAGCCTTAACGATCTCTGGTTCATCATGCATAGATAAGCAAACAAGTTTACTGTTTGGCGAAGTTCGCTTAAGCAGTGAAAGCGTAGTGTTTAGCTGCATACCAGGCATAGAAATATCGGTAATAATTAAGTCGGGCTGATGTTGCTTAACAAGCTGAAGTAGCTCTGTTGCGTCAACGCTAATCCCGACAACTTGGTGGGTTAAGTCCACTAAGCGGGCAATACCTTCACTGACTATCTTGTGGTCATCTGCAATTACAACGGTTGCCATTTATACCTCACTTGTTTTTATGGATAATTTAACTGTAGTTCCTGCTTTTGGATCATTACGTTTAATAACCAATTCTCCACCAATCAATTCTCCGCGTTCAATCATAGATTGAAGACCTAGCGAAGGTGATTGAGTATATGTTTGCTCTTGATCGATTCCGATACCGTCGTCTCGAATCGACAATTCTACGCGCCCGCAGCTATATGGCTTTAACGTGATTGTTACTGCAGAAGCATTTGCGTGTTTCACAATGTTGGATAACGCTTCTTGGATAATGCGATAGACATGCAATGAAACATCATTGTTAAAAGAAGTATCGTCATCAAGCTCAATCGATAAGTACAACCCTGAGCGTTCGGCTACTTGTTCAGCATGAGATTGGATAGCGGCATTAAGCCCTACTCTTTCTATGACCACTGGGTGCAAATGACGAGACAGATGCTGAACATCTTTGGTGATTGATGCGAGTTCATTGGCGCACTTCATTAGCGCAGGTCTTGTGGTTTCATCACAAATACTAGAGACAAGACTGAGCTCGATCCCTAAAGAAGCAAGGCGTTGGCTGAAATCATCATGTAAATCGCGCGCAATATTCTGTCGTTCTCTTTCTCGTTCTCCAATGATGCGTTTGTTTCTCTCAACTACATCTTGGCGGCTTTTTATTAGCTGCTCATAATGACGTACACGCTCAATACTGGATGCAATCATATTACCCAGCACTGTCGCCGCGTTTATAAACTCTTCTGAATAGCCGTCTACCTCACTAAAATTTGCACAGGCCAATAAGCCCCATGGTTTCCCCATAGCAGTTATTGGAACCAATATATGACGCAGCGGATTTTCATCCTGTAAGTGACTAGCGAGCTCAAGCAGTTCTGGTGATTCCTCACTTGATACAACAACTCCCGCTTGGATATGCCGACGATATTCTAAAACCAAGGATTCCGGAAGTTGAGATTTGACTCTGGGAACGCCTTCTCCCGCAGCCTCATAAAATCGCCAGTCACGTATTCTGGTTTGTTCAATAGGCAAGCATGATATACGGTCGACTTTTAAAGCAATTCGACATTCATGTAGCGTCTCTATGATGGTTTCTTCCATTTGTGCTGTTGGAGAATTTAATAACCGACTAGACATGGATATTAATGCTGAAGTGATTGAATCAGATAGCATTTGTAAACCTCTTTTCATTAATGAACTTCATTACCATAAACAGCAACACCCAAAATACCTAGTAGTATTTTAAGTAAGTAGCTCAACTTCAATTCGTTTAGGAATTGTCCTAGTTCAGTTCATTTTGGAAAAAAAACATACTGTGCTCATCTTATTTCAGGAGCATCTTATGAAAACCCTTTCTAAAAGCTTACTAAAGAAAACCGTGCTCAGCACTGCTGCATTAGCTACCGTTGCTGCAGCACCAGCAATAGCAAAAAACACTTCAGAGAAACCAAATATACTCGTCATCATGGCCGATGACATAGGTTGGTCAAACACCTCTGCCTACAACCTGGGCATGATGGGCTACAAAACGCCAAACATCGACCGTATCGCAAATGAAGGCATGCTTTTCACTGACCACTATGGTCAACCAAGCTCAACTGCTGGTCGTGCAGCATTCCTAACTGGCCAACTTCCTGTTCGTACAGGTCTTCTAAATGTGGGCCTGCCAGGCTCTCCGGTCGGTATTCACCAAGATGATCCAACGCTGGCTGAAGTGCTTAAAGAGCAAGGTTACTTCAATGTACAACTTGGTAAAAATCACCTTGGTGACCGTGAGCACATGATGCCTCACCGCCGCGGTTTTGATTTCTTCTATGGCAACCTCTACCACCTAAACGCTGAAGAAGAGCCAGAACACCCAGATTACCCACAAGATCCAGAGTTTTTCGAACGCTTCGGCCCTCGTGGTATTGTCACGGGCACAGCCGATGGCCCAACTGAGTCGGCAGGACCTCTCACTAAGAAGCGCATGGAGACCATCGACCGTGAACTAACGGACATGGCTCTGGATTACCTAGACGACTTTGCCAAGACCGATGACCCATTCTTCATGTGGTATAACCCATCTCGAATGCACGTTTGGACTCACCTAAGCGAAGAGTGGCAAGGCAAAACTGGCTACGGTCTATATGCGGATGGTATGGCTGAGTTGGATCACTACGTAGGTGAGCTTCTAGAAAAGCTAGAAGAAACAGGCCAACGTGACAACACTGTCGTTATTTTCACTACCGACAATGGTGCCGAGAAAATGTCTTGGCCAGATGGCGGTAATACACCATTTAAAGGGGAGAAAGGTTTAACGTCTGAAGGTGGTGTGCGTGTGCCATTCATGGTTAGCTGGCCTGGTCACATCCCAGAAGGAGCTCGCAACAACGGTATCCAGTCTCACGAAGACTTGTTCACTACTCTAGCAACAATTGCCGGTGTTAAAGATGTTCAAGAGTCGTTCAAAACAAAACATGACGTTTACATTGATGGTTACGACCATACTAACGCGTGGTTCAACAACGAAGACACTGAACGTAACGAGATTTTCTACTTTGCTGAAACAGGTAACTTAGAAGCGGTTCGCGTTGGTAAGATCAAAGCAACATTTATTCACCCAACAGAAGAGAGCTGGTTCGCTCCACGTCTAGCCTCTACTTGGCCAGAACTGGTTGACCTACGTGCAGACCCATATGAGGAAGCGCCAGAACACTCAGGGATGTACCTACGTTGGTACGCAGAACGTATGTTCCACTTCGTTCCAATCCAAGTTGAAGTGGCAGGTCTACTACAGACGTTTAACGAATTCCCACTGCGTCAGGAGCCAACTGCATTCAACTTAGACCGAGTGCTGTCTTCACTACCTTACCGCGAGGAATAACCCCCCTCAATCAGCGAGTACATCAACACAGGTGCGCTTTATGCGCACCTGTGTTCATTTTGAGGTCCATTTAGTAATACTCCTAGTTCACCACCACCTTCACAGTTATTACTCTAACACCATCGAATAGTTCTACTCAGCCTTCGGGCTAAACGACGTCCCTAAGGAGATAACGTGAGCGTACAAAAAAACCACTTTATTACGTTACAAGAGAAAATTAATTTGCGCGTGCTTGGGCAGGAAAAATCTGTTGAACAGTTAGTGATCGCTCTGCTTGCCAACGGTCATGTTCTTCTCCAAGGTTTACCTGGTCTCGCTAAAACCCGCAGTGTAAGCGTAATGGCTAGCCAATTAGATTCCGATCTAAACCGCATTCAGTTCACACCGGATATGCTTCCTGCTGACATCACGGGTAGCGAAGTTTACGAAAGTAATACTCAATCGCTGACATTCAAAAAAGGCCCTGTATTTACTCACCTTTTGCTGGCCGATGAAATCAACCGAGCTCCAGCTAAGGTGCAATCAGCACTGCTTGAAGCGATGGCAGAAAAACAAGTTTCGATAGCAGGAGAAACACACAAATTACCAGAACTGTTCATGGTTCTCGCCACACAAAACCCAGTTGAACAAGAAGGTACCTACCCACTGCCTGAAGCACAGATGGATCGTTTCTTAATGCAGATTTTGATTGATTATCCAAGTAAAGACGCTGAGAAAAACATGCTCAAACTCTTGCGCATTGAGAACCAAGGCTCCACTAGCAGCAAACCGCTCATGACCATCGAACAAGTGCTAGAGGCACGTCGCCATATTGATAAGATTCATGTCGCAGAACAGGTAGATCAGTACATTGTCGATCTTATCGATGCAACTCGCTACCCAGACAAATATGACGAACAGCTTAGCCAGTGGATTGAGTTAGGGGCTAGCCCTCGTGCAACCATCGCATTAGACAAGTGTTCACGTGCTCACGCATGGTTAAATGGCCAAGATTACGTGACACCAGACAACGTAAGAGCAGTGGCTCATTCAGTATTTCGCCACCGTCTAGTTTTGACTTTTACGTCTCAAAATCAAGGGGTGGATGCTGAGCAAGTCATCGATAAACTGCTAAACAGCGTTGCATTTTCTTAATTGCGGGGAGGCTTTATGACCGTCGATCTTCGTATCTATCCGACTTCAGAAAGGCTTGCAGAGCTAACGTTACTAGGTCGTAAGATCTCGTGGCAACCACCTTATCAAAAGTTGACTCCTCTTACTGGTAAGCATCGCAGTCATCAACGTGGCAGAGGGTTGGATTTTGTCGAACTTCGTCACTACTACGCAGGTGATGATGTTCGCTGTATTGACTGGAAAGTAACACAACGAACGGGTCAACCCTATTTACGAGTTTACGCTGAGGAAAACGATAAGAATATCGCTCTGCTCATCGATCTTAGAACTCGTATGTTTTTTGCGTCCGATGGCCACATGAAATCTGCCATTGCTTGTGAAGCTGCAGCAATTGCTGCGGGCGCAGCTTGTCATCATGGCGATCGCGTAGGCGCTGTCATTCTTACCGACAGTGACATAGTCACGTTACCATTTCGACGCGGGAAAAGAGCGCTCATGGCTCTTTTATCTGCGATCATAGATCAATCAAACAAACTCCCAAATTGGATAGTGTCTAAAAAGGCCCCTAATTTAGAAGACGCATTAAAGCACTTAGTCGATCTTGGATTAAAAGAGAGCCAGTGTTTTATTTTTAGTGACTTCAGCGACTACGACCAACGAAATTCAAGCGTAATGATTGATAAGTTAGCTCGTCAAAATAGTCTAGTGGGCATCCGAATTACCGATCCGCTGGAAGAACAATTCCCTAAGCAGAATCTAGTCATGGGCAATGAAAGCTATCAAGTCGAACTGAAGAAAAGCGATCGACCTATCAGAGCTCGTTATGAACAGTACGTCCAAGAGCAAAAACAATCGCTATCAGAGCACTTTATACGCCATCGTTTGGCATTGCTTGATATGACGACTCAGCAGGATGCTTGGACACAATTACTTTCACTGACCAAACAATAGGCATTTTATGGGTAATTTTACACAAGGCCAAATTGTCGAGTTTGGTAGTCATCTAGTAAAGCGAGCGGAATGGATTTCTCCGCCTCAAGCTATTTCGTGGTATCCACAAACGATCACGTGGCTGTTCATTGGGCTCACAAGCATCGTTGTGGTATTTGGCTATATTGCTCATCGTTATCACCAATATCTTAAGCGTACCTACTTACGCGAAGCTTGGGCGTTGTTTCAGAAATACGAACACGAACAGAACATTGCCGCTATTGCGCAGTTAATGAAGCAGCTAGCACATCAACACTGGCCTAAGTCCGATATCGGCACAATGACCAACCAGGAGTTTGCTCAATTCATATGTCAAAGCAGTGCTACCAAACTACATTCAGTGCTGGTCTCTCAATTAATGGAAAGCAGCTATCGCGCATCACCCACTCTTACAGATCTCGAGCGACAAGCGATCAGACGTTGGTTTAAGGAGGTGACATGTTAACCCTCACTTATCCTCTATTCAGTCTGCTGATTTTGCTACCTTTAGTGATTTTTCTGAGTCCCAAACACTTCACTCGTCAGACCGCACTGCGTTTTAGTCACTTCGATAAGTTAGTTAAAGTCACAGGTTCTAAACCAACTTCTGGCGCTGTGGTGATGTCACCTATTTGGTGGCAACGTCTTCTTATTGTGGTGACATACCTAAGTTTGGTTATCGCTGCAACAAAACCTGTTTGGCTAGGTGAGCCCGTTTCAATAGAAAAAAGTGGTCGTGAAATGATGGTAGCGGTGGATCTGTCTGGCTCAATGGAAGCTCGTGACTTTGTCGATCCAGATGGCATCAATGTTCGCCGAGTTGATGGTGTAAAACTTCTGCTCGACGATTTTCTAGTTCAACGTGAAGGCGATCGAATCGGCCTTATCGCTTTTGGTGATGATGCGTATTTACAAGCCCCATTTACTGACGATTTCTCTATTATCACCCAATTGCTCAATGAAATGGATGTTCGAATGGCTGGATCTGGCACTGCCCTCGGTGATGCGATTGGTGTGGCCGTTAATCATTTCGAACATTCAGACAGTGCCAATAAAGTTTTAATCCTCATGACAGATGGCCGCGATACCACCAGCAACTACCCCCCAATTGACGCTGCCCATTTTGCGGGTGAAAACGACATTACTATCTACCCCATTGCCATCGGTGATGCAACCAACGTGGGTGAAGATGGTATAGATCTCGATATGTTAGATCGTATTGCCAATTATACCGGTGGGCAGGTATTTGAAGCGCTCAATGGGCAAGATTTAGTAGACGTGTATAAAGCACTTAACGAACTTGAAGAAACGCTTTTTGATAGCTACACCATTCGACCAAAAGTAGAACTCTATTACTGGCCACTTATTGTCAGTTTATCGCTCAGCCTATTGGCGCTAGTTATTGCTGCGCTGCGCGGGCAAAGTAATATGAATAAGGAGATATAAATGGCTGAATTTCATTTCATTCGACCATGGTTACTTTTGTTAGCCATTCCTTTAGGCATTTTGGTCTATGTCCTCAAGAGAAAAGTAGACAACAGTGAACGGCTTCCTATCGCCGCTCACCTGTTGCCATTTCTCAATGCAGGAGAAAGCCAAACGCGTTGGTTTTCTCCTCAGAACTTGCTACCACTTTTCCTAGGTCTGCTGACTATCATTGTGGCAGGTCCAACATGGCAGCCAGAACCTGATACCCACGCAAAAAACCAATCGCCGATTCTATTTGTGGTTGATTTATCACGTTCAATGGGTGAGTCCGATATTGCACCAAGTCGCCTTGAAAATGCTAAATTGAAGTTATCCGACCTATTAGAGTACAAATCTGATGGGATTATTGGTGCGTATGTCTATGCTGGCAGCGCTCATATGCTCATTCCACCGACAGATGATCGGGAAGTGCTTGAACTGTATCTTTCTTCTTTATCAACAAACCTCGTCCCTAGACAAGGGAAAAACCTGCCAGCTGTCCTGGATCAGATTGCCCAGCAACAGACAGAGAGTAGCATCCCAGCAAGCATTGTCGTTGTAACAGACAGCCTCGATAACAGTGCTGCTCAAGCCATAGAGAATTATGAACGTACCTACAGTGATCAAATGATCGTTTGGAAATTTGGTTACAACGAAACTGTCGGTTCTCCCTCGGATGTCCGTCTAATTCAAAGTACTCCTGACCATAGCGACGTTCAAAGTATTAGCCGATGGATAGACAGCTTCAGTTACTTTGATCCAATGGATGAAGATATACAATGGCAAGAAGCCGGATTTTATCTCGTCTTCCCTGCTCTGCTGTTTAGTTTACTTTGGTTTCGCCGAGGCTGGAGTATCCGTTGGGTTCCTAGCGTATTGATCAGCATTGTTGCTCTCAGTGCCTTTCAACCAAGCCCGGCTTTAGCAAAGTCGTCGACTGATCTCACCACGTGTGATTCACTGTCAATGAGGCTCTTCCTCACGCCAGATCAGCAAGGACAATGGTTTTATAATCAAGGCAATTATGCATGTGCTGCACAAGCCTTCATCGATCCTGATTGGAAAATTGAATCCCTCATGCGCAATCAGCAGTGGGAATGGGCGCTGACCATGCTCAACAATCAGCCGGACTCTCTCGAAAAACGCTACAAAGTGGCTCTTGCTTATTTGCATATTGACCGTTTTCGTTCATCAGAGCGTTGGTTTGAACAAGTATTAGAATTAGACCCACAGCACCCACAAACACTTCACAACCTTGATTTACTTGAAGAGATTTTCGACCTCATGGCTGATCGTGCGCAAGGCCAAGGCACCGCCGGAGAGGACATGACTGCCGATGTCATTTCCACACTAGAAGAAGATATGGGAATTGAAGAACCTGAAGACAAAATTGAAGTCATCAACAGTGCAGATTTAATGGCAGAAGAGCATTTGACTAAAATTTGGCTGGAGCAAGTTAAATCCAACCCTGAAGTGTTCCTTCGCAATAAGTTCTCTATTCAACTGCAGCAAATAGACAAACCCGTTTTGGTCGGCGAGCACACCCAACAGGAGGTGAAGTAATGGGCACGTTCAAACGTTTCATCGATGATATAGGGACCGCCATCGCTTTTGGCATGATACTCATGGCAAGTTTAAGTGCTCAAGCATCCATCTCTACAAATGATCCACTGTCGCTTGCATCTTCTCAACCGCCAAACACAGTGAATACGCAGTACCATGCCCGCTGGGCTCTAGGTAGTGAAACCTTTACAGAGAGGCAACGCCATACCGTTTTCCTAGAACTTCTCAGTGACGCAGCCATTACTGATGTCATCAACGTTGAAACGATTTCAGCCAAAGATCTCTTTTTTGAGCAAACCACCACATTTTGGCAATACACTAGGCCAACAGAAAACGGCAAACGTGTTGAAAAAGCAGCATTAAAGTTAGAACTATTTCCAGCTAAACCTGGAGAGTTCACTTTACCAGGTATCAACATCACCCTTGGCCGTAGTGACAACGTGGTTACTATTCCAACACAGCCATTGAAGATCACGGTAAAAGCACTTCCTGAGGCTGCGAAAGGTAAGATTACCTCTCCTAACGTCACAGTAGAGCAAACTGTCAGTGACGTAGAGATCACTGAAGGCGGCGCGGTAACCCGTTCAGTCTCTCTCAATGTTGCTGATTTGCCGGGGCACTATATTTCAGAACTGCCATTGATTAACCAGATTGAAGACGTTGAAATTCGTACTGGCAATAGCCAAACGACAACCCAAACATTCCGCGCAGATATGACTGGCACACGCATTACAGATATTCACTATCGATTTGTTCACAAAGGGCAATACACCCTACCTGAACTGTCATTCCAGTGGTGGAACACAACAAAACGTAAAGTAGAGAAAATTTCGCTGCCAGCCATAACGGTGGAGGTCAACTCTGCACCACCTTTGCCTTTGGATCAGCGTATTGAGCTATGGAGTTCAAATATAAAGCTGTGGTTGGAAGAACAACGTAAAACACTCATTTTAGGGTTGTTAGTTGTGCTTGGCTTATGGCGTTTACGTTTTAAGTTTTCTCACTTATGGAAAGTGTTAAAAGTGCAGAATCAAACTGCCCTTCACTCTTCTTTTGTAAAACGCTTAATAACCATTTTTTGGGTTGCTGTAGGGACAAAAAAATGTGCCAGCCAAGCACTTTATCAATGGTTTTCATATCATGGAATTTATGACCTAAACCATTACCCAACACTGAAAAATGGCATCCGTACTAACAAACAAGGTCAGTGGCATTTAAAACGCTGCATAGTTGTTTGGGTGTTAACGAATGAAGTCAGACAACAATGGCGAGTAAAGTACCGATTAAAGCCGATCAATCCTGCGTAAATTCGTAAAGCTAGGACTAGGGAAAGTCCTAGTTAATCTCTTTTAGTAATCAATGTAATGTTTGAGTTACTTACACGGTCAACCACAAAGAGTTGTTAATATGAAATTTAACAAAATCCTATGTTTTTTTGCCGCATTAACCTGCACGAATGCACTTGCAAAAGATACCGCTACGCCTGAAGCAGAAGAAAAGCGGCCAAACAAACCATTCGTTATTACTGGGGATGAAATTCAACCACTCTCAGATACTCACTGGCGAATTAAAGTCTCCTACGCAGAAGCCGTCAAAGTTCGTTGCATCGCGTTTGATGAAAAAGAACAAGCCGTTGCAATCGATTCTATCGCTGTGATTCCGCCTTTTTCTGTGTCTGATATGTATACACGAGAAGACGATGGCAAGATCGAGGAAGTAAAATGTTGGATCACCAGTACCCGCTCGGAAGATCTAGCCAAAGACTACATTCGTCATGATACTTAGAATGCACCAAAGCAGTTAGTGATTGGACACGATTACAGCATGCAGTGATGAATCTGAACGTAGAGAGAAAAGCTCGTTTTGGAGCGTAACCATATCGAAAACTGGATTAACAATATGAAGAACTTTGTCGTTAGTACCCTTGCACTCAGCATGTTATTTTCTTCAGGTACTGTCATCGCAAACGAAACCCAGCCAAAACTCATTCTGCAGCTTACCGTTGACGCGCTGCGTGGTGACTTACCCAATCGATTTAAACACAATTTTGGTGAAGGTGGTTTTAGGCTGCTCTTAGATGAGGGCGTTCACTATACGAATGCACACTACCAACATGCGAACACAGAAACGATTGTAGGACACGCAGCCCTTGCTACAGGCGCACCTCCCGCAGTAAACGGCATGATTGGTAATGTATGGTACGACCGAACTCAAGAACGTGTGGTGTACAATATCGAGGATACTAACTACAACTTATTGGCAATCGATGCTGACATCGATCAATCAACAGAGATCGATTCTACCCAACGCGCAGCACAAGGCGATGGTCGGTCACCGTTAAATATCCACACTTCTACAATTGGAGACGAAATTGTTAAAGCCTATCATGGTAAGTCTCGCGCCTTTTCTGTCTCTTTTAAAGACAGAGGGGCTGTGTCTTTAGGCGGTGAATTAGGCAAAGCTTTTTGGTTCTCTAAATCTGCCGGCGCATTTGTAACGAGTGATTATTACTACGACAAGAACCCAGCTTGGGTTGACGAATGGAATGCCAAGGATTTTACTCAACAGTACAGCGGTAAGCGATGGGAACTCACTCTACCCCAAGAAAAGTATCTATTTTCTGATGATGGTGATGTCGAATATAAAATTGACTTAGCCAATTTTAGTCGTAGTTTCCCTCACCCTTATGGCCCTGCTAACTACCCATACTTCACTACACTATTGAGCTTAAGCCCAGCAGGCGATGAGATCGTTGCAGATTTTGCAAAATCTGTCATTGACTCAGAAAGTTTAGGTCAAGGTGAATACCCCGATTACCTTTCGGTTAGTTTCTCAGCGACTGATTATGTCATCCATATGTATGGCCCTTCTAGTATCGAGGCAGAAGACAACCTAATACGTCTTGACCGTACATTAGAGGATCTATTCGCTCATGTGGACAAAATGGTTGGGCTTGATAACACACTTATAGTGTTGTCAGCGGATCACGGAGCCCCTGACGTCCCGGGCTACGTGAATGCGTTAGGTGGGAATAAAGCTGACTATTTTGGCATTGAAAAAATGAAACAGTCAGGCGTTTTTGAAGTGGTAAAGAAGCGTTTTGGATTAGGTGAGGATGTTGTTCGCCAATATGCCGATCCCTACCTATACCTGAACCATGAACTGATTGAATCAAAAGGCTATAAAGTGTCAGAGGTTCAGACTGTTATCGCCCGCGCATTAGAAAACATCGATGGTATTAATCAAACAATTACGGCGACAGATATTATGAAAGGTCAACTTTCAGATACGCGTATTAATCGACTAGTGGCTAACAACCATCACCCCACTCGTTCTGGAGATATCTATGTGGTTTACAACCCAAATGTTTACATCAACAACTTTGATGGTTTGAAAGTAGCTTCAGTTCACGGGTCTCCATGGCGCTATGATACTTTCGTTCCTATCTTTTTTGCAGGAATGGATATCAAAGGTGCTAAAGTTCACCGGGAAGTCACCCCTTATGATATCGCGCCAACTATCTCTCAATTTATGGAAATCAACTTTCCGTCAGGTTCGACAGGAAGCGTACTCACAGAGGTCGTTCCTTAACCCATAAGTTTCAGTTATGAGATACGTAGCGGATAAGAAAGCCTGGCCACATGGCTAGAGAATTTGTCATTAGAAAAAACAAGTCAAATTGTACAACTTAAAGTCAGGTTCAATCTTGCTCTGGCGCACTTTGGAACATAAATGTGTTGGGTGAACGTCTAGCATTCAAACAACTCATACTCGTGTTTTTTTGCATCACGTACTCGATAGGTTCGGCTTCCCATCGGAACACCAGTACTTAATATCATCCATGTAAAATCCAACCGGTTCTACCGTAAATTCCAAAAAAAGAGCCGCTAAAAAGCGGCTCAGATTGCTGACGAACCCCGCTTTTTAGCGGGGTTCTCTTTTAGTAAGCGACCGTTAGGGAGCGATCGAGATTTTTTACTTATTGAACAACATGACGTCTCAAAGCATTATTTTGACTCCAGAACGCCAACATTCGCCTTATTTGAGCCCTTTTAACCCCATTTTTTGCAGATAACTCATCACTAGAGCTATCTTCTTGATATTTTGCGCAGCGCTCGCCATCCAACATTGCATTTGTACTTTCGCCAAGCTGCGGAAGCGAGCATAGCGATGACCATGGTGTTGCTTTGCATCTGCGAAGCTCCGTTCTGCCGTCTCACTTCGACGCCGATAAGTTTTCCGACCGTAAGGCGATAGTCGCATCATATTTGCTCGCTCAACAGCATCACTGTCGATATGCCTCGTCACCACTTTCTTCATATTTTGACTCTTCGTGCAGTCATTTCGAACTGGGCAGAACGCACATTGCTTTGGGTCTGAGTGATACTCTCGGTACCCGCCTCCAGTTGTTGTCTTGTAATTAAGTTCTTGGCCCGCAGGACATAAATAGGTGTCCGTCTCTTTCTTGTACTTGAAGTGCTTTTTCTTATAGGTGTTTTGTGTTCTTGGTGGGCGGCGATAGCCGAACACACCTAAGATGTTTCGGCGCTCTAAACACTCAGCAACAGGAGCTGTGAAGTAGCCAGCGTCTAGACCCACTGCTACTGGGGTTAGCTTGAAGCGTTCTAAGGTATGGTCAAGGCGTTGGATATAAGGTTACGAGTCGTTGATATTCCCTGCACTCGCATAGGTATCGAGTATGATGCCATGCTTCCCATCCACGGTTCGATAGTCAAGATAGAAGAAGCCTTGTGGCTTATTATCCCGTGTCATGAAGCCACTCTCTGGGTCCGTTGTACTGACTTTAGTGTTCTTCACTTTAGGCTCTGCTTTTGTAGGCTTTAGTGGACGCTTTCCTTCTTCACATCGCTCTACCGCGACATCCTCATTAAGCATATCTAGGTAAGCACCAGCTCTAACCTGGCGTTCTTCATTGCTGTGCTTATTCTTGTTTGCATTGGCTTTAAGGTGAGTGCTGTCGGTAAATAATTCACGGCCATCTACTAAGCCTTTCTCCATCGCTTGGATAACGATGTTAGCGAAAATGCGTTCAAATATATCGGTGCCATTGAAGCGACGAATACGGTTTTGACTGAGTGTTGAGGCATGGATGACTTTCTCGGTTAGAGACATTCGAAGGAACCAACGGTATGCGACATTCACTTCGATTTCTTTAACTAGCTGTCGCTCGCTTTTCACCCCAAAAATGTAACCAAGCAGGATGATTTTAAATAAGCGAACAGGGTCGACAGGTGGTCGCCCGTTATCTTTGCAGTAGAGGTGAGCCACTTCGTCTCTGATGAACTCAAAGTCGATAGCGCTATCAATTTTGCGAACAAGATGGTCTTGGGGAACAAGCTGTTCCATGGTCACCATTTCCAGTTCATATTGTTGTGGAGAAGGTTCTTGAAGCATATCGGAGCATCCATATTTCGATACTCCTATTAGATCAAAGGTCTAGCTCGAAAGCTAGACCTTTGTCATCAGTCTGAGCCATTAAAAAGCGGCTCTTGATTTTCAAACTATTCGAATTCGTTCAGATTACTCTTTACCGAATACGTTGTTCTCTTGCTCTTGCACACGGATGAAAGTCGTACGCTTAGTTAGCTCTTTAAGCTTTGCTGCGCCTACGTATGTACAAGTTGAACGTACACCACCAAGGATGTCAGAAATTGTGTTGTGAACTGAACCACGGAACGGAAGTAAAACAGTTTTACCTTCTGCAGCACGGTACTTAGCAACACCACCTGAGTGCTTGTCCATAGCAGACTGAGATGACATGCCGTAGAACTTCATGTATTGCTTACCGTCTTGCTCTACAACTTCACCGCCTGACTCAGAGTGACCCGCTAGCATTCCGCCTAGCATTACGAAGTCAGCACCGCCGCCGAACGCTTTAGATACGTCACCCGCACATGAACAGCCACCGTCACCGATGATCATGCCGCCAAGGCCGTGTGCCGCGTCGCCACACTCGATGATTGCAGAAAGTTGAGGGTAACCTACACCTGTTTTAACACGAGTAGTACAAACTGAACCAGGGCCGATACCAACCTTAACGATGTCTGCGCCCGCTAGGATTAGTTCTTCAACCATGTCACCTGTTACAACGTTACCAGCAGAGATAACTTTGTTCGGGAATTCTGCACGTACTTTTTGTACGTACTCAACTAGGTGCTCTGAGTAGCCGTTAGCGATATCAATACAGATAAATACGAAGTCTTCGCTAAGTGCCATGATTTGCTTAGTTTTCTCAAACTCAGCTTCAGATGTACCTGTTGATACAAATACGTTGTTCAGTGTTTTCTTGTCTGCTGTTTTAGCGAACTCAGCCCACTGCTCTACTGTGTAGTGCTTGTGTACTGCAGTCATAACACCGTGCTCTGCTAGAGCAGCTGCCATTTCAAAGCTTGCTACCGAATCCATGTTAGCTGCAATTACTGGAGTACCAGACCATTGACGACCGCTATGCTTGAATGTAAAATCGCGGGTTAATTCAACTTGAGAACGGCTTTTAAGGGTAGAACGCTTCGGACGGAAGAGTACATCTTTGAAACCTAACTTAAGTTCTTGTTCGATACGCATGGTGTTTTCCTTGATTCATAAAATTATGTGTCTCTCGCGAAATGCGTAGTAAAACCGTTGGCAGACGAGTTTACTTTTCTTCGGACACAAAAAAACCGGAGCGTTGGCAGACGCTCCGGTTTTCAGCATTATAGGTCGTGATTTAGTAACAGCAAGTCTGATATTTCATTTTTTTTTGTGCTATCCTCTCGAAGATTCCATATCTGGTAAAACCTCCCAAGCAACACTTCCCTACTAAATTCTTACTAATTAATAACTTAGCGAACCAATCACGCAAACGCTGTCGGTTTATTGCGCAATCGTTTTCCTCTCTTTTTCACACAATATCGCCTTCATTAAGCAAATATGTGAAGAAAGTGCCTCGAGATCACATAAAAATCACACTTTTCTCCAACAAAAAAATGCCTTTTTTCTTAAATAAATTCGATTTTTTCCAAATTTTTTCTGTTTTCGTCCAAATTCGACAAACTCATCGTGCCTTTAGTTAAACTCACCTAAGAGAAACACGCTTCAATGCACTCGGTTTTGAAGGCAAGGTTCATTTGATTTCGGCAGTCTAAAGCACACGCTCTATTAAAAGCCCCCTAAAAAGCCAAACTTTATAAACCACTCACGGCCTAAATCATGCTTCTTTGTCGCCTTACCGTTCTCTCAATCGAAATTCTTGAGCAAAAAGCCTCGAACAAAAAGAGTTTGCTGAGGTGGTGAGCTGTGTAAATGAAGGAAATTTGCAATAAGCAGACGAAAAGATCGAAACCTTTAAGGTCAATTGAAGAATAGAAAGCAAAAAAATGGCTAAGGTGATTTACCTTAGCCATTTTATTCGATGTTTGGATTGCTCTTTTAAAGCTATTAAACCAACGCCTAGAAGATGTATTAGCCCTTTTGAGACATCAGCGCTTCTGCCGTTGCATCCTGAATAGACAAGAACAATGAGGTGACTTGGCCTGTTGGCGAGCGCATTGGGTTAAGCGTGACGTTCTGATACATGAAATCGGCTTGTTGAGTTACAGGCCTAACGTTACGACACTTAAACAGATAAGGCCTTTGTTGCCATGTAATGAAGCTACGACAGCCTAAATCATAAACGGGCTTGGTTTTGAGCCTAAACCACTCTTCAGGGATCTCAGGGAACAGTTCAAAGATAGATTTACCAATAGCATCATGCGATTGCTTACCGCTATGGTGCGTCATGAAGCCATTCCAAACTTGTACCTGAAAGTCACGGTTGATGACCACCAGCCCCATATCGACGTTTTGAACCATGTCCACCATCCAGTGGAACTGTTCAAATTCAGCAGGAAGATTCAGCATATTAAAACTCCTCCATTAGGTAGGCCAATTTGTTGTCTAGAAGAGGCAGAGATTCGTCAACGAACATAAACAGAAGGTCACAACGGATAGAAGTGCCATCAATGTTATAGCTGACTTCGAAGGTCATGGTCTTCTTGAACGAGCCACTGGTATTCTCAATCACAGAATCAATCGAGATGTGTTGCCCAAGCAGAACAGGCGAACTCTGGAAGAAGCGAACCTCAGATTGCTCCCCTAACCCGTTAAGGAAAGAACCAACGAGAATGTTCGACACATCCATCAGCAGTTCTAGTTCTTCAAGCTGTTCGCTTTCGGTTGGCACCTTCATGAGCTTCTTAAGATCGCTCACGCTGGAGTCACTCAATAATACTAATGCTTCTCCTGCGATGCCTTCTCCGCTGAAGCCTTGGCAAACACCCGATACTTGGTCGTTGTCTGCTAGGTCACGAAGTGCCATGTGCAATTCACTCACTTCAAAGATGTTCACGTTCGGCAATGGTAAGTGCACAAATACATTAAAGTGGCGCGCTAATGCATCGGCTGCACGGCCTATCGCAACGTTCGCGACTTCCATATAGATGTCACGTCGGCGAAGTATCGGGAGTTCTAAAGGTGAAGGCGTAATGAGCTGAGGCTGTTTTGGCGGCTCAACATGCTCACGTAAAATGGCTTTTAGCGCTTCTTTATCAATCGGCTTTTGCAAAAACGCTTTAGCACCAAGGTCCATGACCTTCTGCTGCGCTTTTGGTTGGATATCACCAGAAACCACCACAACAGGTGTGGTATCACCTAAACGTTGCATCTCTTCCAATGTGCCATAGCCATCTAATTCCGGCATGGTGAGGTCGAGGAACATCAGTTTGAACTGGTTTTGAGCGAGCTCTTCAAGTGCATTAAGCCCATGAACAGCAAAAGTTATATCTGCATTTAGAGAACTAGGCAGTGATCGAGCCATCTGCTTCCTTGCTAACGCAGAATCATCACATATAAGAACTGGGAACGACATAAATGCACCACCGAAAAATCAAAGCTAATTCGGACGAGTGTAACAGATCATTATGGTATCAGGTACGGGGTGAATGGATTTATGTGTAGATTATTAGTAAGAATGATGAAACAAGTGGGTAAGCTATTATCTCGCATTATTCTTTATGAAAAACAATATGCTACAAAGACAATAGCAACTCAATATTATTGAGTATTAGCACTATTTTATTAAATGGTAGCCTTAATAAGTGAGTTTATTAAGGCTTGGTTTACTCATGCATTTATCGCTTCGATATATCCAACACGTGAGAGCTAATGCCAGGTATCTTATACATCAAAGCAAATACAAAAAAGCTAGAACTGATAGGTAGGCCATAGGATCAACAATGCAAAACGGATAATCACGGCAAAAACCAATAATGCGATACCGAGTCGGTACCATTTGTATTCCGCAATATTCATTGGGATACGCTTGTAGAACATCGTAATTACGCCTTTCCAATCACTACTGCGTCTTCCGTACTGCATCATACTCGTCAAAACAAACAGTGCGCCAAGCACTAGCATCCCTTTTTCAGCCCAGAACAATCCAACTTCCATTTGTGTAATCCTTGATAAAACGGTGAGCAACTCAAATCATTCTAGTCACCTTTTAGCTCGGTTTCTGTAAGACCAAGGTCTAACCTGCTTCCCTGTCTATCTTCTTCTTTGCTTATCCGGATGAGCAGCTAGGCGTGAAGCAAGCTTAGTTAACTGAACAGCGTGTTCATATCGAGTTCAGCTTGCTCACCTATACTCTTATTTCCACTAACAGGAGAAACTCAATGAAATCACTGAAAAAGTCGCTTTGTGTATTAACTGCTTCAGCTTTACTCGTTACTGCTCCGTTTGTGAGTGCGTCATCACCACAACAACCGCCACAGCCAGCCCTTAGCCCACTGCAAATGGTTATTGCTTCTTTGAATCTAACTGAAGAACAACAAGCGGAAGTGTTCACTCTTGTGCAAGATTATCAATCCGATAGAACTGAAATTGATATGGATAGTGCGATAGAACTTAAGAAAAAGCAGATAGCCTTAGTGACTCAACCTGAGTTTGATGAAGCTGAGATGGAAACGGTCATCGACACGGTTCAAGCCACTGAGAAGTCGATGGTGATGCAAGAAATGCGTCTTAAGAACAACATCTATAACGTATTAACTGAAGAGCAAAAAGAGCAATTTAAGACGATGATGAAGTCAGCGCTCTCTGGTGGAAAATAGTTTGGTGAGAGAATTTGGTAGAGAGTTACCTGGTAATAAGTCATCTGGTAGAAACTAGCTGCCCCTAATCCTGATATTGATTCACTCCCCCCCAAGAATCAATTGAGATAAACAAAAGCCACAGACTTTGCTGTGGCTTTTTTGCGTTTCAATAAAGCTTAAGAATAAGCTGAACAATCTAAGTCTGGTGTCTTGCTACTCTTGTTTAGAACGACCATCAAATGGATAAGCAGCAGAATGCCTGTCACACCTAGGCCAACGCCGATCCCGCCCCAGATCCCTGCTAGCTCGAATTTCGGCATGAAGTACCAAGCAGCCGGCAGGCCAAACATCCAGTAACCAATGGCTGTCATCACCGTTGGCATAGAAACAATCTTCATCCCTCTTAGCAGGTTAATCGCCAGTAGTTGCCAAGCATCAACAATAAAACACAGTGCAAC
This sequence comes from Vibrio sp. Isolate33, assembly GCF_022397895.1. Taxonomy (NCBI): domain Bacteria; kingdom Pseudomonadati; phylum Pseudomonadota; class Gammaproteobacteria; order Vibrionales; family Vibrionaceae; genus Vibrio; species Vibrio sp. Isolate33. Next base: position 89,603 of record NZ_JAKEUP010000012.1, read on the forward strand.
AACCCAGATAACCGAAGCCAATAGCGATGTCATTGCGCCAGTGCCATCATCCAACTTGAATATAGACGCGATCATTTCAGGCCAAATGATGAACACGGCAGACAAGGCGACACTCAACACTGACACCAATATAAAGCTTTGAATCGAGGTTCTTTTGATGCCTTCGTAGTTGCCTGCGCCATAATCACGGCCTACTAAAATTGCGGCAGCTTGCGAGAAACCGAAGTTGAAGTTCCACGTAAAGCTTAAGCATTGCAGCAAGATTTGGTGTAGCGCCAGAGAGGCAATACTGATCGTACCCGCCATCAAAGTGCCACCATAAATCAAGCCGTGCTCAAGTAACGCTGCCAAGCCGATAGGTAGACCCATCAACAACAACGGACTCATCAGCTTAATGGAGTACTCTTCGGTATTGAGCCAAGGGGCGAATTGTTTGAACTCATCACGCTTGAACACCCAAACCGTGTAGCCAACCATCACGATAAATGCCGCGATAGCCGTACCTAAGCCTAAGCCTGTTAAGCCCATATCTAACTGGAACGTGAGGAAGTAGCTGACGGGTACATTCAAAATCACAGTGATAATCGACATCACCAGAATAGAACGCACGTTACCAAACGCACTGGTTAAGCCACGCAGCACCAACAAGATAAGCGAAGGCAACATCACCCATTTTAGGGCGTGCACATATTCCATCGCTAAGGTGATCACTTCTTGAGGTTGTTTAGCCGCCTCCAATACAAGTGGCGCAAACCAGAAACTCGCCATTAAGGTCACGCTAAGCACGAACGCCAACATGGTTGCACCTTTCACGGCCAATCTAATCTGAGTATTACCAAACTCTGGCCGTGCGACACGCTGACCATAAGCAATAGCGATCAGGTTTGCGACACAACCGACTGTGCTACTCGCAATAATAAAGATGAAGAAGTAGATAGAGGCACCTAAGCCACCAGCCGCAAGGGCTGATACGCTGATTCGCGACATCATCCAAACATCAGTAAGGACTAAAGCCATGGATATCAGCTGTGAAATGATCAAAGGGAATGCAAGAGTGAGTATTTTTTTCATGAGCGCCTCAGGTAATTTCGCCCAAAATACGATCGATGGGGCTGGCGTTCAATTGATAAATTTGCGACTCTAGCATTCCAAAAACTCATGTGAACGAATTATGACCCCATATCCTAGCTTGCCATCCTCCCATAATGGCTTAAAAGCCTTCGAAGCGGCTGCAAGGCTGATGAGCTTTACGTTGGCTGCCGATGAACTCAACGTGACACAGAGTGCGATCAGCCGTCAGATCAAACAGCTTGAAGATGAGCTGAACGCATCTTTGATCATTCGTAAGCATCGAGCGATTGAATTAACGGTGCAAGGTCATGATTTGTATGTTGCTTTGCGTGAAAGCTACGGCAATATCGAATCCGTTATCGCTTCTTGGAGTGAGCCGAAACAGAAACGCATAGTAATCAAAGCAACCCTGAGTTTTGCTACGCGCGTGTTGATCTCTAAGGTTCGTGAATTAAACGAGCGTTACCCAGATTACGAGATCGTGATCGTTCCTGTGATTGAAGAAGATGAAGCGATTAACAGCAGCGAATACGACTTGTTGATCTTCCACACTCGATTCAAAAAACGCTATGACAACGCGCCTGACATCACTTTTTTGCGTGAAGAGTTCATGGCTCCAGTCTGCTCCACGAGCTTAACGAATGCAGTTGGTTTGACTAAGAAAGATACCGACCTCGACTCGATCTTAACCATGCCAAGGCTTCACCCAACCTTAGATCACCATGATTGGAAAGTATGGCTAGCTGATGTCGAATCGCCTCCGAAAAAGCCCGTGAGAAATACCAGCTTCTTGTCTTTGGATATGGCTCTCAGTGCCTGCTTATCCGGTGAAGGCGTCACGGTCACGGATCTGCTATTGGTTTTGCAGGATCTACAACGCGGTTTCTTATATTGCCCAGAGAATGCCAAGATCCAGAACAGTGCTTGGACCTATTTCATCCACCAGCGCACTCACTCACCTGTGATCAGTGGTTTGATTGATTGGCTTAACATAGAGACAGCGAAAGAGATCGAATTGTTGAAAGCACTATCCCACCAAAATCATTGGTCTGGTGTCATCCAAGATCATTAAGGGATCTGTGCCTAAGATTTAGAAATCGCATTAACCTTATCATTTATAACGTTTATTTATCGATTCGAATGACCTATCTTACGCCCTATGAACCAGTACACAGATACTGGCATCTTATTCTTAGGAGAAAGTCATGGAACAACAGCGTCTAAAAGTTGCGATTATCGGTGCGGGACTGAATGGTTTAGCACTCGCGTTATCACTGCGTAAATTTGGCATTCAAGCTCGAATATACGAGAAAGCCGAACAACCGCGTGCTGACGGTACTGGCATCATCATGTGGCCAGAGGGCATGCAAGTCCTTGCGGCGTTGGTGGGTGTCGATAAAGTAAAAGCCGCGTGTAACCAAGTTGATACCATCTCGACCTTAACGGCGACAGGGCTCCCCATCAACACGCTCAATATGAGTGACTCGCCAAGCAAAGCCAACGCGCCTATTGGTTTGTTTCATCGCAGCCGCTTATACCAACTGTTATTAAATGAAATGGGCGAGGACTGCATTGCAACGAACCAACACTGCACAGTAAACCAAGACTGTGAGCAACCGCAGATACTCATCAATGGCGAACCTCTTGATGCAGACATCATTGTCGGTGCCGACGGTGTGTTCTCTCAAGTAAGAAAGTTTGTCGCGCCGGATGTGGCTTTAAGACAACCGAACGTCTACTGCTGCCGCGGCGAGATCGATTTCAAAGCGCCTGAGATCAGTGATGATGAGTGTTATGTTTTTGCGGGTGATAAATCTCGTATCGTAACCTACACCTACGACCGAGAAACCCAAGGCAAGTACTGGTTCGCTGCATGCGCCGTTGAAGAAGGTGAAACGCTTTCTAAACAAACCGTGTTAGAGCAGTTCTCTCACTATCCGAGTTATTTGTTGGATATGATTCAAGATACTCCAGAATCGAAGATCTTACCTTCTCCACTCACTGATGTTGCACCATTCGATACTTGGTATCGTGACAACGCTGTTTTACTTGGAGATTCATGTTGTGCTGTATTGCCAACCATGGGCATCGGTTTCAGCTTAGGTATCGAGAACGCTTATGTGTTAGCACAGAGTATTGCTTCTAACTTTGAAGGGACGGAACAAGCGTTCAAACGTTACCAACAGCGTGCTCAGCAACGATCTCACGAGCTGCAAAACATCACGCACCGCCTCAGTGAACTGACTTACAAAGATGAATTCAACCCAGTTGAAGTGGCAGAACTTTATCAACAGTTCGCCATTGCCAATAGTCGTTCGCCTTTTTAACGGCTTAATGCGCTAGTAATGCGTTATCTACTAGAAAAGCCGCAGTATTAGCTGCGGCTTTTTAGGTTGTTGAGTCTGCTCTCTAGCTACACCAGATACTGCAGCGACAACAGATACTGCCGCTTAAAAGGCACTACAGCTTAAACATACGCGCACTGCGTGGAGGTAAGTTGAAGGTGTGATAACGAGAATTCACGGTTTCTGTCGCGCTGCTTAATACGTCTTTGTATTGAACATTCCAGTTAAACTCATGTTGGTAGGTATCAACCGTCACGTCACGCGTTTCGCCACACTTGTTAATACCAACAACTCCCTCTTTACCTCGCTTGAACAACAAAGTGCACTGGTCGCTCGAAATCATCGTCATTGTTTTGCCTTGCATCGCGTTATGGAAGCTCAACATGTTCTTCATTGTCGAACTGTTCCAAACATTGCTCCAACGACCGTTATCCTTGTCTTCAGAATCAGGAAGATCATCACTATAGATCAACGGTGTACCACCATCTTTACCAAGGATGTAAGCGTAAGAAAGCTGCTCGTCTTGTGGGTCCATGATTTGGTATCGGAAGCCGTCATTAGTTGGAATATCATGTGTGATAGCGAAAGTGATTGAGCGACTATCATCCAAAGCTTGTCCGTACGCTTGTGGATCATGCAGTTGGTTTAAACCGCCGCCCATAGAGAAGGCTGATCGAATTGAAGCAAACAGCGGGAAATCGTACGCAGAATGATTGGTGTTGTTCAAGTAAGGCGCTAAGAACGACTCATAACCGCTGTTCCCTGCCCCGCCGCTGGTAATCACTTCACCAAACACATGCATGTTCGCAGTGATTTCAGGCGTAAATACTTGGTCGATTTGGTACTGGCTCATGTGCTTCACCGCATCAATACGGAAACCTTTGATGCCCATATCTTTTAACGCTTTCAAATATAAACGTTGCTGTGACACTACCCAGTTATTTGGGTCTAGGTCAGGCAAGCCCACATCGCCGTCGGCACCACACAAACGCCAGTATTGAACATGACCCGGATCGTTCCAGTCAGTAATGCAGCCTGCGGCATGGAAATCGTTAGCTGAGACAAAACCCTGCGCTAAGTTGCCAAATAAAGTCTGGTCGGCATAGTAGCTTGAGCGGCTAGCATAATCGTTTAGCACTTCTGTGCCTGGGTAATCCAAGTCACTTCGCTTCCAGCTTTCATTCGCCATGTGGTTGAGCACAACATCAGCGTAAACATCAACACCCACACCTTTTAGTGCAGTGATCATTGCAGCTAAATCTTGTTTATTTCCCAGCGGAGAATCAATGGTGCGCAGATCTTGTGGTTGGTAACGCGCCCACCATTGGCTGCCGCTGGATTTCATTGCCGGAGCAACCAACACTTTCTTATAGCCAGCTTCGGCAATTTGGTTGGCATTGGCTGTCACATCTGAATACTTCCAGTTAAAAGCATGCAAAATGGTGTCAGCGTAAGTCGCTGAACTAAAAGAGCAAAGCGCGATTGTGGATATGAGTAGGGTATTTATTGGTTTCATAGAACATATCTCTCATTATAAATTCACAAGAATGATATGAGCGATAGAGACAATTAAAACGACCGATAAATCAGAGTTGAATTAGCGTCACCTTCTGTTGATGTTGATTTTATAAAATTGAGCTATAGCCGATATTCTGCGGGACAAAATGTGACATGCGTTTTATGGTGTTGTTCTCGTATGCGTAAAGAGTGAAAATGAGAATTAATTGAATCAAGTTGACGAGAACAGGACAAAGACTTTGGTCGCCTCTCCTAAACTAAGCTATCATTCCTTCTCCCTCAACCGATTGATATTTTTATGCCTTCTTTCTCTTTTTCAATGATCCCTGTTGGGGTTCGATTCATGATCCTTTCTGCTTTTGGATTCGCACTGATGTCAGCTTGTGTGAAATACATCAGTAACTACGGCATACCTGTATTTGAAATCGTTGCAGCGAGGGCGTTGGTGTCTTTGATCATCAGCTACATCGACGTAAAACGAAAAGGCATTTCTATCTGGGGTAATAACAAACCTCTACTGTTCGTTCGAGGTGCAGTCGGAACCGCGGCGCTGATGTGTGTTTACTACGCTGTGACCACGCTACCGTTAGCAGAAGCGACCATTCTACAATACGTGCACCCTGTCTTTACCGCATTGCTCGGTGTGTTATTCCTGAAAGAACGCGTCCAAAAGTCGACCATGATCTGCATTGCATTCTGCCTTGCAGGATTATTAGTGATGGTACAACCAAGCATGAACAGCGGTGCGAGCAGCGAATTACCACTGTTCAGCATTATGGTGGCGTTATGTGGCGCGTTTGGTAGCTCAATCGCTTATGTGATTGTGCGAAAGCTGAGCCAAACCGAAGACAGCTCTGTCATCATCTTCTACTTCCCATTGGTTGCCCTACCGATCTCTACAGCCCTTATCTGGAACGACTTTGTGTGGCCGAGCCTATTCCTAACCGTGATGTTGGTGCTCGTCGGTATTTTCACGCAAATCGGCCAATACGGTTTGACTAAGGCAATGCAGACACAAGCAGCGGGCAAAGCTTCGGCTTACTCATACGTTCAGATTGTCTTTTCGGCGCTGTTAGGCGTGTGGATCTTTAATGAAATCCCATCGGTTTGGACTTATCTAGGTGGTGGCCTGATTGTCACTGGCGCACTCATTAACGTGTTTGGTAAACAACTGTTAGTGCCGTTCAAGGCTAAATAAGTAACCCACTCAATATCAGCTGATAAATAGAATCTAAAAAGGGCATTGCGGAATATTCCACAATGCCCTTTTTCATTTATTCCTACTTATTCCGCTAGCTTGTAGCATTACGCAGCTTGGGATCATCACTCAGATATTCAACGAACTCGATTTCAAAGCCTGCCGGATCCACAAAGTAGACATTTTTTCGATAAGGTTCTTCGGCACCAGGTTTGGCAATAGGGAAGCCCGCATCAATAAGACGTTGAGTGACGCTTTCGATGTTATTGGTCACATAAGCGAAGTGCGCGAGACCAACCGAGTGCCCTGCCAAATCTCTATTTTCCCCCTCTCCGTGATCACTCAATGCGATGTATTGATACTCGTCGCCAAAATGCAGCCAGTTACGTGGCTTGCCTGACCATTCGCCTTTTCCTTCATCACGAACGTACCAGTGTGGAAACGCCGCTTTATAGAAAGTCAGCATTTCAGGGATGTCCTTAACGACTAAATTCACATGTTCAAGTTGGATCATTCTTCTCTCCTTAAAGTATTCTCGTAAGCAACGTTGCATATCCTAATACCTCAAGTTAAGTTGAGGTAAAGCACTAATTTGCATTTATTTCGAGAACGTTTTTAGAGCCCAAATTGTCGTATTTTGAAGCGATACAAACCCTAAGTTTAGACGACCTTCCTTGATGTCGTTTATTTGAAATCGAGAATAACAGAGAGACAAGCCGCTATGGTTTAGGCGGAGTAACCTCAACTTCTAAATCAGCTCTGTCTTTCCACTTGAAACTCTTCTTCCATTTAATCGGCATCATAGGAATGACGATGAGACTAATACCCACCAGCGTCAGGATGTCTGGAATCTCATCAAACCACATAACACCAAACAGTGTTACGAACACCAACCCGGAATATTCGGCAAGCGCAATTTGGTTGGCAGGGGCTTTTTTGTAAGCCACCACCACAAGCGCATGGTATCCAAGTACGAACAAGTTGATTGCCATGATCCAACCCACATGATGCCATTCAATCGCAGACCAAGTTGGTAGTGCAAATGCCAGTGCGAGTGGCAGAGTCATAATGCTGGTCCAGAACAGAGTGGATATGATGTGTTGCTCTGCGTTCAGGCGTTTGATCAAGATGTTACCCACGCCCATCGCAAGCGCACTGCCTAGCCCTGCAATTGCCGCCCAGTGGAATTGCTCAGGACGTAATACGATCAACACGCCCACAAAACCAATTAAGGTCGCGATCACTTTTGAAGATGTCGGCCTTTCTTTCAACAGCACTATCGACAAAGGCAGCATAAGGATTGGTCCAACATAGAACATCGCGTTTGCTGTCGCCAAAGTAAGGTGTGTAATGGCGATCATCGCGCAGCCACTCCCTACCAAGATAAATTGAGCCCTTAAGAAGTTGATTCGGCAACCGCCTTGCATACGCGTTTCTCTCGGTAACTTTAACCAAAATGGAAGCAGCAAGATCACGCTCAATAGCTGACGGATAAACACATACTGGAACGTAGGGACTTCGCCATTCAGTATCTTCAACGATACATCTGAAAAGGACGCAAGTAGGTTTGCGAACACCAAAAGTAAAATGGCGTGGTTAACAGCTTTATTCATACAGAAGGAAGATTACACATTTGTCATACAATTATGGGCGCACATCATACATGAGAATTTGAAATGTGTAATAGCAAAATGACTTAGGCTCAGATTAATGCAATTTTGAATTAAACCTCGATGAACAAATCACGGCTCTTCGCTCAATATTTAGCCGCATTAATATTCTCTTATTGACTGATACATCAAGTTACAAATCGCTTTCATATTAACCAAGAACACTGATCTGGGTTAATAAACTGGTTTCACAATAACCTTAATTTTAATGAGGTCAGATAATTACAAAAAAGGAAGTTACAGTGAAAAAATTATTAGCACTTAGTATTGCAGCAGTAATCTCGGTTCCAGCAGTAGCCGACCACAATACAATCAACGGAATGGATTTCGGTCCATTGGCAAAGCTAGTCGGCACATGGAAATCAGTCGAAACTGGCGGCGTTGATATATCCCCAGGTCAAGAAGGTACAGAAGTGGGTGCGGGTGGCCCTGCAGTCACACCGTTTTATGAAGTGATGACGTTCGAGGTTGCCGCAGACGCAACCAATGCCAGCGACCAATATCTTGTTGCTCTGTACTACAAGCAGGAAGTATTCAGAAAGGCCGACGATTCTAAATTCCACGATCAACGTGGTTACTTCATCTACGACCAAGAAAATCAAATCGTGTACAACTCTTACTGTGTACCACGCACCACATGTGTCACCGCAGAAGGCCCTGCTGGCGATACAATGACGTTAGTCGCATCTAAGCGCGGTATCGCTGAGTCTGAATACATGACAGACAACGCAACCACCACGGGCTTCACAATGAACATCAGTATTTCAGACGACACGCTAACTTACTCTCAAACAACGGGCTTAGAGATCTACGACAACGCTTTTGCTCATACCGATTCAAGCACGCTAATTAAAGTGAAGTAGATTCAAATACAAACGCCTTTCACAGCGAAGTGAAAGGCGTTTTTCTGTTGTACTTGTAACAATAAACAAGTTTAACTCGATTGTGTATCAACCTTGGCGTAACGGTTGGCTAGCACCGCACAATAAAAGATCTGAATCGGGTGATAGAGCATGATTGGCAGTAATATCATCCCTAGATTAGGGTTGTGAGCAAAGATAACCTTAGCCATAGGAATACCTGCTGCTAAAGTCTTCTTGGTACCACAGAACACAGCCGCCACTTCATCTTGATGATTGAATCCAACCTTACGGGCACTCCATTGAATACCGTGTACCATCACCATCAATACCACTAAACAAATCACCGCCGACACTAGCAACAGCATTGGTGAAAAGTCACTCCAAATCCCATGCTCAATGGAGTCACAGAAAGCACTGTAAACAATCAGCAGTATCACGTATTTATCTAATTTGTTGACCACTGACTTGTGTTTCTGAGTCCATTCAAAAAGCAATGGGCGCATCAACTGACCGACAATCATTGGCAATAGCAGCATTTTAGATATAGAGATTACAGACTCCATCAGGTTCAACTCTGCGCCTTCCAGTCCCATAAAGAGTTGGATCAGAAACGGCGTAATGAACACACCTAAGATACTAGAAAGTGATGCATTGAATATCGCACCCGGTAGGTTTCCTTTTCCAATCACCGTCATCGCGACTGAAGACGAAATCGTACTCGGCAAAACGAAGAGATAACAGAAACCAAAGGCCAAAGCTGCTGGCATATAAGCGACAAAGCCTTGCCCGAATATCACCCAAAGCAGTGGGTAAACTAAGAAGGTCGCGCTTTGTACAAAAACGTGCAGCTTCCAATTTGAAAGCCCCTCAAGAATGGCTTTGGGAGACAAACCCAAACCGTGTAAGAAAAACACCAAAGCGATGCCGAGAACAGTTACCGTATCGAGATGAAGTACCCCACCCGATTTACCCCAATCTGGCGTAAAAACAGCAACGACCATGGCCACCACCATCCCTACCAGAAACCATTCCTTTTTCAGTTTTTCTATCATGTTGACACGCACTTTCTGTAGATTCCATTTCAGCCAATAACCCGGCTCCGATGCTAATTATCCTATCGACTCTAATTTTAATTAACCACCATAAACGCAAATTAAGCTCGTCTTTATCTTGAGGGTTAACGTCGTTATTCGAGTTTGTTACACGCGTTTTGCTCTGGATTGAACGGATGTATGGAATGACGATGAAAACATTACAAAACAGCGGTTTATCGCAAAGATAAAACCCTTTCAGTGATCGGGGCACGGAGCCAAGCCGTAAGGATATGAAAGAAAGACGTAGTTAGTCTAAACACCAGAGTGCAGCCTATCCTCAAAGATGACGCAGCGGGAGCAACACATGGACAATAGAATCACCATTATTGAGTTTCTCAGAGTATTTGAGTTTATTCGCTCTTCCGGTGAGCAACTCGACAACAAATATCAAGTAGGCGAAATGACGGCTTGGCATGATTACGATGGTTACACCTGTTGGCTAAGCTATAAAGACGTCACTGTGACACTGATGTTTCATGGTTCGCTAAAAATTGAGTACGACAATGCTTCAAACTACTCTGAATTCATCGAACACTGTCTGGGTATGCTAGCCACTGAACCTTCTCCATAAAACGCGAATAGACTCACTACTAACGGCTATCGGCTATCGGCTATCGGCTATCGGAGAAAATCATGAACGAATCAGCTTTTAAAACGCCTGAGTTACGTAAGCGAATGGCTCCTTTATGGCTCATGCTCAGCCTTTCTTTTTTATGCTCTAAAGCGTCAACAGCAGGAACAGAGATGATTGATTTCACACAAGCGAACGAACATGAGAACTGGACAGCAACCAACGACAATGTGATGGGTGGAATCTCAATCGGCGGGCTTATTTATGACGGTGGTATGAGTCAGTTCAAGGGAGAGCTTTCATTAGAGAATAATGGTGGGTTTAGCTCAATCAACCGCTCTGTTGAATCGCTAAGCTCTGAAGTAGACAACGTAGAGCTGACGTTTGTTGGTGATGGTCGTACTTACCAATTAAGGTTCACCACATGGAAAGACGGTTATCGAACCAACTACAAGCACAGCTTTGAGACAATCAAAGGCGAGCAACTTAAGAAGGTCTTCCAACTAAACGATTTTCAAGCCGTGTTCAGAGGTCGATTACTCAGCGGAGCGCCGGAACTTAAAGCTCAAGACATCAAACAGATCGGCTTTTTGATTGCAGATAAACAGCCTCTGCCCTTTGAGTTAAATCTCACTCAGATTCAATTCAAAACGCTTCAAGAAACTGAGTAAAGCTTTGTTGTAATAAACACAGTAAATCACTTGATAAAAAAGCCCCTGGTATCTTACCGGTTCGCGATAAGTATCAGGGGCTTTCTAATCAAGCGTTCGGCCTATTCAAAAGATCAACGATTCAAACCCTCAAAGATCTAAATCATTAACTATTAATATTTGATAGCTGTTTTACCAATCGACGCGCTGCTTTCAATACGTTGGTGCGCATCTTTCAGTGTCTCAACACTAAAGCCATTCAATGTGGTGGTAAGCGTAGATTTGATGCGGCCAGAATCAATCAGGTTCGCTGCTTGGAACAGGATATCTTGTTGTTTCTGAATATCGTCTGTGTTGAATAGTGAACGTGTAAACATCAGCTCCCACACAAAACCTGCAGACTTACCTTGAAGCGCCGACAGATCAATTCCACCATCGAACTCAACAATAGAACTGATCATGCCTTGTGGTGCAATCAGCTCGACCATCGATTCCCAGTGCCCTTTGGTATCGGCAACATTGAAGATGTAGTCAACATGCTGAATGCCTTGCTCTCGTACAGACTCAACCAAGTTACGGTGATTCACCACATGGTCTGCCCCCATATCTCTTACCCACTGTTCAGTTTCAGGTCTCGAAGCCGTCGCAATGACAGTCAGGTTAGTCAGTTGGCTCGCCAATTGAATCGTGATTGAACCGACACCACCAGCACCACCGATGATCAGAATGGATTTTTTCTCTTCTGGACGCACACGTAGGCGATCAAACAAGGCTTCCCACGCAGTAAGTGTTGCTAGCGGCATAACAGCAGCAGCTTCATCAGAAAGGCTCTTTGGTGCTTTTGCCGTAATACGGTAGTCAACGGCTTGGTATTCTGCATTAGCGCCCATGCGAGTTACGTCACCTGCATAGTAAACACGGTCGCCTAGTTCAAAGCCTTCAACGTCTGTACCTTTACCGACAACTTCACCAACCGCGTCATAACCAAGGACTTTTGGTTGCTCGAGAGTTTTATCTTGAGCACTGCGAATTCGAATTTTTGCATCTGCTGGGTTGATAGACGTCGCGCTCACTTTCACAAGCAGATCGTGTTCTTTTAGTTCTGGAAGGTTTGTTTCAAACTCAACTAAGCTGTCTTGCTCTGCAATCGCAAGTGACTGAGTAAATCCGATAGCTTTCATTTTTGATGGTACTGACATTGTGCTTTCTCCTTGAATTAGACAAGTTAATCTTAGTTGACTCTCAATTTAGATAAACCGCCTAATGTTTGAATCATATTCAATTATTTTTTGATAATCGTGTTGTCACTGATTGAACAACACGAACAAGTAACCCTGTTAGCTGCTGCATAGAGTCATAGAGTCATAGAGTCATAGAAGTTAAATAAGACCTTGCTCAATCAACCAATCACGCGTTACTTCGTCTTGTGGCTTACCTTTACGGCAAACTTTATAATCTAGCTCTGCGATAATATCGTTCGAGAATCGCAGTGAATCTAATGTTTGGATCTGTTGTTCACTGAATAAGTGCTTCTTGTCATCTCTTAAAAGAAGTACCGCTCTATCCACAATACCAAGCAAGCCTTTTGGCTCTTTGAGCTCTCGAATGTCATAGCGATAGTGCAAGAATTGAGGTTTCCACAGCGGTACAACAACCCACTCATTGTTCGCTACGGCGCTTTCAAAGGCATTAAAACAATCGTCTTCACTACCAGGAAAAAACTCGTAACCCGCATCGCTCAGGCCATACTCTTTCATCATCTGAATAGAGAAGCGTGTAATGCCTGCACCGGGGTTAATGCCCTGAATGGTAGAGTTCATTTTCTCGATAACTTCAGGTTTTAATAGATCAGCGACTTCAGAAACGGCTTCTTCAGGGACATAATCAGGCACGCCCCACAACGCGTAAGGTTCATAGTGAAGGCCAAGTTCGATAAGTGGCTCAACTTCCTCAACGCCCGCTTTGTAGATACCGTGGCTGGATGGCAACCAAGCCGAAGAGAGCATGTCTACTTCACCCGCTTTGAGCTTTTCGAAGTTTTCTTGATGAGGAGAAAAGATACGTTCTACCTCGAAGCCCATTGCGTTTAATACATTGGTAACCAATGAAGCAGTGGTGCGGTGAAATGACAAATCTGTTACGCCAATTGTGATTTTCTTAGTCATCTTGTTATCCCCTTTTGTTCGGCTTGATAGAGATAGTACATGGCTAAAAATCAGCGAAAAACAGCCTAATATTTGAATAATTCTCAAATTATTTTTGTTAATCTAGCGTATAAGGCTAGCTTAAAAGAGATGAATTAGGATCAAGCCGCTTTGTGATTAGAAAATATTTCAATACAATGTTTAGAACATTATCAAACACAGGTAGATAATATGCTTCTTGAAGACTTGCAGGTCATTTTAAAAGTAGCGGAGTTTCGTAGTATCACGGCAGCAGCCACCAACCTAGACATGCGCACCGCAACCGCGAGTGCTGCCGTCAAACGTGTCGAAGCCGCACTGGGTGCTGAACTGTTTGTAAGAACCACTCGTCATTTACGGCTTTCCTCTGCAGGCGAGCGCTATTTACCTGAGTGTGAGCAAGCCTTGAAGATGTTAGAGCAAGCCAAACTCAACATGCGTGAAGAGCTTGGTATCTTGGATGGAGAAATCCGCATCGCGCTTTCTTCGGATTTAGGACGTAACCTCATCACTCCTTGGCTTGATGAATTTCTGCTTGAATACCCAAAGGCGACACTTCGCACCAGCATCAGTGACAGCAACATCGATTTTTACCGTGATTCTGTAGACATGGCTTTGCGTTATGGTTCTCCTAATGATGCCAACATGTACGGCTTTAAGATCTGCGATGTGCCGAGAATATTGTGTGCAGCGCCTGAATACTTGACCGAGATGGGAACACCAAACCAACCAAGCGATTTAGCAGAGCACAATGGTTTGCTGTATCAGCTGCATGATATGTTGCAAGACGAATGGGTGTTTAACGACGGTAAACAGGATCATAAAGTGAAACTAAAAGGGAATCGCGCCTCGAATGATGCTGACCTTGTTAGGCGCTGGTGTGTTGCAGGGAAAGGCGTGGCGATAAAGTCTTGTTTAGATATGTCGAGCCATCTGCTCTCTGGCGAAGTGGTTAAAATCATGCCCGAGTTCAAGCCAACCTCAACCGAGCTGTGGTTAGTGTGCCCGAGTCGTCAATCCATCACCCCGACCGTCCGTTTATTAAGAGATCTCTTCCGCGAGAAAACCTCAGAGATCCTTTCTCAACTAAGCGAGCAAGGCATTATAGAAACTCAAAAGTATTAACGACCTAAAGATAAAAAAGGCGTTAGTGAACTTTAACCCACTAACGCCTTTAATCATTTGAACATTACACCCTATCGATGGATGTATCGTCCAATACGAGTGTTTAGTTTGACTCGTCTTCAACATCACAGTCAGCACAACACTGAAGCGCAATTTCATGCTCGAAGGTGATCGTGTCTTTACCTTCTTCTAGTAGTTCTGCGATTTCATCAGCGACTTCTTTCTCATCATCCGCTTCGATGCCGCTTGCTAGCTCTTCTTCTGAATAACCAAAGAAGTTCAGCAGCAAGTATTCGCGAGCTTCTTCTTTCGTACAAACCACGTCAGCTGAAAGATCTGGCGTAACTTCACCTTGTGCAAGCGTCTCAGTTACTTGTGCTACAGCAGCATCTTTCATCGCAGGCGTTAACCAACCAAGATCAGTACTTACAGATGTCTTTTTACAATCGAAGCAAGGCAGTTGGTGAAAGTAGTATTGAAAGGTAGTCATAGGTAATTTCTTCTTTAAATGTTGTATAGCGAGATTATGCGCGTTTTGTAGCAAAATACTATCTCAATCACAACCAGAGACTGATTCGTGGGGGTTATTTTTACGAACACGGCTTAAGCTAGAGCCATTATCCAAGCAAACGCTGTTTTACCATTTATTACTCAGCTTTACGCTTGTTTACATTCGTGTCGGTATTATAGGTCCCATTCAGGAATAATCATGGTATCCCAGCAGATGATCTAGCTTCTGCTTAGTTTAATTGTATTTGGCTTAACTTACTTGCACTTGGCTTATTTTGAACCACGCTTATCTACATCATTCCACATTGGATCTCTATCAATGATCAACAAAAAACATCAGGCTCTTGCCATTTCATCTATCGCATTACTCGTGGCAGGGTGCTCACCATCATCAGACACACCGTCTGTCAGCAACATCAACGATTACCAAGGCTCAGCAAGCATTACTCAAGGCAGAGCCACTACCGTTGAGTCGAATCTATTTGAATGTAACAACGGACGCAGCCGAGTCGCCGGTGTTGGGGAAATTACAGACTCTGACGGAAAGGTTTGGACAGTTCCTGCCAAAAACAGCTTTGCGAGCGGTCCAAAAGCCTTCGATCTTTATGAAGAGTGTTCAAACACCACACCAAGCAGCCTAGCGGATGTCGATCAAACGTTGGTTCCGGTAATCGAAATTGATCCTGACGGCGAAGAAGTGACAGGCTATATTTTTGCCGATAACTATTTTGAACTGTACATCAACGGCACGCTAGTCGCAGTCGATACGGTTCCTTTTACGCCATTTAACTCAAACCTTGTTAAGTTCAAAGTTAACAAGCCCTACACGATTGCAGTAAAGGTGATTGATTGGGAAGAAAACCTAGGCCTAGGTACAGAAGACAACCGTGGTAAAGCGTATCACGCGGGTGATGGTGGTTTTATCGCGAGCTTTAGTGATGGAACCGTTACAAGCGCAGATTGGCAAGCTCAAACATTCTATACCGCACCGATTTACGACCTAACTTGCTTGAGTGAAGTAGACGGAAAACGTCTTTCTGAAAGTTGTACTACTGAAGGTACTGATCACGGGCAAGATGCGTACGCCGCTCACTGGGAAACACCAAGCAATTGGATGAACCAAGAGTTTGATTCAGCCTCATGGCCTCAAGCATCGGTCTACTCAGAAGACGATATTGGCGTAAACAATAAAAAGGCATACATGAACTTTATTGAAAAATTCAGTGGTGCCGGAGCAAGCTTTATCTGGTCGACGAACATTGTTCTCGATAATGAAGTGCTACTGAGATACGAAGTTAAGTAGCTTTCAACTGACGACAACAGATACAAAAAAGCGAGCCACTCAGGCTCGCTTTTCAATATTTGTCTTGCTTAGGCTTGAGCTTAAATTACAGAAGCTCTACCGACTGTTGAGCAATAACGAACTCTTCGTTGGTTGGGATAACCATTGCTACGGCATCTAGCATTTCAGACTTCGCGATGATGCCTTCAGCGCCAAAGCGAGCTGCTTCGTTGCCAGCTACATCTTCAACGAAACCAAGAATCTTAAGGTTGTTTAAGATCTCACGACGAATTGGTAGAGAGTTCTCACCGATACCGCCTGTGAAGATGATGCCGTCTAAAGAATCTAGAGTTGCTAAGTAAGAAGCAACGTATTTAGCTACGCGGTAAGTAAACACCTCAAAAGCCAGTTTAGCGCCTTCATGGCCCTCTTCCATTGCTTCTAAAATGCCACGAGCATCGCTCGTAAGACCAGACACGCCTAGGAAGCCAGACTCCTTGTTAAGAGAGTTGAAGACTTGCTCTTGTGACCAACCTTTCTTAAGTAGGTACTCGATGATGCCTGGGTCTAGGTCACCACAACGTGTGCCCATCATTAAGCCAGAAAGCGGCGTGAAGCCCATAGAAGTATCAACACTGTTACCATCTTTGATAGCACATACAGATGCGCCATTACCTAGGTGAACAGAGATGAAGCTCGACTTCTCGATTGGCTTGTTAACCATTTTCGCAGCTTCACGACTAACGAAGTAGTGGCTAGTACCGTGGAAACCGTAACGACGTACGCCGAAATCTGTGTATAGCTCTTTTGCGATTGCACCTGTGAATGCACGCTGTGGCATTGTTTGGTGGAAAGCAGTATCAAATACAGCGAACTGAGGTAGAGAAGGGAAAGCTTCAATTGCAGCACGGATACCGATAGCACCTGCTGGGTTATGAAGTGGAGCTAGGTCAGACAGGCTTTCAATTTCGTTCGTTACTTCTTCAGTAATGCGAACAGTTTGAGTGAACTTCTCACCGCCGTGAACGATACGGTGACCGATAGCCACGATATCTGCCGTGAAGCCTAGGTCTTCCATCAGGCCAACCAATTTGCCAATGGCAATTTTGTGGTGGTTATCTTCACCTTGAATGGCAATTTCAGTTTTCTCGCCTTGGAATTTCCAGCTCATGCGAGCATCTTCAAGACCAAAACACTCCCCTAGGCCACTTAATACTGCTTCACCAGAAACAGAATCGATTACAGCAAATTTTAGGGATGAACTACCCGAGTTAATAACCAGAACAAACGAATTAGACATTGGATATGGATCCTGTTTCAGTACGAATTGGATGAAGTGTTTACTTCAATTTTAGTTAAGCCCATTATTCAATAATTTTTGAATCTTTCAACTTTTGTTTTGAAAAAATCACTAAATGAACACAATTAAGTTGATCTTAGTCATTAATTTATTTATTTCGAGAGCGAAATTAAAAAATAGTTGAATAAGAAAATTGATAAACGAGTACCGCAAACGAATGCTAACGTTATTTTTAACTTGATTTAGTCGATTTAGCGGATTCGGTCAGAAAGGTCATTTCACGAGAGAAAATAGTAAAATTCACCTCACTAAACACCTGCGACTCCCAAAAACTCCCCCGCTCCAATAAGCTTTCTACACGGCAAATTAAGTGACTTTCATACATTTCGGTAAAACCTGTAGCACGTAATTTAAGTATAGCCTTACAACGCCATACAGCCACGCTAACGGCAGTTGATGCGCACTTCACGTCGTCTTGAAGTTGGTTTAATCATTTTGAGCTGAACTATCGATGAAGGCAGTCAATCACGGAGGTTGAATGGCTTGCTTTAAATGCGGGCAGCACAATCGGAAAGATGAATAAGCAGGCACAAAAAAGCCGAGCATTACGCTCGGCTTTTAAATTCAGTGTCTAGACTAAAGCGTCTAAGCAAAAGGTTGATTAACCTTCGTTACGCTCTGGACGACGACCACGGTTACCGCCGCCGTTACCATGGCCACGTTCGCCACGGTAGTTACCACGGTGATCGCCACCACGGTTACGGTCGAAACGACGCTCGCCATCACGGCCGCCTTCACGGTTACCATCGCGTGCACCATCACGGTTGCCACGGTATCCACCACGACCGCCTTCACGGTTGCCACCTTCGCGGTTGCCGCCTTCACGGTTACCACGGTAGCCGCCGCCATCACGACCGCCACGACCACGGTTGCCATCACGACCGCCGCCGCCACGACGAGGCTCACGGAAGTCGTTGAAATCAACAACAACAGCGCCAGCTTCTTTTTGACGAATACGTAGTTTGCTTAGCTTACCAGCAGTTTCAGAGTTCATTGCTTTTGGCAGTTGAACGTAAGTAGAACCTTGGTCTAGCTTGATAGCACCGATAGAACCTTTAGTTAGGCCAAGTTCGTTTGCTAGTGCGCCAACGATGTCTTTAACCTGAACGCCTTGCTCACGGCCAACTTGTAGTTGGTAAGTATCCCAATCTTGCGTATTGAAGTTGCGATCGCCACGACCATTTTCACGGTCTTCACGACGCTCTTTGCGACGGTTCTTGTCACGCTCAATAGCAGCGATCATTGGGTCTTCGCCAACGTAGAATAGTGGGCTCTTACCTTGCTGACGCTTAAGAAGCATTGCAGCTAGAGTAGCAGCATCAACTTCTAGAGACTCTTGAAGTGTAGAGATAAGACCTGCAAAGTTTTCTAGAGCTTTGCTTTCTTTCTCTGTTTCAAGTTCAGCGCCAAGCTTAGCAACACGTGCTGCAGCAACTTGGTCACGTAGAGGAAGTTGGATTTCTTCCATAGATGACTTAGTTACGCGCTCGATAGTGCGAAGCATGCGAATTTGGTTAGTGCGAACTAGTAGGATCGCTTTACCTTTACGTCCAGCACGGCCAGTACGACCGATACGGTGGATGTAAGATTCAACATCGAATGGGATGTCGTAGTTGAATACGTGAGTGATACGTGGAACATCAAGACCACGAGCTACAACGTCAGTTGCAACTAGGATGTCGATAACACCTTGTTTGATGTGATCAACAGTGCGCTCACGTAGAGACTGAGGAATATCACCGTGCAGTGCAGCAGCTTTGAAGCCACGTGCAGATAGCCAATCAGCTAGACGCTCAGTGTCTTGACGAGTACGAACGAATACGATTGACGCGTCAGTTTCTTCAGTTTCTAGAAGACGAGACATTGCTTCGTCTTTTTCTACGCCTTTAACAACCCAGAAGTTCTGCGCTACTTTGTCAACTGTGTGGTTAGTACCAGCAACGTCAACTTTTGCAGGGTTACGTAGGTAACGATCAACAATAGTCTTAACCATTGGAGGCATAGTTGCAGAGAAAAGTACACGTTGTGCAGTTTCTGGAGCTTGCTCTAGGATCCAAGTAACGTCATCTACGAAGCCCATTTTTAGCATTTCATCTGCTTCATCAAGAACAAATGTGTGTGCTTCATCTAGGTGTAGACGGTCACGAGTTAGTAAGTCTTTAACACGACCTGGAGTACCAACAACAATGTGAGCACCGCGGCTTAGAGCGCGCATTTGGTCAACGATTGATGCACCACCGTAGATTTCAATAACCTTAAGACCTTTGATATCACGGCCAAGGTTTTTGATTTCTGCAGCAACTTGAATCGCTAGCTCACGAGTAGGAGCCATGATGATTGCTTGTGGTTTGTGTTGGTTTAGGTTGATTTTGTTAAGTAAAGGCAGAGAGAATGCTGCTGTTTTACCAGTACCAGTCTGTGCTTTACCTAGTGCGTCACGGCCTTCAAGTAGAAGAGGAATAGCTGCTGCTTGGATTGGAGTCGGAGAAACGAAACCCATGCTATCAAGAGCTGAAAGAATGTTATCGTTTAGGGCTAATTCATTAAATTGAATTACAGATTCGGACATTGGGATCCCACTATATATAAGTAAACAAAAGGTCCCGGGAGCTCTATCAATTCCAATACTGATCCAATCAGATACTGATTCCATTCAGAGTTACGAAGCAGTAATAAAACACTTCAAGCCATTAGGGACGTCTAAGGGAGGCGGATTATTCCCTAAATGCATAAAAAAAGCCAGAAAAAATTGAAATACATCACATATTTTTCGGTTTTATATCAATACTGGCTATCATATCGTCAAAACTTGATGAATATCTCGTCATAGCGAAGGACATCCACCAAATTGACCTAGTTAAATAAGCCGACAATTAATTTACGCTCACCTCGGCTTTAAGTAGTAATCGGGCCTCGCAATGATTATAGTGTGCTCAATTGTTCTCGTTAGATAAAAGTAAGATGTTTCAAGATAATCCTCTACTCGCTCAGCTCAAGCAGCAAATCCAAGAAACCCTCCCTAAAAAGGAAGGTACTATCAAAGCCACTGAAAAAGGCTTTGGTTTTCTCGAAGTTGATAGCAAAACAAGCTTCTTTATCCCGCCTCCGTACATGAAGAAATGTGTTCACGGTGACAAGGTGATTGCCATCATTCGCACCGAGAAAGAGCGCGAAGTAGCAGAGCCAGAGGAATTGGTTGAACAAGGTCTTACTCGCTTTATTGCACGAGTTAAACTGTTCAAAGGCCGTTTGAACGTTGTTCCTGATCACCCGCAACTGAAAAAGCTGCAACTTAAAGCGAAAGCAATGAAGGGTTTAAACCCTGAAACGCTTAAAGAAGGTGACTGGGTTGTTGCTCACATCGTTCAGCACCCATTAAAAGGTGACAACGGCTTCTTGGCTCAGATCTCTGAAAAAATCACAGACGCTGATGACAAAATCGCACCTTGGTGGGTAACGCTGGCACAGAACGACCTACCAAACAGCGAGCCTGCAGGCATCGACAACTGGCAGATCAATGATGACGCCGATCTTGAACGTGTAGACATGACTCACGTACCTTTCGTGACTATCGATGGTGAAAGCACAAAAGATATGGATGATGCGCTTTACGCGAAGAAGAAAGAGAACGGTGATTTTGAACTGACGATTGCGATTGCTGATCCTACGGCTTATATCTCTCCTGATGATGCAATGGATAAAGTGGCTCGTGAGCGCGGTTTCACGATTTACCTTCCGGGTCGTAACATCCCAATGTTGCCTCGTGACCTTGCAGACAACTTGTGTTCACTTATCGAGAACGAAGTTCGCCCTGCTCTATGCTGCACAGTAACGGTATCTAAAGATGGCGTTATTGGCGATGACATCAACTTCTTCGCTGCAAACATCAAGTCTCACGCTCGTCTTGCTTACGACAACGTATCAGACTGGCTAGAAACGGGTGCTTCAGAGAAGTGGCAGCCATCCGAAGAGATCGCTGCGATTGTTTCTGACCTTCACCAATTCGCTCAAGCACGTTCAGCATGGCGATCAGCAAACGCTGTTGTGTTCCCTGACCGTCCTGACTACCGCTTTGAACTGAGCGAAGATAACGATGTTGTAGCTATTCACGCAGACATGCGTCGTAGCGCGAACAAGTTAGTTGAAGAGTCGATGATCAGCGCAAACATCTGTGCAGGTCGAGTCTTAAAAGAAAGCTTCAACCAAGGTGTGTTTAACTGCCACTCTGGTTTCAAGGCTGAGAAAGTTGCTGACGTTCTTGAACTGGTGAACCCGCAAGCGGAAACGCCATTCACTGAAGAGCAAATCGTTTCTCTTGAAGGATTCGCAACGCTACGCCGTTGGTTGGGTTCTTTAGACAACAGCTACTACGACAACCGTATTCGTAAATTCCAAGCGTACAGCGAGATCAGCAATGAGCCTGCACCACACTACGCTATGGGTTTAGACATTTACGCGACTTGGACATCTCCAATCCGTAAATACGGTGACATGATTAACCACCGCATGCTTAAAGCGCACATCCTAGGTAAAGCGCCAATTCAAACACCGGATGAAACCATCGGTGATGAACTTGCCCTGCACCGCCGTCACCACGGTATGGCTGAGCGTAATGTTGGCGATTGGTTGTATGCTCGCACTCTGGCGAACGCTCCAGCAGAAGAAACTCGCTTCCAAGCAGAGATCTTCGACATAAACCGGGCAGGTATGCGTGTTCGTTTACTAGAGAATGGTGCTGCGGCATTTATCCCTGGTTCTCTCATTCTTGATAATAAAGAGAGAATCGAGTGCAACAGTGATATGGGCACTGTATCTATCGATAAAGAAATGGTATACAAACTGGGAGACGTTTTAGAAGTAGTTCTCTCAGAAGTTAATCAGGAAAACCGTAACTTAGTCGCTAAACCGACTCAAGTATTTGCGGACTTGCCTAGCGAGCCTGAAACAACAAACGAAACCGAAGCTTAAGACCTTTAACGGTTACAGCTTCAAGGTTCACTTCTAAAGGCGCTAATTATTAGCGCCTTTTTTGTAAATGTCTCATGCTTAAACAATACTTAAAAAAAACAATCAATAAGCAACCTATTTACAACGTCAAAGAAGCGCACTATGTCATCAATCACAGTTACTCAGTTCAGAAACTTCATTCCCAGGAAACGAGAACGCTATCCCGCCTCTAAAAACGGTATTTTCATGGTATCGAAGGGCAGCATTTCTTTCGTGCTACCCAATGGCACTGAAGCTTCGTTACAAGCGGGTGATTTCACACTTTACAACTCTGGTCAGATTAAAGACATCACGGTTAACACTGAAAATGGCGAATTTAGCGCAACCTGCTTAGATTTCGACTTGGCTATTTTTCAGAAGTTCATCAACCAATTCAGCGATCTAGAATCCACTCGAATCCCAGATAAATACATCAAGTTCAATCAAACTGATACTGAAATCTACCAGTTGAAAGAGCTCATCATGTCGCTCGCCAATTCTTCTTCTCAGAATGACTACGCACTCACTCAACTAGGCTTAAGTTTGCTGTCACTGATGGTAGAGCAATACCCTGCCCTTTTGGTCATCATTGCTCGAGCTTCGAGATTAACCGTGACGCAAAAAGTCATTCACTACATTGAGCAGAACATAGAAAACAACATCTCTTTGGACACGCTCGCGAGTTACATGGGAATGTCGCCAGCAACGCTTAAACGTCGTTTGTCTGCGGAAGACCTGTCGTTTTCGAATCTACTGAAGATCAAGCGAATTGCCCACGCCGCTACGCAATTAAGAACATCGGATAAATCGATCACTCAAATTGCTTATGAATCAGGCTTTAAAAGTGCCGCTCACTTCAGTACTGCCTTTAAAACTTATCACGGAAAAACGCCAAAAGATTTCCGTTCGTTAATCGCACGAGCGCAACAACAAGGCATTAAACCGCCAATCTAATGTGTAGGGAAACAAGTTAATAAGGCGCAAGTGGTAAAGCTTTAGCGTTGCGCCACTCACTATGAGGTAATGCCACCAGCGACGTTGAAGTGATCGGTTATGACCAAAAATACGACTTAGGATCTTTTTCTATTTCAGCCAGAATAGCATCAAGATCCTTCGATTTAGGAAGGTAGGGATAAGGTCCCCAATTCACGGAATCAGTTTCGGCATCGTCTTCAAGCGGCACCATCACCAGCCAACAAGATAACGATTCATCAAAGGTCACGCAGGCGATCTCGTTTGTATAATCACAATGAGATGAGTCGAGCAGATAATGCGCCTGAGAAAACAGCACACCGCCCTCACACTCTTCATATAGGGATTTGCCTAGCTCTACCGGTAAATTGCTATTTCGAGAAGTACAGAGCCTCTCAGCTCCAATTAAAAGACGATTCAGTTCTATATGAATAACGGACATAACACCCCTTGTAACTTCATAGAAACTTCTAAGTAGTGAATTCCTCTACTTAGCTTAGGACTCAACGAACATTTTAGCGAACCAGCGAAAACAAAATAGCCGCCCCGCTCCCAGAAACGAATCCTTCTTATCCAAAGTTATCTTACTTTCAAAAACGAACCCGGCAGCTATACATCGAGCGTATAGAATTTCACAAAAGTGTCATATAACCGACCTATCATATGCGACAAATGTTATTAACTAGGAGTTGTTTATGTTACGAGTCGCGCTTGCCTCTCTTTTATCCTTAGCCCTGTCTTCTCACGCTGCTTTTGCACAAGAAACCAATATTTCGGGCTCCACTTCGGTATCACGAGTGATGGATGTATTAGCTGAGGAGTACAACAAGACTCACCCTGATAACTACATTGCGGTTCAGGGCATCGGTTCTACAGCGGGCATTACCATGGTTAATAAAGGTGTGTCTGATATCGGTATGAGCTCACGCTACTTAACGGATCGTGAACAGAGCGACAAACTGAAAGTGTTCCCGATTGCTTTTGATGGCCTAGCTGTCGTAACCAACCGTTCGAACGGTGTAAGTAACGTTACTCGCGAGCAGTTATTCGATATCTACAAGGGCAAAATCACCAACTGGAAAGCCGTAGGTGGTGCAGATCAGCCTATCGCAGTTGTGACTCGTGAAGCGTCTTCTGGTTCACGTTACAGCTTCGAGAGCCTGCTTGGTTTAACGAAAATCATTAATGACCGTCTAGTGTCTGACATCAACCCAAATAACTTGGTTGTAAACAGCAACAGCATGGTAAAGACGATTGTTAACCATAACCCACACGCGATTGGTTTTATCTCTGTAGGTTCTATCGACCGTTCGATTAAAGCAATCACATTTGAAGGCGTAGAGCCAACATCTAAGAACATTGCCAACCACAGCTATGAACTGGCTCGCCCATTCTTATTGCTGCACAAAACACATTCTGTTTCTGAAGAAAGCAAAGACTTCATCAAGTTCGTGAAGTCAGAGCAAGGGCAAGATCTTATCGAAGAGTACGGCTACACTCGCATTAAATAAGTGAGTGAGTTTTATCTTGTGAAAACAAAAAGAGAGAGCATTATGCTCTCTCTTTTTTTAAATCTTTATAAATCGCTTGTTTACAAACCAATTAGAAGTGAAGTTGAATCACCGAAACGATAACAGCACCAGGACGACGAATCCCTTCGATTTCTACACGGATTTCGCGCTCAATCTCTAGGCCTTTCTTAATTGGCGTCACTTTTGTTAGCGTACTTTTAGCACGAACGTTGCTGCCTGATTTCACAGGGTATGGGAAACGTACTTGGTTAAGACCAATGTTTACAACCATCTTCGCTGTTGGGAATTGAGACTTGTCAGGGTCAACGCTGTCAGTCAGGCGAGGAAGCAAAGACAAAGTTAAAAAACCATGTGCGATGGTTGTTTTGAACGGAGAGTCTGTTTCTGCCTTCGAAGGCTCAGTGTGGATCCACTGCATATCTTCAGTCACAAGGCCGAACTGGTTAATACGGTCTTGACTTACATTGATCCAGTCGCCAGTATGGATAACTTCACCGATCTGCTGATTAAGCTCGTCAAACACAAGCTGTGCTTCAGGCTTTAATACGATCGGTTGCTCCACAGGCATCTCTGGTGCATCTTCGTTTACTGCAGGTTTGTGGTGATCACGAACCCACGCAAAGAAATGGCTATTTTGCGTACGATTAAGAAAGTCACCCCAGTAATCTCTAAGAGCTGGAGACATCCATTGCATAAACTCTGAGTGTTGCGAAGACACGCTGTCGCCTCGGTGTTTAAATAAATCAATGACTTTCATAAGAACCTCAATGCACAAAAAATTTCAATATAACTTCGTAATTTTGAAACACTTCACACTATTGTGCAAATGTTTTCGAGCATACACCCGTTAGCTGAACCTTGCTATTTTTATAATAAACAGACACTTACTAATAAAACATCATTTTATTACAAAACCCAATTTAGAGTGTTAGCTCTATCACATAATAAACATTTGATTATATAAATAGCGTTTTTATTCACAAGTGGAATAAAAAAAGGCTTAGCGCAATGCTAAGCC
Source organism: Vibrio sp. Isolate33 (assembly GCF_022397895.1). Taxonomy (NCBI): domain Bacteria; kingdom Pseudomonadati; phylum Pseudomonadota; class Gammaproteobacteria; order Vibrionales; family Vibrionaceae; genus Vibrio; species Vibrio sp. Isolate33. Next base: position 115,551 of record NZ_JAKEUP010000012.1, read on the forward strand.
TCAGTTTTTATAAGGGATTAATTTTCACAAGGGATTCGTTTGGGGCTTACTTTTACAAGAAAGCCACCTCCCTTCAAATTAACTTATCCTATTCGTCATCCAGTGGAATCAACTTGGTATTACCACCGTGTGCCTTCTCACGCTTACGTTGCACGAATGCGTAGAAGCCAGGGATTAGGAACGTACCCGCTAGTAACACACATAGCAGACCACCAATCAGTGAAATACCCAGAGAGTTCTGGCTCACGTGACCGGCACCCGCAGCGAAGATAAGCGGGAATATACCTAAGATGAACGACCAAGACGTCATGTTTACAGCACGGAAACGTAGCGTACCGCCCTTCACTGCCGCATCTTCGATTGGTGCGTCTTTCTCTTCACGTTCTACTTTCGCGAATTCCACAATCAAGATTGCGTTCTTCGCGGCCAAGGCTATCAAGAGAACCAAACCAATCTGTGCATATAGGTTCAACGGTGTGCCTGTTAGGTTCAACGCCAAGAATGAACCTAAGGTTGCGACAGGTACTACTAAGATAATCGCAATCGGTATGGTCCAACTCTCATACTGAGCCACCATGAACAAGTAGATGAAGATCAGTGCCAATGCGAAGGCAAAGATCGCTTGGTTGCCCGCGAGTACTTCTTGGTAAGCCATACCTGTCCATTCGTACTGGTAGCCTTGTGGCAGAACTTCTGCAGCCACACGTTCCATCGCCGCAATCGCATCACCACTTGAGTAACCCGGTGCTGGTTGGCCTTGGATTACTGCGCTGCGGTACATATTGTAACGCCATGCTACATCAGGTTCGAAGATCTGGTCGTAAGTAACAAGCGTACTTAGCGGGATCATCTCACCATTAGACGAACGTACGTGGAATCGTTGTAGATCGTCCATGCTGCTACGGTGATCACTGTCAGCTTGCATGGTTACGCGGAAGTTCTTACCGAACATGGTGAAGTCGTTCACGTACAACGAACCAAGGTTACCTTGTAGTGTTTGGAAGATTTCCGACAGTGGAATACCTAGTTGCTGCGCTTTCTCACGGTCAATGTCGACATAGTAATGAGGCACGTTCGCACGGAAGGTACTGAATGTGTGTGAAATCTCAGGCTGTTTGGTCGCCTCAGCAATCACGTCATTCATTACCATCGCAAGATCAGTACGGCTACGACCTAACGTATCTTCAAGAACGAACTCAAAGCCAGACGCTGCACCCATACCCGGTACTGCTGGCGGTCCCATCGCAAATACAATCGCCTGAGGCAATTCTGTTGCCGCTCGACCATTGATACGCTGTGAGATAGCCTGCGCTGAATGTTGACCATCCAGTGCGTTACGCGTGTCCCAATCATGAAGCTTGATGAACATCGACGCACCATTCGATGCAGATGCACCTGTCATGAATGCGTAGCCGTTAACCAGTGTTACACCATCAACACCCGGCTCTTGCTCAACCATCTCTAGCAATTGCTCAGTCACATCTTCTGTACGAGACAGTGATGCCGCGTCAGGAAGCTGCACGTTAACCAGCAAGATACCTTTATCTTCTTGAGGTACAAACGCCGTAGACGTTGTTTTCGCGAAGTAAGTAACAGCAGCCAAAGCAACAACGAAGAAAGTGAACAGCAGAACGCCTTTCTTAACCAAGAAGCCAGCAATTTGACCGTATTTGTTAGTAACGGATTCTAGACCACGGTTAAACGCTTGGTACCAACGAGCTGTGTTACCACCACCCTGCTTAAGAACCAATGAACACAATGCTGGTGACAACGTTAATGCGTTAATAGAAGAGATAACAACGGCGATACAGATAGTCAGAGCGAACTGACGATACATGATGCCGGTAATACCTGGCAGCATCGCCACTGGGATGAATACCGCAAGTAGAACCAAGGTAGACGTAATGATCGGGCCCGTTACTTCTTTCATTGCGATAAGCGTGGCTTTACGCGGTGAAATCGTTGGGTCTTTGGCCATCGTGGTATCAACATTCTCGATAACCAAGATCGCATCATCTACTACGATACCAATTGCCAGTATTAAACCAAACAGGGTTACCGTGTTGATGGTAAAGCCCGTCATCTGCATAATGGCAAACGTACCGATCAAAGATACTGGAATCGCGACTACTGGAATCAAGGTTGCACGCGCACTACCCAAGAACAGGTAAGTAACTGCTATAACCAGCAAGATAGCTTCGATCAGCGTTTTTACTACCCCTTTGATCGACTCAGCAACGAAGACTGTCGTGTCGTAACTCGCTTCATAAGCAACGCCTTCAGGGAAGTTTTTGCTTAGGTTGTCGAGCATCGCCATTACGGCTTTACCACTTTCCAGTGCGTTAGCGTCTGACTGAAGTGACAGTGTTACGATCGAAGCATCTTGACCACGGTATTTACCATTACCATCGTAGAACTTTTTACCAAGCTCAACACGTGCAATGTCTTTTAGATAAACCGTTGAACCGTCTTGAGTTGCACGAAGAACAACATTTTCAAACTCATCAGCCGTTTCTAGTCGGCCTTTGGTTACCAAGTTGAACTGCACTTCTTGCGCGTTGTTATAAGGTGCAGCACCAATACGTCCAGCAGCAACTTGAACGTTCTGCTCTGCCAAGGCGCGATTCACATCAGAGGTGGTGATATTCAGGTTAGCCATTTTCTCAGGATCTAACCAAACACGCATCGCGTATTCGCCACCACCCAACACATTAACTTCACTAATGCCTGACACACGTGCCAATTGATCTTTAATGTTTAAGTTAACGTAGTTGATCAGGAATTGATCGTCGTACTCACCGTTTGGCGAATAGAAGTTCAATACCATCAAAAGGTCAGGTGAACGCTTTTTAACGGTAACACCCACCATTCTAACTTCTTGAGGAAGCTTCGATTCGATTTGAGCAACTCGGTTCTGAACATTGACCTGAGCCATATCTGGATCAGTACCAACATCAAAGGTCACATTAAGGTTGTATGAACCATCATTAGCACTCTTAGAAGACATGTAGATCATATCTTCAACGCCGTTAACCGACGTTTCTATGGGGTCGGCGATCGCCTGTTCTACTACTTCAGCACTTGCACCTGTGTAGAATGCGGTAACACTCACAGAAGGCGGGCTGATTTTTGGATATTCCGCCACTGGCAAGATAGCGAGAGAGATAGCCCCCGCCAACGTTAAGATTATGGATATTACAAGGGCAAACTTAGGCCTTTGAATAAAGAAACGACTCAACATAAATAAGCCCCTTACTCAGCTTTTTCAGCAGCAGGTTGAATGCGAACAGACATACCATTACGCACACGCTGTAAGCCTTGAGTGATAACTGCATCGTCCTTCTCTAGTCCAGAGTGAACAATCACACCACCTTCAACCTGACGACCCATTTCGATGTTTCTACGCTCAGCCACAGGAGCCGCTTCGCCTTCAACCAGTACCATAACAAAGTCGCCTTCAAGGTCGGTTTGAACCGCGCGGCGAGGAATGGTGACGACATCAATAGATTGCTTCTCACGCAGATCAACACGAACGTGCTGACCAGGAAGCAATTGCTGGTCTGGGTTATCGGCAATCGCGCGCATCGCGATCGTACCAGTGTTTAGGTTGATACGGTTGCCCAAGAAGTCGAGCTGACCTAGGTGTTCGAACGCTTCACCATTTTCAAGCATGATTTGCACTTCAACACGATCAGAATCGCTGCTGCCATCACCTTCAATACGATCCATACCTAACTCAATACGCTCACGCTCACTGATGCTGAACGATGCATGGATTGGGTCTAGGCTAACCAAAGTTGTCAGTACACCTGAAGACGGTGAAACCAGGTCACCTTTACTTACTTTAGTGTCACTGATTCTTCCAGAGAAAGGCGCGATAATTTGGGTGTGAGAAAGTTGGACATTCGCGGCGTTTAACTGAGCTTGGCTTGCTTCTAACTGTGCTTGAGAACCTAATAGGTTTGCCGTCAATGCATCAAATTCCGATTGAGAAATACTGCCCTTAGGAAGTAGGTTCTTACCACGGTTGAAATCAAGTTCAGCTTTTTTAAGGTTGGCATTCGCTTGAGCAACAGCCGCTTTCGCACTTGCTACTTCTGCTTCAAATGATGAAGGCTCAATTGAGTAAAGCAATTGCCCCTTCTCGACCATTTGGCCTTCTTTGAAGTGACGGCTTTGTAGATAGCCAGAAACCTGCGCCGTGATCGCCGTGTCTTCTACGGCTTCAATACGACCGATGTACGACTTACTTTGCTGGTGAGAAACAACGCTAACATCCTGTACAGCTACGAGAGGTAAAGGCGCTTGCTTGGCATTCTGAGCATCTTGCCCACATCCAGCAAGAATAAGAGAGCTTGCAAGAGCCGTAAGGATTAACTTTTTACGCATGGTTATACCGTCACTTATGAGAAATTGAACAGCATAAAAGTTACGTAACACAATTGCTTCAAATGTCCGAGGAATATCAATTATAACTCGCAAAAGTGTTTCAACGTGTAACGAGAAACCTGATGCTTATAAAACACTTACAAGTAGATAACAAAATCACCTCAAATGCGCCTTTCTCGCTATTAGGAGTTAGGGCGTGTTGACCTTTCGCGGTTAAATTTTGTTCGAGATAAAAGCGGTTTAATCGCGGCGAGGGGGAAGTAGCCTAGTCATTCTAAGCAAATCTCCCTCAACAAAGAGTAAAACGCTTTTAGCCGAACCCTTCGGGCAGCGTTTGCTGGTCATTTCTACTGCGTTATCGGCTTCTCATGTAGGCTAGCTACACATCGACGCCTCTGCCTTGTATAAACACCCAGCAACTCGCTGCAAAAATCAGCTCGAAAGGTCAACACGCCCTAGGTATATTGATTAACATCATGTATCTTCGTAGATAAGTATTCATATTTAATTACTTAAGGTAATTCACATGATTTCAAAATGGGCTAAACGTTTTTATCAAATGGCGGAGCTGGTTGGCTCTTGGAGTAAAGATCCATCCACTCAAGTTGGTGCTGTGATCACCAAACACAACCGTATCGTTTCAGTAGGCTTTAACGGCTACCCTCATGGTGTATCAGATAGTGCTGATACTGATGATCGTGAGATGAAATACCTAAAAACCTTACACGCAGAAGAAAACGCAATCTTGTTTGCTAAGCGTGATTTAGACAGCTGTGAAATCTGGGTGACTCACTTCCCTTGTCCAAACTGTGCAGCGAAGATCATTCAAACAGGTATCTCTGCGGTTCACTGCCCTGAGCAAAGTGAAGATTTCCTTTCTCGCTGGGGAGACAAGATCAAGGTAAGCCAAGATATGTTTGAGCAAGCTGGCGTTCAAGTCGATTGGTTACCAATTGCAGACTTAGACTAGCTTCGGTTGGTTACTCTGTTTATTGATTGATAAAAGACACAAAAAAGCCGAGAGTCGATGATATCGCTCTCGGCTTTCTTTTTATTCGGCTAGTTCATTCACAAATGAAGCGAAGATTATGCGGTAGCTGGAAACTCTTCAGCGTACGCTTCCATGAAGTCTTTGCGGATGTCTTGCTCTAGGTGAATCGCTTTTTCAGTTGGGCAGAAAATCATGAAGTGGACTTCTTGCTCACCCGTTGAACTGCTCGTGATGTGGATGTGCGGCTCAGAACCTGGAAGGTCGACGCCAGCGTGCTTTTCGATTACACCATTATAACGACGAGCAACATCAATAAACTCTTCACAATGCTCTTCAATTTTGACGATAAGACCCGGCACCATTGGGTACAGGTTAACGAAGTCTTTCACTGTCACTGTAAAGCTATGGTAAACGTAGCGCTTCATGAAGTTGAGGTTCTTTACAGGGTAAGTAAAGAACATACTGTTAGGCAGCGTAGCGGTCTTGCCAGTGAAGTGGTATTGACCATGATACAAGTCGATTTCTTGAATCACAGTCGCCATCAGATTGTGTTCAATCACCTCACCACTGATTTTACCCACCTCAATCCAGTCACCGATTCGGAATGAACGTGAACTCGCACGTTGAATCGAGCCAGTAAAACACAAGATGATCTCTTTCGAAGCCACAACTATCGCAACGGCAATCGCAGTCACAGACAGAGCAAACTCACTGATTTCAGATTTCCAGAGAATAAACAGCGTAATAACAATAATCGCAAAGGTGCCGTTTTTGGTACGGGACATCCAGTTACGTTGGTCTTCGCTAAGGAAAGCGACATCACCTCTAATTCGAGACAAGGTGATTCGGCGGATGATTAAAATAAGACTGATAATCAGCGCACTAAAAATAAACTTATGAGCGAGTAGAAAATCTATTACTTGCCACACTTTTTCCATTACTTAATCCTTAGCATTACAACAGTGAGCTTTACAACGATTAGCTTTACGAGAAAGCCGCTAATATCAGAGCTATGAAAAAGCGCTCAACTCCGGAGCGCTCATGTTCATTCTGGTACTAGCCTAGCTAAGGCTATCATTTTATCTGGGCAGAAGTAATAAATTGGCCAAAAGTTTCACACCAAATCACAACGGTATTAAATCGATTAAGATCAACACCTTCTGGGAGATCAACCATAAATCGGTCGAATGTTTTTACATCTCCAACTCTCAATAACTCACTCTTGCTGTCATTGAAGGCTTGTTCGGTTTCAATAAATTTTGGAGAGAGGTAAACCTTGTAGTCCGGCCCCGGCGCCAACTCGCCTTCAAACGCAATCGCATTTTCAGAAACCGAGACGATGCCTTCTCCCCAGTGTAAGAAATCACTATCTTGGCGATCTTTACTGAATTCGCCTGTATAAATAGCTTGTTGTGAGATAGCTTCAACTGAACTCGAAGATGGAGAATCAGGTTCAATCAAGATAGGCAATGCATAAACACCAAGCCCAAAACCAACAGCACCCACGGCTAAGTGGGTGCAAAGTAAAACTAACTTTTTCATCGCGTACTCCCTTATGCTTAAAGAGAGTATTATTGAATACTCTCAAAAATACAAAGAGATATCGCGTTATAGGCTGCTATTTCTGGTAATGCAGAGCAGTACGTTGAGACAGTTCAACAATCACTTTCACCGCTTGTTCCATACCTTGGATGGTAATGAACTCATGAATACCATGGAAGTTATAGCCGCCAGTAAAGATATTCGGACATGGTAGTCCCATGAACGATAGGCGAGCACCGTCTGTTCCACCTCGAATCGGTTTGATCATTGGCTCAACATCGCACTCGATCATCGCTTGCTTCGCCAACTCAATAATGTGCTGATGAGGTTCAACCATCTCTTTCATGTTGAAGTAGCTATCAGTCAGCACCAACTCAACATGCCCTTTATCTAAGCGCTCATTCAATTCATCGACTTTTTGCTGCATGAATGCTTTACGTACTTCTACGCCTTCACGCTCAAAATCACGGATGATATAACCCAATTCAGAGCGAGCGACGCCCATTTCAGCCGATTTTAGGTGGTAGAAACCTTCATAGCCTTCTGTGCATTCAGGTGTTTCTTGTGCTGGCATCATCAATTGGAACTGCGCTGCAATGTTCATCGAGTTCACCATCTTACCCTTTGCGGTACCCGGGTGAACGTTTACGCCGTGGCAGATAACATCAGCACTTGTGGCATTGAAGTTCTCAAACTCCAACTCACCGACTGGACCACCATCAATGGTGTACGCCCACTCAGCGCCAAACTTCTCAACATCAAACAGGTTTGCACCACGGCCGATCTCTTCATCTGGCGTGAAACCAATGCAGATGTCGCCATGTTTGATTTCAGGATTCGCCTTTAAGTAACCAATCGCGCTGATGATTTCAGCGATGCCCGCTTTATTGTCTGCACCCAGTAACGTTGTGCCATCGGTCGTAATAAGGTCATGACCATGCAAAGCATCAAGATCTGGGTATTGGCTTGGGTTTAAGCATTCTCCACTTGTGCCTAGCTCAATCGCTCCACCTTGGTAATCTTTAATCACCTGCGGTTTCACGTTCGCCCCTGATGCATCAGGAGCGGTATCCATGTGCGTGACAAAACCAATCGCAGGTACTGGGAAATCGACGTTCGACGGCAGTTTTGCCATCAAATATCCATTTTCATCTAAAGACACATCAACTAACTCTAATGCGATCAATTCTGACTTTAAGGCTTCAGCAAAGGTGATTTGACCCGGTGAACTTGGGCACTGCTTATTAGAAGGATCGGATTTGGTATCAAAAGTAACGTAATTCAGAAAACGTTCTACTAGCTTTTCCATAATTCATCTCACCATGGATTAAGTAATTGATTTACTGACCTAATTATTATGTAGATAGGCGATGTATTGTTAAATAAATACGTACGCAGAGTCAGTAGCGAGGTTTTTCATCTTACGCCCCTGACTATCTATGTAATTGCTCTAAATCATTATTGTGCGAAATTAGACGAGCTTCCTATACTGAAATCAGAGGGTTTCGTCAGTTCCAATATTGCATACGGATGATAAGCGATCGCTTTGTACGCATTCTACGCCCTTCGCTCTCAGCCTAAAAAAAGTACAAAGTGGATGATGATCACAATTTATCTCTGATGCAGAATCTGTCATACGTTACACGGAGACACAGTTATGACGATTAATAAGTATTTTATTTTTTCTCCTCAAGCCTCTGAGGAAGCACTTCAACCAGTATTGACTGAGAAAGAAGTTCAAAGGCAGGAAGCTCTAAGGCTCGCGCAATCCCAAGGTGGGTTTGATACCAACGCGACCTCGTAACTTGATAATACTCAGAACGTATTTATAGAACCCCTAATAAAGAGCTCTACTTCTCTATGATGTAGAGCTCTTTGTCTATAGACCTTTCTCTATTTCCGATTAGCCTTATTCAGGCGGCAGCCTATTCGCACTCTTTCCTTTCCGACCTTCGCCCATGCCTGTATCTATACCTGCCCCTATAGCTACTCAAGTACATCGCCATCTCACTCGTCACGCTGAGAAATGACTCATTAAACTTCCCCAAGCCATACCTTGTCGTGCCATTTTGTGCTAATAATTCATATTCGTTTTCATTCCTCACTCGCCCTCTTTTCAAATACTTTTATGCGAGTACCAGAGAACTTAACCACAGGAATCCCGAATTCAATGGAATATTCAAAACTAGGAAGTAGTCAAATTCCCGTTTCCCGAATCTGTCTTGGTAGCATGACTTGGGGGCTGCAAAATACGCAACAGCAAGCCGACCAACAGATCGAATACGCACTAAGCCAAGGCATTAACTTTATTGATACGGCAGAAATGTACGCGGTTCCGCCTTCTCCGGATACCTACGGCAAAACAGAAGCGATTATCGGTAACTGGCTGTCTCGTAATCCGCAACGCCGCCAAGAGTTAATCATTGCGAGTAAAATTGCAGGGCCAGGACTGCCTTGGGTTCGAGATGGTGGACCGATAACGGGTGAAGCCGTGATTGCCGCAGTTGATGCGTCATTACAACGACTGCAAACCGATTATATTGATCTTTACCAACTTCACTGGCCAAATCGCACCACACCTCACTTTGGTAAGCATTTCCCTAATCATATTCGATTCAGCGATATCGACCGAAAGCAGCATGAAGCGGAGATGTTGGAGATCCTTCAAGCATTAGCGAGCTGTATTAAAGCGGGTAAGATTCGTCACGTCGGCCTTTCAGATGACACGACTTGGGGCATTAATACGTACCTTAAGCTGAGTGAGAAGCACGATTTGCCGCGCATGGTCTCTATCCAGAATGAGTTCAACCTATTGCACGCGAAAGATTGGCCATATTTGATTGAGAACTGTGTGCATGAAGATGTCGCTTACCTGCCGTGGTCACCTTTGGCTGCAGGCATGTTAAGTGGTAAATACATTGATGGTGCAAGACCGGAAGGCAGTCGCTGGACTTACATGCAGCGTAAAGGCATTTTCCGTGACACTGAATCTGCAAACGAAGCGGTTAAAGGCTATGTGGAAGTGGCGAACGCACATGGGTTCACACCGAGCCAACTGGCATTAGCATGGTGTAACCAAGTCGACGGTGTTACCTCGGCCATTATTGGCGCAACCACCATGGAACAGTTGAAAGAAAACGTAGCAGCATTCAGCAAACCGCTATCAGAAGAGATTCTGACTGATATCAACACGGTGTTTAAGCGCTACCCTGCTCCGTATTAAGCTGTCAGTTCAACGTAACCTTAGGTAAGTAATCCCATAAGAGCGCGCTATTTAGTGCGCTTTTCTTTTTTAAGTGGGTTGCTTTTGCTTTTTATATGGATCGCATTGAGTCATCACGCTTTTGGTTATCCAACCTTTGCTCTATAATGCGCGGGCTTATATCTAGGATAAAAACATGATTTCAAAAAACCAATTAAAACTCCTTCGTGCTTTGGGCCAAAAGAAACAACGTAAAGCCCACGGCCTGTTTCTAGTTCAAGGTGAAAAGAACGTTCTTGAACTGTTCAATAGTGACTTAGTCGTAAAGAACGTCTTCGCTACTGCTGATTTCTTATCTGAGAATCACGCATCACTGATTGAGTTTGATTGTGTTGAAGCCTCACTAGACGACCTAACCAAAGCAAGCACTCTAGTAAGTAACAATGCAGCGATTGCTGTGGTTGAGATTCCAAAGGTTGAATTACCAGAAGCGAAAGGCTTAATGATTGCGTTGGATGGTGTTTCTGACCCAGGTAACCTAGGTACGATTATTCGCGTGGCAGACTGGTATGGCATTAAGCATATCGTTGCGAGCAGCGATTGCGCAGACCCATACAACCCTAAAACGATCAGTGCAACTATGGGTAGCTTTGGCCGAGTACACGTAAGCCAAACGGACTTACCAGCTTACTTAGAGCAAGCGAACCTACCGGTTTACGGCGCGTTTTTAGAAGGTGAAAGTGTTCATAAGACTGACTTCACTGCCAACGGTATTTTGCTGATGGGTAGCGAGTCTCACGGTATCCGTGAACATGCGGCTAAATTCGTGACTGACAAGATTACGATTCCAGCATTCGGTGGTGCAGAGTCACTAAATGTAGCGATGGCGACAGGTATTATTCTTGACAATATGCGTCGTCAAAATAGCTAATCAATTCAAAGTTAACGACTAGCCAGAACTCACGAATATAAAGAGCAAGATTCCCTATCTTGCTCGTCCCTCGCAGTAGGGAATGACGTGAAAATACAGTTTCGAGATAAGTTCATATCAGCCGTCATCCTCGAGAAGGAGGGACGACTGAGTCGGGGATCTTTTTTAGGTGAGGTTTATTTCAGATAGCAGAATTACTTTTCTAGCATTGCCAACTTATCAGACACACCATTCCACTTTTCAGCGTCATCCATTGGTGCTTTAACTTCCGTTTGCACAGGCCAAATCTCAGCAAGCTCAGCATTCACTTCGATAAAGATCTTTTGATCTTCTGGCAGTTCATCTTCTTGGAAGATCGCTTGAGCATCACATTCAGGTACACATAAACCACAATCGATACATTCAATTGGGTTAATTACCATGAAATTCGGGCCTTCATGGAACGCATCTGCGGGGCACACGGCCACACAGTCTGTGTATTTACATTGAATACAATTATCGCCTACGACAAATGCCATGATGCTCTGCTCTATAAGTTAGTCAAAATTGAAGAATGGGGATAATACTCATCCCAAAGCAAAATTCAACATCATACGGCTCTAATATCGTGTCTATTTGCTCCATGTTTCCAAATTAGTATGACAGATAAATCAATTTCTCGTAAAATGCGCGCCATTGTGAGCTTATCGCTTCTTTCAACCTCAGCGTTTTCATCAAACCTGAGTCTAGAAGTGGTCTAGCTAAGACACCTATAAAAAACGAGACATCGAAATGATACGTTTAACCGAAATTAAACTTCCACTAGACCACGAAGAGTCTGCCATTCAAGACGCAATTGAAGCGAAGCTTGGTATTAACTCTGATCAGGTACTTTCTTTTAATATCTTTAAACGTGGCTACGATGCTCGTAAGAAATCGAAGATCCTACTTATCTACACGCTGGATGTTCTCGTTGAAAACGAAGCTGAACTGCTAGAGCAATTCATCAGCGACCCGCACGTAAAAGTTACTCCAGACATGGAATACAAATTCGTTGCTAAAGCTGTTGAAAACCAAACTGAACGCCCTGTTGTTATCGGCTTTGGCCCTTGTGGTTTGTTCGCTGGTCTAGTGCTTGCTCAAATGGGCTTCAACCCAATCATCGTTGAACGTGGTAAAGAAGTTCGTGAACGTACTAAAGATACCTTTGGTTTCTGGCGCAAGCGCACGCTGAACACAGAATCAAACGTGCAGTTTGGTGAAGGCGGCGCAGGTACATTCTCTGACGGTAAACTATACAGCCAAGTGAAAGATCCAAAACACTACGGCCGTAAAGTAATTGAAGAGTTCGTTGCCGCTGGTGCACCAGAAGAAATTCTATACGTAAGTAAGCCACACATCGGTACCTTCAAACTGGTTACCATGATCGAAAAGATGCGTGCTTCTATCATTGAACTAGGTGGCGAAATTCGCTTCAGTACTCGCGTAGATGACGTTCACATGGAAGACGGTCAAATCACTGGCTTAACGCTTTCTAACGGTGAAGAGATTAAGTCTCGCCACGTTGTACTAGCAGTTGGCCACAGTGCTCGTGACACGTTCGAAATGCTACACGACCGTGGCGTTTACATGGAAGCGAAGCCTTTCTCTGTTGGTTTCCGTATCGAACACAAGCAATCAATGATTGATGAAGCTCGTTTCGGTAAAAACGCAGGCAACCCAATTCTAGGTGCGGCGGACTACAAGCTGGTTCACCACTGTAAGAATGGCCGCACTGTATACAGCTTCTGTATGTGCCCAGGTGGTACTGTGGTTGCTGCAACGTCTGAAGAAGGCCGCGTAGTAACAAACGGCATGAGCCAATACTCTCGTGCAGAGCGCAACGCAAACAGTGCGATCGTAGTTGGTATTGACCCAGAACGCGATTACCCAGGTGACGCACTGGCTGGTATTCGTTTACAACGTGAACTAGAAAGCGGTGCTTATGTTCTTGGTGGCGAAAACTACGATGCACCAGCACAAAAAATCGGTGACTTCCTGAAAGGTCGCGATCCAAGTGCAATCGGTGAAGTACAACCGTCTTTCACACCGGGTATCCACCTAACAGACATTTCAAAAGCGCTGCCTGATTTTGCTATCGAAGCGATTCGTGAAGCAATCCCAGCGTTCGAGAAGAAGATCAAAGGTTTCTCTACGCCAGACGGCCTACTAACAGGTGTTGAGACTCGTACGTCTTCTCCTGTATGTATCAAGCGTGGTAAAGACTACCAAAGCATCAACCTTAAGGGCTTCTTCCCTGCAGGTGAAGGCGCAGGCTACGCAGGCGGCATCCTGTCTGCTGGTATCGACGGTATTAAAGTCGCTGAAGCTTTAGCACTGTCTATGGCAGAACAGAACCAAGCTGAGAAAATTGAGATCGCTTAAAATCTCGGCTTAAAACAAATATCAAAAAGGGCTCAATGAGTCCTTTTTTAGATCTTAATATCAGTGTTTCTACTAAAGCAGTTACTTTCCACCTGTTTCTAACTGCTCAGGATTCCACTTACCTTCATGAATCGCTGAATTCACACCTCTTCTTGGTAACCAACCCATGGTTTCAAGTTCTGGTTTATCTTTAAAGTGATCAACGTAGCCGATACATAAGTACGCGACGATATCGATGTTTTCGGGGATACCTAATGCGTCTCGCAGTACTGAATCGTGGAGAATACTCACCCACCCTAATCCGAGATTTTCGGCTCTTGCCGCAAGCCACAGATTTTGAACCGCACAGACTGTGCTGTATAAGTCCATCTCTTGTTTGATGGTTCTACCTAGCACGACCTTTCCGGTTCGATTACGGTCGCAAGTCACGCAGATGCCGATAGGTGATTCAACGATACCTTCCAACTTTAAGCGCTTATACATCGCCTGCTTTTCATCGGTAAACATTTCAGCGGATTCTGCATGCGCTTGATTGAAGCCCGCTTTAATTTGTTGCTTGGTTTCGATATCACGAACAACGACAAAGTCCCAAGGCTGCATAAAGCCGACACTAGGCGCATGGTGCGCAGCGGTTAACACACGCATCAAAACGTCTTCTGGAATCTCATAAGGAAGAAACTGTCCACGAACATCTCGGCGAGAAAAAATCGTTTTATATACTGCTTCGCGTTCATTCGGCGTAATTTCCATACATCCCTGTCTTATCGTCGTCTTATTGAGCCAGTATTATCCAACTAAAGTGTCTATGTTACTAGCGGTACACAAGCAACATGGTAGAATGCCGCCATTAATCTTATCCTTGTATAAGATTGTTGAACCTTTCCATCGCTATTTAGCCAAATCATACCGAGAAACTTATGCCATTTTCCAAGCTTGGATTAAGCTCACCTATTGTTAAAGCCGTTGCAAAACAAGGCTATGAAAAGCCAACTTCGATTCAAGAAAAAGCAATCCCGATTGTTCTTTCTGGTAAGAACCTTATTGCGGCAGCACAAACAGGTACAGGTAAAACTGCGAGCTTTGTTCTCCCTATCTTAGAAATGCTAAGCAAAGGCGAAACGCAGCGTAAAAAACGTATTCGCGCCGTGATTCTTACACCGACTCGTGAGCTGGCTGTTCAGGTTGAACAGAACATCACTAAGTACGCCAAGTTCCTAAACCTAACATCATTAGCGATGTACGGTGGTGTGTCTTACCAGCACCAAAAAGATCGTCTGATTGAAGGTGTGGATATTCTAGTTGCAACGCCTGGCCGTTTGATCGACATGTACGGACAACGTGCCGTTCACTTTGATGAAGTTGAAGTATTAGTTCTTGATGAAGCAGACCGCATGCTAGACATGGGTTTCATTGAAGACATCAACAAGATCATTGCGCGTTTACCACAAGACATCCAAAACCTACTGTTCTCAGCAACGCTTTCAACACCAGTTCGTGCGCTAGCGAAAAGTGCTATCAGTGAAGCGGAAGAGATTTCGATTGCCAAAACTGACGCGTCTAAAGCGAACATTGAGCAATGGTTGGTGACGGTAGATAAAGACCGTAAGTCAGCACTATTGAGCCACATGATTACCGAAGGTAATTGGGATCAAGCGCTTATCTTTATCGAAACCAAGCATGGTGCGGCTAAGTTGGTGGCTCAACTTGAAAAGCGTGGCATTCAAGCTGAAGCTTTCCACAGTGGACGCAGCCAAGCGATCCGTGAAAAGATCTTGGCTGACTTCAAGAAAGGTCGTCTAAAATACTTGGTAGCGACTGGCGTTGCTGCACGTGGTATCGATATCGATAACCTAAGCCGCGTAGTGAACTACGACCTGCCTTTCCCTGCAGACGACTACGTCCACCGTATTGGTCGTACTGGCCGTGCTGATGCATCTGGTGAAGCGATCTCTTTCCTATCAAAAGACAACTTCAAAAACCTGTGCATTATTGAAAAGCGTCTTGGTCACCTGATTGAGCGTCGTGTAGTGGAAGGTTTCGAACCACGCAAAGAAGTGCCGATTTCAGTGCTGAACTTCGTTCCTAAGAAGAAAAGAGAACAGCAAGAGAAAGAAGGCAAGTAAACTATCAAAGCTTAACTAGCAGCGATAACAAGCTAGCTAACCTATGACCTAAACGAAGCCCCATGTGGCTTCGTTTTGTTCTTTGATACACAGATAAAACACAGGTATCGAGATGATTACTCCTATCGCAACGAGATTAACCCGAGGCCAAGACCTTAAGCTTGAGATCCAGAGGCTAGTGACAGCGCACAATATCTCGGCAGGCTCAATCGCATCTTGTGTCGGGTGTGTTTCTCAACTCAATATTCGCTTAGCTAATGCCAACAATACCAAGCTAGTTCAAGCTCCGTTCGAAATCGTATCTGTGATGGCAACGTTAACGCCTAACCACCAGCACGTTCATATATCCGTTGCTGATGAGAATGGCGATGTGATTGGCGGGCATCTGCTGGAGGGAACGATTATCGCCACCACCGCTGAGTTGATTATTCACCGTTACGATACTTTGACCTTCAACAGAGAGCATGATGATTCGACGGGTTACACTGAGCTCACTATCAGCAGTAACACATAATGCTTCACTTATAGCAGCACCAAACGCCTCATATAAAACGATACCACCCAATAGTAATTAGGAAACACGATGGCTCCAAACTCCGCAGACTCCGTTATCGTTCTCGATTTCGAAACCACAGGCTTATCACCAAACATGGGTGACCGAGCGATTGAAATCGGTGCGGTGAAACTCATTAACGGCGAAGTCGTCGACACCTTCCAACAACTGATGAACCCAGGGTTTCGTGTCAGTGGATTCATTGAAGGTTATACCGGAATCAGTAACCGTATGTTAAGCACAGCGGCCAGTTGCAGTGAAGTAATGGACGAGTTTGCAGACTTCATTAAAGACAGCCAACTTGTCGCTCACAATGCCTCATTTGATAAGCGCTTTCTTGATGCAGAATTAGATAATATTGATCGCAATTACAATGGACAATTTGCCTGCTCAATGCTGATTGCTCGTCGTCTAATACAAGACGCGCCGACTCATAAGCTAGGCGACCTTGTGCGTTTCAAAAATATCGACAACGACGGCACTTTCCACAGAGCGTTAGCCGATTCAGAGATGACAGCACGCTTATGGTTATTGATGATTGATGAACTGCAAAGCGACCACGGAATTCAACAGCCAAGCTTTCAACTGATGCAAAAAATATCGAAGACAGCGAAAGGCTCTATTCCAAAGCTGTTGATGAGTAATCGAGGTTAAACTCTTACCATACGATAATGATTGAAAGGCTGATGGGTTTAACACGATCAGCCTTTTTAGTTATTAACGAAGCTTACTTGTACCCTACTCCTGCAGCGTCACCAGCGTTGATTTGAGACTCTCTAATTCATTCATGAAATAAGACCATTGCTTATCACTACTGGTTGCGGCGATATCCACCAAGAATTTGGCTGATGTCTGCATATTCTTATTAAGCTTAGATTCCAATTCGTCTGGATAATAAGCTTCGTTGTTCAGAAGCAAGTTCATAATAATTGGCTGAGCGATATGCAGGTCACTCTTCTTTTCCATCAATGTTTTGAGATCTTGGTAGGTATTATTTTGATATTGGCGCCAGTTATCGTTGGTATTTACCCACTCTTGAGACCAAGTAAAAATAATCTGCTTTTGTTCTTTCGATACCGACCCTAGCCATCGCTCTAGTCTCTCTTCTATCCGATTTCGATATCGCTCTCTGGAATCTTCGTCATTCAACGACAATCTTTCTTCGTAATAGTCTTGCTGCTTTTCTCTAAAGTTTGTTAAGAACTCGCTATCTTGCTTAGCGCTAAGTTGCATACTTAACGCGTAAACATCAGGTGCAAACTTATTAACAATCGCGCGAATATGATTTTTAATTTGCTCACTTTGGTCGACGATAAAGGCAGAGTTCATATCAGGACGAGTAATACTTTGAATCGCTTCTAATTGCAAAGTGTACAATGGGAGTTGAGTTTCTTTATGCCAAGCTTGCAATGAGTCTAGGCGGGCTTCTAGCTCAGACTCTTGGCTATTGGATAACGAAACAAAGTCTTCGATATAGCTGACCGCAAACCAACTGATATTGTTATAGGCAAATTTCGTCCCACACCCAGCAAATAGAAAGCACACCAATAACATTAACCAACGGCATCTTCTCATTACACCCTCTCACAACCCTTTACTGATCTGCGAACCTGTAAGCAGCTTTATCAGATTCACTCTTGATCTTATAACATTAGCTATAAAAGCAGCTGATCGTAAAAACTTTCAGATAAATTGAGACTTCACCTTGCTAAACCGTCTATTTAGGCAAATGATTAAACTAAAAATAATTAACGGCAGTGATGTAACTTGAATTTTATTACTCATTTGACGTAATACGAACCCTATAAAAGATAACGGGTTAACATATTTCAAATGATTGATATTTGGGAGGCAAGCTATGGCCGCTATTCCTGAGCACCCAAGCGATTTAGAATATGAGCTTTGTTATTTTGACGATGGTTCAATAACCACAATCACGATATTCGTTCACAATCGACAGGAAGCGATGAATTGGTATGTTAGCGAAGGAAAACATATCAACGATCTTTATTCGATAAGACCCGATGAATAATGCTTTGATACAGAGGACTAGGTCGATAAACCTGAGAGAAGAAACTTGAGTGAGACTTTGTGGAAAACCCTTTACCGCTTCGCCGTTAATAATGGCAGCTCGCAGTAAAGGGATTCAGTCTCGAATTACTTCAGGATTCGGGCGCGGAATTGACGACCCTTCATTTTGCCTGATTCGATCTTGTTCAGTGCTTTCTTAGCTACAGAGCGTTCTACAGCAACGTAAGCGCGCATTGCGAACAAGTTGATCTTACCTACTGATTTACCATCAATACCACCTTGACCAGTCAATGCACCAAGAATATCGCCTGCACGAAGCTTAGCTTTCTTACCGCCATCAATCTGAATGGTTACCATGTTTGAGTAGTACGGCTTAGCAATAGGTTTTGCTGGAAGCTCAGATGGCTCAATCGGCATATCCATGTACTCATCAATTTGAGCAACACGGTACATCTCTTTCTCGCTAAAGAAGCTGATAGCGACGCCTTTACTTCCTGCACGGCCAGTACGACCAATGCGGTGCACATGAACTTCAGGGTCACGAGACAATTCAAAGTTGAATACAGCATCTAGGTTATCAACATCAAGACCACGAGCTGCAACGTCTGTCGCCACTAGAATCGAGATGGTTTTGTTTGAGAACTGAACCAATGCTTGGTCACGTTCACGTTGCTCCATGTCGCCATGAAGCTCGATCACGCTGAAACCACGGTGACTTAGCTCATCGTTTACATTCTGAACTTCTTTCTTCGTGTTACAGAACACAACCGCTGATTCTGGTTGATGATGAAGTAACAACAACTCTAGAGCATCATCACGAGCTTCAGAACCTTCTAGCTTATAGAAGTGTTGCTGGATGCTTGAGTGATCGTGCGTTGATTCAACCTTCACCATTTCTGGGTTACGCATAATGCGGTCTGCAACAGATTTGATCTGTTTAGGGAAAGTTGCACTGAATAGCAGAGTTTGGCGTTCTTTTGGCGCCGCTTCAATCACTGCGTCCAAAGCGTCTTGGAAACCCATCTCTAGCATGCGGTCGGCTTCATCTAACACAAGTGTGTTCAGCTCAGACAGGTCAATGCGACCTTTCTCTAGGTGGTCAAGGATACGACCAGGAGTGCCCACAAGAATGTGTGCGCCATGCTCTAGTGAACCAATCTGTGGGCCCATTGGCATACCGCCACAAAGTGTCAGCACTTTAATATTGTGAATACCACGAGCAAGAGTACGGATCTCTTTTGCTACTTGGTCTGCAAGCTCACGAGTCGGACATAACACTAAAGACTGAACACGGAAACGCTTAACGCGTAGGTTCTGCAGCACGCCTAAACCAAAAGCAGCTGTTTTACCTGAACCCGTTTTACCCTGACCGATAACGTCCTTGCCATTTAGGATAGTAGGAAGACTTAACGCTTGGATCGGCGTCATTTCAGTATAACCAAGAGAATCTAACGTATTTAGAAGCTCTGGTTTAAGGGCGATTGAAGAGAATTTTGAAGTGCTCAATGGAAATATCCAACTGGTGAAAAACAGAGTGCATTATGAGTGTTTTTGAAAATTATTCCACCTTAATCACAGTTTTGAAGCAACATGTTAGGCGAACACAAAAAAGCCAGCTTTGTCAGCTGGCTTTTGCTTTATACGAATTGCTTTCTATGGCACACCGTGACCTTTAGATGCAACCCATACGCGGTACCACTGCTCGCGAGTCAGTTCAATTTTCAGTGAATCAACAGCCGTCTTCACACGTTCAATCTTACCTGAGCCAATAATCGCAATTGGATTAGACGGTAAACGGCGAACCCAAGCGTAAATCACTTGATCAATGCTGTCTGCACCCACTTCTTTGCGAATCGCTTCGAGTTCATCACGAACACGAATCGCTTGTGCTGAATCGCCACTGAAGATGCTACCGCCACCAAGACAAGACCACGCCATTGGGCGAATGCGGTTCATCTGTAGTTGATCTAAGGTGCCATCATGGGCAACTTCGAAGTTCAGTGGGTTAATTTCAACTTGGTTGGTTACCAATGGCTTACCAAGGCGAGATTGAAGCAGTTCGAACTGACGCGGTGAAAAGTTAGAAACACCAAAGTGCTTAACTTTACCGACCTTATGCAGCTCTGCGAACGCTTCAGCTACTTCATCTGCATCCATTAGTACGTCTGGGCGGTGAATCAACAATACGTCGATATCATTAACACCGAGGCGCTCTAGTGAGTTATTTACTGATTGGTAAATATGGTGTGCGCTGGTGTCATAGTGATTGATCTTACGATCAGGAGTGTGGTCACCACACAAGTTGATATCGCACTTGGTGACGATTTGAATATCATCACGAAGGCTTGGCTCAAGCGCTAATGCTTCACCAAACAACTTTTCACATTGGTAATTACCGTAGATATCCGCGTGATCAACAGTTGTGATGCCAAGATCAATGTGCTGCTTAAGGAAGGTCAGGCGTTGTTGCGGGGTCATGCCCCATTCAGCTGTACGCCAGTATCCTTGCACCAACTCAGAAAGTTCTGGGCCTTGTGGCGCTGTCGTTACTCTTGCAACCATGGGTTGTCTCCTTTATCAATACTGAACGTATCCTAAGCTCGTTTTACCGAAGGCTCAACGTATAACAAATGGCAAAAGTAAACGCTTGCCAAAAATGTGAGAGCCACAGAAAAACGAACACTTAAATGAATAATAACTTGCTGTCTGCCCGTGAACCGTTATTCCAAAAGGCTTGTTCTCTCTAATGAACTACAAAATAATGAATTACGAAAGCATCTATAAATTTGAGCAATTAAAAGCGATTTAGTTCAACCGTTAAGTTATCACCATCACTCTGTAACTGAACCCAAGGAGAAGACGAACTAGCAGACGATGAGTTAGGAACGTTCCATAAACTCACTTGATCAGATGAATGGTGTGGCGCATTAATAAATTCTACGAGCTGCTTATCTACCTCATCAAGACCAACGCCCTCTCGTTTTGCGTGTTCGAGTTGAGCGACGACATCGAACTCATCTTCCCCAATACGAATTGAACTGAGAGCAAAGCCATCTTGACGAAGGTAAGCCTGAAGCTTGGTGTAACTTAGGTTTGAATACGGCAAGCTTAAGCGAACCACTTCAATGCTTGATTCACCTAGCTCCAGTTCAACATAAACATCTAGATCGTAATATTTGGTTTGGTCACTACAAAGCAGAGTGCCTTCTATGTCACCACAATCCATAAGATCGATATCGTTGATATAGTTTTGAGCACTTGGCTGATCTGAACTTGTGTTGAATAACGTTCGCAGCCACCAGCTTTCGGTTGCTTGTGCGGAGAATGCAATGGCATTCAAAACCAATAACAAAGGTAAGATTAAGACAGGAAAAGTTCTCATTGATTGTGCTTATTTTGCGCGGTAAGAATCCTCCATTATACGCGACCGATCAGTAAACAAACCCCAGAACCACAAATTTTAGGCGAAAAAAAACGGGCATACATGCCCGCTAGATAAATTCTATCGCCGAATAACGTAATCCGTCACGTTGAGAACCATTACGGAACTAACAATATCATTCCCATGTTTCAGATACAATACATCATACCAATTATTTATAGCCACCTTCTATTGCTGGCTCTTCAAGCGATAGCCTTACTTTATTACGTTGAATGGCCTCTGGCGGCAAACTGATGAAACCGTATTGGTTTAGCACGCTTTGATGTTCTTCCGACAAAGTCAGCCCAACAAAGAACTTCTCTTGCTCAGTAAACCCTTTACGATGCGCTGGAATATTCAAGTACATATAATAAACCGTTGCTAATGGGTAACGACCAGAGAGGATTGTTTCTTTGTTTAAGTCATAGTTCACACCTAGATTATCAACCACACTCAGCCATTTCACATCTGAGATTTGATCTGAGTAGACGGTATAACCAATGGCGGCATCCTCGTCTTCAATCTTGTTAATAAGATCAGGCAAATCCGCTAAGAACTGAGTATGAGCGTATTCTCCCTCCGTTCCACACTCGACCCAACTTGAAAAGGTGGTATGCCCCTTCAGGTTATGATCAATGGCAAAGGGCAGCATATGAGTATCTAGGCTTTCACCATTACGGATATCACTGCTTGGTGACCATTTGGGATGTTTAGGGTCGTTAGAGCAACCAAACACATCGATAAGCTCAGCAACACTGATGGATGTTGCAGGGTTATTCTCATTCGCTAGAATCGCAATCACGTCGGCGGTAAACATCAGCTCTGTCGGTCTATAGCCGTAGCGCATGTCGAACCTAGCCATCTCTTTGTCAGTCCACTTTTTGGAAGTAATACCAACACGTGAGCGTTGCATGATCATCTGCTCTGGGACGCTGTCACTCAGCAAGATCTCTAAGTCGATCTCTTGGCTCTTGAGTAAGTCTTCAACAAGGCCCTGCATATTAGGCTCAATCGCGACCAAACCAATTTCACTGGCATCATTCGCAAACGTCGATGCCGAGAACAACATAGGTACAGCAGCAAGCAGTAAGCCCGATTTATTAGATAGACGTTTCATTACTGGCCTCCTACTGGGTCAATCGATGTCTTAGATTCCACATCGCTATTACTATCGAGCTGCATCTCTGAAGTGAAGATATTCCAAGATGGATTCACTTCCATACTCTCTGTTTTTAATACTGCAATGGTTCTTCGCTTACGCTTATGAAGGTGCTGAGTTAAGCTGGTTATCTGAGTAAATTCTTGTTCGAAAATTCGCTCACCATTGATGCCTCTGTCAATCAGTGCATCTCGAATCACGCCAGTCCTTTTCTTCGCCAGTGCCTTGTTATAAGTGTTTGTACCCTCAGAACTGGTATCGCCAACCAAAGTCACCGATGCGTCTGGCTGTTCTCCCAGTAAACGAACAAGTTCATTGAGTACCGCAGTGTGTTCAGGTTTAAGGGCGTACTTATCGAAATCAAATGCCACGCTTAACACTTCAACATCTTCGACGATTTTCCAATTGGCACAGCCTTTAATGTCTACCGTCACGCCTTCTGGAGTATCGGCACAAAGATCGCGTTGGTTAATCACTCCGTCACGGTCATCATCCGCTAGATCATCAATTTGATGACGAGTCATTGTCGTGTCGGGCGTTTCTGCACAACCCATTAGCAAGATAGAACTAAGTAGCGCTAGTTTAAAATATCTCATTACTTGTTCTCCCCTTGCCACTCTTCTGGGTGTTCAACCCTTAATGCGTAGGTCAACATGCCCATCGCGTTCAGTACGCGGTATGCCGCTAACGTTTGATCGTATTCTGTGCTGATAAAGTTTCGTCGAGCCAAGAACACTTCCACTTTTGCATCCAGCACATCTAACAGGCTTCGTCTGCCCACATTAAATTGTTGGATGTAACCCAGTTCTGCAATTTTGGCCGCGTCCACGTTCTGTTGAAGTAGAGACTTTTGTTGTTCAAGCATTTTGTAAGCATTCCAAGCCAGTTGGGTGCCCTCTTTCACTTCACGCTCGGTTCTCACACGAATCGCTCTTGCCTCTTCTACACGCCACGCTGACGATTCAACACGAGAGTCGGTAGAGAAGCCGTTAAACAGATCATAATCCATGGTCAGCATGATTCTCGCGTCTTCATCAACACCACCCGGTGGATTAGACACGTTGTCATTTTTGTTGGCATGAAGTTCCAGTTTTACTTCTGGATAGTAATCGCCTTTCTCTCTACGCATCTCTTTACGAGCGGCATCAATATCAAGCAAAGAGGCTTTGATTTCTGGGTGATTCTCGACAGCTTGTTCAAGTGCAACCTGTGCTGAGCTTGGTAGTAGAGCGTAATCAAAACGGGGATAAACCAAGTTCACAGCAGGCTTGCCCACTAAACGTAGATACTGAGTTTGCAAATCAAACAGGTTGTTTTGAGCGGCAATTAATGAAGATTGCGCTGTCGCAACACGAGCAGAGATCTGAGCCAGATCCGAGTTACTACTGAGGCCTTTGCTCTTTTTGTCTTGGATATCTTGATAGATTTCTTGGTGCTCTTTTACGTTACGTTTAGACAGTTCAAGCAGCGTCTCGGCTTTTAGAATATCGAGGTAGTTTCTCACCACATCTAACGATACATTTTCAGCACGTGAAATAAGGGTTAAACGTTCAGCCTCAGCTTCGAACGTGAGTCGATCTACATTCGATGTCGTTTTAAAACCATCGAATAGTAACTGGGAGACTTTAACGCCAATTTCCGTTCGCGTTAGACCACGGTCATCGGTGTCGAGTTTGCTACCACTGTTGTAGCGCGTCTCTTCATAACCTGCCGCTGCGTACAAATTAACTTGCGGCATATACAAACCACCCGCAGCGTCACCGTCTCTTATCACCGATTGGTATCGGGAATACTGCGCCAATATCTCTGGGCTATAGTCTATGGCAAAGGCCACGGACTCTTCCAATGAGGCTGCTTGAGACAGCCCGCTCATCAGTAAGCAAGAAGAGAGTAAGAATTTTGAATGCATTACACTTCCTTTTATATTTATGCTTTAACCCACTTCATCGTTCCCGAAGTGAGTTTTCCTTAGCTCGTAAAATAGGTTTTAACCAATAACTCAATACTGTTTTTTCGCCGGTCAAGATATCAACCGCGACTTGCATCCCTGGGATAATGCTAAAGGCAGAGTTTTGTTGCTGGTCTTCGTTTAACTGAATATGGGCTCGGTAATAGGCATTGCCATCTTCTGTTTGTAGAGCATCCGCACTGACATAAGTCACTTCTCCTTTAAGCCCGCCATAAATGACAAAATCATAAGCAGTGAATTTAATCGTGGCGCCCAAACCTTTATGCACGAAGGCGATATCCTGTGGCGAGATTCTGGCTTCCACAATCAACTGACTGTTCGACGGAATCAGCTCAATAATCGGCTCACCCGGCCTTACTACACCGC
Source organism: Vibrio sp. Isolate33 (assembly GCF_022397895.1). NCBI lineage: Bacteria > Pseudomonadati > Pseudomonadota > Gammaproteobacteria > Vibrionales > Vibrionaceae > Vibrio > Vibrio sp. Isolate33. The sequence continues at coordinate 140,631 of NZ_JAKEUP010000012.1, forward strand.
CAATAGTACGTACAAATATCTCTTTCACCGTGCCATCGACAGGCGCTAAGATTTCCGTCCGTTTCAATTGGTCGGCAATCGCCTGTTGGCTTTCGTTCAATTGCGCGATTTTACTGGCCACTTCATTCAATTGACCTTGTACCTTGGCACGAAAGTCGAGTGCGATGCTGCGATGATCCGCTATCGATTCTGAGTACGCGGCAATCTGTTTTTGAGCCGCCACTTTTGAGCTGGCAATATCGCCCTTTAGTTTCACCACATCGCGGTTCAGTTTCAGCAGTTCAACCTCAGCAACCGCGCCGCTCGCGACCACATCTTTGAGCATGTTGCGCTCTCGAATAACGATATCGAGACTACTTTCTAGAGTCTGGATATTATTCAGCGTATCAACACGCGCTTGGTCTTGTTGCTCAATGCGAAGTGCCGCCTCTTCAAGCTCAGATTTCAACTGACCTAAACGCTCTCGGTAGTTCGCTTTTGCATTCATTAACGCAGGATGGCTTGATACATCAACAGCAATATCTTGTGGCACCAAGACCACTCGCTCATACCACTCTTTCGCATCGTTATTTAAAACAACCGTCGACAGTTCAGCCTTTAATCTTAATTGTTGAGCAAGTAGGGTATCCGCTTGTTGAGCCGACTCTAAAAATGCCGCTTTAAAACGCGTGTCTTCCAGCTTTGCCAGAGGCTGACCTTTCACGACAGATTGACCTTGTCTTACCATGATCTCTTGAACTAAGCCGCCTTCTAAGCTCTGAATGGTTTGAACTGAAAGGCTAGGCACAACTTTGCCTTCACCGATCACGACTTCTTCTAGTGTTGCCCATGTCGCCCAACCGATGATAGACACAATCAATAGCGCACTTAACCAGATCAGCTTGCGAGAGCGAAACGCCAAATGATTGTTGGTCCACTGAATATCATTACTCATGACGACCTCCCTTCACCACTGAAACCGTCTTAAAACGACTGGTCCCTTTGGGTGCGCTTTTCTTTTGTAGAGAGAGGATATCTTTTGGCTCACCCTCAGCCACGATCTGACCTTTATCCAACACAATCACTCGGTCACACATCATCAAGAACGAAGATTTGTGGGAGCTAATCAGCATGGAGGTTTCTCTCGGCATGCTTTGTAGTGCATTGAAGAACTGTATCTCGGCTTGATTATCAAGCGCGCTGGTTGGCTCATCCATGATCAATAACTTTGGACAACGATAAAGTGCCCTTGCGATAGCCACGGCTTGGCGTTGGCCTCCTGAAAGCAGTCGGCCACCTTCACCGACTGGCGTTTCTAAGCCATTGCTTAAGCGCCCCATATAACCATTCAAACCCGACTGCTGTAGTGCTTGTCTTAGCTTCTCTTCATCAACATTAGTCGCTCCAAGCGTAACGTTGTCGTAAACGCTGCCGAAGATAAGGTTGGTGGTTTGTCCTACCCAGCCCATGCCACTGCGTAGCACACTGGTTGGCCATAATTGCCCATCGATTTCTTGATAGAAAGCTTGGCCTGTTGTGGGTAAATACTGGCGAGCAACAATTGATAAAAGCGTGGTTTTTCCGGCTCCTGCCGCACCAATAATGCCAACACGTTCGCCCGGTTTTATCTCAAGAGAGATTTCCTTTAACACAGGGCTTTGAGTTTCTGGATAGGTAAACGTGACTTCATCCAACCTAACCCCGCCATCAAAATCACCCTTATCGATCACTTGGTGTTTAGACTCTTCTTGAGGTAACTCCATGATTTGATTCAGGCCTTCGACGGCCGACCGTGTTTGTTGGAATCTCAGCATTAAAAGAGAAAGTTGATTCACCGAGCTCGCAGCGCGTCCACTCAACATCACCACAGCTATCAAGCCACCCATGCTCAATAGACCTTCAGAGATCTGATAAACACCGAAGATGATCAGAGTGATGGTGACAATCTGCTGACTCGACTGGATGGAGTGCGTCACGATATTCGAATAGTGGCGAGATTGAGTCTGCCATTGAGAGAGCGATGAAATCGTCTGCTCCCAACGCTTTTGAGTAATACCTTCAGCGTTATTTTGTTTGATGTCCGGAAGCGTTGTTAAACAATCAAACAGCTGCGCTTGTCTTTGTGTTGATAAACGTGCGGTTTCATCGAATGTTTTCTCGACTTTGCCTTTCATCGCTATACTCAACACAATCAGCACCAACATAATTGCAACTGGGATGAACATCATTGCGCCACCAAGCCAACCGATCAGGAAAAGGAACAACAAGGTGAACGGTAAGTCGACTAACGTGACCAAAGATATGGAAGTGAAGAAATCTTTCACGCTGTCGAAATCTTGAAGCTGTCTGGCAAATGCACCTACCGATTGAGGTCGATTTTCCAACTTCATACCGAGCACTTTAGAGAACAGTTGTGAAGACAACTTGTTATCAATATAGCGTCCAGCCATATCAGTCACAGAGCTTCGTGAGCTTCTCAACACCCAATCAAAAATTACAACAATACACACACCTGCCGCCAACACCCACAAGGTGTTAAACGCTTGGTTTGGCACAACACGGTCGTACACGTTCATGGTAAACAGAGGTACAACTAACGCGAGTAAGTTGATCAAGAATGAAGCGATAAACAAGTCTCGATACCAAGGTTTCACTTCTTTGACGACACGCCATAACCAACGAGTGTTAGATTTACTGTCACTGCGTTCATGGGACTGTACACGGGCATCATCAAGCGCTTGAGCACCCACTTGCCACACATACGGTTCCACTTGAGTAACCAAGTCTTTTAAGAGGGTTCGTTGGCTTGAATTGGTTTCGCAATCCAATACATGAAAGTCACCACCGGAACTTTGGGTGACGACAAGAGGAGTCCCTGTCGCAGAATTAACGGCAACAACAGGGAACTGACATTGAGTCAGTAATTCTTTTTTAACGTAGCTCAGCGTTAACCCCGATTTCTCAATCGCTCTTGGAAAAAGGGATTCATTGAGCCGGCCTTCATCTAAAGGTAGGCCAGACACTATTTTGGAAGGGTGGCTGCGAACATTAAAATGCTCACACAACCACTCAACACAACCTAGCCAGCTGTCTTTTTGTTCTACCAATCTAAACTTCCTTTTATAGACTGTACATCTAACTTACAGCGTTAAATTATTGTCTTCTATCATTTTTTGCAAAATTTGTGCTTCTAATGCACTGCTGCTGTCACCTTGATACAGATCATCGTACGTGACATCGGCAAGTAAGATGTTTTGTTGAACGTCTTCATCGCCATTCGGTTTGATTGAAATGGTTACGCCTTCTCCAGATTCTTCTAAATCTAGGTATTGTGTTGCTCCTACTCCGGTATTCAGCCCAAGGCTTCCTAGAATACCTGAGAGGTCAATTGCATCGGTATTTGGAGACGCATCAAAATCTTGAACCACATCGTAGCTTGGAGCTTCTGTACTTCCTAAACCTGACGATTCAAATACAAAATTATCCGAGCCTGCGCCGCCAATCAGTAGGTCGTTGTCCTCTGTTGCGGTAATCGTAGAGTCTCCTTCAGCGACAAATTCAACCGATACCGTTTGAGGCAAACCTACCGCTTGGTTGTTGCCTATCTCTGCAGACGGCTCAATCGTTAGCTCAAATTGATCACCACTGTTGTATCCCCCTGTTATCGCTAGGTTAGGCACATCAGCCAGGTCCACCACGTACTGTCCGCCGACCATCGAACCATGAGAGAAGGTCAAACCTACAGGTATGTCATAGATGGTGATAAACCCCTCTTCGGAATCAGCGGGGTTAACCAAAGAAAGATCTAAGCCTAGAGGAATCGTGCCGCTTGCTTCCGCGACTATTGATGGGTATTCAACGCTCAGTAACGGAGCGTCAGGTTCTGGTGTGATAACAAGTGTCATGTCTTGAGAGCTTGGGTCACCCGTGTCGACCACTAACTCACCAAGTACAGTATTTTGATCGACCGTTCGGCCTGTAATCGTAATATCGAGATTGCCAAACGCATCGCCTGCAAAGAATTCGAGCTCATCGACAGAGCTTGCTTTTACGATAATCGTCGCCTGTATAATGCCACCAACACTGGTGAAAGAACTGGTTTCAGAGCCAATTCGAATTCGATCTAGCCCAACTAAACCTGATGGATCCGAAGTCGAATTCACCGTGACCGTAATTGATAAGAATTCATCACTATTCGTCTCAAAGCTATTCGCATCAAGTGGAATAACAATGCCTTCATCTTCACTGCCCGTCAGTTGTTCAGGTAAATCGAAGAACTCAACCTTGTCACCAATAGGGTTCACACCGACCGTGAATTCAGATTCGGTATAACGAATTTCTGTGGTGCCGATTTCTTGAGTAATCGCCTCAAGTACAAGATTCATGTCACCACTGAAATCTCTTGGCGGCATGATAACGAGGTCTGCGAGCTGACTTGGATCTAACTGCCACTCATAAGTTGGATTACCATCAAAGGTACCGCCATCAACACCATTATTCGGTACCAATTCGTAACTATCGCCCACTTTTATCGCGACAATTGCGCCTTCAGGCACGCCTTTCAATGCCAAGGACATATTTTCAGAGCCGTCTTGGTCAATCAGCTCTGCGCTAAGTGATGACAATGAAATATAGTTGTCTTCATCGCCGACAACATCTTGCGTTATTAAGTTTGCCGCATCAGCAACAGGTTCAACGGTGATCGTCACTACGGTCGTTTTATCTTGTGTATCCGTTTCAGTTACGCAATCCGCTTCATCGGTAATATTAGCTGTTACCGTTAAGGTAATTTCACCACTGTAGTGTTCTGGTGGCGTCACCAACACATCACTCAAGCGGCTAGGATCGTTTACCGTCCATGTGCCATTGCCGTTATCAACCAACAAGCCAGTATCGGCGGGGCTTTCCGACAGTGTCACGCCATTTGATACTGTAATGGTCAGAGAGTTAACAGTCTCTTTACCAGTAGCGCTGTTGCCTTCACCCGTGATTAACTGGCCGTCTTCAACGCTATCTCCAAGAACAAGCTCAAGGTTAAGATCCGTAGTGATGTCTTCTTGGATTGTTGTCGAATCCGTTGCAACCGTAATGTCATCGACAACAGGCAGTACTTGAATACTGATCGTTTGATTTGTCGTGACTGTATCACCATTACACGGTGAGGTTTCGACCGTCTCTATAGTAAAATCAATACATCCTGCAAAGTCTTCATCTAACCCAGTTAGCGTTAACTTCGATAGGCCATCAGCAGTAATCGAGTAACCAACCACTTCGCCAGCCGCGTCATATTCCGCAATAACACCATCACCTGAAATCTCGACACCTTCAGGCAGAGAGTCAGCAGGAATATAGAATGAGATAGTGTTGTCTGGGTCACTGGCAACATCAGTATTTAATAAACCCGTTAGATCGATATCTTCACCTTCTGGCGTTTTAATATCGCCATCCGGTTGGATTGGACTTGGTGGGCCAACAGGGTCGCAAGAGCCGCCCCCGCCGTCATGACCAGTGATCTGGATTTGGAATGAGGTATCAATATATTTCGAATCTTCGCCATCAATAACCCGAGCACGCACCACAATATCTAATACAGGGGTGTCGCTTGGGCTAGAGATCGTCATACCGCTCAGGATTTCTTGAGCCAGTTCTTGGATAGAATCACTCGTAAGGCCGTTCGCAGAGATGATCCAGTTTCCTGAAATATCTTGAGCGGCTCCGTTCGGGTGGTCAATAATCAAAGAATAACCATCAGGTACATCGATCAAGATATAATCTAAGTATTCTGAGCCATCCATATCAGCATCAACAAAAGTAACCGCATCTGACACGTTGACCGAAGAACCGTCATCACTGGTGTACAGCTGACCCGAACTTTCTAAACGTGTATCTGACTCGACCCTCGCATCAACGGTGACACTAATGGATCCCGAGATATCTTTTACATCGGTCGCGCCGGTTGGCGACGTATCTGTCACTTCATAAATAATTGGGATTGAGAACATGCCGCTCAAATCTTCCGTTGCCGTTACCGACAATCTGCCGCTGTTTAAAAGCTCCGATAATGTTGGCGTCGTGCTATCCAATAGGCTCTCTAAATCCAAACCTGTATCAGGAACGGCAATCACACTGCCATCAAAGTAGAGAGTCAGATCAGCAGGAAGACTATCAATCACATACCCAGTTAAAGACTCACTGCCATCGACATCTTGATTTACAGATGGCTCAAGGTTCAATCCGATTTGGCTGTCTTCAATCCCTTGAGTGCTCACCGTTTGACCATCTTCTTGATCGACAACAGGCGCTAACTCTACCTTCAAGGTCATCGGGAATTCGCCCGAATCACCGTCAGGTTCAGTTGAGATCGCAATAACGGTAAGTTCCAGTTCCCCACTGAAATCAGCAACTGGCTTAAGATACAAATCATTCAATTGTGCATTAGAGACTTGGAATACTGCGCCAGTAACATCATCGATATAAGCAATCGTCAGTGACACTGGTTCACCCAGAGCATCTACCAACAAAGTGCCTTCAGGGATGTTGGTCAGCAGTATGTTGATCTCTTCTGAAACATCGTCGTCTGAGGTTTGAACAACAAAGTCGAGTCGAATCAAACCATCTTCATTGAGAACAGATTGATTGCTGATGACTTTAGTGTCGCTATCATATTCCCAGTGTGCATTACCTCCGTCCACGACAACTGGCTCGTCCACCACACCTTTGAGGAAAATATTGATGGTTTTGGTGTCGCTAAGCGCAGTCACATTAACAGGGTCTAACGAGTCAATGGTTGATTCATAAGAAACGGCAGTCACGTTAATGAATAGGTCTTCCGTAAAGGAGCTGATGTCTTCTTTTGGTATTAAATAAGCGGTGCCGTTCTCTATCGCTTCAGCAGAAACGAGATAAGTATTAGGACCAATTAGGTCAAACAATCCACCTTGAATCGCCCAACCGTCTTGCACTTCAATCTGATAACTTAACGATTCAGAACCATCGGTATCAGTCAACGCACCATTGATTACGTTCTTTAAGAAGATGCTTTCATCTTCAAGACCTTTGTAATCTTTAACAGATAAAATTGGCGTATCCGCATCCGGTGAGATCTCAACGACTACAGTATTAACAATATCGGCAGTTCTATCATCTGGATCCGCAAAGGTATTTCCGGCTTCAGTCGCAATCGCAGTAATTTCAAATTCAAATCGACCCGCTAAATTTTCATCAGCTCTGATTTCCATTTTGTCGATTTGATTCTGAGTGTACTCCTTACCCTCTTTAACGGCATTTCCGTTCAAGGTGATATTCAGACCATCTGGAATACCACTTATCGTATAAGTTAGTGTTTCCGACGAATCTTGGTCAACGAGTTGAGCGGTAATATCAAGCTTGATAGGGTCGGCATCATCTTCCACTGATTGATAAGTGAAGACCGAATCAGACCAATCAGGTGCGTCAGCTACAGGTAAAACAGAAACAGCAATATCAGCGGTCAGCTCTTTTGGTACAGTGTCGGTACTAATGATGGCATTGATCGCCAAAATAACCGTCGACGTAGTATTGGATTCATGCAGAGCTGGACGATAGGTCAACTGTCCATTTGGGCCAGTAAACTGGCTATCAATCGCTGCTAACTGACTTCCAGACAAGGTGACTTTGCCGTCGACAACTTGAAGCAATACGCCATCGAGGTACAAGCTACCACCGTTTAGCGATGCTTCGGAGAACTCGATAGCCGTAACAGTTTCGCTTTGGTCTATATCTCCTGTTGAGACACTGACGACAATAATCGCGTCGTTATCTTCTGTGGTTTCCGAATCTTCATAACGAATAAAACCTTCGTTATCATCCAGTATGAGCTCAGCGTTACTAATGACTTCATCGCCATCGGCATCTCGAACCAAATAGTCAATGTCATCTACGATTTTGGGATCGTCAGGGTCAGTCGTTACATTCGGGTTCGTCGTTAGCTGGTAGCTACCATCAGATGAGAGGGTAAACTGACCGTATACGCTACCACTATCAAAATCGTTGATTAGATCAATAGTTATTGGAGTATCAGCATCTACAAAGGTGTAGGTAGTACCGCGATAATCGAAACTAATAATGATTGCGCCATCAGCACCAGCAAACTCTTCCGTTAAAAACTGTCCGCTAAGGTTATCGCCTTCCACTAATTCAATAGAACCACTTCGCGCAGTTGGAACTGCGTCAGTTACGTTAACAGAATAAATGGCGGGATCAGAGCTATCACCGTCGGCATCTGTGACAACCAATTCAAAATTCACAGCAAGGTTATTTTCACCATCACCCGTGGCATGATCGAGCGGTCCATAAAGGTTAAACTCAGTAGTGCCATCGTTATTGAAGCGAATTCGGAAGATATCGTTACCCGACGAGTCTTGCGCGTAATACCAACCATCGGCATTCACTTCCTGTAAGGAGATTGTTCGCCCGCCACTGGTGTAACCGAGAGCATCAAATGCATCGATATTAATTGATACGGAAGCAATATCGTCTGAGCCTTGAATAATGGATATTGACGGACTCGGCTCTTCAGTACCGGCTTGTTCGTTGTCACCAATGAGTCCATCTTCATCAACAGATATACTGCCTACAATTGAGAATGCAGGATCTTTACCATCGTATATTTTAATGTCGGATTCTTGCGTGGAACGTGAGCCATCAGAATCAACCACCACAACTGTTGTCGGAATGCTCAATTCAGTATCTTTTAGTCCTGTACCATGATCGATGGATCGGTATAGGTCTATCTCAACAGTAACCGTACCGGACGCATTAGCTTCTAGGAAATAGTCCGAAGGCAAGCGAATCTGCATAATGACATCGCCATTACTCAATATCGCATCAAAACTGCCATCGCCATTATCTCTCCAAGTTAACGCTTCACTATTATGAGTAACGGCTTCCCCGTCACCATCTAGAACCGCCTGACCGTTTGTCACATCAATACCAAGATAAACGATAGGATCATGTGACGCAGTGATATCCAAATTAACTACAGCACTTTGTTTTACGCCATCTGGGGTCGTATTGGCGATAGGGGTTTCAGACAATTCAACCGTGCCACTCCCGATGAATGGTTCACCACCATCAGTAATCGAGACGTTGAGATCTAGTTTGGTATTATCGTTATCTGAATCACGAGCAGTAACGGTAAAAGGAAGAGAATCTGTACCATTAGTTTGGTCTAAGCCTTTGTAGAGTGTGAAGACGTAATCCACACTGCTATCTACATCATCTGATACCGGCGCGGCGAAACTCACCGTAAAGGCAACATCACCACCAGCGACTGGCCCTGCGTAGCCAGTCAATAATGTACCATCCTCAGAAACGGTGTAATAAATCTGCTCGCCGCCACTAAAGAGCTGAGGTTGATCGGCTAACTCAAAGAACACGCTATCTAAGTAATCACTGCCAATCCCGACACTGAAAGTTCCGGTGCTACTCACCTCACCAACAGGATCGTTGCTTAGATCAGACTCGTTAACTGAAGCATTTGAATCGAGAATTAAACTCGGATCATTACCATCCTCGATCACCCATGATATTTGACCATTTTCTAAAGCAGTACCATCGGTGTCTGTACCAATAATATTTAACGGAATCGTGAGTAAATCACTGGTCAGCACATGGTCGAGTGGGCGTTCAATCACCAATACGATATCAGCAAGTACATTATTCCCATCGACCGTTGTCGTCATTGAAAACGAAAACACATCCTCGTCACCTTGCTTGGCTGTAATAGTACGACCGTCAGCGCTGAGGGTGTAAGAAAGTGCCGTAGAATCTCCTCCCGAAGTAATTCCTAATGCTTCTAATTGTGCTACGGTTTCAGGACTAAATTGTATCGAGTCTGGGTCTGGATTATCCGAACCACCTAATATCGTAAATTGAGCGTTGATGGTTTGCGCTCCAGTGGTCACATCGACTTCCGTTACCGTTTTCGAATCATCCAATACCTGTCCTGCGGCACCATCAGTGATATCAATAGTCGCCGTGGCAGAACCGAAATCACCGCTGGAATCAGCGGCAACATAATTGAAAGTAACGGTATGGTCTTGGGTGTGGTCTAAGTTTCGATTGGCTTCAAAGGTCCACTGACCATTGGCAAATACCATTAATACACCATCACCTGTATTAAATACCGCAGGAGTTGCACCTGATATATCCTTACTAACACCTCCCACTTCGACACTACTAATGGTCAACGCGGTATCAAGGTCAATATCGTTGCTCAGAACGTTACCTGATGATGTTTCACCTTCAACCATCGTGTAAGACTCATCGAACAACAAAGGCTCAGAATCTAAAATCGTAATAGGTAGTTCACCTAAAACTAGCTCAGTAGTTCCATCGTCATCAATTTGTAGACCTTCGATAATGATCGCCGTTTGAAGCAACTCTTCGCCAGCTTGTTGGTCAACCGCTTGAAAGAAGGTGATCTCAACGGTATCTCCGACAATTTTTGCTTCGAATACCAGTGTTCCATCGGTTCGTGTTGCTTTTAATACCTGCCCGTCAGACTCCAATGCAATGGCAATAGATTGGCCTTGAGACGTGATACCTTCGGCAGAAACTTGATTTGCACTAAAGGCAAACTCGTCAGCAAACTGAATATTGATATCAGCAACTTGGGTTTGATCTCCGAAGATCCCGACCGTACTTTCAGAAAATGAGACTGAACCTGGCAATACAATACTTGGCATGTCATCACTGGCTTCATTACCAATCGAGTTAACAACTCTCGCATCGATAATCCACTCAGTCGATGGGTCTAAGGTAGAGACATCAATATTCTCAACTAGCCAGCCACCGGACGCATCAACTACACCTTCAAAAGTCAGCGTTTGCGTACCATCATTGATCTCTATGTAGACAGGTAAACCTTCGGATACATCGGTCGTTCCCTGCATGGTGGTTAAATCACCACTACGAAAATCTAAGATGTTGAAACCAGATAAGGTATCAATATCGATAATAGGTGGGACGGTATCAATTTGTCCTGTCGAGTCAGTGCCCGTTGTTTCATTACCTGCAATATCAACGGTAACTGCTTCTACGGTAATGTTGCCATCCGCAAATGCAGACAGATCGACATCATCGATGCTCCAAGCACCCGCAACAACCACGGTTTGTAACGTGATAGACTGATTATTGCTATCGGTAACCGTGACGGTAATAGGTTGTCCTTCTTCGACATTTTGTACAACACCTTGTAGGCGAACGGATTGAACTTCCTCGGTGTTGAGTATGTTGTCGGCGTCATCGAATTCTGCTGTGATACTGGCTAGTGTATCTTTCACTATGGTGTCGCTAGAAGTGACCGTATTTCCCGCGACATCCGTGACACTTGCTTCAACGGTCAAAATGCCTTCTGCAAACCCCGAGTAGTCTTGGCCTGTTAGCGTCCATTCACCACCGGTCACTATCGCGGTATAATTTTCTGACTTGCCATCAACATCAGTGATAATGATTGAAACTTCTTGGCCATCTTCAACATTGGTCATCGAGCCAACTAATGCGCCATTACTGACCTCAGCAGAGTTGTAATACTCATCACCAAAACCATCGAAATTGACACTGATGTCCGCTAACGTATCTTTCACTATGGTGTCGCTAGAAGTAGCAGTATTACCTGCAATGTCGGTAACTGTAGCCTCTACAGTCAAGATACCTTCTGCAAAACTCGAATAGTCTTGGTCGACTAATGTCCATTCACCACCAGTGACTGTCGCGGTATAATTTTCTGACTTGCCATCAATATCGGTGATGGTGATAGTAACTTCTTGGCCATCTTCAACATTGCTCACCGTGCCAACTAATGCGCCATTACTGACCTCAGCAGAGTTGTAATACTCATCACCAAAACCATCGAAATTGACACTGATGTCCGCTAACGTATCTTTGACGATAGTATCGCTAGAAGTAGCAGTATTACCAGCAACGTCCGTAACTGTAGCCTCTACAGTCAAGATACCTTCTGCAAAACTCGAATAGTCTTGGTCGACTAATGTCCATTCACCACCAGTGACTGTCGCGGTATAATTTTCTGACTTGCCATCAACATCGGTGATGGTGATAGTAACTTCTTGACCATCTTCAACATTGGTCACCGTGCCAACTAATGCGCCATTACTGGCCTCGACAGAGTTGTAATACTCGTCACCAAAACCATCGAAATTGACACTGATGTCCGCTAACGTATCTTTGACGATAGTATCGCTAGAAGTAGCAGTATTGCCTGCAACGTCGGTAACTGTAGCCTCTACAGTCAAGATACCTTCTGCAAAACCCGAATAGTCTTGGTCGACTAATGTCCATTCACCACCGGTCACTGTCGCGGTATAATTTTCTGACTTGCCATCAACATCGGTGATGGTGATTGATACTTCTTGGCCATCTTCAACATTGGTCACCGTACCAACTAGTGTGCCATTACTGATCTCGGCGGAGTTGTAATACTCGTCACCAAAACCATCGAAATTGACACTGATGTCCGCTAACGTATCTTTGACGATGGTATCGCTAGAATTGGCAGTATTGCCTGCAACATCCGTAACCGTAGCCTCTACAGTCAAAATACCTTCTGCAAAGCCCGAGTAGTCTTGGCCTGTCAGCGTCCATTCACCATCGGTGACTGTAGCGGTATAATTTTCTAACTTGCCATCAACATCCGTTATCGTGATTGATACTTCTTGGCCATCTTCAACATTGGTTACCGTGCCAACTAATGCGCCATTACTGACCTCAGCAGAGTTGTAATACTCGTCACCAAAACCATCGAAATTGACACTGATGTCCGCTAACGTATCTTTCACTATGGTGTCGCTAGAAGTAGCAGTATTACCTGCGATGTCGGTAACTGTAGCTTCTACCGTTAAGGTGCCTTCAGCGAAGGCTGAATAATCTTGGCCGATTAATGTCCATTCACCACCAGTGACTGTCGCGGTATAATTTTCTGACTTGCCATCAACATCAGTGATAATGATTGAAACTTCTTGGCCATCTTCAACATTGGTCACCGTGCCAACTAATGCGCCATTACTGACCTCGACAGAGTTGTAATACTCATCACCAAAACCATCAAAATCGACACTGATGTCCGCCAACGTATCTTTTACGATAGTATCGCTAGAAGTAGCAGTATTGCCTGCAACGTCAGTAACTGTAGCCTCTACAGTCAAGATACCTTCTGCAAAACCCGAATAGTCTTGGCCAACTAATGTCCATTCACCACCGGTGACTATCGCGGTATAATTTTCTGACTTGCCATCAACATCGGTGATAGTAATTGAAACTTCTTGGCCATCTTCAACATTAGTCACCGAGCCAACTAGTGTGCCATTGCTGACCTCGGCAGAGTTGTAACACTCATCACCAAAACCATCAAAATCGACACTGATGTCCGCCAACGTATCTTTGACAATTGTGTCACTGGAGGTCGCTGTATTGCCCGCAATGTCGGTAACCGTAGCTTCTACCGTTAAAGTGCCTTCTGCGAAGGCTGAATAATCTTGGTCTGTTAGCGTCCATTCACCACCGGTCACTGTCGCGGTATAATTTTCTGACTTGCCATCAACATCAGTGATAATGATTGAAACTTCTTGGCCATCTTCAACATTGGTCACCGTACCAACTAATGCGCCATTACTGACCTCGGCAGAGTTGTAATACTCATCACCAAAACCATCGAAGTTGACACTGATGTCCGCTAACGTATCTTTCACTATGGTGTCGCTAGACGTAGCAGTATTACCTGCAACGTCCGTAACCGTTGCTTCAACCGTTAACGTACCTTCCGCGAAGGCTGAATAATCTTGACCAGTGAGAGTCCATTCACCACCGGAAACTGTCGCGGTATAATTTTCTGACTTGCCATCAACATCGGTGATAGTAATTGAAACTTCTTGGCCATCTTCAACATTAGTCACCGAGCCAACTAGTGTGCCATTGCTGACCTCGGCAGAGTTGTAATACTCATCACCAAAACCATCAAAATCGACACTGATGTCCGCCAACGTATCTTTTAATATTGTGTCCACTGAAGTCGCCGTGTTTCCTGCGATATCCGTAACACTGGCTTCAACCGTTAATTCACCTTCGGCAAAACTAGAGTAATCTTGATCAGTAAGCGTCCATGTACCGCCTGAAACCGTTGTTGAATAATCTAAAGATGTGCCTGCACTATCAGTGATGGTAATAGAGATTGTTTGACCGTCTTCAACATTGCCAACAGTACCAACCAACACACCATTCAGGACCTCTGTTTGGTTGTAAACCTCATCGTCAGATCCAGAGAACTCAACTCCAATCTCCACTAACGTATCTTTAATAATGGTGTCAGTGGACGAAATAGTATTACCCGCTATATCTGTAATACTCGCGACGACGGTCAACTCACCTTCTGCAAAGCCAGAATAATCTTGGTCTTTTAAGCTCCATAAATTGCCTGAAACAACCGAGGTGTAGTCGACAGAAAAACCGTTACTATCAGTAATCGTTATGTTTATCGCCTGACCATCTTCAATATTGAATGTGGCACCGATAAGGGCACCCTTACTCACTTCACTTTGATTGTAATAGTTGTCACCGAAACCATCGAACCGAACGAGAATTCTATCCAGAGTATCTTTAACAATGGTGTCTGTAGCGGTGGTAGGGTTGCCAGCTATATCCATGGTGCTTGCGACTACAGTAAGTTCACCTTCTGCGAAGTTTGAATAGTCTTGATTTACTAATGTCCAACTGTCGCCAGACACAACTGTCGAATAATTTACGGATAAGCCTTCACTATCCGTTATTGTGATTGAGATTGTTTGCCCATCTTCGACATTTGAAACAGTACCAACCAAAGCTCCATTATTTACTTCTAATTCATTATAAAACTCATCACCAAAGCCATCGAAGTCAACATCAATACTCGCAATCGTATCCTTAACGATGGTATCGGTCGCTGTGGTTGGGTTTCCGGCAATATCGATAGTGCTGGCGACGACGGTAAGTTCACCTTCGGCGAAATTGGAGTAATCTTGATTTTCGAGCGTCCAGCTATTCCCTGAAACTACCGTTGAATAGCTTACTGACAGACCTTCACTGTCTGTAATCGTAATTGAGATAGTTTGACCATCTTCAACATTGGTTACTGTACCTACCAAGGCACCATTATCGACTTCGAATTTGTTGTAAAACTCATCACCAAAACCATCAAAGTCGACATCAATTGTCGCTAGAGTGTCTTTGATTGTGGAATCGTTTGCAGTAATGCTATTGCCAAAGTCATCGGCGATGATCGCGTCGACCTTAAGGTCACCTTCCGCCAGCGAAGAAAGATCGACGCCATTAACGACATAGGTTTCGTCATTTGTGATTGCGATCGTGGTGACTTTGTTGCCATTAACATCGGTGATAGTCAGAACAACCGTACGTCCATCTCGAACATCAACGGCGGTACCTGTAATCGTGACAGAAGGTACTTCGAACTGGTTTTCATAACCGTCACCACCATCCAAAATATCGACGGTTAATATTGCACTCGGTAACAATACATCGAGTTCGCCATCGTTGGATGTTGTGTCTTCTTCAAAATATTCAGTCGGGCGAGTGTCAAAACCAGCTTCTGCCAGCGTTTCGTCTAATGTGGAGCGGACATAAGCAATAAAAGAAGCGCTGGCGCTAGGTTGATCATTGGCGGAGTTCTGTTGCTGAGGATCGCTTTCGATATTGTTGACAAGCTGAGTAACCACCTCTTCCAACTGTTGTTCTACAGCGGCTATTTGCGGTTCGGTGAGAGGTTGAGTTTGGTCCAAATTCTGAGGCTCTATGCTCACAACTTGCACACCTTCAACTTTAGGTTGTGATGCGGGCACCTGAAGCCAAGTACCATCAGCCAGCACCTGCCATACAACGCCACCAACTTCGATATATAAAATAGGATCCATCCTAAACCTCTTCCTTACAAAAACGCTGACATTGAGAACATCAATTTACTCAATAAAAAGGGATAAAAATCAGCGAACATTCCCTAAACAATACTAGCAAAAAACAAAACATTAACAGTTCATTAATTATCACTCATACGCCGTAATGTAAACCGACATCTTGTGACTTACATTCCGATATACGCAATGTCACAAAATACATCGTATGAATGTGTCATAATCTTGAAATTCAAGCGTTATTTTCAAGGAATATCATGACTGCTACGAACTATCTCAACGAATTGAATCAAAAGTATCTTGCGACTCATAAAGCAAAAGAAGACTTCTTTTGGGATACTTACATGGGAATAAGTGACGACCATGATGGCTCGACACAAGCGCAAACTCAGTGGACCGAGTTTCTTAGTGCAGCTGAACAAATTACGGCTATCGAAAAGCACATTTCTGCCATTGACGAGATTCAAGACGTTCAAGAAAAAGAGAGCACGTTAACAGGGCTAAATGGCTGGTTAGCCACCTTTAGATCTCACGCTATCGAATCCCAACAATCTCAGGCGCTAAAAGCAGACCTCATCAAGTTCGAAGCAGAGCTGTTTGAGAAAAAACAGAATCACGTGATGACGTACGTTAATGAAGCGGGTGAGGAAACAGAAGGATCGTTACCGGTTCTCGGTTCAGCAGTAAGAACCAATAACAATGAAAAAGTTAGGCTTTCGGCGCATCAAGCACTATTAGGACTTGAACAATGGCTTCTGGCTAATGGTTTCATTGAGCTCATCCAAAAGCGTAATCAATTTGCTCAATCACTGGGTTTTAAGACCTTTTTTGATTACTCAGTCGTGAAAACTGAACAGATGACGACCGAGCAGCTGTTTACGATTCTGGATGACTTTGAAGCTCGTACACGCGATAGCCATCAAAAAAGTCTAACGAACTTAGCTCAGCAGAAAGACACAAGTGCACTCGAAGCGCATAACTTTACCTACTCTTTTGCTGGTGACGTTATGAATGACTTAGACCCTTATGTTCCCTTTTCAAAATCACTGAGACGCTGGATAGAATCTTTCGGCCGACTGAACATCGAATACTCTCAAGCGACATTGAAATTGGATCTGCTTGATCGCAAAGGAAAATACCCAAATGGCTTCTGTCATGGGCCCATCCCTTCTTTCTATGACCAAGGTGAATGGGTTGCCGCTCAAGTGAACTTCACTAGCAACGCTAAACCCGATCAAATCGGCAGTGGTTATGATGGGATTAACACCTTGTTCCACGAAGGTGGTCACGCAGCTCATTTTGCCAACGTGAAAATGAACGCTCCTTGCTTCTCTCAAGAGTTCGCCCCAACGTCAATGGCATATGCGGAAACTCAATCGATGTTCTGCGATAGCTTGTTAAATGACGCCGATTGGCTAAAACAGTACGCGCTAAATTCAGAAGGCCAAGCTGTACCAGATGAATTGATCAAGGCCATCATTGATAACAAACAACCGTTCCGCGCTTACCAAGAACGCAGCATTCTTGTGGTTCCTTACTTTGAACGAGCTCTATACGAGATGGCTGATGAAGACCTGACGCCTGAAAAGATCACGGCGCTTGCTCGCAACAGTGAAAAGAAAATTCTAGGATTAGATTGCAGCCCTCGCCCACTGATGGCGATCCCGCACTTATTGTCTGATGAAGCATCTTGCGCATATCAAGGTTACTTGTTAGCTCATATGGCGGTGTACCAAACGCGTGCATATTTCACCGAGAAGTTTGGCTACTTAACAGATAACCCAGAGATCGGGCCTTTGTTGGCTGAGCACTATTGGCATCAAGGCAATAGCGTGAACCATAACGCGACAATACAAAGTCTTACTGGGGAAGGCTTCAATGCCAAATACCTTGCCGACGAGTGTAACTTATCACCAGAACAGGCATGGGCGATTGAAGAGCAAAAGATCAAAAAACTGGCTTCTCGTGAACGCGCACAAGTCGCTGATTTGAATGCGAAGATATCTATTGTCGACGGGCCAACTGAATTAGCGAATAACGCAAAGTCGAATGACCAAATGTGTGATGATTTTGAGCAGTTTATTGTAGAGCAATACGGGCGATAATCAGCGTGTAAGGTCAGCAAGCCCCTACGCTCTAAAAAATCAGAAGCAAAAAAGCTAAAACGCAAAAAGGACGATATTTCATCGTCCTTTTCTTTTAAATCTTGGCACTACATCGAAACGCAAGCTGACCGAATTTCGGTATCAAACTCAATATCAACCGATTCAATGCTTCTCAAAGACTTTCTATGGATGCCGTACACCTGCCCCGTCAAAACAATATAAAACTTCTCAGTTTTAAGTAGCTCCCACGCTTCATCTAAAGATTCAACGTACACCTTGTTTTGCGAGTCTTGCGGGCGAGTACCAGCAACTCTTCCATGCTTACGTGCTAATTCAAACAATCCATTGCGATTAGGTTTACACGTAAACAGAGTGTCATTGCCATAAATGACACCCTTGCCAGTCATACTCTTAACCATTGTATTTCTCCAGATAATAATCCACTCGTCAAACTTGAGTGGCATACCACATGTCGAACAGTGGATGCTTAAGCCGCACAAAGAAGAAAATATGGTGTAAAGACCGGGCAGCAATTACACCATAGCGTTCAATTTCGAGTATTTGAGTTCTAAGGACTTAAGTTCTTAAGTTCTTAAGTTCTTAAGTAAATCTAAGCTCTTAGAATTGCTTATGTTCTTAGAAGTAGTAGTAAGCTGCTGCGAATACGTGTGTTTCTTCGTCGTATTGCATACCAGTTGAACCAATGCGAGAGCCTTCAATGTCTTGTTTGATATCGATGCCCATGTCTGCATTTTCGGCGATACGGTACATTGCTGCGATGTTGATGTAAGAAGCATCTACATCCGCTTGTCCGTCAAGTTCGTTGTTGCTAGATGCGTAACCAGCAGCAAGCGTTAGGTCTTCAGAAACTGTGAAGCCACCTGATAGGTAGTAACCTGTGTTTTTCTCAGAATCACCCTCTTCAATCCAAGAGTTCACACCTAGCTTAAGCGCGCCAACCTTAACGTTACCTGTCACTGTGTAAACTTCGAAATCATCTTCGTAGTCACGGTTCTCGTAACCAGCGTATAGGTTGAATACTTCTTGCTCTAGACCGATGTAGCCGTTCACACCTTTGTCGAAATTATCATCGTTGCGAGAGTCTTTCGTTTCAAAGTAAGAGATACCGTAAGCGATACCGCTTGTTGCACCTTGGAACTTAACTACGTTGAATGCATCAGAAGCATCGCCAGCAGAAGCACCAAACTCGTAAGTGTTGTCGCCTGCGCCGTCGACTTTATCTAGCGCCGTGTCATTTTCCCAACCAAATGAAGCAATACCGTAACCAGTGTCAAAACCCAACCACGCTTTATCTACGTCTGTCGCAGGGCCAGTATCAATACCGTTTACCCAAGCAGATGTCGCTGCGTCGTTCGCTGCAACGTTATCGTCGGTCGTGTACTGAAGCATCATGTCCGTTTCGAAGTAACCAACAAAACGGTTGTTACGGTAACTTACCGCAAGCGTTAGGCCTGTCGCCCAATCATCGTAAAATGCTTTAGAACCTGTGTCGTAGTAACCACCAACACCGAAAGAACCTGCTACTGAGAATTGATCTTTGTGCATAGAATCAAAAGCAAACATCTCTTCATTCTGGCTGTTTTGGCTGCTTGTGTTTACAGCGAATGCTGAAGTTGAAATGCTTGCAATCGCAAGTGCTACTAATGTTTTTTTCATGGTTACCACTACCTATATATTGATTCGGCCTTGTTAGTCCGGCCTTTTGGAGTGGCGCTATTGTTCAAAAAATCACGTTATTGATATACCGTAAATTTACTGAAATTTTATAGCTTTGATGAATTAAATTACATAATGATATGTTGATATGGCTTTTATATTGAGAAGCGCAGCCCAAGCGTAAACCCGATGTCGGTACTGTTGTCCATGTTACGGATGTTTTCGATCATCAAAGCCTCAATCGCAAGTTGATGTAGGCGATAACGGTAACCCACGACCACTTCATTGGAAGGTTCAGAAAAATCTGGATCGTTACTCGCCCACCCTTGATAGTTGAGAGATTCAATAAGCAAACTATGACGCTGATTCAGTCGATACTCATACCCTACCGCCCAACTCGCGCTTACGTTTTCGAAACTTAAGTCTTCTAGGCCAACAAAGGAGTTATCACCATTTCGATGCACTAAACCGACGGTTGAAAAAATACTGTGTTTGGGTGTGATATAGCTGTAGTTAAGTTGAACGCCTTGCTCAAAACTTGTTCTCGCTAATTGTCCACTTCTTACGTTGTTGTAATACAAAGAACCACCAGCAGAGAGCGACATAGGCCCTCTGGAATACAGCAACAGCTCATTGTAAAAAGTCAGCGCATTGGTTAAGTCATCACCTTCAAAATCAGAGACATGAACGCCAGCATTATGAAAGTCCATGGTGAATTGATCTTCTGCTACCTCATTACGTCCATTCTGCCCAATGCCAAATAGGTCATGAAACCCCATCACAAAACTATCTAAGCCGTTATCTTTGGCAGTGACGACACGATAATCCAGTTCTGTTTTCCAGATGGGAGACGCTTGCCACTCAACAGCAATATTGGATTGGTTTTGGTAGTAGTCGAGCGAATAGGCTTTCGTATGAGCCCATATACTGGCCTGCGTGTAAGAGGATTTGAACTCTATCGTGCCGACTCTATTCGGTTGGGCAGAACGCAGCTGAGTTGAGAGAACGTTTGAATGAATTGGAGACTGCGCGTAAACAAACATTGGCGACGCTATGGCGCTAGGAAAAGTGAGGATCAGTATGGACGAAGTGAGTAAGACTCTAAACGCTATCACGGTTTTGCTCGATGATATAAAACGTCCGATTCTCTTAAAATCACAGACTGATTTATGCAGCAAATGTACTGCTTTTGACTAGAATAGATAGAACAAAGTGTTATAAAAAAAGAGAATTAAGAACACCTTAGTTATCTTATCGCGTTAACTTGCGCTGTCACGAGTTAACGAATATCTTCACCGCGTGAATGAATAGCCAAACTTTTAATAAGGATAAAATGTGAACGCCTCTAACCAGAGCTTTGAACAATTGTTGATGAGTCAGTCTGCAACCTTGATCAATAGTGACCCAAGGGATTTTAACGCGACTTGGTCCACTGCAAGCTTTGATGTTCTAGACTGGTTCGATATCGATAGGCTCACGCTTTACCCGAATTCGATGGTGTTACTGGAAGATGGGAAAACCTGTTCAGTTTCCAAATCGCACATCCCTTCAATCAACAAAAGAGACTTTGTTGGTTGTAACCACCTTGAATATCTAAAACTTCTTAAAACGTCCGAAACCTACTTGGAGTTTTCAGAGGCACAACTCGCGATCAGTCAAAACGATGTGTTGAGTCAAATACACAAACAAGGTGGGAAATGGCACTGTATTATCCCTCTGCAACTGTTTAACCAACGCTGGGGTGCCCTGTCTTTTACCAACTTTCATGACAACAAAACCACCTTAGGTTTTGAAGACATCAAACGACTCAAACTTGTGTGTGAAATGTGGCTTTGTTATTGGCAGCATTCAACCTTAGCGAGGACGCTGAATCAAAGCGAAAACTTGTGGGAAGATGATAGCGATAAATTGCTGTTACTTACGAAGAAGCAAACCACGGTGCTTTCCCTGATTGCTCAGGGTTTTACCGCCAAAGAGTGTGCCGATAGGTTGCACTTAAGCCCACGTACCATTGAATCCCATAAATACAGAATGCTTGGGCTAATGGAGCTCAATAATCACAACGAGTTAGTGCAGTTCGCCTTACGTAACGGCTTAGGCATCACTGAAAACCAACACACCACTCGCTAACCTTATTTAGCTTGAACCTAGCTTATTCGTTGCCTTCACTTAGCGCGAATTTAATCTCATCGGATGAAAAGCCTTTGCGGCTCAACATGGCGTAAGCCTTTGAGCGTTCCTTATGATCGTTAAGGTCATAAGATTTTTTCTGAAGCTGTTCCAAACAAGAAGAGTAAAAGTCCAATTGCTCTTCATTGATCAATCGCTCAATCAACGATGAAAGCTCAGTGGTATCAATTTGTCGCTGTCTAAGTTCTTGTTGGATAGCCGTTAAGCCTTTCCCTTTACGAGCGTACTTGAGCACTTCCTTCTCCAAATCCGCTTTGTCAGCCTTGATTTGGATATTACTTTTCAGTTCGTGCGCTTGTGGGTGCTGATCGATGGCAACTTTGACCTGCTGATAACTAAAGCCACGTTTTTGCAGTGCGGCAACCAGCTTTTCACGGCTCATGGTAAAGCTTGTGTAATAGTTGTTGATTCGCTCTATCAATATAGTCTGTTCGTCGATATTTTTTTCCGCAGAAACCTTGTGAATGGCATCAGCAATAATCGAATCGGAGAGCCCCTTCTTCTTCAGTTTCTCTACGATGTATCGAGATCCAAATTCACCGAAGAAGGCTTGTTCAGCGAATTGTTCAGCAAAATCTTGGTCGGATTTAAGATAGCCGTAACCTTTCAAGTTGCTCAAGGTTTCATTGATCCAATCTTGATTGTCCGTTTTCACTTTCAACTTCGCAATCAGCTCGCTTTCCGTCATGTCCCTTTGGGTTAAATGCCACATCGCAGAGTTCATGACACTTTCGATTCGCGTCGCTTTTCTTACCGTTGTATTTCTAGTTTTAGGGTTTTGTTGTGAATCATCCATTCGATTTCAACTATCCAGACTGAGCGTGCCCCATGATAACGTAATTCTGACTAGCGTGAAGTGACATAAAAGAACGAGATTCAGATAAACTGGCCTCCAACAAAAATGGACACCTATTCGGCGTCCATTTGATTATCACATGAAGAAATCGACTTTTAGACGAATTAACTCTCTTCGTGATTGTAGATATGCACATCTCGTTGCGGGAATGGAATCGTGATACCTTCTTCATCGAAGCGTTTCTTCACAGTTTCCGTCACATCCCAATACACATCCCAGTAATCGTCTGTCTTAACCCACGGTCTTACCACGAAGTCTACAGAAGACGTATTTAAGGTATGCAGCTTAATCATATGCTCAGGCTTTTTAAGCACTAGAGGGTGCGCAATAATGATGTCGTTCAATACTGCTTTTGCTTTATCGATGTCATCTGAATAACCGATGCCAAACACCATATCCACACGTCTCACGCGCTCTGCCGTGATGTTATTGATAACGTCACCCCAGATCTTGTTGTTCGGGATCACCAAGCGTTGGTTATCGATGGTTTGAACCGTTGTCGATACTAAGCTCATGTCTTTTACTGTGCCTTGAACGCCCGCGACTTTAACCATGTCACCAACATCGTAAGGACGGTAAATCAAGATCATCAAGCCAGACGCGAAGTTAGACAGCGTATCTTGCAATGCAAAACCGATGATGACACCCGCAACACCGAAACCGGTTAATAGCGGTGCTAGCTCTATCCCTATTTGAGATAGGGCGATAAGCAGACCGACAAACACGACTGCTTTGGATGCGATTGATACAAAGAAGTCTTGCATCAATACACTAAAGTCCATTTTAGAGTGCGAAACACTCTTACGAACCGTCTTACGAGCTACGTTTGCAATTAGGCGAGTGACATACAAAATACCGAGAAACAGAGCGAGTTTAACGATAAAAGAAGGGGTATTTTCAAAAGCCCATGAACTGAACGAACGTAGCCAACCGTCCAGTAGCTCTAGCGCGACATCCACATCCAACACATCGGCATTAATGTCGCCCGTCGTTGCTAATAGCACTCTCTTGTAAGAGGTCACATCAACGCCAAACGGTTCCATCAAGGTGATGGTTTCTTCTAAACTCGCCACCATAACGCTGGTACGCTCACTGAAGCGTTCCAGCTCCTTCTTAATGACCGCTTTCTCTTCTTCATTAACAAAAGACAGACGCGCTTCAAGATCTTGTCGCTGCGTATCAGTGTAAAGAATGGCGTTAGTCAGATATTTAGAACGAGCCACCAGCGCCGTTTTGAGATCAGCTTCAGGAACAGCAACATCAATACCACGCTCTTTTGACCAATCAAGTGTCTTAGCCAATTGTTGATAATAAACATCCATCATCCCGATTCGTTTTTGAATGCGAAGCTCAAGACGTTTCTTAGCATCACCCTCTGTCGAACGGTTTTCTTTGCTCATTGAAACGATTTTAATATCATTCAATGACAATAATTTTTGTAATAGTTCAACCTGCTGAGCAAGAACAATATTGAGTTCTTCTTTCTTATCGGATGATAACTGGGTGAATATATCTTCGCGCAAGCCTTGGTTCTTACGCCTTAATATATCTTCAAGAAAGGGTTTCTCAGCATCGTGCGCCGTTTCTAGTGTTGCCAAATCGAGCATCAACTGATCTTGTACTTGTGCTATTTTCTCGACGCTTTGTGCATAACTTCCAAATGCGACAAACGCCAACATTAACAATAGACAACGCCAAACCTTCATCATATTAATTCCTATTATTGTCTAAATTGACCCTATAAATAGTAGTAAAAAGAATATGGATAACAAGCATTTAAAGGTATGTTGTGTTAAAAATTCGCAAAATATCAGTCCGCATCTAATATTTGAGAGTTCCAATCCCCTCTTATGACCTGTAGAGTACGCAACCAACAAAGAACAACGGCCAATATCTTCACCTAGGCACATGCATTAAAATGCCTTGAATCCGATGTTGGCTCACAGCAAGAGAGCAGAAAAATGAACAACGAACTTGATGTTATTGAGTCTCTAGAAGAGCTAGAAAAATTCCTAATTTCAGTGGAAGCTGGCGGTTTGGGCCTTGAAGGGGTAGAAGGCGTAGGCATGGCAACCAATAATTCAGATGGTCGTCACTTCGTTGCTGTATTCAACAGCAGCCACAAAGTTCTACTTGCTCGTTGGATCACTCAAGAAGTGTTTGAAAATGGTAAAGACCTAGTGCGTAACGGCCCACGTCGTAATCACTAAGGTTCCCCCATGAGAAGGCTTGGAGTTCTGAACTTCAACGCTAGCGGAAGAAGCCCAATCGAGTTCTTAACGAACGGTTGGGCTTAATTATATGGTCCGCCTCACTCTCAAGCCCTTAAGCTTAGAGTAGGCTCTCAGAATGAGGTGAACCATATGTCTTCTATTCATATTTTAGGTATCGACCTAGGTAAACATTGCTTCCATGCTATCGCACATAACCGTTGTGG
>NZ_JAKEUP010000013.1:0-155837 GCF_022397895.1 Vibrio sp. Isolate33
ACTAGTAAAAGAGTCTATAAGTACCTATAACAATATGAGGCCGCACCTTAGTCTCAGGATGAAAACTCCAAATGAGGTGCATGAAAAAAGCCAACAGCTGACGCTGTTGGCTTAGTAGAAATACTGTCAACGTATTTTAGGACGAGACAAGGCGTTAGTGCTTTCGACTCAGGGAAGCGAATATAGCCCACTAAAACACAAGCAAAGCTACCGTTACCAAGCAATGAGCTTTACACTTAACAAGCGTCTCAATAGGTGAAAATATGGAACTCATTCTCTCTCTGCTACAACAAACCTGCGTCTACTTAGTGATTGCTTACATGTTAAGTAAAACCCCACTGATTCTCCCTTTGTTGAGCATCTCATCTCGCTTAAGCCATAAGATCAGCTGCTACGTTCTGTTTTCCCTGTTCTGCATTATGGGCACCTACTTCGGACTGCAGATCAATGACGCCATCGCCAACACGCGAGCGATGGGCGCGGTAATGGGCGGTTTGTTTGGTGGGCCTGTGGTTGGCTTTGCGGTCGGCTTTACTGGCGGGATTCATCGCTATTCATTAGGCGGTTTTACTGACTTAGCTTGTGCTATCTCAACGACAGCAGAGGGCTTGATTGGTGGTCTACTGCACGTTTACCTAGTCAGAAAGAACAAAGCCAGTCAGCTGTTTAACCCACTGGTAGTGTTCTCTGTCACCCTTTTTGCAGAGATCATTCAGATGTTAATTCTGCTCGCAGTCGCCAAACCGTTTGAGCAGTCCTATGCGCTTGTTTCAGATATTGCTGCGCCAATGATCATTGCAAACTCTGTAGGTGCAGCACTGTTCATGAGCATCATCCAAGACAGAAAAACCATCTTCGAGAAGTACTCCGCCACCTTCTCACGCCGCGCACTCACCATTGCCGAGCGTTCCGTAGGTATTTTGCATGGCGGCTTCACTTCCGATAACGCACAAAAGATCGTGCGTATCGTTTATGAAGAAACCAATGTAGGTGCGGTAGCGATTACTGACCGAGAAAAAATCCTCGCTTTCGTCGGTATTGGCGATGAACACCATATTCCAAATACCCCTATTTCATCGCAGAGTACTCTCACTTCGATGGAAAAAAACGACATCATCTACCTTGATGGTAAAGAGAACCCTTACCAATGCTCCCTATCTCAAGATTGTAAGTTAGGTTCTGCGCTTATTATCCCACTTCGTGCAGGTAACGAAGTCGTTGGTACCATTAAACTGTATGAGCCTAAGCTGAAGCTATTCTCGACCATTAACATGTCGATGGCCGAAGGTATCGCTCAACTATTGTCGAGTCAGATCCTGTTCAGCAACTATCAGCAGCAACAGACCCTGCTCACTCAAGCTGAGATCAAACTGTTGCACGCTCAGGTTAACCCGCATTTCTTGTTCAATGCGCTCAATACCATCAGCGCAGTCACACGCCGTGACCCAGACAAAGCGCGAGAGCTTATTCAACACCTGTCTCACTTCTTTAGAAGCAACCTTAAGCAGAACATCAACACTGTGAAACTCAAAGACGAGCTGGCACACGTCAATGCGTATCTCACCATTGAGAAGGCTCGTTTCACCGACAGACTAGAAGTGGAGTGGGACATAGACCCACAGTTGTACGAATCACAATTGCCGAGTTTTACTCTGCAACCACTGGTTGAGAACGCCATCAAGCATGGTATTTCAAATATGTTAGAAGGCGGGATAGTGAAGATCTATAGCGAGGCATTCCAAGGTGGATTCAAACTGATCGTCGAAGACAATGCAGGCAACTATCAGAAACCACCTCAAGATCATGTCGGATTAGGCATGGAGATTGTTGATAAACGACTCACTAATTTCTTTGGACAAGACTCAGCACTAAAAATAGAATCTCAACCACAGCAATTTACTCGAATGAGCTTTATCATACCTATACTGAAATAGCGGTCTTTTCGTAGGTGATAGCTTCTCGGTAAGCATATTTAGAAGACATAGATAGAAACAAGCAGGGATAGAATCAAGATGAAGATTGTAGGATGTTAAAAGCACTAGTTGTCGATGATGAGCTTTTTGCTCGCGAAGAATTGATTGAGCTGCTGACTGAAACTGGAGAAGTGGAAGTCATTGGTCAAGCAAGTAACGCAATTGAAGGGCTTAAGCAGATCAACCTTCTCAAGCCTGATGTGGTGTATTTAGACATTCAAATGCCTCAGGTCACTGGGATTGAATTGCTGAGCATGCTTGACCCGGAAACCATGCCCTACGTGGTATTTGTGACCGCCTACGATCAATATGCGATTCAAGCCTTTGAAGACAATGCCTTTGACTACCTACTCAAACCCGTTGAACCTTGTCGATTAAACAAGAGTGTTTGCCGTCTGAATAAGGTCATCAAGCAGAACCAGAAAGCACCAGCACAAGACATCTCTGCGATTGCTCCCTGTCACTTAGAGCAGATCCCGTGTATTGGTCATAACCGCATTGTGATCATGGCAAGCCAAACGGTTGAATGCGCCTATTCCGATATCAGTGGCGTGCATGTTCGCAGCTCATCGCAAACAGCAACCTCACAATTAACCCTGAAGATCTTAGAAGAAAAGACCGATTTGATCCGCTGTCATCGACAGTATTTGATCAACATAAAATCGATCCAAGAGATCAAACTGTTAGAAAATGGATTAGCGGAGATCATTACCCTGACAGGCTTTGAAGTCCCTGTGAGTCGTCGCTATCTCAAGACGTTAAAAGAGCAACTCGGCCTCCAGTAAACAAATTTCAAGTTTAGATATAGCACGATCAAAAAAGCCAACGCATCAACGTTGGCTTTCTGCTGTTTGAAATCGCTAGCATCACAAGTCGATAAAGATTAATCGACTTGTTTAATCTGCAGCTCTTTTGGCACTTCGAAGAACATGTTCTCTTCACGACCTTGAATCTCTTCAACATCGGTAGCACCTAGCTCGCGAATACGGTCTAAGATTTGGTTAACTAGCTCTTCAGGAGCAGAAGCACCAGCGGTTACACCGATTTTCTTCTTGCCTTCAACCCACTCAGTCTGAATGTCTTCAGGGCAATCAGTTAGGTAACCAGGTGTGCCTAGCTTCTCAGCCAGCTCTTTCAAACGTGTTGAGTTCGATGAGTTCTTAGAACCAACCACAATCACAACATCGACGTCGTTTGCCATCTCACGCACTGCGTCTTGACGATTTTGAGTCGCGTAACAGATGTCGTCTTTACGTGGGCCTTGAATCTCAGGGAATACACGACGTAGCTCTTCAATCACATCTGCTGTTTCATCAACAGACAGCGTAGTTTGGCTCACGTAGTGTAAGTTACTTGGATCATTCACCACTAGGTTCTGTACATCTTCAGGTCTTTCAACCAAATACATACCACCGGTTTGGCTAGCGTATTGACCCATAGTACCTTCAACTTCAGGGTGACCTGCGTGACCAATAAGAACTACTTCCATATGTTTGCGGCTCGCACGAGCAACTTCCATATGAACTTTAGTCACCAAAGGACACGTTGCATCAAATACTGTAAGTTCGCGCTCTTTTGCTTCTTTACGAACGGCTTGAGATACACCGTGAGCAGAGAAAATTACGATGTTGTCGTCTGGCACTTCACTCAGCTCTTCGACAAAAATAGCACCACGTTGCTTAAGCCCTTCAACAACAAAGCGGTTATGTACCACTTCATGGCGAACATAAATCGGTGGCTGATACATTTCAAGTGCGCGCTCTACGATGCTGATCGCACGATCGACACCGGCACAAAAGCCACGAGGGTTAGCTAACATTATTTTCATTTCATTGCTCATCATTTACCGCGGTACTAAGGTTGTTTCTATAGAGTTCGCCGTCAGCGAGGTTCGCATTCTACAGTGAAGCGCCTAGACAGTGAAGCTCTGGGTTGAGTGTCACCTGTAAGACGATGTTATTCGACAGCTAAGATATTGACATCAAACGTAACGTCTTGGCCTGCAAGTGGGTGATTAAAATCAACCGTCACTGAGTCACCCGCGATATCTGTAATAATACCTGGGATTTCCATACCGTCAGGGCCAGAGAATGCCATGATGGTGCCAACTTCAACATCTGTACCACCAGCAAATTTTGCTTTATCCATATGGTGAATATGGTCTGGATTAGGCATACCAAACGCATCTTGTGCTTTGAGTTCGATAGACTTTTCCGTGCCTTCTTCAAGTCCAAGCAGGCATGCTTCGAAGTTCTCACTTAGGCTGCCATCACCCATAACGAACTTCGCTGGTTTGCCCATATTTTCCGTACTATCGGCAACTGAACCATCCTTCATCTTAATCGTAAAATGTAGGGTTACTGCTGAATCATTTTTAATTGCTGCCACGTTACTTTCCTTAGACTTCTTTATTATTTGAGAATGCATTCTGCTTTGCTCTCATATTAGTTGCAGCATAAAAAAAAGCGCTGTCGGAATCAACCGACAGCGCTTAGGGCTATTCTATTCTGTGAGTCATAGACTGACTTTAGAGCAATCTATTTCAAAGCGTTTTTACTTAAGGCTTATTAGCCTATTTGCTTTCGTCTTTCTTGCGAAAACCATCGAGGATGATCATCGCAGCACCGATACAGATTCCCATATCCGCTAAGTTGAATGCAGGCCAGTGGTAAGTGCCCCAGTAGAAATCTAAGTAATCGACAACAAAGCCGTGTACGACTCGGTCAAATACATTACCGACTGCACCACCAATGATGATGGCATAAGCGATGTTGTTCCACTTTTCTGTCGCTGGTAGCTTGCTCATCCAGTACGTCAGCATGCCCGTTACAGCAAAGGCGATACCGGTAAATAACCAACGCTGCCAACCACTTTGATCACTCAAGAAGCTGAATGCGGCGCCGTAGTTGTGAACGTACAAAAAGTTAAAGAACGGCAACACTTCAATACGGTTTGCCCAGCCATAACCCATGTTGTCCATGACAAAGAGTTTGATGCCGATGTCTGCTATAAAAACCAGCAGAGCCAACCATAACCAACGTACACCAGATTGTTTTAACGAAACTTCACTCATTTCTATTCCTAGTATTTACGAAGCGATTCCTCATTCGCACACTCGCTTTGAGTCGCTATGAATAATCAACTTGGTTAAACACATTTCCTATAACTAAAAATAACCCCAGTTGATACTGGGGCTATGATTTTTACAAAAAGTTCAGTCTTTCTCTGAGTCGTTATGCGAACTTACGCACTTCGCCTTCACCATCAACGTTTGACACACAACGGCCACAGATCTTCTCGTGTCCTTCAATTGTGCCTACGTCTGGTGTGTGGTGCCAACAACGGTCACACTTCTCAGCTTCTGTTGCTGCAACTTCAACGAATAGACCTTCAACGTCTGTCGCTTGAGCTGCATCAGACTTCTCGCTCAGTGGCTTAACAACCGCTGCAGAAGTGATAAGTACGAAACGTAGCTCATCTTCTAGCTTGTTGATCTTAGCCGCTAGTGCGTCGTCAGCGTATAGAGTCACTTCAGCTTGCAGTGCACCACCAATTGTTTTCTCTTTACGAGCGTCTTCAAGAAGCTTGTTCACCGCGCCACGAACCGTTTGGATTTCAGCCCAGAATTCGTTGCTTAGCTCTTCGCCTTCAGCAAGACCAAATAGACCTTCGAACCACTCACCAGTGAATACGAACTTGTCACGCTGCTCTCCAGTTGGTAAAGAGCTTGGCATCTCGTTCCAGATTTCATCTGCTGTGAACGACATGATAGGTGCCATCCAACGAACTAGAGCTTCTACGATGTAGTAAAGCGCAGTCTGACAGCTGCGTTGAGCATGGCTGCCCTGCTTCGCTGTGTACTGACGGTCTTTGATTACGTCTAAGTAGAAAGAACCCATTTCAATAGAACAGAACTGCATTAGACGCTGAGTTACACCGTGCGTGTTGTACTCGCCGTATGCTTTAACGATCTCTTCTTGTGCAGCTTGAGCACGACCAACAGCCCAGCGATCAAGTGCAACCATCTCTTCAGCAGGAACTAGGTCAGTTTCAGGGTTGAAACCGTTCAAGTTCGCAAGGAAGAAACGAGCTGTGTTACGAATACGGCGGTAAGCATCAGCTGAACGCTTCAGGATTTCATCAGAAACAGCAACTTCACCCGTGTAGTCTGTAGAAGCAACCCATAGACGCAGGATGTCTGCACCTAGCTTGTTGGTTACATCTTTAGGTGCAACAACGTTACCGATAGATTTAGACATCTTACGGCCGTTACCATCAACCACGAAACCGTGAGTTAGTACTTGCTTGTATGGTGCTTCATCTTTCATCGCGATAGATGAAATTAGAGAAGACTGGAACCAGCCACGGTGTTGGTCTGAACCTTCAAGGTAAAGATCAGCACTGTTGCCGTTGTATTCTTCACGAGAATCAACAACAGAGAAGTGCGTAACACCTGAGTCGAACCATACGTCTAGCGTATCCATTACTTTTTCGTACTTATCAGCGTCTTCTGCACCCATAAGTTCAGCAGCGTCTACATCCCACCAAGCTTGAATGCCTTTCTCTTCAACTAGCTTCGCTACTTTTTCAATAAGCGCTGGGCTATCAGGGTGAAGTTCTGACGTTTCTTTATGAACGAACAGAGCAATTGGCACACCCCAAGTACGTTGACGAGAGATACACCATTCAGGGCGACCTTCGATCATACCTTCGATACGGCTTTGACCCCACTCCGGCATCCACTCAACATTCTTAGTTGACTCTAGTGCTTTTGCACGCAGGCCTGCTTGATCCATAGAGATGAACCATTGTGGTGTTGCACGGAAGATGATTGGAGTTTTATGTCTCCAACAGTGTGGGTAGCTGTGCTCGTAAGCGTGGTGATGCAGAAGTGCACCTTTCTCTTTTAGAACTTCTAAAACAGAATCGTTCGCTTTGAATACGTGCTGACCAGCAAATAGCTCAGTATCTGGCAGGTAAACGCCGTTAGAGCCTACTGGGTTAGCGATTTCTAGGTTGTACTTCTTACCAACCACGAAATCCTCTTGACCGTGACCAGGTGCAGTGTGAACCACACCAGTACCTGAATCCGTTGTAACGTGGTCACCAAGAACAGCTGGAACAGTAAAGTCGTAGAACGGGTGGTTGAACTGAGAAAGCTCAAGATCAGCACCAGTAGCAAAACCAAGGTTATGGAAGTGCTCGATACCTGCACGATCCATTACGTCTTTTGCTAGTTCAGAAGCAACAACGATACGTTGAGCCGGCTGGTCGCCATTTGCTTCAACTTGGATAAGCACGTATTCAAGATCATCACGTAGACATACTGCGCGGTTAGCAGGCAGAGTCCATGGTGTTGTTGTCCAGATAACGATAGAGATTTCGCCCTGACCCGCGTGGCCTTCCGCTAGAGTAAATTTCTCTAGAAGAGCAGCTTCATCAGCTGCAGTAAATTTCACATCGATAGATGGAGAAACTTTATCTTTGTATTCAACTTCAGCTTCAGCTAGAGCAGAACCACAGTCAGTACACCAGTGAACTGGTTTGAAACCTTTAAGAAGGTGACCTTTGTCTGCGATTTTACCTAGAGAACGAATGATGTTCGCTTCTGTGCCGAAATCCATAGTGCGGTAAGGTTTGTCCCACTCGCCCATGATACCAAGACGTTTGAAGCTCTCTTTCTGACCTTCAACTTGGCCCGCAGCGTACTTACGACACTCTTCGCGGAATTCAGCAGCCGAAATCTTCTGACCAGGCTTACCTTTCTTCTTCTCAACCATTAGCTCGATTGGAAGACCGTGACAGTCCCAACCAGGGATGTACGGTGCATCAAAACCAGAAAGGGTCTTAGATTTAATAATAATGTCTTTAAGAATCTTATTCAGCGCGTGGCCAATGTGAATGTCGCCGTTCGCGTATGGAGGGCCATCATGCAGTACGAAAGATTTTTTACCTTTCTTTGCCTTACGGATTTCGCCGTAAAGATCTTCTTTGTACCAACGCTTAAGCATTTCTGGCTCACGATTTGCCAGATTGCCGCGCATTGGGAACCCTGTTTCTGGTAAGTTCAGGGTATCTTTATAATCACTCATCGATTCTTAATTCCGTTATATTGGGCGAAGTTAGACATTATGTTAATCGGTGGAATCATCCGATTAATTCTTTAGCTGAAGCAGCCACACCCTTGCGGCTTCAGCATCCAATTCTATTTGATTCTTTAATGCGTCGAACGATTCAAATTTTATCTCGTCGCGCAGTTTGTGCAAAAGTCGTACTTCTAACTGTTTACCATACAAATTGGCTTTAAAGTCAAAAAAGTGCACTTCTAATTGCTGCCTTACACCATTAACTGTTGGTCGTTGTCCAATATTAGCAACGCCACCGACAGGAACCCCGTCGATATCCAATGCTTCAACAACATACACTCCCGATACAGGAGAAACACAACGCTTTAATGGAATATTAGCGGTAGGGAAACCTATGGTTCTCCCTAGTTTACGACCATGGGACACACGACCACTAATACTGTAATCACGTCCTAACATGGTAGCACTTGCAGCCAAGTCATCGACCGCTAATGCATTTCGTATCTCAGTACTGCTGACTCGTAATTGGTTTAAGCAATAACTTTGGGTGCTTACCACCTCAAAGCCATACTTTTCGCCCGCTTCTTTAAGCATAGCGAAATTACCAGTGCGGCCTTTGCCAAAGCAAAAATCGTCACCAACCACCAAGAACTTCACACCAAGCTTATCAACCAAAAGATCCTTAATGAATGCTTCTGCGGATAAACTTGCAAAATACTGATTAAAATTGACACACAATAAACGACTGATATCTAGCTTGCTCAGTTGCACGTACTTATCTCGTAAGCGAGTTAAACGTGCTGGCGCTCTATCTCGGGCAAACAGCTCCATAGGTTGCGGCTCAAACGTCATAACAACAGAAGGTAGCCCTAATGCTGCAGCTTGTTTAGAAACCTGACTCAGAACCTCTTGATGTCCTAAATGAACACCATCGAAGTTACCTATGGTTAATACACAGCCATGATGCTGCGCTTTAATATTGTGTATACCTCGGATCAGTTCCATTATGATCAGCTAAAACCTGTTATTTGCATCATTTATTGTGTGAAACCGACGGATTATATACTAATCAGTATTAATCTGTCGCTGCTTTTAAATGTTTTACTCGGATACCTAAAATCAGTACCGAAACAATATAAACAAAGCCACCAAGTCCAATCAAGCCTGTTAATGTCAGCGCTCTCTGGCTAAAGCTCCATTCAAGCCAATGTTGCATATTATCCAGCTGCCATAAAATAGCGGCTACCATCACCACACCCGAGATAATCAATTTGGCACTGAACAATAAGGTTGTCTTCGTTAATTGATATACACCCGCAAGATGTAATCCTCTATATAACAAGGCCATATTCACAAAAGCAGACAAGGCTGTCGCAATCGCCAAACCTACATAACCATAGAAATAAGCAAAGATCGCGTTAAACACCATATTGGTCACCATAGCGATAATGCCGTACTTAACCGGTGTTTTAGTATCTTGGCGAGAGTAGTAACCCGGAGCCAATACTTTGATCAGCATGAAGTTAAGCAAGCCAGATGCGTAAGCAACCAAAGACATCGATGCCTGTTGTACATCGTGTGGAGAGAACTCACCACGCATGAATAGCACCATCAACATGGGTTTAGCCAAAACGATAAGGCCTAACATCGCAGGAATACCAAGCAGCAAAACCATGCGCACGCCCCAGTCCATGGTATGTGCGAACCCTTCTCCTTGAGCATCTACGTGTTTACGAGATAGAGCAGGAAGAATTACCGTCGCAATCGCGATACCGAATAAACCTAGTGGAAACTCAAGTAAGCGGTCTGAGTAATACAACCAACTGATAGAGCCCGTCGCTAGGAAACTGGCAATGAAGGTATCAAACAATAAGTTGATTTGGCTAACAGACACACCAAACAGAGCTGGGATCATTAATGTTCGGATCTTAACGACGCCTGGGTCTCTCCAGCCCCATTTCGGCTTAACCAACACACCCGCTTTTATTAAAAAAGGCATTTGAAATAAGAATTGGACTAAACCACCAAGGAATACACCGATAGCCAAGCCAATTTCAGGCTGTTCCAGATTAGGAGAGATAAACCACGCTGCGCCGATGATCATTACGTTCAAGAACACAGGGGTAAAAGAAGAGACCGCAAATTTACCTAATGTATTAAGAATCGCACCAGATAAAGCAACAAAGGTGATAAACCATAAATAAGGAAAGGTAATCTTGAGCATGAAGCTCGCCAGCTCAAACTTAGGCGCCGCAGGGCCATCATTCAGCCAGTCGATAAACCAACCTGCACCAAACATCGCGGTGATCACACCAGAGCCCAAGACCCCGATAACCGTAACGATAGACACTAAAACCCCGAGTGTACCCGACACCTTAGCAATTAAATCTCGAGTCTTATCTTTATCGCCTGCCGCGTGATATTCCGTTAATACAGGAACAAACGCTTGAGAAAACGCACCTTCTGCAAAAAGTCGACGTAAGAAATTAGGGATTTTATTAGCGAAGAAAAATACGTCGGCACTCGCTCCAGCCCCCATCAAATTTGCTACTACTACATCACGTACTAGCCCCAATACACGGGAAACAAAAGTCATAGCACTGACAATCAGGCCTGACTTTAATAGTCGTTTACTCACAGAAACCTCTGACACTAGTTGATTACTTTCAAGCGAGGATAAATACTATCCTATCCTAAGAAGCATATTTATTAGCATTGGTCTAAAAATGCTGTTAGAATCCCCGCCATCTTAACCGCGATGACCTTTCCATACCAAAGTTTGTTTGGCTACGATTGGTTTTTGCACAAATCATTTGACAATTAAGCGCTAATGAGGGATAGTCCTCGCCCTTAAATTGTCACCGAACTAAGTTTTTGGGAGTTAGACCCTTGGCAAACAGTAAATCTGCTAAGAAGCGCGCTATCCAAGCTGAGAAACGTCGCCAGCACAATGCTAGCCGTCGTTCTATGATGCGCACTTACATGAAAAAGACTATCGCAGCTATCGCAGCTGGTGATAAAGAAGCTGCAACTGCTGCTCTTGTAGAAGTTACACCACTTCTTGACCGTATGGCGACTAAAGGCCTTATTCATAAGAATAAAGCTGCACGTCATAAGTCTCGTTTCGCTGCTGCAATCAAAGCTCTTTAATAGAAATTTGATTACAACGCAAAACGAAAAAAACCGGCCTAGGCCGGTTTTTTTATATCTAAATTTTGAGTAACGCTGCTAGTTACTGACTAAAAGCGACTTTACTCAGTGAAAACAGTTTTGCTTATTCACCGAACCTGCTTTTCAATAAACAGAGTAAGTCGATAGGAAAACAAGCTGTTCAGGATTAACGTTCGACGTGAAATACTGACACTTCCTTGTGTCGACCTTATCCCTGACAAGAAATCATCTCCCTCATCAGTAATAAGCTACTTGCAGTAAATACCATGCAGTAGGTTAATCATCGCTTTTACTTCTTCACTGCTCAATGTGTAATACACAGTTTGAGCTTCTTTGCGAGTTTCGACCAAACCATCTCTTCTCAACCAAGCAAGATGTTGAGATAAAGCAGACTGACTCAGTTCCAACTTGCCGCACAACTCCCCAACTGACAGTTCAGTACCATGTAATAGGCATAAGATCTGTAAGCGACGCTCGTTGGCCATGGCTTTGAGTAGAATCACAGCTTGTGCTGAGTTCTTCTCCATCTCTTTTAAGTTCATAGTTTGGCTCCCTACAACCTTTTCGCCAACTACGGGCTATCAGTATTTCCGGCATATTGCGGAGTTATGATAATCGATATCAATTCATTAACAAACTATCTCACTCGAACAATTTGCTAAAATCTGCGTCACATACGTTTTTAACTGCTGGATGTTGGATCATCCTCTCAGCAAATATGACGTAGTACTCCTCTTTTAGCTCTTCAATACCACCCAATAATTGCAGCGAAGTATCTTCTTCCACTTCAGACATATACAGCGTCGGTGCCAAGAAAATAGCGTCATGATGATAACGAGCAAATGCTTTCATCAATGCCGCATCATCAAACTCACCTAAAATATCAGGTTTAAGCCCTTGTCTATCAAACCACTGCAGCACTTTACGCCCCATCGAGGTTCGGCTACCTGGGATCAAAAGCTTCCTTTGTTCTAATACTGCTGGGAAGTTAACGCCTTCAACCTTGCCTGAACTGAAAAAGCTCATGCCACTCTCACCCAGCTTCTTACTAAACAAGCCTGGGCTTTGGCTAGAGTCCACCGGACAGTCAGACAAAATCATATCCAGCTTATGTTGAGAGAGTTGCTCAAGCAGCATTTCGTGAGTCGATTCGAAACAGCGAAGGTGGATACTGTTATCTTCTGGAATCGTCGACATTAAGATCTTGCTCACGAGCCTTTTTGACAGCGCATCCGCAACACCCACATCAAACAGAATATTGGAGTGCTGGCTGTAATTCACGATATCGAGCATTTCGTAACTCAGGCCAAACATACGGTCAGCATACTTAAAGACCAGCTGCCCAAGCTCTGTTGGCTCAACACTACGCCCGTTGCGCTTGGTCAGCTTGCCGTCCATTCGCTCTTCTAATGCTTTTATCTGACCCGTTACCGTTTGAGGAGTGAGAAATAAAGCTTCTGCCGCTTTGGTAACAGAGCCTTGCTTGCAGACCATCCAGAAGTAATAAAGATGGTTATAGTTGAGGTGCGACATAGGTGTGCCGTAATAAAGGAGTAGATACCCTTTTATATCAAATATGACACTCCCGCTCAACAAACTCGGAAAAACCTAACATAACAACTAATTACCACTTATTTTTTCGAAGTGTGTGATTTCATAATGTAATATTTGAGCGATTATTTTCAATTTTTTTCTAACTTTTAAGATCTATATCACCTATAGAAACACTCTTTAAATTCATTTAAAAACAGATACTTAAAATAACCACATTAGCTATGGGAATATTTAAAGAGTAAATCATCACAAAAAAGCCTCACCTAAACCAAAATGTAATATTACTGAAATATTTCCCCTCTAACATCACGCTCAGATTAAACAAACAGACCAAACACAGACTTAAACGGTCCAATGGAGAAAACATTATGAACCAAGCTACTACTGCAGCAGCGCCTATCTCGAGCACAACTCGTTGGCTACGCTGGGCTAACTTGGCATTCATGCTTTACCTACTATTACTTTCAGTTTCAATGGTTGGTACAGGCTTCAAATGGGCAACAGGCGAGCAAGCAAAGGTTCTTTTCGAATTTGCTTCACACCCAGTTGCAGGCTTAATGATTGGTTTAGTGGCAACAGCACTTATTCAGTCATCAAGTACAGTTACTTCAATTATCGTTGGCCTTGTGGCAGGTGGTTTACCTGTTGAGCTAGCAATCCCTATG
The DNA here is from genome assembly GCF_022397895.1 of Vibrio sp. Isolate33. Classification (NCBI taxonomy): domain Bacteria; kingdom Pseudomonadati; phylum Pseudomonadota; class Gammaproteobacteria; order Vibrionales; family Vibrionaceae; genus Vibrio; species Vibrio sp. Isolate33. Next base: position 13,450 of record NZ_JAKEUP010000013.1, read on the forward strand.
ATCATGGGGGCGAACATTGGTACTACGGTAACCAATACGCTAGTTAGTCTTGGTCATGTTCGTTGTAAAGAAGAGTTTAAGCGTGCATTCGCAAGTGCGACCATTCACGACTTCTTTAACTTATTAGCCGTTGCTATCTTCCTACCACTAGAGATGGCGTTTGGTATTCTAGAGAAGATTTCTCACTGGTTAGTGTCTCCAATGCTAGCAACAGGTGATATGAGCATGAAGGGTCTTAACTTCATCAAGCCAATCACTAAACCTGTAGTAAGCGCGATTAAAGAGCCACTATCAACATTTGGCGACACTGTTGGCGGCATCATGCTTATCGTTCTTGGTATCGCGACTATCTTCGTAGCTATCACAGTAATGGGTAAGCTAATGAAGAGCCTAATGGTTGGCCGTGCTCGTGAGATTCTAAAGAACGCAATCGGTCGTGGTCCAATCCACGGTATCGCTTCTGGCTCTATCGTTACTATCCTTGTTCAGTCTTCTTCAACGACAACAAGCTTAATGGTTCCGCTAGTAGGTTCAGGTGTTCTTAAAGTACGTGACGTTTACCCATTCACTCTGGGCGCAAACATCGGTACATGTATTACCGCTCTACTAGCAGCAACAGCAGTATCTGGTGAGTTCGCAGTATTCGCACTACAGATTGCTCTAGTACACTTGGTGTTCAACATCATGGCAACGGTATTCATCTTCGGTATTCCGTTCCTACGTGAACTACCAGTTAAAGCAGCTGACTTAATTTCAGACATGGCTGTGAAGAACAAAGCTGTAGTGGCTGGTTACCTTGTTGCGGTATTCCTTGTACTGCCTGGTAGCGTGTTAGCTCTTACTGCTTAACAGCAAAACAAACATCGCTTATAACAAAGCCCGCAACCTTGGTTGCGGGCTTTTTCTTTTCTGTACAGCAGATACGGGATGCGAGTGAACGAGTAACGAAGAGCCAGAAGCAGATTAGAGATACGGATAAGCGAGTAACGAAAAACACAAACTGTGATAATCGTATTTGGTATATCGCCGACTCAAATCTAGATATGTTTTTCGTATTCCTAATTTCATTTATTCGCTTCTACTCTTAGCTCTTCGCATCTCGAATCCCGTTTACTCGTATCTAGCTACCCTACTTACCTTGCTCATTACGTAGGTACATAATCGCAACCATGCCAAAACCGATAAATTGCCATAGATACTGTCCATCGCTTGCGCCAGTGATGGTTTGAGTGAAAGCCATACAAGCAGTCACAAATAAAGATGAAAATGCGGCATAAAGCAACCACGGACGTTCTTTACCAACCATGAACTCACCACCAAGTACCGAGCGAATAACCAATAAAAACGGCACACATTGCAAAGCAATTAGAATCGGAAACATAAAGTCGAACGTTGGGCTCAGTAAAGCGTGACCGACTTGGCTCTTGTCCCAAGTACCGACAATATAGCCTTTCCAGCCTGCCCAGGTGTCTCCCGCATAAGCAGTATCTGGCGTGATAAAGCCAAGTAGCACGCCCATCACTTTATCGATAAAGCCATTTTTGAACCAAAAGACGAATAAGAAGATCTGAATAGGAATGATCTGAAAAGCAAACTTCTTCAACATGTGTTTATCCCAAATAATGAATGATTTGGTGACCAGTATGTGGAAATCGATGCTTTTACGCTTGATGCAAGGCAATCGAGCCTGAGTCCAAACAATAATCAAACATGTTAAAAAACTAGCTGGTACAAGTGAGCCGTATAGAAATACCGTTGCAATCAGCTCTCACGAAACACCTTCACTTGAAAACGTATTTCACGGTTTAGGAAAGGTTTGTTTTTTATAAAGATTCAATAAGATCAAACAGTTGACCTGTATGCTCTTTTTTTACGTCAGTATAGCGCTGATAGTTGTATTGCCAGCCTTTTGGGTTGTCCGACAGCTTGTCAGCCACACTAAGCAGATAAAAGCTGATTGGGCTCGGTGTACTTTCAGCAGCATAAGAAAGGTAAGGGAAAGCTTGGTTGGCATGTTGGTTGATTAACAAAGCTAGTCCCAGAGTAAGATTGGCGATATCACAACGTGGATTCATCTCAAAGGCTTGCTTTGCCAATTGCAGAGCGCGTTCGCGATCTTCTTGCTCACTGTTTTGCAAATAAGCTAAAGACTCCGAATACGAAAGTAAGGCATTCACCAGATAATTGTCTCGTCCTTGCTGTTGAATCGCATCCAACTGAACCGCTATGTCTTCAAATGGCTGACCACCTTTGCCTTGGTAAAAAAGCGATATCCCCTCAGAGATAACACTCCAATCATCGTAGCTCTCAATAGAGGTCACTCGATGACTCGCTACGCCATACTCAGACCCCGTAGGTGCAATAATCGCTTTAATCTCAAGGATGACATCCCCAATGGCATCAAAGAAATTATGTTGGCTAAAGCTCTTTTCTACTTTCTGGCTTTGGTTAGGGTGACTGTTGTTTTGTACCAGCACACTCAGTACATAATCCCCATCCTTTTTCTTGAGCCAACTTTTGAGTTCGACACCATTGTTGGCAAGTGATTGCTTGCCCTGTTTGGATAGCTGAGAGAAGTGGTAACCTGATAGATTTTTAGCTGAGTTCAACCCGTAGAAAAGATAGTTATATACACTTTCTGACATCTCATAATTGTTCGCCGAATCGAGGGTGATGTCATGGATATAAACGGGAATCACATCAGCCTGGCGTGCAGTAATCACCAAAGGGTCATTAATTTGGAAGTCGTTGTTCCATACCCAAGATGCAGTCACACCAACCGCTAATACTGCGGTTACTGTGAGGGCGATGATTTTCTTTTTGTAATAAGGAGCGAGAGTTGCAGTCGCAGATAGAGAAGTCTTTTCGGCAGACATAAGTTTAACGCTCGGCAGAGTCACTTCAATATCAAACAGATAACCTTGCTTAGGTATCGTCTGAATAATCCGATATGGGCGAGACTTATCTTGAAGTTGACTGCGCAATAAACTGATGACCTGTCTGACCAAGTTGTCGGATACGTGAGTTCTTTGCCACACATCGGTAGCGATCTGTTGCGTACTCACCACCAGCCCACGCTTTTCGATGAAATAGCTAAGCAGCTTTGCTTGCAATGGCTCTAAATGAATCTCTTCACTATCAATCACCAACTGATTCTTCTCAGGGTAAAAAGAAATAGGAAAGTCGTGTTGCAATAGGAAGCAATGCGAGCGAGTCATAGCTGTTCTGTAGTTAGAAAAGACCCCACAAGATTATTGGTTTTATAAATAGTAAGCAAGCCAAGCATTGCAAATAAAAAAAGGCTGCACAGTGGCAGCCTTTCTATCAAACAAAGCGAATTAGATTAAACCGAGAACGGGTATTTAATTGCTTCGTGACATTCGTAGCCTTCAACCCAGAAGTCATCCATCGTTACCCACGTTTCCAAATCTTCTAGAGACTTAATATCTGGATTGATATGGAATGTTGGGCCAGCTAGAGGCTCACGCTTCAACTGAATATCACGCATTGGTGCTAATTGATCTTCATAAATATGAGCATTAACTAGCTTGTGGTAAGCCACGCCAGCTTTCTTGCCAGTGATTTGCGCCATGATTGCTAGGAACACATACACTTGAACCATGTTGAAGTTCAGGCCTAGCGGCACGTCACAAGAGCGTTGAGTGCTGTTTAGGTACAGAGTATCACCAAGTAGAGAGAAGTGGTGGCTGTACATACACGGGCGCAAGCACCCCATGTGGAACTCGCCTGGGTTGTAGAAGTTTAAGATCTCACCACGGTCATCAATACCGTTCGTTAGATCATCAACAATCTTCTTCAGTTGGTCGATATGACCGCCATCAGGCTTTGCCCATGCTCGCCCTTGAACACCATAAACACGGCCCATGTCATCTTCACCCTTACGGTAAGGATTGTTCAGCCATACTTCGTTCAGATTAGAGTTCGCATCCCAAGTTTTTGTGCCTAGTTTACGGAAGTCTTCAGCATTGTCGTAACCACGAATGTAGCCAAGCAGTTCAGCAACCGCCGCTTTCCAGAAGCTCTTGCGCGTTGTTACTAAAGGGAACTGGTTATTACCAACATCATATTCCAGGTCAGCATTGATAACGGTTAGGCAGCGCTTGCCCGTACGTTCATTTTCAATCCAAGTACCGTCATCAACGATACGCTGACAGAGATCTAAATACTGTTTCACACCAATTCCTTACTTCGTTTGTTGTGGTAATTCGTCTTTGTAGTGACCGCGTTTGTATGCCCAAACCATCATCAGCACACCGATGATAACCATTGGCAGTGACAGGATTTGTCCCATCGAGATAAATCCGCCGAACAAGCCTAGATGAGCATCTGGTTCACGTACGTATTCTACTAAGAAACGGAATGTACCATATCCTGCTAGGAATAATCCTGATACAGAACCAAGAGGACGCGGCTTTTTAATAAACCAGTTCAAGATGAAGAACAGAACAATACCTTCAAGCGCCATTTCATAAAGCTGAGATGGGTGACGAGGAAGTGGACCACCATTCGGGAACACGATTGCCCATGGCACATCAGTCACACGGCCCCAAAGCTCGCTGTTCATGAAGTTACCTAGACGGCCCATACCTAAACCAAATGGTACTAATGGTGCAATCATGTCTGCTACGCCAAAGAAGGTGCGACCGTTCTTTTTCGCATACCAAAACATTGCCGTGATAACACCCAGCAAACCACCATGGAAAGACATACCGCCAGTCCACACCTTAAATAGGTAAAGAGGGTCTGCTAAGAAAAGGTCGAAGTTGTAGAAAAGTACGTAGCCAATACGACCACCAAGAACCACACCTAGAAAGCCAGCAAACAGTAAGTCTGATACTTGCTCACGAGTCCAACCACTACCTGGCTGATCAGCTCGGCGATTTGCTAACCAAAGAGCAAACATAAAACCGACGAGGTACATTAAGCCGTACCAACGAACTGAGATTGGTCCTAGTTCAATAAGAACAGGATCGAGATTTGGGAATTCGATAAAACCCTGAGACATACTTGGCTCTCTATCTAAATTGATCAACGGTTAGCTCACAGCTAACAGAAAAGACACTACAGCAGCATTGTGGCTGCTATAAACATTAAAAATACCGCAAAGAATTTCTTCAACACTGGGGTTGGCAATTGAGTAGCCAGTTTCGCACCCACTCGCGTCGTCAGAACGGAAGTACAAGATATCGCAATCAAAGCAGGAAGATAAACATAGCCTAAGCTAAATGCAGGCAGATCATCGACAGAAGAACCATGCCAGATGAAACCGAGCATTCCCGATATCGCAATAACACAACCACACACCGAAGATGAGCCAACCGCTTTGCGCATTTCCACACCGTGATGGTTAAGAAAAGGCACAGACAACGACCCACCACCAATACCCGCTAAGCTTGATACCAAACCAATACCGCCACCACATAACATAGTTTTAGCTGAACCTGGCATTGCCTTCTGACTCTTAGAGCGAATCGACAATAGCATTTGCAAAGCCAGCACCAACACGATCATACCGAATACTTTTGGCAGATACTGAGCCGGAATCACTTCGGCCACAAAAGAACCGAGGAAACCACCCACAACCACTCCGGGCATTAACCACTTAACGACAAAGATATCCACGTTACCCAATTTTAAGTGGTTAATCGCAGATGATCCTGACGTAACAATAATGGTGGATAGCGACGTAGCCAGTGCCATTTGCATCGCAAACTCTTGAGGTATACCCGCTTTAGGAAGCAAAAACAGTAAGGCAGGAACCACCAGCAAACCACCACCAATGCCTAGCAAGCCAGCTAAAACACCAACAATAGCACCAAGACCTGCTAGCAAGCCTATCAGTTCATATGACACGTTAAATCCTATTTTTTACCTGCTCGAATGAAGCCTGTAAATTCACGCTCTTCGAAATAGTTCAGCATCATACTATAGATGTCACTACCATACGGTTTTGAAAGTGCCTTATTTGCCAAATCCTGTAATTCACCCAAGTTAGATTGACGAATCAGATATTTGGTTCTGGCCACATTCGAGGTATTCATACTTAGTGTCTGATACCCCAAGCCAATCAGTAACAATGCGCCCATCGGATCACCGGCTAGCTCTCCACAAATACACACGGGTAATTGATATTGCTTACAAGTATCATGAATTTGTTTTAATGCCATGATCACCGCAGGGTGCATTGATTCATAGACATCGGAGACTCGTGAATTGTTCCGATCAACGGCCAATAAATATTGGGTTAAGTCATTGGTACCAACAGAAACAAAATCGACCTTGTCCGCAATCAGTGGCAGCAGATAAAGCATTGATGGTACTTCGATCATGATGCCAATGCGCGGCATACGCACTCGGTTATCAAGCTCGTGTACCTCGTCATAGGCTTGCTCAATCAACTGTAACGCGTCATCGAGCTCTTGAGCACCAGAGATCATCGGCAGCAAAATGCTCAAGTTATGACTTTCACAACTCGCACGTAACATCGCACGTAATTGAATAATAAAGATGTCAGGATGATCGAGCGTAAAGCGAATACCACGCCAGCCAAGGAATGGATTGTCCTCTTCAATAGGGAAATAAGGTAAGGCCTTATCACCACCGATATCGAGTGTACGCATCACCACTTGCTTCTTAGGATAACTTGCCAGCACAGAACGATACTGTTTGAACTGTTCGTCTTCTGACGGAAACCTTTGTTGTAACAAGAAAGATATTTCCGTTCGATACAGCCCTACCCCATCAACACCTTGGTTGATGGCAATATTGGTATCGGCGCTCAAACCCGCATTAAGCAAAATCTCGACCTGCTGGTCATCTTGCGTTTTTGCTGGCAGATACAGGTCTCGGTTGACCATAGAAGAGAGCTCACTCTCTTCCAGAATCAGCCCTTGATACTCTTTGAGTAGGTTCTTCGTCGGCTCAATAAAGATCTCACCGCTGTACCCATCAACAATCGCTTGCTTGCCATTCGCTTGAACAAGGTTGAGGTTCACCCCCATCACAGAAGGAATACCAAGAGCGCGAGACAAGATCGCAGCGTGTGAGTTCGCCGCCCCTTCCAAGGAGATCACTGCCAACAGCTTTTCTTTGGGAATCGACGCTAATACCGAAGCCGTTAATTCACGAACCACTAGAATGATAGGTTTATCTAATGTGCGTAGCTCATATTCAGAGTTATGGAGGAAATACAGCAACCTTTGTCCGAGTTCTCGGATGTCTTGTGCTCTCTCACGAAGGTACACATCAGACATGCGAGCAAAGCGGTTGGAGTAACTCTCAACTACTTGTCGTAATGCCCAATCCGCTTTATCGCCTTTCTGAATTTGGCTCTTTAGATCCTTACGCAACATAGGATCGTTGAGTAAGTGAGTGAACAGGTCAAAGATCGCCAATGCGTCTTTATTGATTTCACTGTCTAAGCGCTTTCGCATGCGCTTAAAGTCATTGAGGGCTTTCTCTACTGCGACCGCCAACAACTCTTGCTCTCTCTCGATGTTGAGTGTCGATGCAGGATACACATCTGTTAATTCAGGCTGTGTGTTGTCCCACCAAAGATCACCAATCGCGACACCCGATGAGGCAGCGATACCTTTAGTTGCAGGCAGCTTCTGTTGCTCTAATAGCCAATGGCCTTGAGTTTGGGCGTGCGCCACAATAACCGCAAGCTGTGCTGAGAGCGTGACAAGGAAGGACTCTTCCATCTCACTGAATAAACGCGGAGATTTCTGCTGAATAACCAATACGCCAAGCACTTGCTTGCGATGGATGATCGGAGTACCAAGAAAAGAGTGATAGACGTTTTCTCCAAGCTCTGGAAAAAACTTATAAGCAGGGTGAGCAGACGCTTGTGCAAGGTTGATAGGTTCCGCACTTCGCTTAACAAGGCCAACCAGACCTTCATCAAAACCAATGTGGATACTATTGCCTTCAAAGATCAGGCCTTGAGTTGCCATCAACTCAAGGCGCTGCATATCATTATTGGCTAAATACACGGTGCAACATTCCGTCTGCATCGCACTGCATGTCTCTTTAACTAAAATATCAAGTGCCGTCGACACATCTTCAACTCTTGATACGTGTTCAACTATTTCCCTTAGTTGACTGAGCATGCTTAACCTCTACGCAATTTGCGTTTTCCTTTTGTTTTTCGCTCTTTAAACGGCATTGCTAAAGATGCGAATTCTTTCATCGCTCGACGGTAAACATCTCGCTTGAAAGAAACAACTTGTCGAACTGGGTACCAGTAACTCACCCAACGCCAACCATCAAACTCAGGTGTACTTCCACGCTGCATATTGATACGCGATTCATCGCAATCTAAGCGCAAAAGGAACCACTTCTGTTTTTGTCCAATACAGACAGGTTTCGAATCCCATCGAACCAGTCGTTTGGGTAGCTTATAGCGTAACCAATGACGACTTGTCGCGACGATCTTTACATCCTTTTTAGTAAGGCCAACCTCTTCATACAACTCTCGGTACATTGCCTGTTCCGGAGTCTCACCTTCATCTATTCCCCCTTGAGGAAATTGCCATGAATGTTGTCCGTATCGTTTAGCCCAGAAGACCTGACCATGGTTGTTACAGATTACAATACCAACATTTAATCGGTAACCATCGCCATCTATCACTGGCCAACCTCTATCTAAATTTTTAATTACACTGATTTTTCCACATATCCCCAATCGGAGCAAACTTAGTGACGTGATAAGCGCTATATTTATGAATATTAACTAAGAATATGGATAAGTTTTGTTCAAAATTTAGTTACCCACACAATAGTGAGACATAGACCACATTTATTCACCTTTTCTGTGAATAACTATGTGAAGAATTACCCGCAATCGTTTTTTTTAATCCATAGATTCATCAACACCCAAAACAACAAATCTATAGATTTAATTTAAATTCATTTAAAATCAAATGATTAAAATAAAAAACTCATTTTAAAAAACATGAGAAATGAAAAAGATCTTTTAAAATTAGAACGTGGTTAAAGATCAACCACTCCGGTGTTTATCCACACTGCTAATCGAAAGATTCATTTTAACCCCTGTTTGGCAAGCATTTTATCCACCATAAACCCCTGTTTATTTATCCACTAAATTAATGTTTCAATTAATTACGTTCATGTCCTGTGGATAACCCTGACTTTGATCCCTTTAGTCGCAATGAGATCATTTCTTAACCAGTCGTCATATGGTGATAACTTCTGATAAAATCATTTTTTTGATCATGCCTTTTATTATGAAACCAGAACCACAAACACAACAAGAGCTGTTAGACAGAGCCTACGCGATTGCCGGAATGACTTTCAAAGAGCTCGCTGACGAAGCCGAAATGGACATGCCAAACGACCTCAAGCGTGATAAAGGCTGGGTTGGACAGCTTTTGGAATGGCACTTAGGCGCACCTGCTGGCAGTAAGCCAGAACAAGATTTTGCGAAGCTAGGTATTGAGCTCAAAAGCATTCCGATTGGCTACTCTGGAAAGCCGCTCGAAACCACGTTTGTTTGTGTAGCTCCATTAATGGGCGTGCAAGGCATTACCTGGGAAACCAGTCACGTTCGTAACAAGCTATCCAAAGTATTGTGGATCCCTGTTGAGGGAGAAAGAGAGATCCCATTGGCAGAAAGGCATGTAGGATCCCCTTTGTTATGGACACCAAGCGAAGCTGAAAACGAGCTTCTAAAAAGGGATTGGGAAGAACTGATGGAATTAATCGTGTTAGGCAATGTTGAACAAATAACAGCAAGGCACGGTGAAGCGTTGCATCTACGACCAAAAGCCGCCAACAGCCGAGTGTTAACGGAAGCTTATGGTGCAAGTGGAAAACCCATCAAGACTAAACCGCGTGGTTTTTACCTAAGAACTCAATTCACCCACAAATTGCTGACGACACACTACGCATAGGTCGCTTAACGCACTTCAAAGATCGAATCATCAATGTGTTATAAACCGTCGGTAATAAGAAACGATTTCTAATGAGGTTTGAGCGCCAGTTCAATATCGCAGTAGCTTTGGCTTGGTTCATTGCCGAACTCGTCATACGCGTTGTGCAAGCGAAGGTAGGCCTTTTCAAAGCCGAGCCGGAGTAACTCCTCTTTCACTTGATCCAAGGATCCAAAGTGAAGCGGCTCGCCGTCTTGCTTGACCGGTTCTAGCTTGTGTTTGTACTCCACCGCCAATAGATACTCTGAGATATCAGAACAACCAATAACGTACACTTTGGGTGTTTGATAAGAGTCTTTGTGCTCTCCATGTAACCACATGTCTAATTGATGCTTTTGCATAGCCGGCCTCCCTTGCTCTCTAAAGCTTAGTAGAACTCTATTTCTTTACTAGGGCGTGTTGATTTTTCTCGATTAAAAAACCAAAAAAGAGAAGCAAGAGCTTCTCTTTTTTGGTCAGTTCTAGTTCAAAAGCTCACACTTTTGACGCCATAACTATCCCTGTGACTTATCTAAGGGGTTGAAAGGTGCTATCAACCCCGCAGATTACGTCGGTATTCGCGCACTTAAGACACGACGAAGGTGACGTACTCGACGTTCAATAGTAACGACTTCAGGTTCAGAAAAACCAATAGGTCGACCATCTGCTTCAAGACCAATATCTCTTAATAAGTGAGTATTGTTCCATGGTAGATCATATGAACTGCGACGAACTTTTCGTTGCCATTCACGCTCTTCACGACGAAGGTCTGCACGGATAAGGACTGTGGCTAATTTTAAATATACTGAGTGACGCATAATAACTCTCCAGTTGTTGAATAAACTGAGGAAAAATAGCGTGTTAGATAGTATGAGGACTTCTCACTTAGCTGCTATTTTTCCGCAGCCAAATAAGGGTACGGATCTATTAGTTAGGTTTATCTTGGGTGTTTCGATCGGCCATGGCTGAGGTTTGTGACATAACAGTCACCATGTCAGAACACGGATCAAACGAAGCGCAAATATGCTGTATAAAATCGAAATGTTTCATTTGCGCCTCCAAGCTAACTAAAAAATCCAAAAAGAAATGGGTAGTAAAAGCAGACAAGTATTTGTTAAATCGCTGCTTTCACGGTTAAAGTCTAACCAAGTGAGTATATTATTCAACCGATAATTGGTTAACATTTTCAAAACAATGCATTCACCTAAAATATCAGTTGCATATTCATTTACATATAAGATATTCACTATGATTATATAAAATCACAGCATATCTCTCTTAGTGACTGAGAGTTCATCTCTCGATTATTCGAACATAGACACAGCGATGAACAACAAAAAAGCCACGCATGATGCGTGGCTCTTAAATTTACACTAACAGATTAAATGACTTAGCAGAAAGCTCTACACAACACCCTCAGAAATAAGGCTGTGTTTATTCAGCAAACGGTACATGGTGGCTCGTGATACGCCAAGCTCCTTAGCTGCCAACGAAACCTGTCCACCGTAAGACTCCAATACAATCAGCAATGCATCGCGCTCTGAACGTTCACGTATGCTTTTTAAGCTGCGTCGTTCATCATTCTGTTTTGGTAAGTCAAGTTGGTGATCTTCGATGATCACCGCATCCGACATCAGAACAACACGCTTAATCTGATTCATCAGCTCACGGACGTTGCCTGGCCAGTGGTAGCGATTCATCGAACGAATTGCATCGTCTGAAAAGCTCTTAGCCTGAGCATTAAACTCTTTCGAGTACTCACGTAGGAAATGATTCGCCAATACCGAAATATCACTCACACGCTCTTTCAGGCTCGGAACATGAATACGCAGAACATTAATGTAGTGATAAAGCTCTTCATTAAAGTCACCTTCAATCAGTGCTTTTTCGATATCAGAAGAGTTCGCAGCAAGAATACGTACATCGACAGATTTTGGTCCGTTCGCTGTTTCAATTTTTCCTTCCTGCAAAAAGCGTAGCAGGTTCAATTGTTGATTGCGTGGCATCGCCAACACATCATTAAGTAGGATGGTTCCGCCATCGGCTTCTTCCAACATACATGGTGCTGTCGCTTGCTGCGCTGATGCTGAGATACCAAACACTTCAGCTTCTATTCTCATTTCAGACAAGGCGCGGCAATTCACCGTGAGAAATGGTTTCTGTGCTCGCGAAGAGTTTTGATGAATTGAACGTGCAATCGTCTCTTTGCCTGCCCCACTCTCGCCGTAAATTAGGATACTGACGTCAGTCGGCCCAATACGCTTCACTTGGTCTCTCAAGCGCTTTACAGCCACAGAGTCGCCCAGTAGGCCCATATTGTTGTTAATGCCGTAGTTTGGCCATACTTTCTGCTCAAGCTTAAGCATACCCAACTGGTGACCAATGGTACTCAATAGCTGAGCATCTGGAATTGGCGCCGTGAAAAAGTCGATACAGAAGTTAACGATAAACTGGCAGATCGTATCAGAGCTTAATTGTGATTCACGAATGAAGGCGAGCCATCTCACCTGTTTGTTATTGCTCACGAGGTTAGCAATACCGTTGAGGCTGAACTCATCATGGCTAAGATCCACAATGCCAATGCATGGACCAATGTCTGCAATCAAGGCATCGGCTTTTCGCAAATCTGCACATTGGGTGCATTGCCAACCCACTTGTTCTAATACAGATAACCAGGGTTCGTACGCACCACCAACGACGATAAGAGAACCTGGTAAGGAATCCATCTTAAATTGAGTTCCCATCCTTCTTCCTTATTCTATTTTTATTTAAATCAGGCTAATACAAGTCACTGCTTCATCGTTCGACAAAATGCCACGAGATCGTATTCAGCGCAGAGACGTATAGTAGTGAGACTATCTTAGATTTTTTGTCTCAATAGTAAGACTATGTCAGAAATAATGATTTTTCGAATCAAGAGTGCGGTACAGGTTAGGTTTTGAAGGATAAAAACAGAAAAAGCCACCCGAAGGTGGCTTTTTAATTTTATGGGCTGGCTGCTACGACCCTTAAGCGAAAATTACGCTTGTGGACGCATTGCCGGGAACAAGATCACGTCACGGATTGTGTGCGTGTTTGTAAATAGCATAGCTAGACGGTCAATACCGATACCTTGACCCGCTGTTGGCGGTAGGCCGTGTTCTAGTGCAGTAATGTAGTCTGCATCGTAGTACATCGCTTCGTCATCACCCGCGTCTTTCGCGTTAACTTGCGCTTTAAAACGCTCGTCTTGGTCTTGTGCATCGTTAAGCTCAGAGAAGCCGTTCGCTACTTCACGGCCACCGATGAAGAACTCAAAACGGTCTGTAAAGAACGGGTTGTCATCGCTACGACGAGCCAGAGGAGAGATGTCCGCTGGGTAGCCAGTGATGAACGTTGGTTGAATTAGCTGAGGCTCAGCCGTTTCACCAAAGATCTCTTCAAGAAGCTGACCACATGTCCAGAACGTTTCTACGTCTACGTGTACAGATTTAGCGATAGCTACCATCTTCTCACGGTCTTGTAGGTCTGCTTCTGTTAGCGCTTGAATCTCAGCGTGCTCAGGGTTGTAGTGTTTGATTGCATCGAACATGCTCATACGAGCGTAAGTGCCGCCGAACTCAACAGTTTCGTCACCGTAAGGCATAGAAGTAGAACCAAGAACGTCCATTGCTGCCGTGCTTAGCATCTCTTCAGTCAGATCCATAAGGTCTTTGTAGTCAGAGTACGCTTGATAGAATTCCATCATTGTGAATTCTGGGTTGTGACGTGGAGACAGACCTTCGTTACGGAAGTTACGGTTGATCTCGAATACACGGTCAAAACCACCCACAACTAGACGCTTAAGGTAAAGCTCAGGTGCAACACGTAGGTACATGTCGATGTCTAGTGCATTGTGGTGAGTGATGAATGGACGTGCAGTCGCACCACCAGGGATCACGTGCATCATTGGCGTTTCAACTTCTAGGTAGCCTTTAGCGCTCATGAAGTTACGGATTGAAGATACAAGCTTAGAACGCACGATGAATGCATTGCGAGAATCTTCGTTCACGATTAGGTCAACGTAACGCTGACGGTAACGCATCTCTTGGTCAGTTAGACCGTGGAACTTCTCTGGTAGAGGACGAAGTGCTTTAGTCAGCAGTTCAAATTCTTCCATGTTCACGTAAAGGTCGCCCTTACCTGATTTGTGAAGCGCACCTTTAACACCGATGATGTCACCGATATCTAGGCCTTGGTACTTCTCTTTCAGTACTTTTTGTACGTCTTTCGCTGCGTATGCTTGGATACGACCAGAAGTTTCTTGAATCGCAAGGAATGGACCACGCTTCGCCATAACACGACCAGCGATCGCAACGATGTGGTTAAGCTCTTCTAGCTCTTCCTTAGTCTTCTCACCGAATTCCGCTTGAAGATCGCCAGCTAGGTGCTCACGACGGAAATCATTTGGGTGACCATTTGCTTTGCAGTTTTGGCGGATGTGATCCAGCTTGCTACGACGCTCAGCAATTAATTTGTTTTCTTCTTGTACGTTTTCGTTTTGAACAGCATCAGTCATTAGAGATGTACCCTGCTTTTATAATTTGGACCGCTATATCTTTGCAAATATAGGCATTTTTACAAATATACTTGGTTAGCTTACAGACCTGATTTCAGGCTAGCTTCAATAAATTTGTCTAAGTCACCGTCAAGAACCGCTTGAGTATTACGGTTTTCGATGCCGGTGCGTAAATCTTTGATACGAGAATCATCCAGTACGTAAGAGCGGATCTGACTGCCCCAACCGATGTCTGATTTCGTTTCTTCGCTCGCCTGTTTTTCAGCATTTTGTTTTTGAATCTCAAGTTCAAAAAGCTTAGCACGTAGCTGCTTCATCGCTTGATCTTTGTTCTTATGCTGCGAACGGTCATTCTGACATTGAACCACTGTGTTGGTTGGGACGTGAGTAATACGTACCGCCGATTCCGTGGTGTTAACGTGCTGACCACCAGCGCCAGAGGCACGGTATACGTCAATACGTAGATCAGAAGGATTAATGTCGATCGTAATGTTGTCATCAATCTCAGGATAGATAAACGCAGATGCAAACGAAGTATGACGACGACCACTTGAGTCAAATGGCGACTTACGAACTAGACGGTGAACACCTGTCTCTGTGCGTAACCAACCGTAAGCGTACTCACCAGAAATACGTACCGTTGCGCCTTTAAGGCCAGCAACATCACCATCAGACACTTCGATAACTTCAGTTTTGAAGCCTTTCGAGTCTGCCCAACGTAAGTACATGCGCAACATCATTGAAGTCCAGTCTTGAGCTTCTGTACCGCCCGAGCCTGACTGCAGATCGATGTAGCAATCTGATGCATCGTGATCACCAGAGAACATACGACGGAATTCCAGCTTCTCTAGCTTAGCTTCTAGCTCAGCCAGTTCTGGTTCAATTTCGTCAAACGTTTCTTGGTCTTCTTCTTCAACCGCAAGCTCTAATAGGCCATCAACATCCTCAACACCTTGGTCAAGTTGGTCGATCGTTTCTACTACCGCTTCCAATGCAGAACGTTCTTTACCTAGCGCTTGAGCACGCTCAGGTTCGTTCCATACATCTGGTTGTTCTAATTCTGCGTTTACTTCTTCTAGACGCTCTTGCTTAGCGTCATAGTCAAAGATACCCCCTCAGGATATTTGTGCGCTCAGACACATCCTGCAGACGGTTTTTTATAGGATTGATTTCAAACATTTTAGCTCATCATTTATGAGTAGAATTTAACCGGAGAATTGTACTCAAAAGTGTGACGGAGATACAGAAATTTTTAGGGTTCGAAACAAGATTCAATCACTTAGAGGAATATAATTTTGAAGGCTGGGAAAATCATGCCATTCAGGCAATCACAGGAAGGAAAACAAGCCCTGTATTATGTACAGAGCTTGTTGAATTTAGCGCTAAATGTTTAACATTAATTAGCCGAGATTTGGCTATTTAGCTTCGATGTGATCAATCATCAACTGCAACGATTGGTTGCCACGAAACTCGTTGATATCGAGCTTAAATGCAAGGTGAACCGTTTTCACTGACGCATCAGGCCAGCGACGCAAATCCACGTTAAAGGCAATACCATCAATCATCACATTGGTTGGGTGACCTTTGTATAACGGCTCGAGCATCAACTTAAGGTGCTTTTCACCCACCAGCTTTTGGTGCAGCACTTTAAATTCACCGTCGAAGATTGGCTCAGGGAAAGCTTGTCCCCACGGGCCACCTGCACGCAACGTTTCAGCGGTGTGCATTGAAAACTCTTCAGGCAGCAACTCACCATCAGACAAGATAATGCCTTTAAGTGCCGTTTCTCCCAGTTCTTTTTTCACCACATCATTGAACAGCTTACTGAAACGTTCGAAGTCTTTTTCCATGATGCTTAAACCCGCCGCCATCGCGTGGCCGCCAAATTTAAGAATCAAACCTGGGTTTTGGGTATCAATGCGATCCAATGCGTCACGCATGTGTAGGCCCGGAATCGAACGACACGAACCTTTGATCGTCCCTTCGCCACCATCGGCGAATGCAATCACAGGACGGTGATATTTGTCTTTGATACGCGAAGCCAAGATACCAATTACGCCTTGGTGCCAATCACGCTGGAACAAAGCCAAACCAGAAGGCAGGTCGTCTTTACCAAACTCAAGACGCTCACAGAAAGCCATCGCTTCTTGCTTCATGCCCTCTTCAATCTCTTTACGAGTCTGATTCAAGCCATCCAACTCACTCGCCATTCGACGCGCTGCGTGGATGTTGTTGCTCATCAGCAGTTCAACACCGAAGGACATGTCATCCAATCGGCCAGCAGCGTTAATACGAGGGCCCAACGCAAAACCAAAATCAGAAGCGACTAATCGTTTAGCATCTCGCTTGGCAATTTCAATCAAGGCTTGAATACCCGGGCGAGCTTTACCCGCGCGAATGCGTTGCAATCCTTGATGTACCAAGATGCGGTTATTCTCATCGAGTGGCACCACATCGGCTACGGTGCCTAGCGCCACAAGGTCAATCAGCTCCATCAGCTTAGGCTCAGTCATGCCACGCTTTGCAAACCAATTCAGCTTACGCATGTGAACACATAGCGCCATCATCAGGTAGAACGCAACACCCACACCCGCTAGAGCTTTAGAAGGAAAAGCACAGCTTTCAAGGTTCGGGTTCACCATCGCATCAACCATTGGCAGTTCATTGCCCGGTAAGTGATGGTCGGTAACCAGAACTTCTAGCCCTTTCTCTTTGGCAAAACGGACACCTTCAATCGAAGAGACACCGTTATCAACCGTCATGATCACTTCGGCGCCAAGCTCGATGGCCTGTTCGACAACCTCGGGGCTCAAGCCATAGCCATCTTCAAAACGATTTGGTACCAGATAATCGACGTTAGAACTGCCCAACATACGCAGAGCAAGCACTGACAACGCTGAACTGGTCGCGCCATCGGCATCAAAGTCACCAACAATGATGATGCGTTTTTGATGCTGAATCGCGTTGAACAACAATTCAACCGCAGCATCGATGCCGCCCAGTTTCTGATAAGAGTGCAAGCCTTTCGCAGCAGTCTCAAGTTGGTCAGCACTGTCGATACCACGACTCACATAGATGCGCTTTAACAAGTCAGGTAAGTGAGCAGGTAAAACTGAAATGTCGACCTCAGGACGGCGTTGGATCTCTATCATATAAAAATGGGCCCGATATCAATCAGGCCACTCCTTAAATCAAAAACATGGGGGATAAATTGGCAATCAGAAAACGAGATTATTGCTCTAAACGTTGAAGCAGTTGTGCTGGCGGTAAATAACCACTCACCAACTCACCACTTTCTAGTACGATAGCTGGCGTACCATTGATACCAAGCTCACGGCCTAGTTGGTATTGTTTTGCGATGATCTGTTTTTGCTCAGCAAGGTCTTTGCCTGATGCAGGCATCTGGCGTTCTACTTTCGCATTGTGCATCGCTGCTTTTGGATCTTCAGAAGCCCAAATTGCTGCCATTTGGTCTGCAACTTGACCCGTTGCACCTTGGCGTGGGTAAGCCATGTAACGAACGGTAATTCCTAAGTCGTTATAGCCCTGCATTTGGCTGTGCAGACGAACACAGTAACCACACGTAATATCCGTAAACACAGTCACAACGTGCTTTTCGTTATCCGCTTTATATTCGATAACTGTATCTGACAGTGCTGCTACTTTTTCAGCATTAAGCGGCGCTTGTCGCTCAGCCAATACATCACTGAATTTGCCGTTCTCATCCAAAGAGTAAAGTGTGCCCGCTAGAAAGTGATCACCTTTTGGAGAAGAGAAGATAATGCCGCTGTTGGTTTGAATCTCTAACAGACCATCGATATCTGAAGGAACGATCTTATCAACTTTGATACCGATTTTTTCAAAACGCTTCGTTAACGCTGCTGTATCAATCGCTTGAGCTGGAGCAACTTCTGCGGCTGTTGATGTTTGTTCTACTTTAGCTTCTGATGCGTTACATGCAGTAATCATCAAAGGAAGCGCTAATAGAGGAAGACGGCGTAATACGCTCATTAAGTTCACCTTAAAAATAAATGGATTTAAGCACGAGGGTGATGCTGCGCGTGAATTTGCTTCAGCCTTTCAGTCGCCACGTGAGTATAAATTTGGGTTGTCGATAAGTCACTATGCCCAAGCAACATCTGTACGACCCTGAGATCTGCGCCATAGTTCAGTAAATGCGTCGCAAAAGCGTGTCTTAATACGTGCGGTGACAACAATTCAGTATCGATACCTGCGATAACCGAGTAATGCTTAATACGGTACCAGAACGTCTGACGGGTCATTTGCTTGGCACGCTTACTTGGAAAAACCACATCTGAACTGTTTTCACCAAGCAACTGCGGACGACCTTGTTCAATAAATGTCTCGATCCAATCCACGGCATTTTCGCCCATTGGTACTAAGCGTTCCTTGCCGCCCTTACCAATAACACGCACCACGCCTTGTCTTAGGCTGATGTTTTCCATCGTCAAACTAACCAGTTCCGTCACACGTAAGCCGGTGGCATAGAGTAACTCAAGCATGGCTTTATCGCGAAGCTCGATAGGGTCGTTCGGATCTGGTGCATCGAGTAAGGCGTCCACTTGTTCTTCGCTCAAATCTTTTGGCAAGCGTTGAGGAAGCTTAGGGCTTATTAGCAAAGCGCTTGGGTCATCCGCTCGGATTTTCTCACGGTGCAAATATTGAAACAGGCGACGAATTGCCGACAACATGCGTGCACGAGAAGTCTGCTTAAAATCAGCGTCGGCTAACCAGCCTTGATAATCTTGTAGCCCTGAAAGGCTAATAAAATCGAGGCGGTAATTGTGCTGTTCCATCCACGTAAGTAGCTTGGACAAATCGGTACGATACGAGACAAGCGTATTCTCAGATAACCCTCTCTCCATCCACATAGCATCTAAAAACTGTTCAACTAGACCGTGGTCTGCGCTCTGCCCTTGAGGCGACTGCATAGTGTTACTCACAATATTGGAAACTGTTTTGAGAGTATGCCAGAGCAAATATGAATGCCATAAAAATTACGACTTGAGCGGATAATCGCTGCAATCGAAGTCGATTTATGGTTAGAATTCGCCATCTGAAATTAAAATCGAACGTTTGCTATGAAAATTGGATTATTTTACGGCTCAACCACCTGCTACACAGAAATGGCAGCAGAAAAGATTCGCGGCATTATTGGTGAAGACCTAGTTGATATCCATAACGTGAAAGAAACCCCTCTTTCATTGATGGCAGACTACGACCTTTTGTTACTGGGCATCTCAACGTGGGACTTCGGTGAAATCCAAGAAGATTGGAATGAACTGTGGGACGACATCGCGACAACGCCAGTTAAAGGCAAGGTTGTGGCACTGTTTGGTTTGGGTGACCAAGAAGGTTACGGCGAATGGTTCTTAGATGCGATGGGTCTATTGCATGACGAACTGAAAACCGCTGGTGCAGAGTTTGTTGGCTTCTGGCCAAACGATGATAGCTACGAGTTCGAAGCGTCTAAAGCACTCACCGAAGACCAATCACAATTCGTTGGTTTGGCGCTTGATGAAGATTCACAATACGAACTCAGCGACGACCGTATCGCAAGCTGGGTAGAACAAGTTCTGGTTGAGTACAGCGAAAAGCTATAAGCACATACTCGCTCTCTAAGAGCTGTTCATGTAGAACACACAGAATACAAAAAGGCCTCATTACTGCGAAGTAATGAGGCCTTTTCTATGTCTAGTGACTATTTAATCTCAACGGAAAGATTAAACCGTCTCTTCTGCCATCTCTTGCTCTGTTGATTTACCAACAAAGAACATACAGATGATTGCTGCAGTTGTTGGTAGTAACCAACCCATGCCAATCTCAAACAGTGGCAGCATCTTCAGTGCAGATACATCCACACCTGCTACTTTAGCGCCATCAATTAAAGCAAACAGTAGAGACACTAATACCACCACGCGGTAAGCCGCTTTTGGATTAGGGAAACGGCTGCGCAAGAACGTAAGTGCTACTAGAGCGATAGCGACTGGGTAAAGTGCAAACAATACTGGTACAGACAGAGAAATCAGCTGAGAAAGGCCAACGTTCGCTACGGTTGCACAAGCGACACCGTTAATGATTACCCAAGTCTTGTAAGACAGAGGCGTTAGTGAGCTGAAGTAATCAGAACATGCTGATACAAGGCCAATCGCTGTGGTTAGACACGCCAATAATACGATCACAGAAAGCACTAGCTGACCAGAAGGACCAAACAAAGATTGAACGTATAGGCTTAAGATAGCGCCACCGTTGTCGGCACCCGCTGCTACTGTTGCGCTTGTTGCGCCCAGGAAGAACAGAGAGATGTAAACAAACGCTAGACCAGCAGCTGCAATACAACCTGCGCTGATCAGATACTTAGTCGTCGCTGCGCGGTCAGTAATGCCCTTACTGCGGATCGCGTCAACAATCAGCATACCAAACATCAAAGAAGCAAAAGTATCCATGGTGTTGTAGCCTTCAAGGAAACCTTTGGTCAGTGGTTGAGTGATGTACTCACCGTGAGCCGCAAGAACGTCGCCTTGAGGGTTAACGAATACAGCAATCGCCAATACAACTAAACCAACGAATAGTGCAGGCGTCAGAACCTTGCCAATTACGTCGATAAGCTTACCTTGCGACCATGAGAAGAACATCGCTACTACAAAAAAGGCAATCGAAAAAAGAGTGAGGTGAGCTTGAGAGGCATCGATGAAGAACGGTTTCACCGCCATCTCATAAGCAACAAGACCGGTACGTGGTGCAGCAAATGCAGGACCGATAATGATGAAGATCAGCACAGCCATTATGGTAGCAGCTTGCTTAGGAAGATCTTTGGTTAGATGACCCCAAGAGCCACCAGCGACAGCAACGGCTACGATTGTGATTAACGGCAGACCAACGGCAGTCAGCAGAAAACCAGACATAGCTGGAAGAAAATGGTCACCAGCCAATTGGCCAGCTAGAGGTGGGAAGATGATGTTACCCGCACCCAAGAAAAACGCAAAAAGCATAAAGCCCAATGCCATTATATCTGTTAGTTTTAGACTCTGTTTCACAGATAATCCTTAATTATATTTATGAATTTATGTTGTGCTTACATGAATGTTACAGCTCAAGGCTGCCAATCAATCTATAAAATAGTCGCGCATAATGACGAAACACTTAGCTAGCTGCAAGTCACCATAAAAAAACACCATATAAATTTGCATATATGAACAAAAAGCAGTGGATTCCACTGGATATGGAAAAATAGCCATAATTATAAACTAACCATAATTCACAACAATAAATCACCAAGCAGAACATTGACTCATACAAGTGGTTAACATTAGAGCTAATCACTTAAAATATCTCGATACTCAGAACATTCATGAAAGAAAAAACAGTAGAAACCAAAAGCTTCAATTTTAAGAAATTCTCTATTTACGGTGGACAGAGCGGTATGCCGGTCAGCACCGATGGCGTGCTACTTGGTGCGTGGGTTAGCCTTGCGCCGAAATCATCAGTACTCGACATAGGAACAGGGACAGGGCTGTTAGCCTTAATGACAGCACAGCGCTTTGAAGATGCCGCTATCTCAGCGATCGATATTGATCAGCACGCCATTGATGCGGCTACCATCAATATTGAACAGTCACCTTGGCAAGATCGTGTCTCGCTTCATCACGACAGTGTGTTATCGGCAAACTTTCCACAGAAGTTTAACGCGATCATCTGTAACCCGCCCTACTTCAACTCAGGCGAGCAAGCACAGCAAAGCCAAAGAGCCACTGCCAGACACACAGACAGTTTGGATCATCTTGATCTTGCGAAGCGCTGCTTTGAGATAACAACCGACTCTGCGACGGCCAGCTTCATACTGCCAACGCCAGAGGGAGAAGGTTTCATCAAGCTTGCTCAGCAGTGTGGTTGGTACCTAACAAAGCGCCTTGATGTGAAAACAACAGACAAGAAACCCGCGAGCCGCATCCTGTTTGAGTTATCTAAAGATCCTGCTTGTGAGCAAGATTTGCAGCGTGAATCGCTTACAATTCATCATCAAGGTGGTTATAGCGCAGCATTTATTGCACTTACTAAAGATTTTTATCTCAAGATGTAGCAAATACCATGTGATCCTAATCACTAATGCTTCTATAATGTCCGACTACTCTTTTTTATCGTCTGCTTTTTGAGGCAGAAACATTTATTGCTTGTGGAGAAACAACAGTGATCAGAACCTTTGCAGAACTCGATCTAAACCAAGAGCTGCTTAAAGCAATTGACGAAATGGGCTATGAACGTCCAACACAGATACAAGCTGAAGCAATCCCACAAGCGTTAGATGGAAGAGACGTTTTGGCTTCTGCGCCAACAGGTACTGGTAAAACAGCATCATTCGTACTGCCAGCACTGCAGTACCTACAGGATTTCCCACGCAAGAAAGCGGGCCCTGCTCGTATGCTTATCCTGACGCCAACTCGTGAACTGGCAATGCAGATCACTGACCAAGCTCGTGAGCTTGCGAAATACACTGCGCTAAACATCTTCACCATCACAGGTGGTGTGATGTACCAAGAGCACGCTGACATCCTTGGCACAACACAAGATATCGTTGTAGCGACTCCAGGCCGCCTAATGGAATACATCGAAGCTGAGCGCTTTGACTGTCGTGCTATCGAATGGCTGATCCTAGACGAAGCAGACCGTATGCTAGACATGGGCTTTGGTCCTGTTGTTGACCGTCTGTCTGCAGAGTGTCGCTGGCGTAAGCAAACTTTACTTTTCTCAGCAACGCTAGAAGGTAAAGGTGTTGAAGGCTTCACTGAAGATCTACTGAAAAACCCTGCGGAGATCGATGCGAAATCATCACTTCGTGAGCGTAAGAAGATCACTCAGTGGTACCACCGTGCAGACACAGCAGAGCACAAGCTAAACATCCTGAAGCACATCATCACAGAACAAGCTGAGCGCAGCATCGTGTTCTTGAAGACTCGCGATCGCCTAGGTGATCTTCGTGCTCAACTAGAAAGCGCGCAAATCCCATGTGCATGGATCCAAGGTGAGATGCCTCAAGATCGTCGTAACAACGCAATTGCTCGTTTCCGTGACGGTTCAGTAAACGTATTGCTAGCGACTGACGTTGCGGCTCGTGGTATCGACCTTCCAGACGTAAGCCACGTAATCAACTACGACATGCCTCGTACTGCTGACGTATATCTACACCGTATCGGCCGTACGGCTCGTGCTGGTAAGAAAGGTAACGCGGTTTCTATCATTGAAGCGCACGATCAACTGATGATTGAGCGTGTGGCTCGTTACACAGACGAACCAATCAAAGAACGCTTCATCGAAGGCATGCGCCCAACGCACAAGAAAGCGGCCGTGACGAAGAAGAAGAAGCCGAAGAAAGAAGATAAGAAAGCGGTAGCGAAACAGAAAATCGCTAAGAAGAAGAAAATCGCTAAGAAAAAGAAAGCGGTTAAAAACAAGTAATCTAACGCTTTCACGGTTCAATAAAAAGCCCCATGCAGTTCGCTGCATGGGGCTTTTTCTATCTAGTGGGTATCACGCTATAGAGCGTGACTACCTTTAATCAATAACGTCTAGTTTTGCTCTTCGCGCTTGAAAACCAACTCTTTCGCGTTCGACTCTTCTTCAACGAAATAGTAACCCGCAGTATCGAACTTAGTCAGCGCTTCGACTGAGTCCACTTTGTTTTCGATAATGTAGCGAGCCATCATGCCACGCGCTTTCTTCGCGTAGAAACTGATGACCTTATATTGACCATTCTTACAGTCTTTGAATACCGGTGTAATCACTTGACCATCCAAGTTCTTCGGCTTCACTGCTTTAAAGTATTCGTTCGACGCTAGGTTGATCAACACATTGTCGCCTTGAGCGTTCAACGCTTCATTCAGCTTGTCTGTGATGATGTTGCCCCAGAACTGGTACAAGTTAGTTCCACGAGCGTTCGCTAAGCGTGTACCCATCTCTAGGCGGTAAGGTTGCATCAAATCTAACGGCTTAAGCAAACCATACAATCCAGAAAGCATGCGTAGGTGATTTTGTGCGTAGTCAAAATCTTCATCCGATAGCGTCTCAGCGTCTAGGCCTGTGTATACATCGCCTTTGAAGGCTAGGATGGCTTGGCGTGCGTTGTCTTGGGTAAAGGTCTCGCTCCACTGCTCAAAGCGCGCTACGTTCAATCCTGCGATCTTATCGCTGACTTTCATCAATGCAGAGACATCTGCAGGTGTCAGTTTACGGCACTCTTCAATAAGCTCAGCAGAGTGTTCAACAAACTCAGGCTGGCTAAAGCGTTCAGTCGCTAATGGTGATTCGTAATCAAGTGTTTTGGCTGGAGAAACGACAACTAACATAACTTTACCCTAATCGGTTATCTAACTGGATGCTGCTAGAGTATAGAAAAAACATCAACTTGTCTTTATGACTCTTCCTATTACTTTGATAGGGAGAATGAGCTTTGATAGACAGAGTGAGACAAACGACAGGCAAAGAAAAAGGCTAAGGTCGAAACCTTAGCCTTTCTAATCGTTTTAGGATGAGCGGTTTATCGCTCCAACAAGATTACTTCTTGTTGTTGTCCCAAATACCGTCTTCCAGTTGAGACTTAAGCTCAGGGAAGTCATTCGAATCGAATGTCGGTACTTTACCCGCGTCTAGTTGGCGGTTGTAGTCTTTCGCTAGCTTAATCACGATGCCTGATAGCAGGATAATCGCCACCAAGTTAACAATCGCCATTAGGCCCATCGATACGTCAGCCAGAGCCCATACCGTTGGTAGTGTCGCTAGAGAACCGAACATAACCATACCCAGTACAACAATACGGAACAGCACTAGGCCTTTCTTGTTGTTGTGCTCTAGGAAGATAAGGTTCGTTTCAGCGTACGAGTAGTTTGCAATGATTGAAGTGAAAGCGAAGAAGAAAATCGCTACCGCTACAAAGATGCCGCCCCATTCGCCCACTTGTGCTGTTAGTGCACGTTGCGTTAGTTCGATACCCGTTACTTCACCGTGTGGTACATACTCACCAGACATCAGGATGATTGCTACTGTTGCAGAACAGATAACAATAGTGTCCATGAATACGCCTAGCATTTGCACGTAACCTTGCGATGCTGGGTGCGGTGGGTAAGGCGTAGCAGAAGCTGCTGCGTTTGGCGCAGAACCCATACCCGCTTCGTTCGAGAACAAACCACGTTTGATACCGTTAATCATCGCTTGTGCGATTGCGTAACCAAGGCCACCCGCTGCTGCTTCTTGCAGGCCGAATGCACTCTTGAAGATAAGAGCCAATACTTCAGGCACTTTCTCAATGTTCGCGAACATCACGTACATAGCGATCGCTAGGTAAGCCAATGCCATGATTGGAACGATGATTTCTGCAGTACGTGCAATCTTACGGATACCACCGAAGATAACGAATGCAGAGATAATTACGATACCAACACCAACGTAGCTACGCTCAAGGTCAAATGCTGTGTTCATTGCGCTTGCAATCGCGTTTGCTTGAACCGCGTTGAATACAAGACCGAATGCAATGATTAGGAAGATAGAGAATAGAACCCCCATCCAACGCATGCCTAGGCCTTTCTCCATGTAGTATGCAGGGCCGCCGCGGTAGTTACCGTCGTTATCACGCGTTTTGTATAGCTGTGCCAGTGTGCTTTCAGCAAACGATGTTGCCATACCTAGCATTGCGATTAGCCACATCCAGAAGATAGCACCAGGGCCACCAGCGGTTAGAGCTACAGCAACACCTGCCATGTTACCCGTACCAACACGAGCAGCGAGACTAGTACAAAGAGCTTGGAAAGAAGAGATACCAGCACTGTCTGCTTTACGGCTGTTTCTTAGAACAGAGAACATGTGGCCGAAATGGCGGAATTGAATGAAGCCTAGTCGTACGGTGAAGTAGATACCCACACCAACCAGTAAGTAAACTAAGATAGATCCCCAAAGGAGATCGTTCATCAAATTGATTAAGTCTGTCACGTGAACCTCGTAATTGAGTTTAAGCACCGATCATGCTTCCTAGCCTTCCTCTAGATCACCTATGCCAGTGTCAATAGTTGTGTCGGCATTAGTTTTATATTTATTTGCTGCGATCTAGATTGTAAATGTCGCTTCATGCATCCATTTTACGTATCAGTGTATTTTTTGACGGGCGGATAATGCAGCGAGACGGCTTAAAAATCAATATGCAAATGCACTTATATTAAAATGACATTTCACTAATAACACACCTTTTGTTAACACATTTTTCAACAATACAGCCCAATAAAAGTCACATTATCGGGACATAATATCAACAACAACCATCGCCTCATCGCAACAAGAACACCATCCTATAAAAATGACGTCAGCCTAGGTTTTACAAGGTATAGTGAAGATCTGCATTTTTTTCTAGAGCAATAAGATTCCTATCTCGCACACAGCAATACGCACTTAAATGCATTGTGGCTAAAGTGCTATTCCTTTCGCACAATGAATTAACATTCAATAACCCCTAATTTAATCGTTTACTTCGGTTTGTTTGCTTGTTTTTTATACATAAAAATTCCCTCAATGTGTGAGCATGCATAAAAAAACAGAACAAAAGCTTCATAGATTTGAAACAAATGAGAAACAAATCAAGGTTATGGTGAACCTAAATATGATATTTAATAGTTCGTAAGAACTAGTCCCACGGAAGGAGATATGGCTTATGGATAGCTTTCAATTCGATGAAGTATCAGAACTAGAAATGCCTCGTGCAACTCAAAAAACACGCTCTAAACCACTCAAGCGTAAGTGGCGTGAAATCGAAGCAATCAACGATCGTAGGCAGCTTGAGAAAGAGCTAAGAGAGATGAACCTCGGTCTTGATTTTAGCCTTGACGATATAAAGCTTTAATCAGCACGATAAGAAATCAGATAGCAAAAGGCACCTATAAAGGTGCCTTTTTTATTGTCTAGACTCTCGTATCCGTTCAAAGCGCTGCATTAAAACCGAATCACCTAATATAGAGGGAGTCTCAAACTCTCGCCTCTTATATAGAAGGCACTTCGAACTGGGAGACTCACTCTTAATATTATCTAAACGCACTCTTGCTCATTTTGTCGAACACGAGCTGCGAGCTGGCGATATTGGTCAGCAATCGTGTCCCCAAAAACAGGGTCGTCTTCTGGTTGAAGCCACTGTGACTCGACCTCTTGCCAATCTTTCACCGTGAATGCATCAACAATCATTGGCAACACATGCTTCTCTTCATATTCCATGTGCTTACGCTGAGCTTTCACAAAGCTCTCAAGTTGGTCAATGAACACCTGTTGCGGCACCACAGCATCTTGGAGAATCATATCAACCACACCTAAGAAGTCGGCCGTTTTCTCAGATAGCAACTGATGCTCGAGTTCCAAGTCCTCAATCGCTTGGTCACTGCCATATTGCTTAAGGTAGTAGCGATAAATGACGTCTTCTTTAGGGTGATGTACTTTGTCTGAGTGGTTCATCAAGTAATGAACCACCTCGGCGATCAGGCTATAGTTTATTTCTCGCTCCTGCTTGAGGAACTCTAACTTATTGTTGAGTATCGCGAGTAAACGAGCCATATAGCCATGCTCTCGTCTTATCCTTTCAATCATCATAGTATTGCACTCCATTACACCTACTATTTATAAGTGTATACGAAGATGCTGATTTATGATTTGACCCTGCTCAGAAAACCACCAACCTACACTTCTTCTGGTACATGCCAGTCGATAGGTTGTTGATCCATAGAAGAAAGCAGCTTATTGGTTGTCGAAAAGTGCTGACAACCAAAGAAACCACGACGAGCTGACAATGGCGAGGGATGAGGCGCTGCCAGCACATGGTGCATGCCTGTATCAATCGCTTGGCCTTTCTTCTGGGCGTGTGCGCCCCACAACAAGAAGATGATCGGTTCAGAGCGCTGGTTTAGTTCTGCAATAATGACATCGGTAAATGTTTCCCAGCCACACTTAGCGTGTGAGTGTGCTTTTGCCTCTTCTACCGTAAGCACGGTGTTCAACATCAGCACCCCTTGCGATGCCCAAGCATCAAGGTAACCGTGGCTAGGGATCTCAAAACCCTCTATATCTTGTGCGAGTTCTTTATACATGTTGCGTAGAGAAGGCGGGATTTTTACGCCGGGCAACACAGAGAATGCCAAGCCGTGTGCTTGATTGGCGCCGTGGTAAGGATCTTGCCCTAAGATAACCACTCGCACTGATTCGAAAGGCGTCATATCGAAGGCACTGAACACCTGCTCTTGTGGCGGGTAGATGGTTTTCCCACTATTACGTTGCTGTTCGACGAAAGCGAGAACACTCTGGAAGTACTCTTTCTCACGTTCATCATTAATAATGGATTCCCAAGTCTTTGGTGTGCTCATCGTTTTACTTCCCAATCATCAAGGTTTCTAGGTTTCGCCAGACAAAAAAATAGCTGTATCGGCTAACTGTCCTAAATAAGGCTCTAGTTATACCTCATACAGCTATCAATAAACATGATGTGTAGGGTTCACTTGTTGATGAATCATAATAATCAGTTCAAGTTGTGTTGATCTCGATTAACCACTTTTCTGCTGTGTGCGATGGTGACCGTGGCTATGCACGTGACGGTTTGGGGTTGGTAAACGGCGAGCAGCAGAAACAGTTGAAGTTTGGGCTTTTGAATACATAAAGGCACCTCCTCTAAGACATCGTGAAATACATATTCACTTTAAGACTATGAAAGAAAGGTGCCAATTTTTACAAATAGAAGAAAGTTAATTTTCCCCTCTACTATTACGCCTCTTCAGTTGCGACCGTTGCTGAGCGATGAAACATTCTAAGTTGTTGAATTTCCTCTTTCCAAATCGTCGAATCAATCGTTTCTAAGATAAGAGGGATTCCATTGAAGCGAGAATCTGAGGCGATATACTCAAAACAATCCCAGCCAATTTCGCCTTTTCCTAAAGAATGGTGTCTATCAACTCGACTCGCAAACTCAGCTTTTGAATCATTGATGTGCATTGCTCTTAGATAGTGCATGCCCACAATGCGGTCGAACTCTGAAAAAGTATGCTCACACGCTTCTTTTGTTCGTAGGTCATAACCCGCAGTAAAGGTATGGCAGGTATCTAAACACACGCCAACACGCGACTTATCTTCTACTTGATCAATGATCTCTGCTAGGTGCTCAAACTTCCAGCCCAAGTTAGTACCTTGGCCTGACGTATTCTCGATCACCGCAATCACATCTGGAACCGCTTGATGAGCGAGGTTGATCGACTCAGCTATCTTAGCCAAGCATTCCGTCTCAGAGATCTTCTTAAGATGACTGCCAGGGTGAAAATTCAAAAGCGTTAAACCAAGTTGGTTACAACGCTCCATCTCATCAATAAAAGCCGCGCGTGATTTCTCTAGCTTCTCTTCTTCCGGTGCGCCTAGATTAATCAAGTAGGAATCATGAGGAAGAATGTGCTCGGCAGCAAAGCCCAACATTTTGCAGTTGGCTTTGAATGCACTAATGGTTTTGGCTTCTAGTGGCTTTGCCGCCCACTGCCTCTGGTTTTTGGTAAACAGTGCGAACGCATTAGCACCGATCTCACGCGCACGCATGGGTGCCTGATCAACACCGCCCGCCGCCGACACATGAGCGCCAATAAACTTAATATTTGTCTCAGGTTTTGAGGATGAAATTTTGTTTGTCATTAAATCACTTTACACTTTCAGAATGCATCATAAATAAAGGGTCATATCAGTTGTAGTTCAATTAAAACATAACAAATGTAGTAAAATTACACCAAATAGGACTGTTAAATATTTTTTATACTTTAAAATATTTTGTAATTACTTTGTTTTCAAAGGTTTTATTGATTTACCTCAATATAATCACCTTTGTAAAAATATGGTTTTTGGTTGTTTTTTGACTTAAATCAATGTTAACCTTACAAACATTAGGTATATATTACCCAGCTCAATAAAAATCGAAAGTTAACACCATAATCAAACCACGTTCAGTGGACTAGGAGATAGTTATGATCCAAGGTATTCAAATTACTAAAGCAGCAAACGATGACCTACTAAACTCAATCTGGCTACTAGATAGCGAGAAGAATGAAGCTCGTTGTGTTGTTGCTACTGCAGGTTTCGAAGCTGACCAAGTTATCTCAGCTGCAGACCTAGGCGAGTACGAAAGCCGTGAAGTTGCAATCGAAGCAGCACCACGCATCGAAGGTGGTCAACACCTAAACGTTAACGTTCTTAAGCGTGAAACGCTAGAAGATGCAGTTGCTCACCCAGAGAACTACCCTCAGCTAACAATCCGTGTATCGGGTTACGCTGTACGTTTCAACTCTCTAACAACTGAACAGCAACGTGACGTTATCGCACGTACGTTCACTGAGTCTCTATAATCTCAGTAAACTAGAGTGTTAAAGATTTAAAAAGCTTGGTCAGAAATGGCCAAGCTTTTTTCGTTTTAGTGTTACCCACTTTTTATTGCTAACTGTCTCGACTCAGTTCGGAGCACTCTGGATCACCCCATCACACTCACCAACTTGCTCTGATTATGGCGCGTTTCGTTGAGAAGGATCTTTGGTAAAGGCTTTCGCTAACGCAGTTGGATCCACATTGTCTCTTTGCAACGCTGCACCTTGTGCCCACCACATCAGTTGATGAAACGTTCGGTTCATGTACTCATCCCACTGTGCCTGTTCTGATTCTTGAGCAACACAGCCCTCTTCATCAAACACTTCTTGTGCTTTAGGCAGATGAATCATCGCAGAAACGGGTAAACAACCTAGCTCTGATAAGAAAGTTCTCATCGAAACGGATGCTCTTGCTCCGCCCCACTGACCTGCAGAATAAGTCACAATAGCGCTCGGTTTATATGAGAATAACGAGCTACCAAAATGGTTGAGAATATTAGCCAGCGCCGGGCTCATTGAGTGGTTGTATTCCGGGCTTACCATCACGTAACCATCCGCTTTTGCGATCTTGTCCGCTAACTCAGCAAGATGTGCAGGTACTTTGGAGCGATGATAAGAAAACTCTGGTTGAAATACGTCACCAAAATCGTAATTCAATGGGTCGATGATCTCGACGGTATGCTCAGAGTGTTTATCCGCCAGTAACTTTGCACACGCCTTGCTGACTCTCATCCCTAATCGGGCTGGTCTTGGTGGTGTACTCTCACGTACAGAGCCAAGAAAAATTAAAAAATTCATACTATCCCTTTCTATTTAACTTTGGTCAGTTCACTGCCGAGCTTGAGTTAACCTCAAGCTTAAGAAAATACTTCATTAGAGCTTACTGGTTAAAAGTAATCAGGCAATAAAAAAGGTGAATGATTGCTCATTCACCTTTCTCTTAACCATCTAAGTTCTACACATAACGTTTGTGAAAAACTACGCTGGTTGAACTCGACGAAGTACCGCTTTTAGCGCTTCGAAATCGTTATCTAGATCTTCAGACAACAACTCCATCGCAGCGTGTTTTGCTAGCGGACCAGGCAGTTCAATGTCAGAGCCTAGGATGTCATCAACCACTTCTTTGAACTTCGCTGGGTGTGCTGTACATAGGAACAAGCCAGTTTCGTTCTCTTGCAGTTGCTCTTCCAATAAACGGTAAGCAATCGCACCATGTGGTTCACATAGATAACCCTGTGCTTTCAGGTCACGTACTGATTCAGCGCTCTGCTCGTCAGATACTTTACCCTTGCCTAGTGTATCTAAGCCCCAACCTTTCAGTTGGCAAAGCTCTTCGATACGAGGCCAGTTGTTCGGTTGGCTTACGTCCATCGCGTTCGATGTCGTCGCAACAGTCGGTTTTGGATCCCATTGACCTGTTTCTAGGTAACGAGGAACCGTGTCATTTTCGTTGGTTGCAGCAATGAAACGCTTAACTGGTAGGCCAAGCGCTTTAGCCAATAGACCAGCCGTTAGGTTACCAAAGTTACCACTTGGTACAGAGATAACCAGGTTTTCACGTTGCTCTTTAGTCAGCTGAGAAGCCGCTTCAAAGTAGTAACAGATCTGAGCCATTAGACGACTGATGTTGATAGAGTTTGCCGAGTTAAGGCCAATCTCTTTACGCAGTTCAGCGTCATCAAATGAGTCTTTAACCAGTGCCTGACACGCATCAAAGTCGCCATCAATCGCGACAGTATGGATGTTCTTACCTAGAGTACAGAATAGCTTCTCTTGCAGAGGGCTGATCTTGCCTTTCGGGTAAAGGATCACAACGTTGATGTCTTCCATACCGTAGAAAGCATGCGCAACCGCCGCACCAGTATCACCTGATGTTGCCGTTAAGATAGTGATTTGACCACCATCTGAAACTGCTGCTAAAGATTGCGCCATAAAGCGGCCACCGAAATCTTTAAATGCCAGTGTTGGACCGTGGAAAAGCTCAAGTGCGTAAACACCGTCTTTTACTTGGTTGATTGGCGCAGGGAATTGGAACGCTGCGTCAACCATCTGGTCAATTTGCTCTTTCGACAGTTCATCACCGATAAGCGCCGACAAAATCTTTGAGCTACGAGGGACAAAGTCCTCTGCTAGCAGCGCATCGATATCATCAAACTTTGGCAGCTCTGATGGGAAAAATAGACCTTGATTACGGCCTAAGCCTTGACGAACGGCTTGGCCAAAAGAGACTTGTTCATCATTTTCTTTGATGTTGTACAGTTTCATAACTCACTTCCTGTAACGATCGAACCTTGCTTATCTAGGCGACAAACGTGAACGAATCCTTCTTCATTTTGTACGTAATTTTGTTCTAACCAGCGCGCAACACGCTCGGCGACATCTTGTTCTTTGCAAATGCTAAATAGAGTTGGGCCACTACCAGAAATACCAGTAGCCAATGCACCCGCCGACAGCGCGTATTTACGAGCGTCAGCAAACCCTGGAAGCAGTTTCTCACGATATGGTTCAGCGATCACGTCTTTGATCATCTTCGCAGCTAGTTCAGGTTGGCCTGAGTGACACGCGTGGATAAAGCCCGCTAAGTGGCGACCATGAGCAATGATATCCTGACGACGGTATTGAGATGGTAGGATCTCTCTCGCTTCTGCCGTTGAAACCTTAATGCCCGGATAAGCCATCACCCAGTACCAGTCATCAAAACACGGAACTTCTTGGCTAATGATACCTAGCTCTTCAAGCATAAGCTGTACGCCACCAAGGTAACATGGCGCAACGTTATCGTAGTGAATACCGCCTGAAATCTTACCTTCCATTTCACCCATCAGAGCAAGCAGTTCAGTTTCATTCAGTGGCTGACCGTGAAAACGGTTTAGCGCATCAAGTGCCGCTACAATTGAACATGCACTTGAACCTAAACCAGAACCAATAGGCATGTTCTTTTCGAGTGTCATTTCCAAAGGCTTTAGCGCTACGCCTTTTTTATCAAGCTCTCTAGAGAACACCACCCAGCAGTCGTAGACGATGTTTTCTTTGGCTTCAGTCGGCAGCTTAGAAACAAAGCTGCCTGCTGTTTTAAGTGAGAATGGTTCATCACCTGCTTTAACCATAACTCGGTCACCCAGCAGTGTGCCATCCACTGGAGACACAGCGGCCCCCAGCACATCAAACCCTACACTGACATTACCGATTGATGCAGGAGCATAAACGACAACATCCATATCACTTGAACTCATTCCTAAACTCCTAATTTCCAACCAAGAGTACGCATCACATCAGAGAATACGCCTGCTGCTGTTACTTCAGTACCAGCGCCGTAGCCACGAAGTACTAGCGGGATTGGTTGGTAGTAACGGCTGTAGAATGCCAGCGCGTTCTCGCCATCTTTAATCTTGAACATTGGGTCGTCGCCATCAACAGCAGCGATACGAACCTTACATTTACCATCGGCGATCTCACCAACGTAACGAAGTACTTTGCCTTCTTCTGCAGCGATAGCTGATTGCTCTTGGAAGTAAGCATCCGCTTCTGGCAAACGAGCCATAAACTCTTCAACCGTACCTGAATCATCAAAACCCGGTGGTAGAGCTTGGTCTACTTCAACGTCTTCAAGTTCAAGTGCCATACCAGCTTCACGAGCAAGGATAAGCAGCTTACGCGCCACATCCATACCTGATAGATCGTCACGAGGGTCCGGTTCAGTAAAGCCGTTGTCTTTAGCAATGTTGGTTGCTTGGCTTAACGTCATACCTTCATCAAGCTTACCGAAGATGTAAGACAGTGAACCAGAAAGGATACCGTTGAACTTCTCAAGCTCATCACCTGCAGAAATTAGGTTCTGTAGGTTTTCGATTACCGGTAGACCTGCGCCTACCGTTGTCTCGTACATCAGCTTACGACGTGAGTTACGTGCAACTTCTCGAAGCTGATGGTAGTAAGCCATGCTTGCTGTGTTCGCTTTCTTGTTTGGTGTTACCACGTGGAAACCTGCCGCAAGGAAGTCTGCGTACTGTGCTGCAATACCTTCACTAGACGTACAATCAACCAGTACAGGGTTGATGATGTGGTTACGTTGAACCAGAGCCGCTAAACGAGCTAGGCTAAACTCTTCTGTCGCGCTCGACATGCGATCACGCCATTGCTCTAGTGGTAAGCCTTCACTGTCTAGCAATAAGCCTTTGCTGTTTGCTAAACCACATACGCGAATCACGATGCCTTTTTCAGCCAGTTTGCCCTGCTGACGTTGGATCTGGTCAACAAGCTCACCGCCAACACCGCCAACACCCACAACGAATACGTCTAGGAAGTGTTTAGAGTTAAATAGGTTTTCGTGACACGCTTTAATTGCTTCTGAAATTTTATCTTCAGGGATAACCGCAGAGATAGCACGCTCAGATGAACCTTGAGCAATCGCAACGATGTTCACGTTCACTTCAGCTAAAGAAGAGAAGAACTGAGAAGCGACACCGCGTGAAGTACGCATACCGTCACCCACCAGCGTTACAATCGCTACATCGTCCATGAACTCAACTGGCTCTAATAGACCATCTTTAAGTTCAAGTTCAAATGCGTCAGACAGTACTTGCTTCGCTTTTACTTTATCTGCTGATTCAATACAAAAGCTGATGCTGTATTCAGAAGAAGATTGAGTAATAAGGACAATAGAAACGCCAGCTGAAGACATCGCGCCGAATACACGGCTCGCCATGCCAACCATACCCTTCATGCCAGGGCCTGATACGTTAACCATGGTTAGGTCACTTAGCGTCGTGATACCTTTGATTGCTAGGTTATCTTCGCCAGTGTCTTGGCCGATCAAAGTACCTGCACCCTGTGGGTTAAAGCTGTTTTTGATCAGGCAAGGAATGTGGAATTGCGCGATAGGAGCAATGGTTTTCGGGTGTAGAACCGAAGCACCAAAGTAAGAAAGCTCCATTGCTTCTTGGTAGCTCAGTGACTTAAGCAGACGTGCATCATCGACTAAGCGTGGGTCACAGTTGTAAACGCCGTCTACATCTGTCCAGATTTCACAGCAATCAGCACGTAGACATGCTGCTAGCACTGCTGCTGAGTAGTCAGAGCCATTACGGCCAAGGGTGACCAATTCGCCTTTATCATTACCCGCAGTGAAACCCGGCATGATGTTAACGTGACCTTGTGGAAGTGGCGATTGACGGAAGTTCTGAGTAGACACATCTACATCAACCATAGCTTCAAGGTGATCACCTTTAGCGTATAGGTATTGAACTGGGTCAATCAGGCTTGCTGGCTGGCCTTTTGCTTCAAGTACCGCTTTCATTAACTGGATAGAGATTCGCTCACCTTTACTGATGATACGAGCATTGACGTGGTTTGGGCACATACCAAGTAGGTTGATGCCGTTCACGAACTGCTTTAGCTGAGCAAGAGAGGTATCAACCTGCTCTTGGAACGCAGTACCATCAATCGAAGGTACAACCGCTTTAATCTCTGCAAACAGCGCAGTAAATGAAGATTCGATCTCTGTAATTTGTGCGTCAGCTTCACCATTTTTCAGTGCAGCTTCAATAACAGCGACCAACTTATTGGTTGTTTTTCCTGGAGCCGATAGTACAACGGCTAGCTCTTCTTGCTGGGCATTATTAGCGATGATATCAGCAGCTCGTAAAAAACGATCTGCATCAGCTAATGATGAACCTCCAAACTTTAAAACGCGCATCCCTTTCTCCATAAGTCATAAAAATGGTACAAAAAAAGGCCTGTATCTTGTTGGATACAGGCCTTTTTTTTAAAATCCGTTACTTAGCAGCCTGCCCCAACAATGTTAATGTCGGTAATAATAATGGTTGTGGTCATTACTAGGTGGCTTACGTGCTGCATATCAAATTCTCTGCTTGTGCTTTACTCTACGTGTATCAATTTTTACCACTAGACGTCAATGAAAAGTTGCGTTTTTTTTACATTCACACCGTTTTTCAGAGCAAACCGTCATTTAAGGGATAAAACACCCTGTATGCACCTGTAATTCAGATCGTGGATTTATCCTATAAACACTCAGGAGTGATTAATTGCATATATGGTCATAACAAAATGCTATATCGATTGTTCAGCAAGCATACAAGAACTGTGCTTTAATTGAACGATAACGTTCAAAGAACAATAATAATGACATCAGGAGTGGGAAGTGAAGAGATTACTTATTCTTTTAGCCTTTGCTATGCCTGTCGTTTGTTCAGCGAACAGCTTACCCCTGTTAAGCAACCTGCCCCTATTACCTGGTCAAATCGATCGTTCTGCTCATAAGTTCTTTATCTCAGCTCAAAATGCGTCGAACGAAAGTTTCGATACTTGGAAAGTCGACAGTGGCTACGCCTATAGCTTGTTTGATGATGTTGATCTTTATGTCGGTACACGTATAAACAGTGCGTCTTTGAAAAGTGAAAGTGGATTCTTGAGCGGTGTCAGCTATCAGTTCTCTGAAAGAATCTCTTTCAATAGCTCTCTTCATACCTATAAGGATGAAACCGAAGAAAATGAAAAATCTGTGGCTGCGGAAGTTTCAAGCCGAGTTCAACTAACGGACAACTTGGATCTGCATGCCACCCTTGATTATGAAGAGTGGCAGCAGGGGGTTGAAGTGGGATTAGGGTTTCGCTTCTAACCCAATATGCTTGTTACCCATTAATAACGGCGAATCAAATCGCCGTTATGATTCGAGCAACAGCTCCGACGAAATTAACACGCCATTCCAATCTGCATAAATGTAATCACCAGGCTGAATCAGTTGGTTATGCACTGTCAGTGTCACATTCACTTGGCCTACGCCACGCTTCTCGGTTTTGAATGGTGATGCACCTAGCGCCTGAACACCCAAGTCCATTTGCGACATCATGCCAACATCCCGCACAGCACCATTAACAATCACGCCCTCCCAGCCATTTTCTATTGCAAGAATAGCGAGTTGGTCACCAAGCAATGCTTTTTGGCACGAGCCATTTCCGTCAACAACCAGCACTTTGCCGCTGCCGTCGGTCGCTAAAACCTCGCGAACCTTGGAATTATCGTGATAACAACGAACTGTTACAATTTTTCCCCAGAACGCACCACGTTGACCGAAGTTCTGTAATGGAAGGTTAAGTAGGGTGACTTTGCTTTCAAACTCATCACACAAGTCGGGTGTTATATCGTGCATATATCCTCCGTGAGTAAGGCGCTACCTGTTAAGTCAGGCTTACCTCTGTGCTTTTATATGTTATTAAAATTAATCCTTTGTTTTCATTGTTCTATGCTCAATTTAATCACTAATTAAAGTTGATTGAGCATATTTATCTACTAGACTCTAAGGACAGCTTTCCGCTTCCTTGGTTCATAATCAGGTCTTTAGCATGCGAGATGTGAGAACTATCTCGAATAACCATTCTGGTTTTGATGCTAAATAATCACCATAACACTGGTTAAGTTGTAGCCATACTATTAAAGTTTGTTGCGATACGGCAATTGATGTAAATCAACAAAGTGAATGGAATTAACATTCTCGCGTTGTTAGCATGCTGTTAACATTATAGAATCCGTTGCAATCACTAAAAGAATGATTGAAAGGCGTACTGGATCTACGTTATTGGGCAATACTTCAAGGAAGGCAGATAGCTGGAAGTAAGTGTTTTTTTGAAAACTTTAAGTTATCATCAAAAATACATTACCTGTATGTTATGTTTTTGCCTAGAATTTATTCTATTAGCACAGTTTCGTCACAAATTTAGGTACCGCCAAATGCAAACCCCGCAGATTCTTATCGTTGAAGATGAGCAAGTAACTCGTAACACTCTAAAGAGTATTTTTGAAGCAGAGGGATATGCTGTTTTTGAGGCTAGCGACGGTGAAGAGATGCACCAAGTGCTATCTGACAACCAAGTTAACCTTGTAATTATGGACATCAACCTTCCAGGTAAGAATGGCCTACTACTTGCGCGTGAACTACGTGAGCAAGCAAATGTAGCGCTTATGTTCTTAACTGGTCGTGATAATGAAGTTGATAAGATCCTTGGCCTAGAGATCGGCGCTGATGACTACATCACTAAGCCTTTCAACCCTCGTGAACTGACTATCCGTGCACGCAACCTTCTTAACCGTTCAATGAGCACAAGCTCTGTTCAAGAAGAAAAGCGTAGCGTTGAGAAGTACGAGTTCAACGGTTGGGTACTAGATATCAACAGTCGCTCTCTGGTTAGCCCAGATGGCGAAGGCTACAAGCTACCTCGTTCAGAGT
Organism: Vibrio sp. Isolate33; assembly: GCF_022397895.1. Taxonomy (NCBI): domain Bacteria; kingdom Pseudomonadati; phylum Pseudomonadota; class Gammaproteobacteria; order Vibrionales; family Vibrionaceae; genus Vibrio; species Vibrio sp. Isolate33. The sequence goes on from NZ_JAKEUP010000013.1 coordinate 52,603, forward strand.
TCCGTGCTCTACTTCACTTCTGTGAGAACCCAGGTAAGATCCAAACACGTGCTGACCTTCTTAAGAAGATGACAGGCCGTGAGCTTAAGCCACACGATCGTACTGTAGACGTAACAATCCGTCGTATTCGTAAGCACTTTGAATCTGTTTCTGGTACGCCAGAAATCATTGCAACGATTCACGGTGAAGGCTACCGCTTTTGTGGTGACCTAGAAGACTAATTCGATTCGCGTTTCGAGTCGTTTAGCACTTAGTGATTTTAACAGTAGAAGCGCAATCAATAGTTATTAAAAAGGGAGAATGCCAACGCATTCTCCCTTTTTTGTTGTTCTAAATTGAGTAAGGTTTAGTAAACCGTATCAACCTTAACGTCTTTCTCCACCAGCCACTTCACGGTTTCACCATCTTTCAGTTCAACCGCAACATCAACAGGCTTGTCACTGTCGATCTCTAGCTGCCACACAAAAGCGACTTCCCACTGAGTTTCACTGTGCGTTCTTAAATCAAGATCGTCAGCCGTCACTAACAAGGTATCTGCACCTTGTTTTACCGTAACGCTTTCAACCGCTAGCGTTGCTGGCAGCTCTGAGTCTGATTCTAGGTAGATAGCACCATGCAGTGTCTTATCTTGAGTCTCTCCAATCGTTGGCATCTTGTTGTGCCAAAGATTGCTTTTCATTGTTACTGTCGTTGCAGATACTTCAACTTGGTTACCTTGCTGCCATTCTACTTGCGGTGCAGAACAACCTGCTAATGCCACTACGCATGCGGCGAATGCTAATTTTTTCATTATTCTTCTACCTTTGGTTTAACCAACTTTTTAAGACTTCAATGTCATTCTGGTATTCGTTATTAATTTCATCGACCCAATCTGAAATATTCTCCCACCAAGCAGGCATATCTGGCGACTGAGCTTTCTGAGCAATTTGCTGTATGCGTTTCAAACCAATCGAACCTGCCGCGCCTTTGATCTTGTGCGCCTCAGAAACGATACTGGCTTGGTCTTTCGCGACCATGTTGGAATTCAATATTTCCATATACTCCGGCATCATATCTTCAAACATCGCGATGCTATCCAAAACCGGTTTCGGTCCAACAATGTCAACATAAGACTCTAGCATATCAATATCAAGCAAAGTGGTGTCAATCGATGAAAGAACTGGCTTACTCTCTTCACTCTTTTCAATATTTCCGACTTTCTCGACCACTTCTGGTGCATCCTCGATAAGCTCGCTGATCACATCTTGGATAGCTCGAACCGACAGTGGTTTACTGATCGCTTCGTCCATGCCTTTCTGGAAATACTCTTGTTTGTTATTTAACACGTTGGCAGTTAACGCAACCAAAGGCGGTAACTGGCTGTACTTCTCGCGGTAGTACTGAGCAATGTCGAAGCCAGTCATGTCTGGCAGTTGGATGTCCAACAGTACCAGGTCATAGTCTTCCGGGTTGAAAGCGATTTGCGCCTCTTTACCCGTCATCACCACTGTCACTTCGTGACCTAAGCTTTCAAGTAGAGAACGAGCCACCGTGATGTTCAGTTCAATATCTTCGACCATGAAGATCTTAAGATTCGACTGCTTTCTTGGTGTTTTAATCAATGCTTGAGTATCGTGATTAACCGGCACACGAATTGAAACCGTAAAGGTACTACCAAAGCCCTCTTCACTAGTCACTTCAATGTTGCCATCCATCATATTGATCAGCTGCTGTGAGACAGCAAGGCCAATGCCTGTACCCACCGCATGCAGATTATCCGTTCCGGATTTCACCTGATAATACATCGCGAAGATCTTTTCGATTTCACTTTCAGGGATACCAATACCGGTGTCTTCCACTTCCATCGTGATGTTCGCAAAGTCGCCATCAATGTCGGCGCTGACTGTCATCACCACACCACCATCTTTGGTGAACTTCATCGCGTTACTTACGAGGTTCCACAGCACCTGCCTCAGGCGAGTGCCATCCACTTCAACGGCCGCAGGGAGATCAGACAACCTTTCTAGATCGAATCTCAATCCTTTTTGTTCAGCCATCAATGCAGAGATACTTTCGATCTCAACAACGAAATCTTCAAAGTTGATTGGGGTTGGGAATAGCTCAAGCTTACGACGGTCGAACTTATCCATATCAATAATATCGTTGAAGATATTACCCAGTGTCACTGCGCTCACCTTGATTGTTTGCATCTGCTTGCGCTGTTCAGTGGTCAGTTGGCTATCAAGTAGCATACGGCTCAAACCAATAATGCCGTTAAGCGGCGTTCTTAGCTCATGACTAATGGTTGAGATAAAGGTGGTCTTATCGCGACTGGCTTTCTCTAGCGACTCTTGATGCTCTTTACGCTCGGTAATATCACGACCAAAACCCACTAAGCCTAAGTGGCGACCATCTTTGCTGTAGAAAGGTACTTTACGCAGTTCGAAGTAGCTCTTACGTCCGTCAGGATATTCAAGCCATTGGTCATAAGTGAGCGCTTGGTTATCGGCAAACACCTTCTTATCGGTTTCCACAACTTGTTGAGCGACCTCTTTGCTGTAGACATCCCAAGGCGTCAAACCGACTAGCTCTTTTTCTGTCTTGCCAGTGAGCTCTTCAACCGCACGGTTACAACCAGAGAAAACACCCTCTTCATTACGGTAGTAAATAAGGTCAGGCGAGGCATCGATAAACGAACGCAGTAGCGCAGTACGTTCAGCTAACTCAAGTTGAGTACGTTCACGTTGGAATACTTCATTCTCGAGATCATGCATCGCTTCTGCGCGTGCTTCTTCTGCTTTTTCACGCTCTTCGATTTCTTGATTCAGCTTCTCGATATTGAGTTGCAGTTTATTGTTGAGCTCTTGGTCTCGCTCACGCATGTCACCAAGCTTAGAGACTAACTTCGCCAATCTTTGACGAGACTCTTCCAGCTGATCAACCACCACTGACAGGAAGTAAACAGCCCAAGGCGTGATCACTAAACCGAAGAAAACTGAACGGACAATGTCGATATCATCAACATTACCTTTGAGTGCGAGGGTTATGCCGACTTGCACAACAACAGCGAGAGCAACAAGCGCTAGGGCGAGTAAGATAGAAAAGCGGACAATCCCCAGTTTTACGAGTAGATCCACGTAATACTGGGCGAGATTTTTCATGGGTTTCATTTAGCGCTCCATGCGATAAGACTAGCAACATTCTACCCTGTTTGAAGATAGGAGGTAAGCTAGCTACATCACATGCAGCAAGAGAGCTAGGGTTATATTGTTTAAAACAGATAACCCGAGTAAATACTGGTTAAGTCAGTGATAGGTTTGTTTAGCGAATTGACGATGGATGCACAATTGAACGGTTTCGGCCATCGGATTTCGCTTGGTACAACGCGCTATCAGCCAAGGCAACCGCAGATTCCATCTCATCGTCAGGTGTCGGAATGTAAGAGATGATACCGATACTCACCGTGATGAATTCGGAGACTGCCGACTTCTCGTGTATTAGCCCTAGTTTAACGACTTCACTATGAATGCGCTCCGCCACCAGCTGCGCACCATCAGCCGTTGTATTTGGCAGAATAAAGCCGAACTCTTCACCGCCATAACGAGCCACACAATCTGACGAGCGATTAAGCACCTTTTTAAACGCCTGAGAGACTTGAATCAGCGCATCATCACCTTGCTGGTGTCCGTAATAATCGTTATAGCCTTTAAAGAAGTCGATATCACACAACATAATCGTCAGTGGCAACTTCTCACGCACATGGTAATGCCACAGTGTCGACAACTGCTCGTCGAAACGACGTCGGTTAGATACTTGAGTCAGGCTGTCCATAAAACTGAGGCGCTCAAGCTCAAGGTTGGCCTCTTCAAGTTTTTGCTCCGCAAGGTAACGCTCAGTGATATCACGCGCCATGATCAGCACACCATTGGTGCTAGAGGCTGGATCTCTAAACGGAGATTTCACCACATCATACCAAGTGTACTCGCCATCACTGGACACCACCTTATCGATGTAGCGCAGTGATTTACCGTGATGAAGCACTTGATGATCCGTGTCTGAGATGCGCATGTACATGCTGTTTGGCACCACGTCTTGCAGACGTTTGCCGACTAAATCACTGACCTCAGAAATACCAAGCGCCGCGACGAATGGCTTATTACACGCTTGATAAACCATGTTCTCGTTGAAGATACCAATTGAGTCCGGGCTGGCTTCTAAGATGTTTTGTAAGATGGTGTCACGCTGGGCAAGTGCAACTTCGGTATCTTTACGCTTCTCCATCTCGCCACGCAGTTTCTGCTGCATGTCATGCCAATCGGTCACATCATGGCTAATAGAGAGCGTACCGATTGTTTCTCCATCTTGGGAAAGCAGCACACTTTGATAGGTTTCGAGCAAGCAACCTTTGCCGTCTTGGTCGGTTGTCCACGATCGTTCACTAACACGACCTTTTAATGCACCACCAGACACACTCAAAGTGCCCTCTTCAGGACGACCATGCCAAAACTTTTTAAACGAACGATTACTCGCGACCAACTCACCCTTCTGATCCTTTACATAGATCAGCTCAGACAGAGAATCCAAAGCCGTACGCGCGACATTCAGTTCTCGAACTTCTTGAGACTGCTCTTCATTGGTATTCTTGTAGGGAGAGGCGTGAATCATCCACGCTTTCTTGCTTCTAAAGCGGATCTTACGAGCCACTAAATTGATCTTAAAATATTCAAATTCAGAAAGAGCCCAAAACGAGATCTGCTCAAATGCTCGAGAGTTTATGTGATTGGTTAAATAGTGGCGAAAGCTGTTCTCACTCTCCACGGTAGGAAAGCGAAAATTAACACCGATTTGGCGGATGCCAAGCAGTTGCATCGCTTGGCGATTAGCATAGAGGATCTCGCCACTTCGCACATCGACGAAATAGAGTGGCGACGGAGTAGAAAGAAGAAGCTGTTCAATATGCGACTGATAACGTGAATAAAGATGCCAGCAGATGAGAGCAATCAGCAACATGAGAACGATATAAATACCGTAGCCATACGCCCTGTCCCACAACCAAGTCATTACCAGTTCCATTTACTCTCAATCTATACCATAAATTCTGTGAGGGAAATGTTACCACTATTTGTTGGTTTTATCTGCTGTTACCTACTTTCACCTATTTCTATCAATTGGCTGCGTTTAAAACGGGTAGCGTGTACTCAAATGCTGAACCTGTTTGGATGCCTTGTGCGCCGGTTTTATCTAATGAACGACCAATCTCAGTCATCGCTAACCAACGGTTTTCACACCATAAAGGCGAGAGCAAAGTTGGACGTCTCGCGGCTGATGAAACACGATGATAAACCACGTTCGCAGGCGTACGCTGAATGATATCAGTCGCAACATCAATGTACTCTTCAAGGCTTGGTGCTTCTAGCTTTCCTGCTTTCCACGCCTTAGCCATGGTGCTGCCCTCTACTATATGAAGGCCGTGAAGTTTGATGCCATCGGTTCCTACCGCTAATACCTTGTCTAAAGTTTCAAGATTGTCCGCTTTGGTCTCTTTTGGCAGGCCAACAATAAGATGAGTACACACCTTGATACCTAACGCACGTGCGCGGTTGGTGATCGTTTCATACACCGCAAAATCGTGTCCGCGGTTAATGCGTTTTAGGGTCTTATCATTGGCCGTTTGCAAGCCAAGTTCCAGCCAGATTTCATAACCTTGTTTTACGTAACCCGCGAGCAGATCCAACACAGCATCAGGTACGCAGTCTGGTCTTGTACCAACACACAGCCCAACGATGTCGGCGCCCGGTGCTTTTAGTGCCTCTTCATACATATTCTTGAGCACTTGCACCTCAGCATAAGTACTGGTGTACGCCTGAAAATAAGCAAGATACTTCTTAGCACGAGCAATTTCACCCGCACGATCTTTTAGTTGGTCTGCAATACTTTGAACCTGAGTTTGTTCATCAGCAAAGGAAGCCACATTACAAAAAGTGCAGCCTCCGCGGCCAATGGTGCCATCTCGGTTTGGACAACTAAAACCGCCGTGCAGTGTTAGCTTGTGAACCTTTTCGCCATAACGACGTTGGAGATCTTGGCCGATAGTATTGACCAACTCATGTAATTGCATATTTTCAAAGCGCTCAAGTAAATAAGAATGAATATCAGTCTTTTTTGAAAAAAAATTACATCCCTGCAAAATTCGACCAATTAGTTTACTCAAGGCTTTTTGCGAGCAACCTATCAAATATCAATAAACATGCAAAAAATCGGCTCTATTTGCCTAATGTTGCACATTTGTTAGACAAAAAATTCAAAATAAAACGAAAAAAATGGTCTACATGGGTCAACTTTCATTGCAATTCGCCTAGACAAAATTGTAGGATACTTACACATATTGGCTATTTTTGAGTATTTACTTACAACGAAAACTTGCTAATAAGTCGGTGATATCTAACTCCCACCTATATAAACCACTAGTTTGTGGTTAAAAATAAACGGATATCACTAAGGATTGTTTTTCTCGCAATACTTTTCCTGCGAGATACGGAAAGGATTCAAACCGCCAGCATAGGCAGGTTTAGACCCATAAATATAAAAGGACAAGGCTGACTTTATACAAAGAAGTTGCGCCTAGATTTAACTGGAAGGATGTATCTATGGTAGATCAAGAGCAGAACTCACAGGGTCTGTATACTCCTGAACTGGAGCATGACGCTTGTGGTATCGGTTTTGTTGCGCATCTAAAGAATCGCAAATCTCATGATGTAGTAACTCAAGCACTCGATATGCTTGCACGTATGGAACACCGTGGTGGCCAAGGCTGCGATCCGTGTTCTGGTGATGGTGCAGGTATCCTGCTACAGAAGCCGCACGAATTCTTACTAGAAGAAGCCGTAAAGCTTGGAATTAAACTGCCATCTTTTGAAAAATATGGTGTTGGTGTTGTACTTTTCCCTAAAGATGAACACAAACGTGCACAGTGTCGTGACATTCTAGAACGCAATGCACAACGCCTAGAGTTAGAAGTTATCGGCTACCGTGAACTTCCAACTGACAACTCAATGATTGGTGCTGACCCACTAAGCACTGAACCTCAATTTGAACACGTATTTATCTCTGGCGGCCCTGGTATTACTCCAGAAGAGCTTGAGCGCAAACTGTATGTTCTACGTAACTACACCGTTCGTGTGTGCCTAGAAAGCGTGTCAAATATCGGTGATGACTTCTACATCAACTCTATGTCTTACAAGACATTGGTGTACAAAGGTCAGCTAACAACAGAACAAGTTCCTCAGTACTTCCTAGACCTGCAAAACCCAACCATGGTGACAGCTCTAGCACTTGTACACTCTCGCTTCTCTACCAATACATTCCCACGTTGGCGTCTAGCTCAGCCTTTCCGTTACATCGCGCACAATGGCGAAATCAACACGGTTCGCGGCAACTTAAACTGGATGAAAGCGCGTGAAGCGATCCTTGAATCGGATCTATTCACACAAGCTGAAATCGACATGCTACTGCCTATCTGTCAGGAAGGTAGCTCGGATTCATCAAACTTCGATATGGCACTTGAACTTCTGGTTCTGTCTGGTCGTACTCTGCCACACGCATTGATGATGATGATCCCGGAAGCATGGCAAGAAAACAAAAACATGGACCCAACTCGTCGCGCGTTCTACCAGTACCACGCGAACGTAATGGAACCATGGGATGGCCCAGCATCTGTATGTTTTACTGATGGTGTTCAAGTAGGTGCAACACTTGACCGTAACGGTCTGCGCCCTTCTCGCTACACAGTGACAAAAGACGATTTCCTAGTAATGGCGTCTGAGTCTGGCGTTGTTGAAATCGCACCAGAAAACGTTGAGTACCGTGGTCGTCTACAACCAGGCCGTATCTTCGTTGCTGACCTTGAGCAAGGCCGAATCATTTCTGATGAAGAAGTGAAAGATGGCATCGCGAAAGCACAACCTTACGAGAAATGGGTTGAAGAAAACCTTCTGAGCTTGAAAAAGCTACCAGACGCGAGCAACGAATTTAGCCAACCTTCTCCAGAGAAGCTTCTGCACAAACAACAATCGTTTGGTGTGAGCTCTGAAGAAGTAAACGAAATCATTCTACCTCTTGCGAAAACAGGCTATGAGCCGCTTTCTGCAATGGGTGCTGACTGGCCGCTAGCGATTCTTTCTCACCAATCGCAGCACCTTTCAAACTACTTCAAGCAGCTGTTTGCTCAAGTAACTAACCCGCCGATCGACCCGATTCGTGAGCGTATGGTTATGTCTCTGAACACTTACCTAGGTAAAGATCAGAACCTACTTGCTGAAACACCTGAGCACTGTCAAAAAGTAGAGCTTGAGTCTCCAGTACTGTCTAACTCTGAGCTAGAAAAGCTGCGTGCAATCGATAACGAGCACCTTCAAGCGAAGACGCTGGATATCGTATTCCAGGCAAATGGCGACCAAGGTAAGTTAGAGCGCGCACTTAAGCGTATCTGCCAATACGCAGAAGACGCTGTCATTGATGGCTACTCTATCATCCTATTGACAGACCGTGCGGTTAACTCTAACCACGCAGCTATCCCGGCAATGCTGGCGGTTGGCGCGGTTCACCACCACCTAATCCGTAAAGGCCTACGTGCTAAGTGTGACATCGTTGTTGAAACGGGTGATGCTCGTGAAACACACCACTTTGCAACGCTTATCGGTTACGGTGCGAACGCAGTTAACCCATACCTAGTGATTGAAACGATTGTTGAACTGCAACGTACTAAGAAGCTAGATCCAAACGTACACCCACGCGAGTTCTTCGATAACTACCGTAAAGGTGTTAACGGCGGTCTACTGAAGATCTTCTCCAAGATGGGGATCTCTACGCTGCAGTCTTACCACGGTGCACAAATCTTTGAAGCACTTGGTGTAAGCAAATCAGTGGTTGAAAAATACTTCACAGGTACTGTTTCTCGTATCCAAGGTCTAACGATCGACGATATCGCACGTGAAGTGCTTGTTCGCCACCGTGTTGGTTACCCAGCTCGTGAAATCCCAGCTCAAATCCTTGATGTTGGTGGTGTTTACCAGTGGAAACAACGTGGTGAGAAACACTTATTCAACCCAGAAACGATTTCTCTACTTCAAGAGTCGACGCGTAACAAAGATTACGGTCAGTTCAAGAAGTACGCAAAAGCAGTCGATGACCAAGGCGACAACGCAGCAACACTACGTAGCCAACTTGATTTCATCAAAAACCCTGCAGGCTCTATTCCTCTAGAAGAAGTAGAACCAATCGAGAACATTCTTAAGCGTTTCGCTACTGGCGCAATGAGCTTTGGTTCAATCTCGCATGAGGCTCACTCAACACTGGCTGTTGCGATGAACCGCATTGGCGCGAAATCAAACTCAGGTGAAGGTGGTGAAGATCCAGCACGTTTCGAACGTAAAGAAAACGGCGACTGGGAACGTTCAGCAATCAAACAGGTGGCCTCTGGTCGCTTTGGTGTAACGTCTTACTACCTATCTAACGCTGATGAGCTGCAAATCAAGATGGCTCAAGGTGCGAAACCTGGTGAGGGTGGTCAACTACCTGGTGATAAGGTTGATGATTGGATCGGCGCAACGCGTCACTCAACTCCGGGCGTAGGTCTTATCTCGCCACCACCACACCACGATATTTACTCAATCGAAGATTTGGCTCAGCTAATTTACGATCTGAAAAACGCGAACCGCAACGGTCGTGTAAACGTGAAGCTAGTATCAGAAGCTGGCGTAGGTACGATTGCATCGGGTGTAGCAAAAGCGAAAGCTGACGTAGTACTTATCGCAGGTTTTGATGGTGGTACGGGTGCATCTCCGATGTCTTCTATCCGTCACACTGGTCTGCCTTGGGAACTGGGCCTAGCAGAAACGCACCAAACACTACTGAAAAACGGCCTACGTAACCGTATCGTTGTTCAGTCTGATGGTCAGATGAAAACACCACGTGATCTTGCAGTAGCAACACTACTTGGTGCGGAAGAATGGGGTGTAGCAACAGCAGCATTGGTTGTTGAAGGCTGTATCATGATGCGTAAGTGTCACAAGAACACATGTCCTGTTGGTATCGCAACACAGAACAAGACTCTACGTGAGCGTTTCGACGGCCGCGTAGAAGACGTAGTGACTTTCTTCCAATACATGGCTGAAGGCCTACGTGAAGTAATGGCTGAACTTGGTTTCCGCTCTATCGATGAGATGGTGGGTCAATCGCACAAACTTAAAGTTCGTGACGACATCGGCCACTGGAAGTACAAGAACCTAGACCTAACACCTGTATTGCACATTGAGCAGGCTCGTGAAGAAGATGGTATCTACAACCAGACACAACAAAACCACAACCTAGAAGATGTTCTAGACCGTAAGTTGATCCAAGCTGCGATTCCTGCTCTTGAGAAAGGTGAAGCTGTAAATGCAACCTTCCCTATCATCAACACGGACCGCTCTGCGGGTACCATGCTGTCTAACGAAATATCGAAGGTTTACAAAGACCAAGGTTTACCACAACCAATGAACGTTAAGTTCCACGGTAGTGCTGGTCAATCTTTCGGTGCGTTCCTTGCGAAAGGCGTTAAGTTCGAAGTAGAAGGCGACGCGAACGATTACTGGGGTAAAGGTCTGTCTGGCGGTACTTTGGTACTGTACCCAGATGCAAAATCTTCTATCGTTGCTGAAGATAACATCGTGGTTGGTAACGTATGTTTCTACGGTGCTACCTCAGGTGAATCTTTCATTCGCGGTATGGCTGGTGAACGTTTCTGTGTTCGTAACTCAGGCGCGAAGGTTGTTGTTGAGGGCGTTGGTGACCACGGTTGTGAATACATGACTGGCGGTGTTGCTATTATCCTTGGTTCAACAGGTCGTAACTTTGCTGCGGGTATGAGTGGCGGTGTCGCTTATGTTTGGGATAAAGCGGGCGACTTCGAAACCAAGCTTAACTCTGAACTTGTAGACCTAGATCCAATTGAACAAGAAGATAAAGATCTTCTACTAGATATGCTAACCAAGCACGTTGAATTCACAGGAAGTGAAGTTGCTCAGTCTTTCCTAGACAACTTTGAAGCAAGTGTTGCATCACTAATTAAAGTAATGCCACGCGACTACAAAGCAGTTCTTGAGAAGCGTAAAGCTGAAGCACAACAAGCACAAACGGAAGAAGTGGAGGCAGTATAATGGGTAAGCCTACTGGATTTTTAGAACACGGTCGTGAGCTTCCAAAAAAGCTCGACCCGTCAGTTCGTATCGAAGACAACAAAGAGTTCGTACTTAACGAAGAGTTTGGTGACAAGATCAATACTCAAGCATCTCGTTGTATGGACTGTGGCGTACCTTTCTGTCACAGCGGTTGTCCGATTGGTAACATCATCCCAGAATTCAATGATGCGGTTTACCGTGACAGCTGGGAAGAGGCTTGGAACATCCTAAGCTCAACCAATAACTTCCCTGAATTTACAGGTCGTGTGTGCCCTTCTCCTTGTGAGAGTGCTTGTGTACTAGGTATCAACCAAGACCCAATCACTATCTGTAATATCGAGAAAACAATTGTAGAAACTGCGTACCGTGAAGGGTACGCAAAACCTAAAACACCTCGTTCTCGCACAGGCAAAACAGTGGCTGTTATCGGTTCAGGTCCTGCTGGCCTAGCCGCTGCTGAGCAACTGAACAGTGCTGGTCACTCAGTGACGGTATTTGAACGTGACGAGAAAGTTGGCGGCCTACTGCGTTTCGGTATCCCAGACTTCAAACTGGGTATGGACGTGATTGATCGTAAAATTAATCTAATGGCTGAAGCGGGCGTTGAGTTTAAAGTAAACCAGCACATCGGTGTTGATGTTAACGCTCAACAACTGCGTCAAGAGTTTGATGTAGTTCTACTAACAGGTGGTTCTACGGTTCCTCGTGACCTACCAATTCCAGGTCGTGAGCTAAAAGGCGTTCATTTTGCGATGGAATTCCTTGGTCAAAACAACCGTCGTGCCAACGACCTAGACCTAAAAACAGAAGAGATTCACGCTCAAGATAAGCACATTGTGGTTATCGGTGGTGGTGATACGGGTTCTGACTGTGTAGGCACCTCAAACCGTCATAAAGCAGCAAGCATTACTCAGGTAGAGATCATGCCGATCCCACCAGAGAAGCGCCCTGCAAATATGCCTTGGCCTCAATACCCAATGATCATGAAGACAACGACTTCTCACGAAGAAGGTTGTGAGCGTCACTGGAACATCTTGACTAAAGAGTTCATCGGTAACGAGCAAGGTCAAGTGACGGGTCTACGTATCGCAGACATCGTTTGGCAAGATGCGAAACCTGGTGAGCGCCCAAGCTTTGATGAAGTGGCGAACACAGAACGTGTTATCCCTTGTGATATGGCATTCCTAGCGATGGGTTTCTTACACCCAGAGCCAACAGGTGTGCTAGCTCAACTAGACATTAAACTGGACGAGCGCGGTAACGTCGCTTCTGAAGGTTACGCAACCAACCAGAAAGGCGTTTTCGCGGCTGGTGATATGCGTACTGGTCAGTCTCTAGTGGTACGTTGTATTAATGAAGGTCGTGAATGTGCAATTGCTATTGATGACTTCTTAATGGGTAACTCAAACTTAGAAGCGAAAGCTGATTCACTCATGCTTTCCGCATAATATTTCTCGGGCTAGCGTCAATGAAGTTAGTCTAGAGGAAAAGCAACACCCTTCCTAACTTTTATATTTGGCTAGCACTCGATGCTAGCCTTTTTTCTATCTGGTCTTCGGCGTTTTCAAAAACACCCTGTTGTATATGTTAAATATCATTAACATTCACCTTGCATATCTCATTGATATCCATCGACTATTTTAGATTATTAAGTGGCTAATCGCGTTTATGCATGATAATTAACCATGAACTTGACCTTAAACACAATTAGCTATACGTTGTAAAGCTGATGAAAATAAAATCAATCGGTTTTGTTAACACAACCAATAACGTTTTAACTGGCTAAAGCAAACTATCAGTTTACAAAAAACAACAAGTACATGAATAGTTAGTCATTTACTGTCTGGATGACAGAGAAGCAAAAGGGAGAATTGCAATGGCTCTATATGATCCTAGTCTTGAAAAAGACAACTGTGGATTTGGTTTAATAGCGCAAATGAAAGGCCAACCTAGTCATAAGTTGGTAAGAACTGCTATTTCAGCCCTAGATCGCATGACACACCGTGGTGGTATCGCTGCGGATGGTAAAACCGGAGATGGCTGTGGCTTATTACTACAGAAGCCAGACTCGTACCTCAGAATTATCGCAGAAGAGAATAACTTCAACCTCGGTAAACAATACGCTGTCGGCATGATTTTCTTCAGCCAAGACCCAATCAAAGCGCAATCCGCGCAAGACATCGTCAATAAAGAGCTCGCTCAAGAGACACTCACCGTCGCAGGTTGGCGTGTCGTGCCGACTAACACCGACGTTTTGGGTCCCATCGCAAAAGACTCAGTGCCAAACATTCAACAAGTGTTTATCTCAGCACCTGCAGGTTGGCGTGAGCGTGATATCGAGCGCCGCCTATACATTGCTCGTCACAGAATTGAAAAGCAGATCACCGAAGACAAAGATTTCTATATTTGTAGCCTTTCAACACAGGTAATGGTCTACAAAGGTCTATGTATGCCTGCCGATCTTCCTCGATTTTACCTCGATCTTGCAGACTTACGTATGGAATCTGCAATATGTCTGTTCCACCAGCGTTTCTCAACTAATACCCAACCACGTTGGCCACTGGCTCAGCCATTCCGCTATTTGGCGCACAACGGTGAGATCAATACCATTGAAGGTAATCGCCAATGGGCCAAGGCTCGTGCTTATAAATTCTCTTCACCGCTGCTTCCCGATTTGCAAACCGCTGCACCTTTTGTGAATGAGACAGGTTCAGACTCTTCAAGCCTAGATAACATGCTCGACCTGTTCCTCGCCGGTGGTATGGATGTGTTCCGAGCGATGCGTATGCTTGTTCCGCCCGCTTGGCAAAATCACCCAGACATGGACCCAGATCTGCGTGCCTTTTACGACTTCAACTCCAAACACATGGAACCATGGGATGGCCCTGCTGGCATCGTACTTTCAGATGGTCGTTACGCCGCATGTAACCTCGATAGAAATGGCCTGCGCCCAGCGCGTTATGTGATTACTAAAGACAATCTAATCACGCTGGCATCTGAGGTCGGTATCTGGAATTACGCACCGGATGAAGTTGCAGAAAAAGGCCGTGTTGGACCGGGTGAGTTGCTGGTGATAGATACTCGCCGCGGCAAGCTATGGCAATCTAATGAGATCGACAATGACCTCAAAGGCCGCCACCCATATAAAGAATGGATGGAAAAAAACGTTCACAAGTTAACGCCATTTTCTGCGCTGCAAGATGACCAAGTCGGTAAGCGTAGCTTTGACGATGACACGCTCAAGACCTACCAAAAACAGTTTGCGATGAGCAACGAGGAATTAGACCAAGTACTGCGTGTACTTGGTGACATGGGACAAGAAGCAGTAGGCTCAATGGGCGACGACACACCAATGGCTGTGCTCTCTTCAAAAGAGCGTCTGGTTACTGATTACTTCCGTCAGAAGTTTGCACAGGTCACCAACCCTCCGATCGATCCATTGCGTGAAAAACACGTGATGTCTTTGGCGACCAGTATTGGTAAAGAGATGAATGTGTTCTGTGAGACAGACGGTCACGCCTATCGTGTCACGTTTGATTCACCAGTACTGCTTTACTCGGACATGCAGCAGCTTCTGCAGTTAAGTCAAAAGCATTACCGTCATGTCATTCTCAGCATGCACTACGACCCTAACCATCAAGACCTTGAACAAGCGATCAAAGCGGTATGTGATAGTGCAGAGCAAGAAGTCCGCGAGGGTGCGGTTTTGGTTGTGCTGTCGGACAAAGGTTTAGAAAAAGGCAAACTACCAATCCCTGCAGCCATGGTGGTTGGTGCGGTTCAAACAAGACTTGCTGATACCAACCTGCGTTGTGATGCCAACATCGTGGTTGAGACAGCAACTGCTCGTGACCCACACCAGTTCGCAGTGCTACTTGGCTTCGGTGCGACCGCGGTTTATCCATACTTGGCTTATGAAGCATTAGGTAAAATGTTGGATGATGGCTCCTTAGACAAAGACTATCGCACCGTGATGCAAAACTACCAAAACGGCATCAACAAAGGTCTGTATAAGATCATGTCGAAGATGGGTATCTCTACGATTGCTTCATATCGCTGTTCGCAGCTTTTCGAAGCCGTTGGCCTACATTCCGATGTTGTTGAGCTCTGTTTCCGCGGAGTTACTACAAGAATCCAAGGTGCAAGCTTTAGCGATTTCCAACAAGATATTTATAACTTATCGCGTAAAGCGTGGACTAAGCGTAAACCAATCGAGCACGGTGGTTTACTGAAATACGTGCATGGCGGTGAATACCACGCCTATAACCCAGATGTGGTCGGCACACTGCAAACCGCAGTTAAAACTGGCGAAACTTCGGATTACCTATCTTTTGCTAAGCAGGTAAATGCTCGCCCTGCCGCGATGTTACGTGACTTAATGAGCCTTAAAAAAGCCGATAAACCACTAACACTTGAACAAGTCGAGCCGAGTAGTGACCTCTTTAAGCGCTTTGACTCGGCAGCGATGTCGATTGGTGCTCTAAGCCCAGAAGCGCATGAAGCATTAGCGATGGCGATGAACCGCTTGGGTGGTTACTCAAACTCTGGTGAAGGCGGTGAAGATCCACGACGCTTTGGTACCGACCGTAACTCGCGTATTAAACAGATAGCGTCTGGTCGTTTTGGCGTGACTCCGCACTATTTAACCAACGCGGATGTTCTGCAAATCAAAGTCGCGCAAGGTGCGAAACCCGGTGAAGGAGGGCAGCTGCCAGGCCATAAGGTGACGGCAGAAATCGCCAAACTGAGATACTCAGTTCAAGGTGTCACTCTGATTTCCCCTCCTCCACACCACGATATTTACTCTATCGAGGATCTAGCGCAGCTGATTTTCGACCTTAAACAGGTCAACCCTAAAGCCTTGGTTTCAGTGAAGTTAGTGTCTGAACCGGGTGTTGGTACGATCGCGACAGGTGTAGCAAAAGCCTACGCCGATTTGATCACTATTTCTGGCTACGATGGCGGTACCGCGGCAAGCCCACTGACTTCGGTGAAATACGCAGGTTGTCCTTGGGAGCTAGGGTTAGCAGAAACCCAGCAAGCATTGGTTGCTAATGGGCTACGTCATAAGATCCGCCTGCAAGTCGATGGTGGTTTGAAAACTGGTCTCGATGTGATTAAAGGCGCGATTTTAGGTGCTGAAAGCTTTGGTTTTGGTACAGCGCCGATGGTTGCAATGGGCTGTAAGTTCCTACGAATTTGTCACCTAAACAACTGTGCGACAGGCGTTGCGACTCAAGATGAAACACTGCGCCGCGAATACTTCAAAGGTCTACCAGATATGGTGGTGAACTACTTTACTGGCCTAGCCGATGAAGTTCGCCAATACCTTGCAGAGCTTGGCGTAGAAAAACTCACCGACCTGATTGGTCGCACTGATCTGCTTGAAGCTGTTCAAGGTCTCACAGCGAAACAGAGCAAACTCGATCTCTCATCAATACTCGAAGCTCCAGTTTCTCCAGAAGGTCACCCACTATTTTGGACTGAGCCAAACGCACCATTTGATAAGGCGCAACTCAACCAACAGATTCTGGATGATGCACTCGATGCGATCGAGAAAAGACAGTCCACCAGCCTTTACTACAACGTGATCAACACAGACCGTTCGATTGGCGCACGTATCTCTGGCGAAATTGCTAAGCGATACGGCAACCAAGGGATGGCAGGTTCACCAATCAAGTTATACCTCGATGGTACAGCAGGCCAATCTTTTGCAGTTTGGAACGCAGGTGGCGTAGAGCTTTACCTAACAGGCGATGCCAATGACTATGTTGGCAAAGGCATGGCTGGCGGCAAAGTGGTTATCAAGCCTCACCAAGGCACCGCATTTACTTGTAACGAAGCGACCATCATAGGTAACACCTGTCTGTATGGCGCAACTGGAGGCAAACTATTTGCAGCAGGTACTGCTGGCGAACGATTTGGCGTACGTAACTCAGGTACGGTTGCGGTCATTGAAGGTGCGGGTGACAACGCCTGTGAATACATGACGGGCGGTATTGTTGCCATTCTTGGCGCAACTGGCGTCAACTTCGGCGCGGGTATGACCGGTGGTTTTGCTTATGTCATGGATAAGAATGAAGACTTCCAAGGTCGAGTAAATAACGAATCGGTCGAGGCACTTTCTCTGTCTGACCTATTTATCCACCAAGAACATCTGCGTGGCTTAATTGCAGAACACCTAGAAGAAACAGGCTCAGTACACGCTGAAGCTATTCTGGCGAACTTTGATGAATGGATTCCGAAGTTCTACCTAGTGAAGCCGAAGACGGCGGATCTGAACACCTTGCTCGGCCACCAAAGCCGCAGCTCAGCTGAACTTCGTGTTCAAGCGCAATAATTGGAAGGAGCCAATAATGAGCCAGAATGTATACCAATTTATTGATGTGAATCGCGTAGACCCAGCGAAGAAACCAATCAAGATACGTAAGATTGAGTTTGTAGAGATCTACGAACCTTTCACCAAACAACAAGCGAAAGCGCAAGCAGACCGTTGTTTAGACTGTGGTAACCCATACTGTGAATGGAAATGTCCTGTTCACAACTACATCCCTCAATGGCTTAAGCTTGCCAATGAAGGGCGTATTATCGAAGCCGCTGAATTGTCTCACCAAACCAACAGCCTGCCTGAGGTATGTGGTCGAGTGTGTCCTCAAGACCGCTTGTGTGAGGGCTCTTGTACCCTCAATGATGATTTTGGTGCGGTAACCATAGGCAATATTGAAAAGTACATTACCGACAAAGCCTTCGAGATGGGTTGGAAGCCAGACATGTCTCACGTTGAATGGACCGATAAAAAGGTCGCGATCATCGGTGCGGGACCTGCAGGTCTAGCGGCGGCTGACATCCTAGTTCGTAATGGCGTAAAAGCTGTTGTATTTGACCGCTACCCAGAGATCGGTGGCCTACTGACGTTTGGTATTCCATCGTTCAAGCTTGAGAAAGGCATCATGGAAAATCGTCGCCGTATTTTTAGCGAGATGGGCGTTGAGTTCCAAATGAATACCGAAGTCGGCAAAGATGTACAACTTCAGCAATTGGTCGATGACTACGACGCTGTCTTCTTAGGTGTCGGCACCTATAAAAACATGCGTGCGGGTTTAGATAACGAAGATGCACCGGGCGTTTATGATGCTCTGCCTTTCCTAATTTCTAACACCTACAAGGTAATGGATTTAGAAAACCCAACTCCGTTCATCGACATGCAAGGCAAGAAAGTAGTCGTGCTTGGTGGTGGTGATACTGCGATGGACTGTGTAAGAACCTCGATTCGCCAACATGCAGCTAATGTTGTGTGTGCTTACCGCCGAGATGAAGCCAACATGCCGGGTTCTCGCCGTGAAGTGAAGAATGCACGTGAAGAGGGTGTAAAGTTCAAGTTCAACCTCCAACCTATTGGTTTAGAGCTTAACAGCGCTGGTCATGTGGTTGGTGTAAAAGTCGTGAAAACCGCTTTGGGTGAACCTGATGAAGCAGGCCGTCGTCGTCCAGAACCTGTCGAAGGCAGTGAGCATGTTCTTGAAGCCGATGCAGTGATCATGGCATTTGGTTTCCAACCCCATGCTATGGAATGGCTAGAACCTTTCGGTGTCGAGCTTGATCAATGGGGACGAATCAAGGCTCCCGGACAACAAGAGTTTCAATACCAAACCACCAACAGCAAGATCTTTGCAGGTGGCGATGCAGTTCGAGGATCTGACTTGGTAGTGACCGCTATCGATGAAGGCCGCAAAGCCGCGGAAGGGATATTAGATTACCTAGAAGTGTGACCAGGGCGTGTTGATCTTTCGAGCTGATTTTTGCAGCGAGTTGCTGGGCATTTATACAAGGCAGAGGCGTCGATGTGTAGCTAGCCTACATGAGAAGCCGATAACGTAGTAGAAATGACCAGCAAACGCTGCCCGAAGGGTTCGGCTAAAAGCGTTTTACTCTTTGTTGAGGGAGATTTGCTTAGAGTGACTAGGCTACTTCCCCCTCGCCGCGATTAAAACGCTTTTATCTCGAACAAAATTTAACCACGAAAGGTCAACACGCCCTAGTATAAGGTTTCCTTTATTACTCAAGCCGTTACTATAAAAAAAGGATCCAAGCATGGATCCTTTTTTCAATTCGACACGTTTGATCACAAGCATAACGAAAATACGTAAAAGAATTACAAATAAGCCAATACCGATAACTACAATTAGAATTAAAAACAAGCCATAGGAAACACTATGAAAAAAGCCGCTCTCCTCTCGCTATCACTTTTAACGTTAACCGCATGCAGCCAAGGAATCACGGACATGAAAGACAGAACTTCATCACCTTGTGGAGACAAACCAAACTGCGTATCAACTCAAGATGACCGTGAGCAGCATACATTGGCCGCGTTTGAGTTATCAGATTCAGCAAGCCTTGATGCCATTGAGCAAGTTGCTCTGACCTTGCCGGGCGCGAAAACGGCCAACAAAACCGAAGATTACCTGCGTGTCGAATGTACCTCTCGCATCATGCGCTTTGTCGATGACTTAGAACTTAAAATCACCGATGGCAAACTGATCGTGCGTTCTGAGTCTCGTACTGGTCATTCTGATTTTGGTGTGAACCGAAAACGTGCTGAACAACTTCGTGCAAACCTAAAAAGCGAAGGCCTAATCAAATAGATAAAAGAATACGTAGATAAATCGCAGCTATTCGGATGAGAAGTGCCTCAGGGTTGTCGCTCGACACTTCTCATCCATGCTACAATTTCGCTCTACTGTTTAAATATTTTTATTAAGAGACTACACATGAAAATCGGCATCATTGGCGCAATGGAGCAAGAAGTTGCGATCCTAAAAGCAGCAATTTCAGACATTACTGAAGTTAATAAAGGCGGTTGTACCTTTTTCTCTGGTCAGCTAAATGGTGTTGACGTTGTTTTGCTTCAATCAGGCATTGGTAAAGTAGCAGCAGCCGTTGGTACTTCAATCCTACTAAGCGAATACCAACCAGATGTCGTTCTAAACACTGGCTCTGCTGGCGGTTTTGATTCAACACTGAACCTTGGCGATGTCGTTATCTCGACTGAAGTTCGTCACCACGATGCAGACGTTACGGCTTTCGGTTACGAAATCGGTCAAATGGCAGGTCAACCTGCAGCATTCAAAGCTGACTACAAACTGATGCAAGTGGCTGAACAAGCGCTATCTCAAATGGAAGATAAGCACGCTGTTCGCGGCCTGATCTGTACTGGCGACGCATTTGTTTGCACCGCTGAACGCCAAGAGTTCATCCGTAAGCACTTCCCATCAGTGGTTGCTGTAGAGATGGAAGCTTCTGCGATTGCTCAAGCTTGTCACCAATTCCAAGTTCCATTCGTGGTTGTGCGTGCAATCTCTGACGTTGCAGATAAAGAATCACCAATGAGCTTCGAAGAGTTCTTGCCACTAGCAGCACAAAGCTCTTCTGAAATGGTTATCAAAATGGTTGCCCTACTAAAGTAAGCGACTAGACATGCAAACACTGTTTGATCAGGTATTTGCAAATGGCGTGCTCCTTGTAATGTGGGGAGCACTGCTTTTTCATTTAATTTTACCTATCCCTCATGCCGCACACCCCACGACCTTATGGCATAAGTTTGCTGAGCTTTTAGCAAGCAAGGTTAATAACAACCAAAACTATTCCCAAAGCCTAATCTCGGGCACGTTAGCCTGGGGATTAATGGTATTACCGACTCTGGTTATTCTGTTGGCCTTACAACCTTTGGTTTGGCAATCTCAGCTATTTGAGTTAGCACTGCTATTACTCGCCATTGATTGGCGTAACAATGAAAAGCTGGCTAATCAGTTGATCAAGGCACTTGGTCGAGAAGATAAAGCTGCCGCTCGTCAGTTACTGGATCCAATTGTCAATCGTCAGACCGAATCACTTTCATCACTTGGCCTAGGCAAAGCCGCTACAGAAACCATCATTATGGGTTACGCTCGTAACGTGGTTTGTGTGCTGTTCTGGTACGCCATCGGTGGTGGTATCGCCGCATTGATGTATCGCCTGATTGTCGAGTTAGCTCGAGCTTGGTCACCAAGCCGTAAACAGTTCTCTCCTTTCGGCTCAACGGCAATCAAGATCGTCGCTATCCTAGAATTTATACCAATGCGCTTGTTTGCCTTGATGATCGTCTGTGGTGATAAAGCGTCTCACACATTTAAGATGATGCTCGTTCAGAGTCGCTCTTGGCCTCTACCCGGTCCAGCATGGTTAATTACAGCCGTAGGGAACAAGCTGGAGTTATCACTGGGTGGCCCTGCCATTTATGACAACACCAAAGCCATTCGTGCAAAATTAGGCGGCAGAATCGCCCCATCAGCGCTGCACTTATCTCAAGTTCAAAAGCTGCTTTTTGGTCGCATCGCTATCTGGATATTCTTACAAAGCCTAGCCTTACTCATTATTCACCAAGGGATTTAAAGTGAAACCCTCTCAACTTGTTACACGATGTACAGCCCTCGCGTTCAGTCTCAGCTTCAGTTTTTGGGCACCCACTTCACTTGCGACAGAAGTCGTGACGGCCGAACGTGTCATCAGCCTCGCTCCTCACGCAACCGAGCTTGCATACAGCGCTGGCCTAGGTGACAACCTTATCGCAGTGAGCGAGCGAAGTGATTACCCACCAGAGGCTGATAAGCTTGAGAAGGTGGCAAACTATCAAGGCATCAAGGTTGAGAAAATCATCGCACTGCAGCCAGATCTGATTCTTGCGTGGCCTGCAGGCAACCCGCCTAGAGAACTCGCGAAATTAGAGCAGTTTGGTTTCAATATTTACTACTCAAAAACCAAAAGCCTAGACAGTATCGCGACCAATATTGAACAACTCAGCCAGTACGCAAGCGATCCGAGTATCGGTGAAAATAATGCCAAGCAATACAAAGAACAGCTCAACGCGTTAAGACTAAAATATAAAGACGCCAAACCTGTAAACTACTTCTATCAGCTTAGCGAAAAGCCGATCATCACTGTGGCTCAAGGGCATTGGCCAAGTGAGGTGTTTGAGTTTTGTGGTGGTCACAATATTTTTGAAGACAGCGCCTCCCCTTACCCGCAAGTTGGCATCGAACAAGTTGTACTTAAGAAACCTGAAGTGATCTTCACGTCTCAGCACGCAATCGAGAACGGAACCATGTGGCAAACTTGGGAAGAAGAGATCCCAGCTGTCGCTCAAGATCAGATTTGGTCACTCAATTCAGATTGGATTAATCGCCCGACAACCAGAACTTTGCAAGCGATCCAACAAGTGTGCGATTTCTTCGATAGAGCTAGGCAAAATCACTAACTTTTTGCTGCGTTTTTTCGTACAATTCGCC
This sequence comes from Vibrio sp. Isolate33, assembly GCF_022397895.1. Classification (NCBI taxonomy): domain Bacteria; kingdom Pseudomonadati; phylum Pseudomonadota; class Gammaproteobacteria; order Vibrionales; family Vibrionaceae; genus Vibrio; species Vibrio sp. Isolate33. Next base: position 75,119 of record NZ_JAKEUP010000013.1, read on the forward strand.
ACCGACCTGTCCCTACAATTTTAACTATAAGAGCACCAGTATCATGGACTCCATGCTGCTTTATATTATCGATTTATTTGGCACCGCCATCTTTGCTATTTCAGGCGTTTTTGTCGCAGGCCGTCTTAAGATGGACCCCTTTGGCGTAGCCGTTCTAGGCAGTGTAACCGCAATTGGCGGCGGTACAATTCGTGACATGGCATTGGGTGCAACTCCAGTGTTTTGGATCACTGACACCACCTACCTTTGGGTAATCATCATTACCTGCTTGCTAACTATGATCATTGTAAGACGCCCCAAACGTCTGGCTTGGTGGATACTGCCAGTATGTGATGCAATAGGCCTAGCGGTATTCGTGGGTATTGGTGTAGAAAAAGCACTGATTTACCAAGACTCTGCATTGGTGGCCATTATCATGGGTGTCATCACCGGTTGTGGTGGCGGTATTATCCGTGACGTGCTTGCTCGTGAAGTGCCGATGATCTTAAGAAGTGAGGTCTACGCGACCGCTTGTATTATTGGTGGTGCTTTCCACACCATGGCAATCAGCATGGGCCACGACTCAGAAACAGCATTTTTAGCCGGTGTATTCTCAACACTGCTGATTAGGCTTGGGGCTATTCGCTGGCACTTATCGCTACCGACGTTCGCCATCAAATAAGCTAGCGCTACACAATTGATAAAAGGCTCCGTAAGGGGCCTTTTTTAATTCTACTTCATCTTCTAATTCACTCATAAACATCTGTCATTAAATACGAATTCCTCAATTTCACTTTCCAAAGTCCCTCTCTCGTTTCCAAATTCCAATCCAGTTAATAATGTTTTTTGTTTACTTATCTAATTACCAGACTATATTAGTAAACAAATGACTTTATAAAGATATTTACTTACTAATGCTAACTACGAGGGTTTAAGGATGAGCAGTAATAAAATTGGAATTGTTTTCTTCTCTAAATGTGGGGCAACCAAGCAAGTAGCAGAGCTCATCGCAGAGGGAGTAAACTCTCAACTGCCTAGCTCGGCACTGCTCATCGAGGTTCTCTCGTCTGAAATCATTGAAGGAAGGTATGACAATGACGATAAGCTCACAGCATTAGACAGCTGCGATGCGATTGTCTTTGGCGCGCCAACTTACATGGGGTCACCCGCTGCTCAGTTTAAAAGCTTTATGGACGCGACCAGTGATACCTACGGTAAGAAATCATGGAGAAACAAACTTGCTGCAGGCTTTACCACAGGTGGCAGCCTCAACGGAGAGCAACAACAAACCCTACTCAGCTTTTTCACTCTAGCTTGCCAACATGGCATGATTTGGGCAGGGCTTGATGTATCTAAACACATCGACGACCTAGGGCTGAATCGCACAGGTTCGAGCATTGGCTTGGTTGCCAGTGTCGATGAAGCCCCAACCTCAACAAACAACAGCGTTAATGCAAATGACCTGAAAACCGCTTTCTATTTTGGTCAACGCATCGCGAGCTTGGTTCAAAGTTCATAGCTTGTGTGATATCTATGAGCTCAAGACTAGAGAATGAATGTCGTTTCAGGTAACTTGATTCAATCATTCCCAACTTTCATGAATATTACTAAATGCTACTCGAAGGAATCGAAACTCTATTGGTATTGAGTAAAGCAAAGACGATGAGCCGTACCGGCAGTTTGCTTTATATCAGCCAATCAGCGGTCAGCAAACGGATTGCGAATTTAGAAAAGAAACTAGGTAAAAAGCTCATCGAGCCGAGTGGCCGACAGATAAAACTGACGCCGGATGCGGTTGCATTGATCGAGAGTATCGGCCCCACGTTCAATGAGCTTCGCGGTCTTATTTATGAACAACAAGAGTTGGAAGATACTACTCTCATCACCTTAGACAGCTCTAAATCTCTGATCGCAGGCTATTTAGGTGAGATGATGGGGCACTTTATCCAGCAAGATAAATACATCACCATTACCACCAACCACACACCTAGAATCATAGAGCGAGTGCAATCAGGCAAGGCAACTCTAGGGTTGTGCGCAGGCTTATTGCCACCGCATCATGGATTGATGACCTTCCACCTGTTTGATGAGCCGTTTTACATTGTAAGTAAGCAGTCACTCAAGGCTCTTCCTCCATTGGTCATTACCAACGATATGACCAACCCTGCTAACTCTTATCAATTATCTGTGTTGGAAAAATTCGGCATAAAACCCTTGATGGAGATGGATGCCTACACAGCAGCAGCGCAGCTTGCATTGGGCGGGACTGGGCCAGCGTTAATCCCGCTCTCTATCGTAAAAACACTCAATATTGAGCCTCAATACCTGTATAGCTTCCCTGAATTAGCAGGCTTAATTCGACCGATTCATATCTGTGTGAGACCAAATAGCTATCAGTCTCCGAGAGTTAAAATACTGATAGAATCCATTGTTGATGCTGTTCCCAAAGCAGTTTAGAAGCCATTAGCATCGACATTACGATCACAAGGGGGCGAATCCATTTCTGCCCTTTTGTCACCACGACTTTGGCGCCAAGCTGAGCCCCCATAAAACCACCAACCGCCATCACTAATCCTAACTCCCAAATAGGCAAGCCAGCCAAAATAAAGAAAATCAGTGCAGCGATGTTCGAGGTGAAATTCAATACTTTAGTTCGCGCCGTAGCATCGACTAATGAGAAATGACCAATCGCTACAAAACAAACTGTGAAGATTGAGCCTGTGCCTGGGCCAAAGAAACCATCATAGAAACCAACACCGCCGCCCACACATAGCGCAAACATCGCCTCGGAGATCTTTTGTTTACCTTCAGAGGCTCTGGTTTGTGGCGCTAATAAGAAATAGAGAGAGATAGCGATAAGCAACAGTGGGATCACACTGGTCAGAAGACTCGCATCGATGTATTGAACTAACTCTGCCCCAATAGCCGAACCGATAAAAGTACAAAAGATAGCGAGGCGCATCTCCTTAATACTAACGATACCGTTACGCACGAAATACCAACTCGCTGAGAAACTGCCAAATGAGCTCTGGAGTTTGTTAGTCGCCAGTGCTTGCGTGGGTGGCACTCCAGCCGCGAGCAATGCAGGTAGAGTCAACAACCCACCGCCGCCAGCCATTGCATCAATAAAGCCTGCTGCCGTTGCAACAACAAACAAGATAGCCAATATTTCCAGAGTGATTTCCATATACCCAACGCCTTAAATTCTCGTATAGCGACAAGTTACCACCGTGAGCAAACGATCAACAACGAAACACAAGATTCTAATCTATTCCTGATTTTCATCATTTAACACATGCTAGATAACAGGCATAAAAAAGCCCACTCCGGAGAGTGGGCTTTGAGCATTTATATCCGCTTAACAGCGATACACTTTAGACGATTAAGCTTGAGAAGCTTTAACCTGTGCGTGTAGTTCTTGAACTGAAGTTACTGACGTCTTCGCGTCTGCAGTGTGCGCCATACAAGTCGCGAATGCAGCATTTAGCGTAGTCGTGTAGTTAACTTTCTCAGCAAGTGCTCCACGACGAAGTACTTTAGAATCTTCAATCGCTTGACGACCAGCAGCTGTGTTCACGATGTACGTGTACTCGTTGTTCTTGATACGGTCAAGAATGTGAGGACGACCTTCGTGTACCTTGTTTACTAGGCGTGGGTTGATACCCGCTTCGCCAAGGATAACCGCTGTACCGTGTGTTGCGTCTAGTTGGTAACCAAGCTTAGATAGCTTAGATGCTAGGTCAACAACACGCTCTTTGTCGCCTTCGCGAACAGAAAGAAGTGCACGGCCGCCTTCTGGGTAGATGTTGCCACAACCCAATTCAGCTTTAGAGTATGCTTCTGCGAACGTCGCGCCAACACCCATTACTTCACCAGTAGAGCGCATTTCTGGACCTAACAGTGGGTCAACACCAGGGAACTTGTTGAATGGAAGTACAACTTCTTTCACTGAGTAGTAAGGTGGGATGATTTCTTTCGTAAAGCCTTGAGACTCTAGCGATTGACCCGCCATTACACGAGCGGCAATCTTAGCGATTGGCGCGCCAGTTGCTTTAGATACGAATGGAACCGTACGTGCTGCACGAGGGTTAACCTCGATTAGGTACACTTCATTGTTCTTAACAGCAAACTGAGTGTTCATCAGACCACGAACACCCAACTCGAACGCTAGCTTTTCAACTTGCTCACGCATTACGTCTTGGATCTCTTGGCTTAGCGTGTATGCAGGAAGAGAACATGCTGAGTCACCTGAGTGAACACCCGCTTGCTCGATGTGCTCCATGATACCGCCGATAACTACGCGTTCACCGTCACAAATCGCATCTACGTCTACTTCAACAGCGTCGTCTAGGAAGCTATCAAGTAGTACTGGAGATTCGTTTGATACGCTAACAGCTTCGTTGAAGTAGCGACGTAAATCTTGCTCGTCGTATACGATTTCCATCGCACGACCACCAAGTACGTAAGAAGGACGTACAACAAGTGGGAAGCCGATTTCGCGAGATTTCTCAACCGCTTGCTCCATTGTTGTTACTGTTGCGTTTTCTGGCTGAAGTAAGCCTAGACGGTCTACAGCAACTTGGAAACGCTCACGGTCTTCTGCACGGTCGATTGCGTCTGGGCTAGTACCGATGATTGGTACGCCAGCAGCTTCAAGAGCACGAGCCAGTTTAAGTGGCGTTTGCCCACCGTACTGAACGATAACGCCTTTTGGCTTCTCAACGCGAGCGATTGCTAGTACGTCTTCCAGTGTTACTGGTTCGAAGTACAAACGGTCAGATGTATCGTAGTCTGTAGAAACAGTCTCAGGGTTACAGTTAACCATGATAGTTTCGTAGCCATCTTCACGTAGTGCTAGTGATGCGTGTACACAACAGTAGTCAAATTCAATACCTTGGCCGATACGGTTTGGACCGCCGCCTAGAATCATGATCTTGTCTTTGTCTGTTGGGTTCGCTTCACACTCGTCATCGTAAGATGAGTACATGTAAGCCGTATCAGAAGAGAACTCAGCCGCACACGTATCTACACGCTTGTACACTGGGTGGATATCGTATTGGTCACGTAGACGACGGATTTCGCTTTCCGCTACACCTAGAATCTTAGATAGGCGAGCATCTGCAAAACCTTTGCGCTTAAGCTTGTTTAGCTCGTCTTTGTTCAGACCAGCAAAGCCTTTCGCTTTCAGTTCTTGCTCTAGCTTAACGATGTCTTCGATTTGAACTAGGAACCAACGGTCGATTTGCGTTAGGTTGAATACACCATCTACCGACATACCAGCACGGAATGCGTCAGCGATGTACCAAATACGCTCTGCGCCAGCTTCTTTCAGTTCGTGACGGATAGTCGTTAGAGCATCAGGTGCGTCTAGGTCTACCATTTCGTCAAAACCAGTTGCGCCAACTTCTAGGCCGCGAAGTGCTTTTTGTAGAGATTCTTGTTGGTTACGGCCGATAGCCATAACTTCACCAACAGACTTCATTTGCGTCGTTAGACGGTCGTTAGCACCTGCAAATTTCTCGAAGTTAAAACGAGGAATCTTAGTTACTACGTAGTCGATTGTTGGTTCGAATGATGCTGGCGTTGCGCCGCCAGTGATGTCATTCATTAGCTCGTCTAGCGTGAAGCCAACAGCCAGTTTCGCTGCAATCTTAGCGATTGGGAAACCTGTTGCTTTAGATGCTAGTGCAGAAGAGCGAGATACACGTGGGTTCATCTCGATGATAACCATACGGCCATCTTTCGGGTTGATACCAAACTGTACGTTTGAACCACCTGTTTCAACACCAATCTCACGCAACACTGCTAGAGATGCGTTACGCATTAGTTGGTATTCTTTGTCTGTCAGCGTTTGAGCTGGAGCCACAGTGATTGAGTCACCTGTATGAATACCCATTGGGTCGAAGTTTTCAATCGCACATACGATGATGCAGTTGTCGTTTTTGTCACGAACCACTTCCATCTCGTACTCTTTCCAACCGATAAGTGATTCATCGATAAGAAGTTCGTTAGTTGGAGATAAGTCCAAACCACGACGACAGATTTCTTCAAATTCTTCTTTGTTGTAAGCGATACCGCCACCAGTACCACCCATCGTGAACGATGGACGAATGATACAAGGGAAGCCAACCATGTCTAAAACTTTGTAAGCTTCTTCCATCGTTTTCGCTGTATCAGCAGTTGGACACTCAAGGCCAATTGCTTTCATTGCTTTATCGAAGCGTGAACGGTCTTCTGCTTTATCGATAGCGTCAGCCGTTGCACCAATCATTTCAACACCGAACTCTTCAAGAACGCCGTGCTTTTCTAGGTCTAGAGCACAGTTCAATGCAGTTTGGCCACCCATAGTAGGTAGAACTGCATCAGGCTTCTCTTTAGCGATGATGTTACGCACAACTTCCCATTGGATAGGTTCGATGTAAGTTGCATCGGCCATGTCTGGGTCTGTCATGATTGTCGCTGGGTTCGAGTTTACAAGAATAACTCGGTAACCTTCTTCGCGAAGCGCTTTACAAGCTTGAGCACCAGAGTAATCGAACTCACATGCTTGGCCGATAACGATCGGGCCAGCACCTAGAATAAGAATACTTTTAATGTCAGTACGTTTTGGCATTGTCTACTACTCCGAATTACGCTGTGTGCTGTTTGATTAGTTCAATAAAGTGGTCGAATAACGGCGCTGCGTCTTCCGGACCTGGGCTTGCTTCAGGGTGACCTTGGAAGCTGAATGCTGGTTTGTCTGTACGGTGAATACCTTGTAGAGAACCATCAAATAGTGATTTGTGCGTTGCACGTAGTGTCTCTGGAAGGGTTTCTTCGTCAGCAGCAAAGCCGTGGTTTTGCGAAGTAATCATCACCACATCACGATCTAAATCTTTAACCGGGTGGTTTGCACCGTGGTGACCAAACTTCATCTTCACTGTCTTAGCGCCTGACGCAAGAGCAAGAATCTGGTGACCTAGACAGATACCGAAGATTGGTAAGCCTTTTTCTAGGAACACTTTTGTCGCTTCAATTGCGTAAGTACATGGTTCTGGGTCACCAGGGCCATTTGAAAGGAAAACACCGTCTGGGTTCAGAGCCAGTACTTCTTCAGCAGAAGTTTCAGCTGGAACAACCGTTAGGCGGCAGCCGCGGTCAACAAGCATTCGTAGGATGTTTCGTTTTGCACCGAAGTCATAAGCAACAACGTGGTATGGCAATTCAGAGTCTGCTTTCGCTTCAGGAAGTCCACCCGTAAGCGTCCACGAACCCTGTTTCCATTGATACGCTTCTTTTGTTGTAACTTCTTTCGCAAGGTCCATACCTTTCAGGCCAGGGAATTCTTTTGCTTTAGCTAGAGCCAAAGCTTCGTCTAAATTGTTACCCGCTACGATACAACCGTTCTGAGCGCCTTTTTCACGAAGAATACGCGTCAGCTTACGAGTATCGATATCAGCGATACCAACAACGTTTTGCGACTTAAGGTAATCAGAAAGGGATTGTTCATTACGGAAGTTAGAAGCGATTAGAGGGAGATCGCGAATCACAAGGCCTTGAGCGTGGATTGAAGAAGATTCTTCGTCTTCGGAATTGGTTCCGGTATTGCCAATGTGAGGGTAAGTAAGGGTAACGATTTGTTGAGAATAGGAAGGATCAGTGAGGATTTCTTGGTACCCCGTCATCGAGGTATTAAAAACGACTTCACCAACTGCAGAACCTACAGCGCCAATGGCTTCACCGTGAAATACTGTCCCATCTTCTAGGACGAGTAGTGCTGACTTCTTCAAGACAACCTCCAGAAATAAAAATGCATTAAAATTGATTTAATTTGCAAATCTACCTTCCTGCAACACCAGAAACTGCGTGTTTATGGAAATTAGACAAATTGGCGGTATTTTAGTGATGTGCGTGATACGTGTCAACATTTAACGCAAAAGAAATTAAACATTTGTAAGGACTAATTCAATTTACGCCATCAAAGCTTCAAAAGTTTAACTTTCATGCTCATTTCGGCCGAATATTACGATTTTCTAATTTTCACCCCTCATTTTAGCCAACCATAGAGTGATAAAAACATCAGCAACAAAACGCAATCGATAAATACAAAGAGAAAAGATCGTAATTTAAAGACCTAAAACAAAAAACACACTATAAGCATTAAAAAACAAAGTTAAATAAGGAAAAATCGACGATCAGAAGAAACTAGAGGGAGGTTTGTAAAAGGGATATTACGAAGGAAAATGTACCAAATAAAGAAAGCGCCGGCAATTGCCAGCGCATAAATATCTATTTACAGGTCATTCAAACCTAGGACATCAGTCATGGTATAAAAGCCGGCTGGTTTATCATTTAACCAGACTGCAGCCTTGATTGCGCCATTAGCGAAAGTCATTCGGTCCGTGGCTTTATGAGTAATTTCGACTCGCTCACCGATATCAGCAAACATAGCGGTGTGTTCACCAATAATGTCACCGGCACGAATAGTAGCGAAACCAATCTCATCTTTCGTACGCTCACCAGTAATACCTTCACGTGACCATGCGGCTACATCGTTGAGCTCATTGCCCATCGCGCCAGCAATCGCTTCGCCCATACCAATCGCTGTACCAGAAGGAGCATCGACTTTATGACGGTGGTGAGCCTCAACGATCTCAACATCGCAGTAATCGCCCATCACTTTCGCGGCTTTTTCTAGCAGCTTAAATACAAGGTTCACACCGACACTGTAGTTAGGTGCCATTACGATAGGCATCTCTTTTGAAGCCGCATCAATCACCTGTTTATCTTCTTCAGAGAAACCCGTCGTACCGATGATTAGCTTTTTACCGTGACGTTTACAAAGTTCAATATTCGCTAATGTGCTAACAGGGGCAGTAAAATCGACAATCACATCAAACTCTTCGATGGCTTTAGACAAGTCATCCACTAGCGCGACATCAAAACGACCTTCACCACATAACTCGCCAACATCAACACCGACCAAAGATGACTCTGGACGCTCTGAGCCAGCACCAACACTTGCTTCTGAATTATGATGAGCGGCTTTCACCAAGTTGCGACCCATACGGCCCGCTGCTCCTGCAATTGCAATTCTTACCACTGCGAATATCTCCATTGTTTTGGTTACCGTTACCACTTCTCTCTTGCAGCAACGTTCATTCGATTAATCTCTTTAAACTAACAACAATCTCAAACTCAGGCTAGCAATTACGAAAACTCTTTTACCACTCGCTCTAAAATTGGCACATTTGCTTCAGGGAAGGCGTATTGATTCAATGATTCAAGACTTACCCATTCACCTTGCTGACCTTCTTTGCCATAAGGCTGCTGTTCAAAATCGGTCACAAGGATGAAGTCAAACTTAAGCGACTTGTCCGTGTAATCAAACTCAAGGTGCTCAAACAAAGACTGCTTAGTCACTTTAATGCCAATCTCTTCATCGAGCTCACGAGTCATCGCTTGTTCAATGGTTTCACCCGCTTCTACCTTGCCGCCGGGGAACTCCCAAAAACCGCCCTTGTGTTTGTCGTCTGGGCGCTTAGTGATAAATACCTGTGACTTATCTTGGTTGAAGATAATGCCCGCTACAATATGGATTCTTTTCATGTGTTGGTGTTCCTTAATAAAACGGTTAACTCACATAGTCCCTGAATACGTCATCCTCAACAAGGAGGAACGACTGAGTTGGGGATCTAAAACAACGTGAGCCTAACTAAACGAGATTCCCTATTACGCTCGTTCCTCGCTATAGGGAATGACGACTTCCTTGTATAACAAAGTAAGCCATGAAATTTACATACAAAAAGAGCCGCCTAAGCGACTCTTTATATCAATAAGTTTGTGTGAAGCTAAGCTGTGACGTGGTGAGTGCAAGGAGGAGGTACGGAGCTTACGTTAGTAAGTGAGTACCTCCGACACTGCAATCATCCGTTACAGCAACGATTCACCAAACTTAGTCAATTTTACCGTGACACTGTTTGTATTTCTTGCCACTTCCACATGGGCATGGTTCGTTACGACCCACTTTACGCTCATCACGTACTACCGTTTGTGGAGATGCTGGTTCAGCTTCATCGTCACCTAACTGATTTTCAGCCGTTGCGTGTTGTGCTTGTGCACGACGCGCCGCTTCTTCAGCTTGAGCTTGACGTTGAGCTTCCATCTTTTCTACTTCTTCTTGTTGCTGAACGCGAACTTTAGAAAGGATGGTAATAACATCTGATTTCAGTACTTCTAGTAGACCTTCAAACAGTTCAAACGACTCGCGCTTGTACTCTTGTTTCGGGTTCTTCTGAGCGTAACCACGTAGGTGGATACCTTGACGAAGGTGATCCATCGCAGCCAAGTGCTCTTTCCAAAGGCCATCTAGCGTTTGTAGCATTACAGATTTCTCGAAGTTACGTAGTACTTGAGCACCAACCACTTCTTCTTTCTGTTTGTACGAATCAACCGCCATACCTAGGATACGTTCACGCAGTGCTTCTTCGTAAAGCTTGTCGTCTTCGTCCAACCAACCTTGAATATCGAACTCTAGATCGAAGTCGTTCTTCAGGCGATCTTGCAGACCCGCGATATCCCACATATCTTCAAGCGATTGAGGAGCAATGTATTCATCGATAACCGAAGTAAACACGTCTTCACGGTTGTGTTCGATCATTTCGCTGATGTCGTCAGAACTCATCAGTTCGTCACGAAGCTCATAAACCACTTTACGTTGGTCATTGGCTACATCATCGTACTCAAGAAGCTGCTTACGAATATCGAAGTTACGACCTTCAACTTTACGTTGTGCTTTTTCAATTGAGCGAGAAAGCATCTTAGATTCGATTGCTTCGCCTTCGTCCATACCACTTTGGATAAGACCAGCCATACGATCCGATGTAAAGATACGTAGCAGAGAGTCTTCCATTGATAGGTAGAAACGAGAAGAACCTGCATCACCTTGACGACCAGAACGACCACGTAGCTGGTTATCGATACGGCGAGATTCATGACGCTCAGTACCAATGATGTGCAGACCACCTGACTCAAGTACTTTATCGTGGATTACTCTCCAGTCAGCTTTGATCTTATCGATCTGCTCTTGAGTTGGGTTATCCAGCTTCTCAACTTGTGCCTGCCAGCTGCCACCTAACACGATATCGGTACCACGACCGGCCATGTTAGTTGCGATAGTTACCGCGCTTGGCGTACCCGCTTGTGCAACGATCTCAGCTTCCATTTCGTGGAACTTAGCGTTTAGAACGTTGTGCTTAATTTTTGCTTTTTTCAGTGCGTTAGACAGTAGCTCAGATTTCTCGATAGAAACTGTACCAACCAGTGATGGCTGACCAGCAGCTACACGGTCTTTAATGTCTTCAATGATCGCATTGAACTTGTCTTCTTCAGTACGATAAACCACATCTGGCATATCGTTACGAACCATAGGCTTGTTGGTTGGGATAACCACAGTTTCTAGGCCGTAGATAGACTGGAATTCGAAAGCTTCTGTATCGGCAGTACCTGTCATACCTGACAGTTTTTCGTATAGACGGAAGAAGTTTTGGAAAGTAATCGATGCTAGCGTTTGGTTTTCATTCTGAATCTTCACACCTTCTTTAGCTTCAACAGCTTGGTGTAAACCTTCAGACCAACGACGACCTGGCATTGTACGACCAGTATGTTCATCAACGATAACGACTTCGCCATCTTCAGTAACGATGTAGTCTACGTTCTTCTCAAACAATACGTGTGCACGAAGCGCTGCATTAACATGGTGCAATAGGCTGATGTTTGTTGGAGAGTAAAGCGTGTCGCCCTCTTCCATCAGGCCGTTTTTCACCATTAGCTCTTCTACAAATTCTTGACCGTTTTCAGTCAGGTGAACCTGCTTCGATTTCTCGTCCATGGTATAGTGACCTTCACCACGGTACTCTTCAGAATCTTCTTTATCTTGGCGCTCAAGGTTAGGAATTAACGTGTTAATACGCGTGTAAAGATCTGAGCTATCTTCAGCAGGGCCAGAGATAATAAGTGGGGTACGAGCTTCATCAATTAAGATTGAGTCAACTTCATCGACAACAGCGAAGAAGCGTTCGCGTTGAACACGATCTTCAGCACGGAAAGCCATGTTGTCACGTAGGTAATCGAAACCAAACTCGTTGTTTGTTCCATATAGGATGTCTGCTTGGTACGCTTCTTTTTTCTCTGGCGGAGCCATGTTTGGCACGTTCACGCCAACCGTCATACCAAGGAATTCAAATAATGGGCGGTTTGTTTCCGCATCACGCTTCGCTAGGTAGTCGTTCACCGTTACTACGTGAACACCTTTGCTAGGTAGGGCGTTAAGATAAGCTGGTAAGGTTGCTGTAAGAGTCTTACCTTCACCAGTACGCATTTCTGCAATTTGGCCAGCATTTAGAACCATGCCACCAATCATTTGCACGTCAAAGTGACGCATGCCGTAAACACGCTTAGACGCTTCACGTACCGTAGCAAATGCTTCAGGTAGAAGTTGGTCTAGCGATTCACCTTTATCTAAGCGCTCACGAAATTCAACCGTTTTTGCTTTTAGCTCTTCGTCTGAAAGTGCTTCAAACGTTGGTTCGTAGTTATTAATTTCTTTTACAATTTTTCTAAGGCGGCGCAGTGTTCTGTCATTGCGACTGCCAATTACCTTTGTCAGCAGCTTAGTAATCATGTGCTTGGAATCTCTTCGTTCTCAGATCGTCCGCGATCTATTTTAAATGCCGTCAGTCTCTACTAGCTATGAACTAGTCTTCAGTTACTAACCAAGGATACTGAGATAAATCTAGTATCTTTGATATTGTACTTGAGAGTAGAGTTTTCAAGGCTTGAGTTAAAATTAATGCCCTTTAGTGTAAGTAATTTTCACACCAACGACCATATATAACCCCATTTGTTTGATGTGCTTGGAACTTTTCTTTCTAATTGCTGACGGATTAGCCAGACTGTAGCCCATTGGTAGTCAACTTTCGGATGTTGACGACACTGTATCTGGAAAATAGATACAAAAAAACCAGGTCAACGACCTGGTTTTCGAAATCTTATATTGTTGTAAACAACAATTACGCTAGAACCATTCCTGGCTCAGCAAATGCAACAGGAGAGCCTACTTCTTCTTCGAATGTTGCCCATTCCCAAGCTTCTGCGTCAGCAAGTACTGCACGTAGTAGTTGGTTGTTTAGGCCGTGACCTGATTTGTATGCACGGAACTCACCAATAATAGCGTGTCCACACATGTAAAGGTCACCAATCGCATCCAGTACTTTGTGAGTTACGAACTCATTGTCAAAACGCAGACCTTCTTCATTAAGAATTCGGTATTCGTCTAGAACGATAGCGTTATCGAAGCTACCGCCAAGTACTAGGTTTTGAGATTGTAGGTACTCAATATCGCGCATGAAGCCGAAAGTACGAGCGCGAGAGATTTCTTTCACAAAGCCTTGTGAAGAGAAATCAAACAACAAACGTTGCTCATCAGATTCAATTGCTGGGTGGTTAAAGTCGATCTCAAAGTCCATACGGAAGCCGTTAAATGGAACAAACTCTGCCCACTTATCGCCATCTTCAAAACGGATAGGCTTTTTGATACGAATAAAACGCTTCGCTGCATTCAGTGTTTCTACACCCGCTTGCTGTAGCAAATATACGAATGGGCTTGCGCTACCATCCATAATTGGGATCTCTGGTGCATCTACTTCAACAATAATGTTGTCGATGCCCATGCCCGCTAGAGCTGCGTTAAGGTGCTCCACTGTAGAGATACGTACGCCTTCGTCATTAACAAGAGCAGTACATAACATAGTGTCACGAACTGATGCTGGATCAGCTGGGAAATCTACAGGTGGATTTACATCTGTACGACGATAAACAATGCCTGTATTTGCAGCTGCCGGGCGAAGAGTAAGTGTGACTTTACGACCAGAGTGGAGACCCACACCAGTTGTTTTCACAATTTCTTTCAGAGTACGTTGTCTGATCATCTGCTTGCCTCGTTATCAGTGCTACAAATCACGGTCAGTATTTACCGACCGCGAATTTTACCATTAATTCGACTATAGTCAAATTTTGGGTGTTTGTTAATCAGCCTGACGTCGTAAGAATGCTGGAATATCTAAATATCCACTCTCTTTCTCAGCTTTAGGTGCTGCACTTTGGCTAGCGCCTGTACCTGAAGAAACAGGTGACGTTGTTGGCTGTGGCTTAACTTGAGGTTTAACCTCAGTTTTTTCTTGCAATGGCTGTGCCACTTTCTCTTCCACTTTTGGTGCAGTTTGAGCCGCTACCTGTGGTTGAGGAGTTGGTGCAACCTTAGCTTTACCACCAGCAACTAAAGTAATGTCTGGTTTTTTCTCTGTACCGATACCTGTTGCAACAACAGTTACGCGGATTTCATCCGTCATATCAGGGTCTAGAGAAGTACCAATCACAACTGTTGCGTTATCAGATGCGAATGCCTTAACTGTGTTACCTACTGTTTCGAACTCATCTAGACGCATATCTAGGCCTGCTGTGATGTTCACAAGAACGCCACGTGCACCAGCTAGGTCGATGTCTTCTAGTAGTGGGCTAGAAATTGCCGTTTCAGCAGCTTCTTCAGCACGGTCTTCACCTTTTGCGATACCGCTACCCATCATTGCATGACCCATCTCAGACATTACGGTGCGAACATCCGCGAAATCGACGTTAATCATACCAGGGCGAGTAATTAGCTCGGCGATACCTTGTACAGCATTTTTAAGTACATCATTTGCACTTGCGAAAGCTTCTAGCAGTGTTACGCCGCGGCCAAGTACTTTAAGTAGCTTTTCATTTGGAATCGTAATTAAAGAATCCACATGCTTTGAAAGCTCTTCGATACCTTGCTCAGCAAACGCTAAACGCTTTTTGCCTTCAAAGCTGAATGGCTTAGTTACAACAGCAACCGTTAGCACACCCAACTCTTTCGCAACTTCAGCAATAACTGGAGCAGCACCTGTACCAGTACCACCGCCCATACCAGCTGCGATAAATACCATATCGGCGCCAGTTAGAACTTCTTTAATTCTTTCTCGATCTTCGAGAGCTGCATCACGGCCTACTTGTGGGTTTGCACCAGCGCCCAAACCTTTAGTGATATCACCACCAATTTGGATCACGCTGCTCACGCTTGTTTTACGAAGTGCTTGAGCATCAGTGTTAACACTGATGAATTCTACGCCTTCGATTGATTCACGTACCATGTGCTCAACAGCGTTACCGCCACCGCCACCAACTCCAACGACTTTAATTACTGCATCGTCAGACATTTCCATCATCGGTTCAAACATGTGTTATCTCCGTTTTTTCCTGCAACTCAGGTTAAAACTCTTTTTGTATCCAATTACGCAATTTGCCAAACAAACCAGACATAGAAGGTGCTGAACGCTTAGGTTCGCTGTAATCACCTTCATCACTGATCTGACAATCTCTTGCGTAATGAAGTAAACCAACCGCCGTAGAATGATACGGCTCTTTAACATAGTCAGTTAAGCCACTAACTTCTAATGGCTTACCAACTCGAACTTGATTGCGGAAAACACGTTCCGCACACTCTACCAATCCGTCAATTTGTGCCGCTCCACCAGTGAGAACGACGCCAGCTGCAAGGTGGTGTTTAATACCTTCATCTCGTAGCTGTAATTGAACCGTATCAATAGTTTGGTTAACGAGACCCATAAGTTCAGTGTAACGTGGTTCAATCACTTCCGACAAAGTTTGTCGTTGCAAACTTCTCGATGGGCGACCACCAACACTTGGGACGTTAACAGAGTCATCCTTGCTTACGAGTTCACTCAGAGCGCAACCATGGTTTACTTTTATCTCTTCAGCATCGCTCACTGGCGTGCCGAAAGCGAAGGCAATATCACTGGTTACTGCATTTCCTGCGTAGGAAAAGACTTCTGTGTGTCGCAGTGCGCCGCCAGTCCAAATGGAAATATCCATCGTACCCGCGCCGATATCCACCACACATACTCCAAGCTCTCTCTCGTCTTCAGTAATTACCGCATTACTTGAGGCAAGTCCTGAAAACACGATCTGTTCTACTGTGAGACCACATCGTTCAACAGCTTTAATAATGTTTCTCGCCATGTCGCTATGGCAAGAAATTAGGTGAACGCTGACTTCCATTCGAACACCAGATAAGCCAAGTGGGTTCTTAATCCCTTCTTGATAATCAATGGTAAATTCTTGTGGAATCACGTGCAGAATTCTCTGCTCATCACCTATTTTAATTGATTTCGCGGTATGGATCGCTCGATCCATATCGTCTTGAGACACCTCTTCATCAGAGATAGTACCCATGCCTTTTTCAATTCGGCTTGCGATATGTTTGCCCGATAGCGAGATAAACACATTGCTGATTTGGCATTCCGCCATCAACTCTGCTTGATCAATAGCTCGCTGAACCGACTTAACTACCGACTCTAGGTCGTTTACACCACCTTTATCCATACCTCTGGATGGGCTTTGCCCAGAACCAATGATATTGATTTGACCATCAGGCAATATTTCACCAACCAGAGCTGATATGGTCGCAGTGCCTATATCAAGACCAACGATTATGTTGTCATCTGCGGTCTTAGTCATCTGTGCTCTCTTCTAACTCTTGCTCTGGAAACCAGCCTACAGCGGCTCCCGTATCATACCTGAGGTCGATGTAGCTCACTTGATTCGCCTTACTACCTAACTCGTTGTAAAGCGAAATGAAGCGTTCAACACGCTCATCTAAAGAATCTTTACCTAGTTCTAAACGGATACCGTTATCTAGGATTATTTGCCAAGCGCGACGCTCATTGAGAACGAGCGAGGTAACGGTTAACCCAAGACTGTTAATCAAAGGGGTTATCTGTCGCCACTTTTCTATCACTTCTTGGCTGGTGCCGTCTGGGCCGTAAAGCTTAACTCTATCGCCCTTCAAGAGGCCGATATCACCATTGAACACCTGACCATCGTCATTCAGCAGCATGTTGCCGTTCCAGATTGCTGCCGCATGGTACTCAGTCAAAAATACTTTTATTGTGTCTGGCCACTGCTTACGAATAGAGACAACAGATACCCAAGGTAACGCTTCTAAACTGTCTTGCAACACGCCGATGTCTTGCGACATAAATGTTCCAATGTGTTCAAGCTCGCCAAAGGCATGTTGAACGTCACCAGCGGTTACGTAAGTTAAGTCGCCTTGAAGTACTATTTTGGAGAGAGGCAATCGCTGATCGTCCCACATCCAAGTCAGTGTGGTATAGAAAAGAAACCCAATGAATAGCAATACCATGACAAAAAAAGACCCGCCTAAGGCGTGTTTCTTGAGCGACGGTAAACTGAATAGGTGGCGGTTTTCGCTAAAAGTACTTTCTACCAAAGCCCGCATTCCCTGTCGTTGGTTCGCAATTCTATTCCCTATCTTCGTAATAGAGGTAAAAGCACTTACTTTAACCTATGAATTATACTGAGCAAAATCAAACTATCAAACGTTGATAATAAGATTTTTGGTCAATTTTAGGTCAATCGCAAGAAGTGAGCGATCGACCACAGTATGTAGACGCTATTCTGTTACGCGTTCTGCATTTTATTAATGTCTAATTGTAGCGATTCAAGTTGCTTAGCTACACGACCAACATCACCTGCACCCTGCGTTAAAACAAGGTCGCCGCCTTGAATTACGTTCGCTAGAACCGATGGCAGTGTGTTGATATCAGCAACAAAGATTGGATCAATCTTACCACGCCCACGAATAGTTCGACTTAGTGAACGTCCGTCAGCCCCTGCAATCGGTTTCTCACCTGCTGAATACACATCCAATAAGATTAAGACATCAACTTGTTCAAGAACGTTCGCAAAATCATCATATAAATCACGTGTTCGGCTGTAACGGTGTGGTTGGAAGATCATCACGAGACGTTTGTCAGTCCAGCCACTGCGAGCCGCTTGAATCGTCACATCCACTTCCGTTGGGTGATGACCGTAATCATCGACCAGCATCGCCACGCCTTTACCCGTTTCGTACTCACCAAGATGATCGAAACGACGACCAGTACCTTCCGTTCCCGCCATCGCTTTTAGAATCGCTTCATCGCTGATGTCATCTTCCGTCGCAACCGCAATCGCAGCCGATGCATTCAATGCGTTGTGGCGACCTGGGATGTTCAACGTGATATCTAGGTTCGCTTTGCCTTCACGTACAACCGTAAACTTGCCTTGTTGACCTTCTTGTACGTAGTTTTCAATGCGAATGTCCGCGTCTTCAGAGAAACCGTAAGTAATCACTTGGCGGCTCACCTGAGGGATAAGTTCACGTACAACAGGATCATCTACACACATCACAGCCTGACCGTAGAATGGTAGGTTGTGTAGGAAATCGATAAACGTCTGCTTTAGCGTTTCAAAATCACCGCCATAGGTATCCATATGATCCGCTTCAATGTTAGTTACAATACTAACCATAGGTTGCAGATGTAAGAATGACGCATCACTTTCATCAGCTTCAGCGATAAGGATACGGCTCGAACCTAAACGTGCGTTAGTGCCTGCACTTTTCACCAAACCACCGTTGACGAAGGTTGGATCTAGGCCCGCTTCAGAATAAATCTGTGTAACCAAAGCCGTTGTTGTTGTTTTACCGTGCGTACCTGCCACAGCGATGCCATGACGAAAACGCATCAGCTCAGCCAGCATTTCTGCACGACGAACAATAGGGGTGCGCGCTTCACGAGCTGCAATAATCTCTGGGTTTTCTTCGTTGATAGCGGTTGATACCACCACCACACTTGCATCGGCAACATTACTTGCTTGGTGACCAATGTAAACGGTCGCGCCCTTGCTAACTAAACGATCAGTCACTGGGTTTTGAGCAATATCAGAACCTGTAATTTGGTAGCCTTCATTTAGCAGGACTTCAGCGATCCCGCTCATGCCTGCACCACCAATACCAATGAAGTGGATAGATTTAACACGGCGCATCTCTGGCACCATTGCACGGATTTGCGCTAAGTCTTGGGTATGTTCAATCGTCATCAATTCAATCTCATTATTTTGCTAAAGCTTTAATCGCTTCAGCGACGGTCACATCAGCATCAAGCTTGGCCGCTTGACGAGCTTTTGTTGCCATCATTTTTAATTCATTTCTATCAAGCTCAGCGATCGTGTTCGCTAGCTTATCAGCCGTCAATTGAGGCTGTTCAATCATTAACGCAGCGCCACATTCAACTAAGTGATCGGCGTTCAGCGCTTGCTGTCTGTCTTTGTGCATAAACGGAACGAAGATAGAGCCCACACCCGCCGCAGATACTTCTGATACGGTTAATGCACCTGAGCGACACACTAATAGATCTGCCCACTCATAAGCTTGCGCCACATCATCAATAAATTCAGTCACTTGAACATTATCTACAGAATGTGATTTGTATTGCTCAATAACTTGTTGTTGGTTGTTCTTGCCCGCTTGGTGCATCACTGTGAAGCCTTCGCCAAGCTGCGCCATCGTCACTGGCAAGGTATCATTTAGGATCTTAGCGCCTTGGCTACCGCCCATCACCAAGATGCGAATATCGCCATCACGCTCCGCCATGCGTTGCTCTGGTTCAGCTAAGGCAACCACATCTTCACGTACAGGATTACCTACCACTTCCGCAGTAGGAAACGCACCAGGGAAAGCTTGGAATACCTTTTTAGCAATTTTAGACAGCCATTGGTTAGTTAAACCTGCCACTGCATTTTGCTCATGCAGTACCACTGGAATGCCAGACAACCATGCTGCGATACCGCCGGGACCACTTACGTAGCCGCCCATACCAAGCACCACATCTGGCTGCCATGCTTTGATGTGCTGTCTTGCTTGAAGTATGGCATTGATAATCTGGAACGGCGCTTTAACTAGCTTGCTAATACCTTGACCGCGCAGGCCTTTCACTTTGATGAAGTCGATTTCAATACCATGCTTTGGCACTAAATCCGCTTCCATTCTGTCTGCGGTTCCTAGCCAGCGAATTTCCCAGCCTTGCTGCTGAAGCTTTTTAGCCACCGCTAGCCCTGGGAAAACGTGACCGCCAGTACCACCAGCCATCACTAAAAGTTTTTTGTTTTGATTCATCACGTTAGATTCTTATTCTACTAATTCGTTTTGATTGTCGGCTTGTTCTTTTTGTTGTATCCGGCATTCGTGATCGATACGCAGCAGCATAGAAACCGCCACCGACATCACGATAAGACTTGAACCACCATAACTGATCAACGGCAAGGTTAGACCTTTAGTTGGAACAATACCTGAAGCAGCGCCTACGTTAACAAGCGTTTGAAAAGCAAACCAAATACCAATACCGAAAGCCAAATAGCCACTGAACACTTGGTCGTTATCGAAGGCTTTTTTGCCAATAAGAATGGCTTTAAACACCAAACTAAAGATCAGCATCAGCACTAAGGTAACACCAACGAAACCGAGCTCTTCTGCCAATACAGCAAATACAAAGTCGGTGTGTGCTTCCGGTAGATATTCGAGTTTTTGAATTGAGTTGCCAAGCCCTTGCCCCATCCAATCACCACGACCGAACGCCATCAATGATTGGGTTAACTGGTAGCCACTGCCGAACGGGTCATTCCAAGGTTCCCAAAAAGAGGTCACACGTCGAACACGGTAAGGCTCTATGACAATCAAACCAACAACGGCGGCAATGCCTGCCACCATCAAGGCAATAAACTGTGAAAGCTTGGCACCGGCGATAAATAACATACCGAACAGGGTAACCAGCATTACGACTACGGTACCTAAATCGGGTTGACCGAGCAGTAACACAGCAAAGGCGCCAAACACCATGATAGGTTTACCGAAACCACCAAAGAAGGTTTTCCTCACTTCGTCTTGCTTACGGACTAAGTAGCCCGCCATGAAGATAAACAGTGATAGCTTGGCGACTTCGGCTGGCTGTAGGTTAAATAAGCCGAGAGGGATCCAACGCGATGCACCGTTAACTGACTTACCGACCGCTAATACCACGATCAGCAAGAAGAAGGACAAGCCCAGTAGGTACATACTGTACTGAAACCAGCGTTGCATCGGGATCTGTAATATGACGCTGGACACACCTAACGCCAACACAAGGAAGATGGCATGACGAAACATAAAGTGAAACGGCTGATCGGTTAAACGAGCACTGATTGGGAACGAAGCCGACGTTACCATCACCAAACCCGTCAGCATCAATCCAAGAGCAATCCATACCAATTGACGATCGTAGAGCGCCTCTGGTGTGGCACGGTTGAGCCACTGCCAAATAGATTGATTGATCTCTTTCACTCTTTGCACTGAATGTTAGTCCTTCAACACGTTAGGCATACTCATGAGCAAGTTCAGTGAACGCATCACCCCTTGCCATGAAATTATTAAATTGATCGAAGCTCGCGCACGCCGGAGACAGCATCACCATATCTCCAGCCACCAGTTGTGGTGAGATAGATTCGATTATCTGCTGCATGGTCTCGAACTTTTGTGCTGATGGATGCAGCGGCATAAATTGCGCAGCATCTTCACCGAAGCAACACAACTGAACACTATCTAGTTGCGCCAATACAAGTTTAAGCTCGCTAAAGTCAGCACCTTTACCAACGCCACCAACCAATAGATACAAAGTACCTTGGTACTCTAAACCAGACAGAGCCGCTAATGTGCTCGCTACGTTGGTTGCTTTTGAGTCGTTAACCCATTTGATTTCGCGCTTGTCAGCCACCACTTGGCAGCGATGAGTCAAACCATTGTAAGCTTTCAAAGCTTCAAGGCTTTTGCTGTAATCAATACCAACTTGCTTCAATAATGCTAAAGAGACTAACGCATTCGCCACATTGTGACGTCCAACCAATGTTAAATCTTGAGTAGCAAGTACTGGTTTACCGTTATCGATTAACCACTCAGTGCCATCAGTAGTCGATACACCAAACTCTTGATCATCGAGTCCAAATGTCACCAATGGCATTGTGTGGTCTGGGTAAGTCTCTTTGTCTTCTCGATTTACAATCGCACACTGCGCGTTATTAAAGATTCTTAACTTAGCCTCGCGATAATCAGCCATACCCTGATAGCGATCCATGTGATCTTCTGACAGGTTCAAAAAGGCTGCTGCAGCAAGGTTCAGGTTCGATGTAGTTTCTAACTGGAAGCTTGAGAGCTCAAGAACATATAAATCTACATCAAGCTCAAGAAGGTCTAAAGCCGGAATACCAATATTGCCACCGACACCGACGTTAAGGCCAGCCGCTTTAGCAAGCACACCAGTAAGGTCAGTCACCGTACTCTTACCATTTGAGCCAGTAATCGCCACGACCGGTTTATTCACCGCCCAGCCAAACAACTCGATGTCACCGACAACAGGCGTTCCCACTTGAACAACATCTTGAATTTCAGGGGTTGCTAAGGCGATACCTGGATTAGCTACCACTAAATCAGCCTCAGCCAACCATTGGGTATTCCAGCTTCCAGAATGCAGTTCTACCGATTCAGGCAGAGACTCTCTGCCCGGCGGTAGTTCTCGCGTATCAATGACCTTCACATGAGTGTGAGGTTGATATTTTACGAGATGTTTAACGACAGAGAGCCCGGTAATACCGAGCCCCACAACCACTACATTTTGAATATTTTGCCAACGTTCCATTTAAACAAGATGCTCTTAATAGTTTTAAAGAGCCTCTATGACAGAGGCTCGCATAGGATTAACGAACTTTCAGTGTCGCTAGGCCAACCAGTACTAATACCATTGAGATGATCCAGAAGCGCACGATTACGCGCGGCTCAGGCCAACCTTTAAGTTCATAGTGGTGATGAATCGGTGCCATGCGGAAAATACGCTGACCACGCAATTTGTAAGAGCCCACCTGCAGGATTACTGACAAGGTCTCCATTACAAACACACCGCCCATGATAACCAGTACCAACTCTTGGCGAACCAACACAGCAATCACACCCA
Source organism: Vibrio sp. Isolate33 (assembly GCF_022397895.1). Taxonomy (NCBI): domain Bacteria; kingdom Pseudomonadati; phylum Pseudomonadota; class Gammaproteobacteria; order Vibrionales; family Vibrionaceae; genus Vibrio; species Vibrio sp. Isolate33. The sequence continues at coordinate 98,050 of NZ_JAKEUP010000013.1, forward strand.
GTGCACCACCCAGTGCTAGAGAGCCAACATCGCCCATGAATACTTGTGCTGGGTAAGTGTTAAACCATAGGAAACCAAGGCCAGCACCCACGATAGCAGTACATACCACAACCAGTTCAGAGGTGTATGGAATGTATGGAATGTGTAGGTATGCCGCGAAGTTAACGTTACCTGTCGCCCAAGCGATAACAGCAAAGCCAGCCGCAACCATAACCGTTGGCATGATCGCCAAGCCATCTAGGCCATCCGTTAGGTTTACCGCGTTACTGGTACCCACAATAACAAAGTAAGTTAGTACAATGTACAGTAAACCAAGCTGTGGCATCACATCTTTGAAGAAAGGAACAACCAATTGCGTTGCAGCGGTGTCGTGTCCGTGAGCATACAGAGCAAACGCCACAACCAATGCAATTGCTGATTGCCAGAAATACTTCCAACGCGCAATCAAGCCATCGGTGTTCTTACGAACGACTTTACGATAGTCATCAACAAAGCCAACCGCACCGTAGCCGCCAAGAACAACCAACACAGCCCAAACGTAAGGGTTTGAAAGATCAGCCCACATCAATACTGTAATAATGATGGCAGCAAGGATCATCACGCCGCCCATGGTTGGCGTACCACGTTTGCTGAAGTGAGATTCAGGGCCGTCATTACGAACAACTTGGCCAATTTGTAGCATTTGCAGACGCTCAATTAAACGAGGTCCCATCCACAGCGACAGACATAAAGCAGTCAAAATACTCGCGATTGCACGAAACGATAGGTATTCGAACAAACGGAAGAAAGAAAAGTGTGGCTGTAGTAGCTCTGCAAGCCAAATTATCATGAAAAGTTCTCCTTTAAAGCAGCGGCTATTTTACTCATTCCTGCACTATTCGCGCCTTTTACCAACAAGGTATGTGACGAGTTTTCTGGCAAGCTTAAGTGCTGCTCTATGTGCGCGATCATCGCTTGATGCGTTGCAAAGTGAGTCCCATTACAGACCTCACTAATCACCTTGGTATCATCACCGTAAGTGAGTACATGCTCAAAAGCGAATGGGGCAGCATATTCACCGACTTGACGGTGAAGTGCAAGGCTTTCGTCGCCTAATTCAGCCATATTGCCTAAAATCAACCAACGTTGACCTTTGAAGCTCGACAGCAATTTTGCTGCGGCCTTCATTGCAGGTACGCTGGCGTTATAACTGTCATCTATCAGCTTGATATTCTGACTTAATTGTTGAACTTCAACTCGACCTTTAACCGAGATAAGGTTCGCTAAACCGCTTTTTACTTCTTCAAGCGTCGCACCAAATTGAATACTTAACGCTGCAGCCGCCAACGCATTTGCCACGTTGTGCTGACCAATAATGCCAAGTTCGACTGCCATTGCACCTTGCGGTGTCTGCATATCAAAGCAAGCTTCACCTTGCTCATTAATGCGAATATTCTTAGCGAAGTAATCCGCCTTACTGTCGCTTTCTGAAAATGTCAGCACGCTTTTATCTGCAAGTACGTCATTCCAAAAGTCACCACCGTTGCTCTCTAGATTAACAATAGCAGTATCACCAGCAGCAAGCCCCTGAAAGATTTCACCTTTCGCTTGTTTCACACCATCAATAGAACCAAAACCTTCTAAGTGCGCCGCAGCGACATTGTTCACCAAAGCAACCTGTGGTTTCACTAGCTGAGTAGTGTAAGCAATTTCACCGATATGGTTAGCGCCTAGTTCGATCACCGCATAGTCATCCCTTGGCTCACTGCGTAGCAGAGTTAGCGGTACACCAATATCATTATTGAAGTTACCCGCTGTAAACAGCACCTTGCCACGTTGTTGTAAAATACTTGCGACCATCTCTTTAACGGTCGTCTTACCGCAGCTACCTGTAATAGCCATAGTTGGGGCGCTACATTGCTCGTGAATCCAAGCACTTAGCTGACCTAAAGCAAGTTTAGTGTCTTCAACAACAACTTGAGTAATATTTAGGTCAAGTTTTCGTTCGACTAACAACGCGCTCGCATTAGCCTCTAACGCTTGATGACAAAAATCATGGGCATCAAATCGTTCACCTACTAGAGCAACAAACAGTGCACCTTCTTCAACGGTGCGAGTGTCAGTAGAGACCGCATTAATGACACTATTGCTCGACTTGCCAGCCTCAATCAGCTGACCGCTCACCGCTGAGCAGATCTGCTCGAGTGATACATCAATCATTATGAAATACCTAAAAGTTGGAGCGCAGACTCGCGATCTGAGTAATGGATCGTTTCGTCTTTCAATACTTGGTAATCCTCATGGCCTTTACCAGCCAAAAGAATAATGTCACTGCTGCTAGCCTGCTCTAGGGCAAACTTAACCGCTTGATAGCGATCGTGCTCGACGAATGCTGATTCAGGTTCGCTTAAGCCAGCTAGCATGTCTTTAACAATCAAAGCAGGATCTTCGCTGCGAGGATTATCATCTGAAATAATAATTTTGTCGGCGAACTGCTCAGCCGTTACCGCCATCATTGGGCGCTTACCTGTATCGCGGTCACCACCACAACCAAAGATAGCCCAAAGCTTTCCAGAACAATGTACACGCAAGGCTGCCAATGCTTTTTCTAGAGCATCTGGTGTGTGCGCGTAATCGACAACGACTTTTGCTTTGTTTGGTACTTGGAACAATTCCATGCGACCAATAACCGGTTGCAGTTGAGATGCAGTGTCGACCAAGATTTGTTTATCGATGCCCAATGAAAGCAGAGTCGCGAAAGCAACCAGTACATTTGATGCGTTGAATTGACCAATTAAAGGAACCGAAAGCTGACCTTGCCCCCAGCTACCATCAAAAGACATCTGAATACCGGTTTCTGCATAAGCGACATCAGATGCCCACACCGATTGTTGGTAACCAGACAACGGAAGCAATGAAACGGCTATTGCATTGGACAAATCTGACATCCATGCTTTACCTACTTCATCATCCACATTGATCACTGCATGCTTGCATTTATGTTGAGTAAACAGGCTTTTCTTAGCCAGTGCGTACTCTTCCATAGTGCCGTGATAATCCAAGTGATCACGACTCAGGTTTGTGAATACACCAACCTCAAAATCCAACGCTTTTACGCGGCCTTGAACCAAACCATGAGAAGAGATTTCCATCGCGGTATAAACGGCATTTTCTTCAGCCAACTCACTCAGCGTGCGCTGTATTTCAATCGCACTGCCTGTGGTGTTAGCCGCTGTTTTTAGATTATCTAAGAAGCCATTACCTGTAGTGCCCATTACCGCAGAGCGTTGACCGACTAGATCTAGCCATTGAGCAATCAATTGAGTGATGGTGGTTTTGCCATTGGTGCCAGTAACACCAATCAGTTTGGTCGCTTGAAAAGAGTAAACTCGACCAGCCAGTTCAGAGAGAATTGAATCTAGCTCTGCTACATAAACAACAGGAATGGCATTTAACCACTCAACCAAGCCATGAGCTTTATCATCACCAGCCTGTGCAATAACGGCTTTCGCACCTTGAGCGACGGCTTTTTCGATAAAACGACGACCATCAACGGCATGTCCAACAATGGCAACAAAGATATCACCGTCTTTGATAGCACGGCTATCCAACTCCAACTGCTCAACAGCAATCGCATCTAGCTCAGAAGAACTGAAGTCCCCCCAAGGAGAAAGTAAAGATGACAGCGTGAGGCTATTACTCATATTGAATCCTGATTGGCTCTATTCTTGAAATTTGTTTTCATCAGCAGGGACATTGAGAATTTGCAGTGCACCCTTCATGATTTCAGAAAAAACGGGGGCTGCGACTGAACCGCCATAGTAAAGGTCACCTTGAGGCTCGTTAACCACCACAACCAACGCGACTCTTGGGTCACTAACAGGGGCAAAACCTGCGGTTATCGCAATGTATTCATCACTGTATCCGCCCGCTTCAGCCTTACGAGATGTACCCGTTTTGGCTGCAACTCGGTAACCGGGTACCGCAGCTCTCGTTGCCGTACCGCCTTTTTGAGTCACCCCTTCTAGCATATTCAAAACCAGTTCCGCGTTCTCGCGCTTGATGATCTGCTTAGAAAAGTCTTGGTCGTTACTCTTAATAATATGAATCGGTTCATACATGCCTTTGTTGGCCAACGTCGCATAAGCATGCGCTAACTGCATCGGCGTAACCGACAAGCCATAACCGAATGATAAGGTAGCAATTTCAAACTTAGACCAACGACGTCGATTCGGGAAAATACCACTGGTTTCACCGATTAAGTTCAGACCAGACATCTCGCCTAGACCAACAGAGCTGTACATTCCAAGTAAGGCTTCGAGTGGCATGTTAAGTGCCAATTTCGCCACACCGATGTTACTCGACTTCTTAAGAATCAAAGCTAAATCAGCCTTACCCACTTTAGAAGAGTCTCGTACACGGCTACCACCAATTTGCATAATGCCGTTGCCAGTATCAATAACGATATCAGGGTCTGCGGTACCGTTCTCTAATGCTGCCAAAACCACAAACGGTTTTACTGTAGAGCCGGGTTCCATCGCATCAGTGAGCACGCGGTTACGCATTTTAAAACTTTGTAAGTCAGCACGATTGTTCGGGTTGTAAGAAGGGGCATTAACCATAGCCAAAACGGCACCGGTTTTTACATCCAATAAAATCGCAGAGCCAGAAGTCGCCTTATGATCGGCCACCGCCTGTTTAATCGCTCGGTAGGCAATCGCTTGTAATCGTTGATCGATAGTTAATTCAAGAGGCTTACCCTCTTCACGCTCTTCTAGTGCAATGTTTTCAACCACTCGCCCGTAACGGTCTTTACGGATTGTACGTTTACCTGCTTCACCCGTTAGCCATTTGTCATAGCTACGCTCAACACCCTCTAGCCCGTGACCATCGATTCCGGTCACACCAATAAGGTGCGCACTGACTTCACCGGCAGGGTAATAACGGCGAGACTCTGCTTTCAGACCAATACCCACCAGCTTTAGCTCACGAATATACTTAGCCATCGCAGGGCTAACTTGTCTCTGTAGATAAATAAATCGGCGGGATTTGTTGCTAGAGATCTTATCGATCATCGATTGACGTTCTAGACCAAGTACATCGGCTAGCGCATACCAACGATCAATCTGAGCCATGCCATTTTTATCGAAAATGGTCTTAGGATCGGCCCATACCGCTTCTACCGGAACACTGACGGCAAGCGGTTCGCCATTGCGGTCAGAGATAATACCGCGAGCGGAAGGAATAGCTTTAACACGTACCGAGCGAAGGTCGCCCTGACGAATTAAGTTATCTGGTTCAATGATTTGGATGTAAGCCACACGACCTACGAGTGCAGCAAAGGCAAGAAACACGAAAGCAATAACAACGTTAAAACGCCATTTAATCAGAATGGGATCCGAATCCTTTTCGCTCTTCACACGCTCTGTCGTTGGTTTCTTAACGGTTTTCGCGGGTGCTTTTTCCTTTTTACCGGTCATTTCAGTGTGATCACAACTTCTTTGTCAGAGTCTGGACGTTTCATGTCTAGCTCTCGTTTTGCCGATGCTTGAACGCGGCTATGTTCAGCCAGAGCCGTCTCTTCAAGCATTAAATTTCGCCACTCATCATCAAGCTGTTCTCGCTCCACTAATGCCATATCTTTTTGCGTGATCGCCTGACGTGACATATGTGTCGTAAGAACGACCCCCATCGCACTCGCAAAGATACAGATAAGAAGCACCAATGGGACTTTACCCACGGAGATCAAATCAAAAAATATTATCTTGGCTAAGTTTGGTTTGGAGGTCTTCATTGACTATAGCTTTTCTGCGATTCGTAATACTGAGCTACGTGAACGAGTATTCTCATCCACTTCGCCTTTCGATGGTTTAATCGCTTTACCTACTGGCTTAAGATCTGCACTGCCTAGCGCTTTGATCTGCTCTTCAGTCAAAGGCAAGCCATGTGGAACTTGAGGGCCTTGGCTCTCTTTACGGATAAAGCGTTTCACCATACGGTCTTCAAGTGAGTGGAAGCTGATAACAGACAAACGGCCTTCTGGAGCAAGAATGCTTGCCGCGCCTTTTAGTGCTGTATCGATCTCTTCAAGCTCACTGTTGATGTAGATGCGGAATGCTTGGAAAGCACGTGTCGCAGGGTGCTTTTTCTCTTTGAAGCTTTTTGGAGCCACATCAGAGATAAGCTTAGCCAACTGGCCAGTACGCGTTAACGGTTCGTTCTCTTCGTTTTCTTGATAAGCAATGATGCCTTTCGCGATACGACGAGCGTGTTTGTCTTCACCGAACTCACGAATAACCCATGTGATGTCATCTAGATCCGCTTCAACCAACCACTGAGATACAGGAATGCCTGACGTTGGATCCATACGCATATCAAGCGGGCCATCTTTCATAAAGCTAAAGCCACGCTCAGCGTCATCTAACTGTGGTGAAGAAACACCTAAATCCAGTAAAACGCCATCCACTTGACCGACTAAGTCATAACGCTCTGCATATTCAGCCATACCTGAGAAAGGGCCGTGAATAATCGTAAAGCGAGGGTCATCAATCTTTTGTGCTTCTGCAATCGCTTGTGGATCGCGGTCGATACTAAAGAGTCGTCCATTCTCGCCCAGTTTAGACAGGATTGTACGGCTGTGACCACCACGGCCAAAGGTACCATCGATGTAGGTACCGTCAGGTTTGATCGCAAGTCCGTCAATAGATTCGTTAAGCAATACTGAAATATGTTTGAATGCTTCTGTCATAGTCTTCTCAGTGAGTGGATTGAGCCAATAGTTCGGCAATAATTTGTTCTGTTAACGTTTTAGTGTACTGATTTCGCGCTGTATCTCCACCATATTGTGTATAGGCTTTGGGAATTTTTGACCCAAGCTCATATCAGGATGAAGGATTCTAAGGAAATCTAAATAATTTACGTCAATATAAAGCAAAAAACCCATCACTACCGTTAAGTAATGATGGGTTCTTTAGATAGGTGGAGTTGACACATACGCCGGGTTCTGTTCCGCTTGCGCGGCGGTAACCATTCGTCTAGGCCTGCAATCGCTCACAGGCTCAAGCAATCTACCCGCCCCCATACGCGAGCAACGCAATGTGAGGGCCTATTTGATCTTGCTCCGGGTGGAGTTTACCTTGCTACGAACTGTTGCCAGTCGCACGGTGCGCTCTTACCGCACCCTTTCAGCCTTACCTGTGCCTCTTCCGAAGAAATGAGGCCATCGGCGGTCTTCTCTCTGCTGCACTTGTCGTGGGCTCGCGCCCCCCAGACGTTATCTGGCACCCTGCTCTATGGAGCCCGGACGTTCCTCCCCTCTGCCAGTCTCCCGAAGGACTTCAACGTCAGTTTCCCGAAGGACCTCAACGTCAGTCTCCCGAAGGACATCAGCAAAGCAGCGATTACCCGTTCAACTCCGAGGGCGGATTGTATAGAGATTAGAGTGCAGTGTCTAGCGAGATCACAAATATGCTGCAAACCGCTAAGTAAACGCATAAATTTCACACAACATAGACAAAAAAAAGAGGAATGAAGGGTTTGCCCTCATTCCTCACAAGCTTTCTTTGAAATAGCGCTCTAGCGACTTATACACTGAGCAGCTATTTAACTGTTTAGTTATCTAGTTATTCAGCGTTAACCATCTAGGTGCTCAAGCCCCCACTTGTATAACGCGTTCTTTTTCAGGTTGTAGATTTCAGCTGTCATTGCCGCCGCTTTTTTAAGAGGTAACTCTTTAGTTAGGATACCCAGCGTACGAGTCGCTTCGTCTGGCAGTTCTGTGCTCGCTTCTTCACGATGACCATGAATTAGTAACACCATCTCACCGCGCTTACGGTTCGAATCTTCTTCAATCCACTCAATAAGCTCACCCAGTGGCAATCCTTGAATGGTTTCGAATGTCTTAGTCAGCTCACGCGCCAATACAACTTCGCGGTCTGGGCCTAAGATCTCAAGCATGTCTTGTAGAGAGTCAGAAATGCGGTGTGGTGATTCGTAGAAGATACACGTGCGCTCTGCTTTCGCGATCTCTAAGAACTTATCTTTACGGCCTTTGCTCTTTGGCGGCAAAAAGCCTTCAAAGCTGAAACGATCAGACGGTAAACCAGACGCACTCAATGCCGTAATCACTGCACAAGCACCAGGAAGTGGCACAACTCTCACACCCGCTTGACGACATTGTGATACAAGATGGTAACCTGGGTCACTGATTAAAGGTGTACCCGCATCAGAGACTAATGCGATAGACTGACCTTCTAATAACCTTTCGACTAGAACTTGCGCTTTAGTTTGTTCATTATGATCATGTAAAGCGAACGTTCTGGTTGATATATTGAAGTGAGCAAGCAGCTTACCCGTGTGGCGTGTGTCTTCGGCTGCAATAACATCGACACTTGATAAAATTTCAATTGCTCTTTGAGTGATATCTCCCAAATTTCCGATTGGGGTTGGCACAATGTAGAGAGTTGGGCTCTCTGTGAGCAAGGTTTTGTTATCTGTCATTTGTTTACCATCACTTCAACGATTAATATAGATACAAATTTATACGGAATTTAAAGAACTCATGGCAACGATGAACCATAAGAGACTCAGTGTACCACGCTTACTAACTCCAATTGCATTAGCAATTACATTGGCGGCTTGTTCTTCAGGTCCTCAAGCACCAACGAGCGTTGATATTACACTAGATCCAGCGCAATCAACTGAAAGTTACATGATGCAGGCGGATAGTAGCAAAGGAAGTCTACAAAACGACTGGTTAATCATGGCGCTTAAGTCTTCTGTGCAAGCTGGAAAAACCGATCAAGCAACATTGCTTATCAAACGCTTAGCAAAACAAGAGCTAACTGAAGTTCAACAAGCGGAATGGCAATTAGCTCGCGCTCAGCTGTTAGTCAATAACTCACAGCCGGATCAAGCTTATAGCCAACTGAACTTCCAGCCTTGGTGGAAGCTACCTGACGAACAGTGGAAAGATTATCACGAGCTACGTGCGAACATCTCAGAGATGAAGAGTGAGTATTTCGAGGCAAGCCGTGAGTTAGTGCTCTATTCAGAGTACCTAGAGGCTGACGACGAGCTTCAACAGCAAACTGCCGACCGTATTTGGCAAAACCTGAATAGCTACTCTCAATACGAGATTCTAGAACTGAAAACATCGCCGACAGAAGATGTGCTTTCAGGCTGGTTACAACTGGCTATCTACATGAAGACGCTGAACTCGAATCTTCCAAACCTACAGGAAACCCTGTCTGATTGGTTAGCCGAGAACCCTCAGCACCCTGCTGCTACTTACACACCTCAAGCGATCACCGACATCTTGGCGCTAGAGATCAGTAAGCCAACCAGCACTGCACTGTTACTGCCGCTAACGGGTAAGTACGGTAAGCAAGCACAACTGGTACGTGATGGCTTCATCTTTGCGATGATGAACGACAAAGAACGCGAAGAAGATGCAACGCTGACAGTCATGGATACCAACGTGCAAAGTGCTGCTGAGATTAAAGCGACACTGGAAGAGAACAACGTTGATTTCATCGTTGGTCCGCTGATTAAGAGCAACATCACTAAGCTTCAGCAAGCACAGAAAAACCACGAGAATTCGATTCCAGCCCTAGCTCTGAACATTCCAACGCAGCTAGAACCGGATACCAATATTTGCTATCTCGCTCTATCGCCTGAACAAGAGGTCGCTCAAGCAGCGAAGCACCTTTTTGCTCAAGGCTACAAGTACCCGCTTATCCTTGCTCCAAAAGGACGTTTAGGTGATCGCGTTGAACAAGCGTTTAAAGAAGAGTGGAAAAAATACAGCAGCAACGATGTAGCAATCAGCTTCTTCTCAGACAAGCGCCAACTACAGCGTAATGTGAATCAGGTATTCGGCTTACAAGAGAGCCAACAACGTATTGCTCAGATGGATGGTCTGCTTAACCTTGACCTAGAAACTGAGCCGCGTAGCCGTCGTGACATCGATTCTGTCTACATTGTGGCGAAAAACTCAGAGCTCACGCTGATCAAACCTTTCATTGAAGTGGCGATCAACCCAGACGCTAGCCAGCCTGCTCTGTTCTCAAACTCACGCAGCAACAGCGGTGACAAGCAGTATGAAGACCTGACAGGTGTGTTCTACAGCGATATCCCACTATTGGTGGAGAACAAGAACGAACTTAACAAAGAGCTAAACGACCTATGGCCTTCATACTCAAATGGCCAAAAACGTCTGCAAGCACTTGGGATGGATGCTTACTACCTAATGGATGCTCTTCCACAGATGAAGGCCGTTCAGGGTTACAGCATTCCTGGTGAAACAGGTGTGCTCACTATCGACAACAACTGTGTTGTTCAACGTGAAATCAGCTGGGCAGAGCATGGGGCTTTTTAGCCGAACATTCTTAGCGAAACCAACTATCACCCACAAACAGGTGGGTGATAAATACGAGGCCGTGGCAAAATCTTATCTGATTAACCACGGTTTATCGTTAATTCAAGAAAACTTCATAGCAAAATGTGGCGAGATTGATCTTATAATGCGCCATAACAACACGATTGTGTTTGCCGAGGTAAAATACCGCAAGCAAACCCGCTACGGACATGCCGCAGAAATGGTGACAGCCAAGAAGTCACAGAAGCTACTCAAAACAGCTAATGTTTGGCTGATGCAGCAAGGCCTGTCGGTGCACTCTACAGATTTCAGATTTGATATCGTTGCCATTGAAGGGCCGAATGACAATATCAATTGGATTCAAAACGCGATTACCCAAGGATAAACATGCTAGACAGCATTAAAGAAAGTTTTACAGAAAGTATTCAAATCCAAATTGCGGCTGCAGAAGCACTGCCAGACGCAATCACGCATGCCGCTCAAGCCATGGTTGCGACCTTGCTTAACGGAAACAAAATTCTTTGTTGTGGTAATGGTGGTTCGGCATCGAATGCTCAGCAATTTGTGTCGTGCCTACTTAATCGCTTTGAAACCGAGCGCCCTAGCCTTCCAGCGATGGCGCTAATGGCAGACAACACCACGCTAACGGCAGTTGCTAACGACTACCACTATGAAGAGATCTTCTCTAAGCAGGTACGCGCATTTGGTCAAACTGGCGATATCCTGTTAGCTATATCTACCAGCGGTAACAGCAAGAACATCATCAAGGCAATGGAAGCGGCAGTAACTCGTGACATGACGATCATCGCCTTTACGGGTAAAGATGGTGGTGAAATGGCAGGTTTACTTGGTGAACACGATGTAGAGATTCGTATCCCTTCACACCGTACCGCGCGCATTCATGAAGTACACATGGTGACACTGCACTGCCTATGTGACTTAATCGATCAAGTACTCTTCCCAGCTCACGAAGAGTGATATACGGAGCATCACAATGAAATCATTAACCTCTATGAGGCTGTTTAAGCTGATTAGTGTTTCGCTACTTACACTGTCCCTATCTGGTTGTGCTGGCATTTTCATTGCTGGTGCAGCAACCACTGCAAACCTAGTCACGGACACTCGAACCACCAAAGAGATTTGGAACGACAACAATATCGAATTTGAAGTCGCGGCCATCACCAACAAACAACCTTACCGTGGCAATGTTCGCATCACAGCGAGCTCTTACCGAGGTTCAGTAGTGCTGATGGGACAAGCGACCACAGACGCTGAGCGCCGTGCTTTTGAAAGCCAAGCTAAAGATGTGGCTGGCGTAGAGAGCATCCACAATCAGGTTCGTGTTAAGCAGCCATTGTCGATCAGTGCCATCAGTAACGACAGTTGGATTACTACTAAGGTGAAATCTGCACTACTGGCGAATGCTGAGTTAAATGGTATTAAAGTGAAGGTAATTACTGAGGATTCAGAAGTCTTCCTACTTGGACTGGTTTCTCGCGAGCATGCAGATATCGCAACCGAAGTGGCGCGTAATGTCTCCGGTGTAAAACAGGTGATCCGAGCGTTTGAATATGGCGAAGAAGAGACAGCTGTTAATTAGCGTTTTATCTGAAGCTTTGTAGAAAGCAGCGTATTGCACAAAAAGAAAAAGCAGCGACGAGTCGCTGCTTTTTTTATTCGGGTTCGTTATTTAACTAACGTTATTTGATAACACGAAGGCTTGGTCGACCTTTTGCTGGACGAGGTGGCTCAGGGTCTGAGTCAGGCTCTTCAGCATCTACGTCTGCCGTTGCTACGCTCAAAGATGGGCCTTTTTCTGGTTCTTCAAAAGGAGTTTCTTCAATCCCTTCTTCAAACGCATCCATGTAAGCCTCTTCAGGTTCAAACATGGTGCCAGCACCGTTCTCACGAGCGTAAATCGCTTGTACTGCGTAAAGTGGCACGATCACAGAGTGTGGACGACCACTAAAGCGTGCACTAAACGTCACAGCTTCGTTACCCAGTTCAAGTTGTCCAACAGCACGAGGCGCGATGTTCAGAATGATTTGACCATCTTGAACAAACTCTTCTGGCACTCGCACACCCGGTAATGTTGCTTCAACAACAAGGTGTGGAGTTAATTCGTTATCAACCAGCCAATCGTAAAATGCACGAAGCATGTATGGACGGCGTGGTGTCATATTTGAAATATCCATAACGCTTAGCGAACGAGTCGCATCTCGCGCTCAGCTTCAGTTAAAGAAGCTAGGAATGAATCACGTTCAAATACGCGGTTCATGTAAACTTTAAGTTCTTTCGAACCAGGGCCAATCAGTTCAATACCAAGCTCAGGTAAACGCCATAGTAGCGGAGCTAGGTAGCAATCAATTAGGCTAAACTCTTCGCTCATGAAGTATTCATACTCAGCGAAGATTGGAGCAAGAGTCAGTAGGTCGTTGCGTAGTTTAACGCGAGCTGCTTCAGATTCTTCAGCGTTGCCTTTAACGATCTTCTCTGCAACTGAATACCAGTTACGCTCAATGCGGTACATCATTAGACGGCTGTTACCACGAGCAACCGGGTATACAGGCATCAATGGTGGATGAGGAAAACGCTCATCTAGGTATTCCATGATGATCTTTGAGTCATATAGAGCAAGCTCACGATCAACAAGAGTTGGTACTGATTTGTACGGGTTCAGTTCAACAAGCTCTGCTGGTAGATTTTTCTCATCAACCAACTCAACTTCAACACTTACGCCTTTTTCAGCAAGAACGATGCGCACCTGATGGCTATACATATCAGAAGCACTTGAGAAAAGAGTCATTACAGAACGTTTATTGGCAGCTACAGCCATGGAGCCCTCCAGTACACTTTAAATAAAAACAATGGAGGCCTAAAGCCTCCATTGAACATTAACATAATTTGGGAATTAGCACGGTATTATAGCACAATTAGTGCACATCACGCCAATACTCTTTCTTAAGCAAAATCACGATGATAGTGAAGATGACTAAGAAGGCCATTACCCACCAACCCATAGCGTGACGCTCAAGTTGAACTGGGTCGCCAGAGTAAACCAAAAAGTTAACAAGGTCACGAACCGCTTCGTCGTATTCACCAGAACTTAGTTCACCAGAACCGTCAGTTTCAGTACCAACAACCACAGTTACCTCTTCACCATCTACCATGTGAGTATCGTAGATTGGTGTCGGGATACCTTGCAGCTCTTCAAGAACGTGCGGCATACCAACACTTGGGAAAACAATGTTGTTCACACCAAATGGACGTGATGGATCTTCATAGAAAGTACGAAGGTACGTGTATAGCCAATCGGCACCACGAACACGAGCAACCAAAGTTAGGTCAGGTGGCGGAGCACCAAACCAACTTGCCGCTTGCTCTGAAGGCATAGCGTTAACCATCAAGCTACCGATTTTCGCTTCAGGGTCGAAAATCAGGTTTTCCTTCATTAGATCAACAGGGATCTCTAAATCATTCGCAACACGTTCATAGCGCTGGTACTGCGTTGAGTGACAAGCAAAACAGTAGTTCATGAACATCTTAGCGCCATTTTGCAATGAAGCTTTATCTGTTAAGTCGTTGTTTGCTTTGTCTAATGGTACGTTTGCACCCGCTGCCATCACCAATGACGGCAACATAGCAAATAAAATTACAATCCACTTTTTCATTTGAATGTCACCCTTTCTGGTAATGGTTTCGTCGCTTCATTTTTACTGTAGAACCACAGTAGAACGAAGAACATGAAGTAACCTAAGCTAAAGATTTGAGCTAGTAGCGTGTATGTTGGCGTTGCAGGAAGCGCACCAAGTACACCAAGTGCAATAAAGCTTATTGTGAATTGGATGATGTTAATCAAATGCAGTTTGCTACGGTAACGGTAAGAGCGCACTTTACAACGGTCGAACCATGGCAGTAGGAATAGCACAACAATAGATGCACCCATTGCTACTACACCTAGCAGCTTATCAGGAACAGCACGAAGTACAGCGTAGAACGGCGTGAAGTACCAAACTGGAGCAATGTGCTCTGGTGTTTTCAGTGGGTTTGCAGCTTCAAAGTTAGGCGGCTCAAGGAAGTATCCACCCATCTCTGGGTTAAAGAACAGCACATAACAGAACAAGAATAGGAAACCAGCAACACCTACCATATCTTTCACAGTCCCGTATGGGTGGAAAGGAATAGAGTCGATGATGTCGTATTTCTTAGTGTAATCCTTGTGGAATGGGAACTGAGTTTTGTAGTCGTCGCCCATTGTGCCTTTCGGAAGCTTAGTCTCGATGCCATCTGGGTTGTTTGAACCCACTTCGTGCAGAGCTAGTACGTGAAGTACGATAAGCAGCAGAAGAACAATTGGTAGCGCGATAACGTGCAGTGCGAAGAAACGGTTCAGGGTTGCACCAGAGATGATGTAGTCACCACGGATCCAAAGCGTTAAGTCATCACCGATAACAGGGATCGCACCAAACAGAGAAATGATTACCTGAGCACCCCAGTAAGACATTTGACCCCATGGTAGTAAGTAACCCATGAAAGCCTCAGCCATAAGCACTAAGAAGATCAACATACCGAAGATCCAAAGTAGCTCACGAGGTTTTTGGTAAGAACCGTAGATTAGACCACGGAACATGTGCAGGTAGATAACAACGAAGAATGCCGAAGCACCCGTCGAGTGCATGTAACGTAGTAGCCAGCCGTATTCCACATCACGCATGATGTATTCAACAGAAGCAAATGCACCGTCGCCAGACGGTACGTAGTTCATTGTTAGCCAAATACCTGTAACGATTTGGTTAACCAACACCAACATTGCCAAAGAACCGAAAAGGTACCAAAAGTTAAAGTTCTTAGGCATTGGGTATTCAGATAAGTGCTTTTTGTAAGCATTCATCGCGGGTATACGTTTTTCAACCCAGTCTAGTAGTCCTTGCATTATGCATCTCCCTCGTCAATACCGATAAGGATCTTGGTGTCGCTTAAATACATATGCTTTGGCACAACAAGGTTCAACGGTGCAGGTACGCCTTGGAATACTCGACCAGCCATATCAAATTTCGAACCATGACACGGACAGAAGAAACCAGACTTAACACCCTGAACTTGTTCTGCAAAAGAATCTGGCAGGTAAGTTGGAGAACAACCTAAGTGCGTACAGAAACCAACAGCAACGAAGAATTCCGGCTTAATTGAACGGAATTCGTTCTGTGCGTATTCAGGTTGTTGTTCAGCTTCAGATTGAGGATCACGAAGTTGACCACCAATAGACTTTAGGTTTTCTAATACCGATTCAGCACGGCGAACAACCCATACAGGTTTACCTTGCCACTCGACACGAACCATTTGTCCCGGTTCCAACTTACTGACTTCCACTTCCACCGGCGCGCCCGCAGCTTTCGCCTTGGCACTCGGATTCCATGATTTAATAAAAGGCACGGCTACAGCAGCTGCTCCTAAACCACCAACAACGGCTGTTGTTGCGGTTAAGAAACGCCTGCGACCGTTATTTAAAGGCGCGTTGCTCATCCAAACATTCTCCCATTTGCTCCTTATGGATTGAAATTATTCCGATTAAAGAGCATGGCTAACAAAATATGTATTTAGTTCTATTTATTGACGGCAAATGATAAATAAAACCCTACTTTTTGACAAGATAAAGCTACCTTTTTGTAACAATCATGAGGCAAAGCGCACATTGGGTTACAAAAGCTTTCAAAATATAAGAATTTGGAAATAAAACGAGGGAGGGAAAGCGTTTAGCGGGGGTATAAAAACAAAAAGCCCGGCATATAGCCGAGCTTTGAACCACAATTCCAGTAATAAAACTGGGAGCGTGTACTTTTTCGTAAAGAAAAATTAACGCTTAGAGAATTGAGGTTTACGACGTGCTTTACGTAGACCAACTTTCTTACGTTCAACGCAACGAGCGTCACGAGTAACGTAGCCAGCTGCACGTAGAGCAGGACGTAGAGTTTCATCGTACTCCATAAGAGCGCGAGTGATACCGTGGCGGATTGCGCCAGCTTGACCAGAAATACCACCACCAGAAACAGTGATGTAAAGGTCAAGTTTCTCAGTTAGTTCAACTAGCTCAAGAGGTTGCTTAACAACCATACGAGAAGTTGGACGACCGAAGTAAACATCAAGGCTACGCTTGTTGATTACGATCTCACCAGAGCCTGGTTTGATGAAAACACGAGCTGCTGAGCTTTTGCGACGACCAGTGCCGTAGTATTGATTCTCTGCCATTTTCATAATCCCCTTAGATGTCTAGTACTTGTGGCTGTTGAGCAACATGGTTGTGCTCAGTACCAGCGTACACTTTAAGCTTACGGTACATCGCGCGGCCTAGAGGACCACGTGGAAGCATACCTTTAACTGCTAGTTCTAGAACCATTTCTGGTTTCTTAGCAATTAGCTTTTCAAAAGTGATAGTTTTAAGACCACCTGGGAACTCAGAGTGACGGTAGTAAACCTTACCCTTAGCTTTGTTACCAGTTACAGCAACTTTCTCAGCGTTAACAACGATGATGTAATCACCAGTGTCTACGTGAGGAGTGTATTCTGCTTTGTGCTTGCCGCGTAGGCGAGAAGCGATTTCACTTGCTAGACGGCCAAGAGTTTTGCCTTCAGCGTCTACAACATACCAGTCGCGTTTTACAGTTTCTGGTTTAGCAACGAAAGTTTTCATGCTAATAATTACCTATTTAAAAAATTTACACTTAAGGAATACTCGCGTATTCCCACTGTCTAAGAGTTACCATTCATCACCCCTTCGAGTGTTGGAAAACTCTTGGCATAACGTGATTTTACTCATCGCTAGAGGCCCGCAGTAACGGTAGGTCGCAGGATTATAGAGAAGAGCGAAGAAAAAATCACCTCTTTTTGAACAAAATCACGATTTTTTTAATTCTATTTCTTATTCGAGATAATCAGAGCTAACTTAAGTGTTCTTTTGCCAAATATTCATGGCTCTGCATTTCGATTAAACGCGACTGACAACGTTTAAATTCAAACTCTAGCTGGCCATGGGTATACAATTTTTCTAGCTCAACTTCCGCTGAAATGATCAATTTCACATTACGCTCGTAGAACTCATCCACCAACGCGATAAAGCGTCTCGCTGCATCATCTGAAGTCGCGCCCATTTGCAACACATCAGCCAACAGAACGGTATGGTAGACACGAGAAAGCTCAATGTAGTCATTCTGGCTACGAGCCGACTGGCAAAGCTGAGCAAAAGTACCATGCAGTACGCCATCACTCGCTTCAACGACATCTAGTTGTCGATGATTGACCTCGATCTGCTTAAGCTTCTCTTTATCTTCACCGACTAACTGTGCGTAATATTTTTCAAGGTTGATATTCGCTTGGCTATCCAACGGGTAATGATAAATTTCAGCCTGCTCTAAGGTACGTAAACGATAATCAATGCCACTATCAACATTAAGAATGTGGCAGTTATCTTGAATCAGCTTAATTGCAGGTAAGAAGCGTGCGCGTTGTAAACCGTTACGATACAGATCTGCCGGCGGAATGTTTGAGGTTGCCACCAAGATAACGTTACGAGCGAATAACTCTTGGAACAAAGTCCCTAGGATCATGGCATCCGTGATATCAGAAACAAAAAATTCATCGAAGCAGATAATATCCGCCTCTTCTTTCAATTTATCTGCAACCAAAGGCAATGGGTCGCTAACGTTACCGAGAGCCTTCAACTCATCATGCACTCGATACATAAAGCGGTGAAAGTGAACACGCATTTTTTTAGTGGTCGGTAAGGCATCGTAGAACGTATCCATTAGATAAGTTTTACCACGCCCTACACCGCCCCAAAAATAGAGACCCTTTGGTGGTTGTGGCAGTTCTGGCTTTTTACCCATTAATTTCTGGAATCGAGTCAGTTGAGGAATGGGCGTATTCATGTAATCTTGGAATTGATGAAAGAGTTCATCTAAAGATTTAACTGCTTGCTCTTGTGCTGGATCTCTTTGAAATCCATGTTCTTTTATATCTTGTTCGTATTTTTTGATGGGATTCATGACGACATTTCCACAATGAAAGCGATATTCAGACAGCAAATAAAAATGGGCTCAGACAGCACGAGAGATTAAGTAATGCGGTGAATAATGCAGCACTAAACTGCTAACTAGCGCACACGCATTTCTCTTTATACTGCGGCTTTCTCATAGTACCATGGAGCCGTAGCACGTGTAACTAAGCAGTAACAAACATGTTAAAAAACAATAATAAGGAGCTGTTATGCCTTGGATGTATGCCGTTGCCGGTTTACTAGTCGGAGTTATTTTAGGGGTCGCTATTTCTCGTCTTATGACACCTGAATACAAAAAACAAAAGAACGTACAGAAAGAATTGGATAGCGCAAAGTTTGCCCTGGAACAGCAGCGACAAGAGCTGGCTGACCACTTTGCGAAATCAGCAGAAATGTTGGACACCTTAGGTAAGGACTACACAAAACTGTACCAACACATGGAAAAAACAAGCTCAGAGCTGATTCCTAACCTGCCAGAGCAAGACAACCCGTTTGTGAAAACAGCCGCGGCTCATTCGGACAAATCACAAGATAAACCTTCAATTAAAGAAGCGACACTTGAGGAACAACCGAAAGATTACGCGAATGGCGCAACCGGTTTATTTACAGAACAGAAGAAAGAGATCATTGATGCTCCTGATGTAGTGACAGCAAAAGCATCATAAACATTTAACACTTCTGTGAACTTTACAAAGGTTTTTGAGTCATAACTTTCACTCAGGTCATTTGAAACTTCTCATACTTATTACACGTAGTGAGAGGGGTAAGACCTTAACTAGAGAGGAGTTTATGATGAAAAAACCTTTGCTTGCTTTATCAGTACTGACTTTAAGCTTAAGTTCAATCATCACCCCCATTCAAGCAACGGCCGCACTACCATTAAGTGTGGGTAACGAACAATTACCAAGCCTAGCGCCCATGCTGGAACAAGTGACCCCCGCTGTGGTTAGTATTGCCGTAGAAGGCAAACAGGTACAACGTCAGCAAATCCCTGAACAATTTCAATTCTTTTTTGGTCCCGAACAAACACGAGAGCGCCCATTCCGCGGATTAGGCTCTGGTGTCATCATTGATGCCAAGAAAGGCCACATCGTGACTAACTATCATGTGATTAATGGTGCCGACGATATCAAAGTAAAACTTTATGATGGTCGAGAATACGATGCCGAGCTTATCGGTGGCGACCAGATGTCGGATATCGCACTGCTTAAACTCGAAAAAGCCAAGAACCTTACCCAGATAAAAGTGGCAGACTCAGACAAGTTAAGAGTCGGTGATTTTAGTGTCGCAATTGGCAACCCGTTTGGACTCGGGCAAACCGTGACATCAGGCATTGTTTCTGCGCTCGGTCGTAGTGGCCTAAACCTAGAGAACTTTGAGAACTTCATTCAAACCGATGCAGCAATCAACAGCGGTAACTCCGGTGGCGCACTAGTGAACCTCAACGGTGAACTGATTGGTATCAACACTGCCATTCTTGGCCCTAACGGAGGCAATGTCGGTATCGGCTTTGCAATCCCGTCCAATATGATGAAAAACCTGACAGAACAAATCCTCGACTTCGGTGAAGTAAAACGCGGCATGCTTGGTGTTCAAGGTGGTGAAGTCACCTCTGAATTGGCAGAGGCACTAGGCTATGAATCCAGTAAAGGTGCCTTTGTTAGCCAAATTGTACCTGATAGTGCCGCAGACAAAGCAGGTCTGAAAGCAGGCGATATTATTGTCTCTATCAACGGTAAGCGCATTGATACCTTTAGTGAGCTGAGAGCTAAAGTGGCAACTCTAGGTGCGGGTAAACAAATTGAGCTTGGTGTAGTTCGCGATGGAAAGAGTAAGACCTTTGACGTAACTCTTGGTGAATCAACCAACAGCAAGACACAAGCAGAAAAACTGCATGAAGGCTTAGCTGGTGCAGAGCTCACCAACACAACAGACAGCGACTCAGCAACGGGCGTGAAAGTGTCAAGTGTGGCTCAAGGCTCACCAGCAGAAGCTTATCAACTTCTCAAAGACGACATCATTATTGGCGTCAATCGCCAAACCGTTAAGAATCTTGCTGAATTTAGAGAGATACTTGAGAAACAGCCGGGCGTACTAGCGCTAAATATCCAACGTGGCGACAGGACTATCTACCTCGTTATTAGATAGTCATACGTCAGCGTAATAACAGGGAGGCTCAGTAAGTTTGCTTTAAACTTACTCAGTCTCCCTTTTCTTTAGATGAATCAAAATGCTATGCTTCACTAGTAATCAAGTCAGTCATCCATCTACGGAGGCTTTACACCTTACTTGTTGAAGAGGGAAACATGCTGTCCTTTCTATTTCGTTCTATTTCCCTTGGACTTGTTTCAGCGGCGCTTATCCTTCTTGCATTTCCAAGCTTGAGACCCGCTATTGTTTCTGATGTTACCAGCCCTAAAGTGGATAACATCGGTTCACTTCAGATTTCATTTAATCAAGCTGTACGCCGCGCGGCGCCAGCTGTAGTCAATATTTATAGCCGTAAATACGCAGAAAGCGATCGCAACAAACTGCTGACTCAAGGTTTGGGTTCAGGAGTAATTGTCAGCGAAAAAGGCTACATCATTACCAACTTCCACGTGGTTGCTCAGGCAGACCAAATCGTAGTGGCACTTCAAGATGGCCGAGTCGCTGCCGCACAACTTGTCGGCTCAGACAAACGCACCGATATCGCGATACTGAGAGTCAGCGGTGACAACCTACCAGTGATTCCATTAAACCCAAGCTACAAAGCCAATGTCGGTGATGTGGTACTGGCGATCGGTAACCCATATAACCTAGGCCAAACAACAACCTTCGGCATCATCTCAGCAACGGGTCGCTCTTCGATCAGTGCCGATGGCCATCAAGCCTTTATCCAAACCGATGCGGCGATCAATGAGGGTAACTCTGGTGGTGCACTGGTTAATTCACAAGGTGAGTTAGTTGGCATCAACACCGCTTCTTTCCAGCAAGCTACGGATATGGAAACCTACGGGATCTCATTTGCTATCCCTTACCCACTGGCTAATAAAATCATGGAGAAGATCATCGCGGATGGTCGTGTCATTCGTGGTTATATCGGCATCGATGGTCAAGACATCAATTCAGTCACGTCACGTTTGCTTGGCACCAAGAATATTGGCGGGATTGTTGTATTAGGTATAGACCCGAACGGGCCAGCTGCTGATGCAGGCTTTGAAGCGCAAGATATCATTGTTAGCATCAACAACACCCAAGTTAATGGACGTCAGAGCGTGATGGACATTGTTACTGACTTACGCCCGGGCACGGTTATTGATGTCGGTATTTTACGCCAAGGTGAGAACAAGACGCTTAAGGTCACCATCGCTGAAGATACTCGTTTGTAAGTTAAGCTCTATAGGTTAGCTGTTCAAAGCACTAAAGTACGAATACAAAAGAATACAGATACAAAAAACCCAGCTATCAGGCTGGGTTTTCTTTTATCCGAAGATGGTATCAAGTTTCTCTATGATTCACTTGGCTCATCGATGTCGATACGAGTCACTCGTTGTAATCCTCTCGGCAGTAACCCACCACGACGACCACGCTCACCACGGAAGTTTTCAAGATCCGATGGTTTCAAACCAAGCTTACGTTTACCCGCGTAGATAGTCAGCGTCGCGTTCTCAGGGATAGCCATCAAGTGCGATACAAACTCTTCACGCTCTTTTGCTTTCGCAGAAGGGATGTTGATGATCTTGTTACCCTTACCTTTGCTCAGCTGAGGTAGGTCTTTAATCGGGAACAACAACATACGCCCTTGGTTGGTAATCGCTAGAATCTGGTTACTGTCCAAATCAGCAATCGGGCTTGGCATCATCACTTCAGAAGACTGTGGCAAGTTCACTAACGCTTTACCGCTCTTGTTCTTCGAAAGCAGATCACTGCCCTTACAAACAAACCCGTATCCGGCATCGGAACCGACTAACCATAGCTGCTCATTCTCTCCCATCACCACTTGGCGAATAGAAGTACCAGGGCTCACGTTCAGGCGGCCTGTAATCGGCTCACCTTGGCTTCGTGCCGACGGTAATGAATGAGATTCAAGGGAGTAGCTTCGGCCATCACTGCCAAGGAACACCGCTTGTTGATTACTCTTACCCTTAGCGCTCGCTAAGAATTTATCACCTGACTTGTAGTTCAAGCCCTCAGCATCAACCTCATGCCCTTTCGCATGACGAATCCAACCTTTCTCAGACAGCACAACCGTGATTGGCTCACTTGGAACAAGGTCACGCTCTGTTAGCGCTTTCGCTTCTGCACGTTCAACCAATGGAGAACGACGGGCGTCACCATATTTCTCGGCATCCGCTTGGATTTCTTTCTTGATTAGGGTGTTTAGACGACGCTCAGAACCGAGTAGTTTTTCAAGCTTATCGCGTTCAGCTTCAAGCTCTTCTTGCTCGGCACGAATCTTAAACTCTTCTAACTTAGCTAAGTTACGAAGTTTAATATCTAAGATAGCGTTCGCTTGTGTCTCAGTAATATTGAAGCGGCTCATCAGTACAGGACATGGGTCGTCTTCTGTACGAATGATTTCAATCACTTCATCAATATTGAGGTAAGCAACCAGCAAGCCCTCTAAGATGTGTAGGCGAGCTAATACTTTGTCTAGACGGTATTGCAGACGACGACGAACGGTTGTGCGACGGAACTCAATCCACTCTTTCAGGATTTGAACCAGACCTTTAACTTGAGGGCGATTGTCTAAGCCAATCATGTTCAAGTTAACACGGAAGTTCTTCTCTAGATCCGTCGAAGCAAACAAGTGACTCATCAGCTGATCGCAATCGATGCGATTCGAACGAGGAACCACTACGATACGCGTTGGGTTCTCGTGATCAGATTCATCACGCAGATCGTCAACCATTGGTAGCTTCTTAGCTCGCATCTGGTTAGCGATTTGCTCAAGCAGTTTAGCGCCTGATACTTGATGAGGCAGAGCTGTGATAACAATATCAGAGCCTTCTTTGTGCCAAACTGCGCGCATCTTGATGCTGCCGCGACCTGTTTTGTAGATCTTTTCGATATCCGACTTCGGAGAGATGATCTCAGCTTCTGTTGGATAGTCAGGACCCTGCACGCTTTCCATGATGTCCGATAGCTCAGATTTAGGGCTATCAATCAGCTTAATGGTTGCGTCCGCAATCTCACGCACGTTGTGTGGTGGAATGTCGGTTGCCATGCCTACCGCGATACCCGTGATACCGTTCAGTAGGATATGAGGCAAACGTGCTGGCAACATTTGTGGCTCTTTCATCGTGCCATCAAAGTTTGGTTGCCATTCAACCGTGCCTTGGCCTAATTCACCCAGAAGAACTTCAGCAAACTTAGACAGTTTCGCTTCGGTATAACGCATTGCAGCAAATGATTTCGGGTCATCCGGTGCACCCCAGTTACCTTGACCATCTACCAATGGGTAGCGGTAAGAGAACGGCTGCGCCATCAGTACCATCGCTTCGTAACAAGCAGAGTCACCGTGTGGGTGGTACTTACCTAGTACGTCACCAACGGTACGTGCTGATTTTTTATATTTCGAAGCGGCCGATAGACCAAGCTCAGACATCGCATAGATAATACGACGCTGTACAGGCTTAAGGCCATCACCGATATAAGGCAATGCACGATCCATGATCACGTACATTGAGTAATTTAAGTAGGCGTCTTCGGTGAACTTGCGCATTGGCAACTGTTCAACGCCATCAAATGTAATTTCGTTAGACATCCATTATACCTCGGCCATATCACCGTTAGTCTGTAGCCATGTGCGGCGATCATCAGCGCGCTTTTTACCTAGCAGCATGTCCATCATCTCAAGAGTCGCTTCGTTGTCATCAATGGTTAATTGAACAAGACGACGAGTGTTTGGATCCATGGTGGTTTCACGCAACTGAAGTGGGTTCATCTCACCCAGACCTTTGAATCGTTGTACGTTGATTTTGGATTTCTTCTTAGACAAACGCTCAAGCACGCCATCTTTTTCATCGTCATCCAATGCGTAGAACACCTCTTTACCACAGTCGATACGATACAGTGGCGGCATTGCTACATAGATATGACCCGCTTCAACTAATGCGCTGAAGTGACGAGTGAATAGCGCACATAGAAGTGTTGCGATGTGAAGACCATCCGAGTCCGCATCGGCAAGGATACAGATCTTACCGTAACGCAGGCCTGATAAATCGTCGTTGTCTGGGTCAATGCCCAAAGCAACAGAGATATCGTGCACTTCTTGTGAAGCCAAAACTTGGTCTGCTGACACTTCCCATGTATTTAAGATCTTACCGCGCAGTGGCATGACTGCTTGGAACTCACGATCGCGAGCTTGTTTAGCAGAACCACCCGCCGAGTCCCCTTCCACGAAGAAGATTTCGGTGCGGCTTAAATCTTGAACCGAACAGTCAGTTAGTTTCCCCGGCAGTGCTGGGCCTGATGCGATTTTCTTACGCACAACCTTTTTGCTCGCGCGCATACGGCGGTGAGCATTAGCAATACATGCTTCAGCCAGTTGCTCTGCCAATTGCGGCTTTTCATTCAACCAAAGGCTGAACGCATCTTTTACCACACCAGAAACAAACGCTGCGGTTTGACGAGAAGATAAACGCTCTTTTGTTTGGCCAGCAAACTGAGGGTCTTGCATCTTCACAGACAACACGTATGAACAACGATCGAAGATGTCATCACCCGTTAGCTTTACGCCACGTGGTAATAGGTTACGGAATTCACAGAACTCACGCATTGCATCAAGCAGACCTTGGCGAAGACCGTTTACGTGTGTACCACCTTGCTTGGTCGGTACTAAGTTCACGTAACTCTCGGTGATCATATCACCGCCTTCTGGTTGCCAGATAATAGCCCAGTTAGCCATTTCCGTTTCAGCAACGAATTCACCCACATAAGGTTCTTCTGGTAGCAGGGTATAACCTTTCACGCCTTCAGCAAGGTAGTCTTTTAGACCATCTTCATAGAACCATTTATGCTCTTCACCGCCAACTTTGTCGACAAAGGTGATTTCTAAACCTGGGCAAAGTACTGCTTTTGCTCGTAGGTTGTTGATAAGGCGAAGTGTCGAAAATTTAGGACTGTCGAAGTATTTTGGATCAGGCCAGAAATGTACTGATGTACCGCTGTTACGATGGCCACAAGTGCCTGTTACAGTCAGCTCTGTTACGGCATGACCACCTTCAAGTGCGATCTCGTGAACCTGACCTTCTCGGCGAACGGTCACTTCAACACGTTTTGATAGTGCGTTTACAACCGAGATACCTACCCCGTGCAAACCACCAGAGAACTTGTAGTTGTTGTTTGAGAATTTACCGCCAGAGTGGAGCTTAGTTAAGATTAGCTCAACACCTGAGATCCCTTTTTCAGGGTGGATATCAACGGGCATACCACGGCCGTCATCGGTAACTTCTAGCGATTGGTCTGCATGAAGCACAACTTTGATCTTCTTAGCGTGTCCCGCTAGTGCTTCATCGACCGAGTTATCAATGACTTCTTGGGCAAGGTGGTTAGGTCTTTCTGTCTCGGTATACATTCCCGGGCGGTGTCGCACAGGATCGAGACCTTCAAGTACCTCGAGGTCTTTTGCATTATATTGTTCAGTCATAATACGGAGTTTACTCAAAAAGTTTGCGTCAGTTCGCTGGCTCTAGTTTCACTAAAGCAGAATCATTACTATGAACCGTCATAGTAGAGCGAACGAGCGAAGTATTGGGGAATATAGTCTGGAAGCTGAGTAATGATGTCAAGCTAGTTCAAAAACTAAGACATCAAACTATGATATTTCACCATTGATAGATGAAATAACAGGCAAACAAGAGAAAATCACTCGATTGGTGGAACAGATTAAAGATTTAGAAAGGTGATGATTTGCTGTGGGTAGCGTTCAAAATCAACAAAGCTATGATCCCCACCCTCTTCTACTGTCTGTGTTGCACCTTGGTACTTCTCTACCGCTTGTCGGTAATCCAGAACTTCGTCTTCCGTTTGCTGAAGCAGCCAGAAGTCGCTCGGCTTTTCGATAGCCGGCACATCTAACGCCTTCAATTCATCAATATGCTTTGTTTCCAGTACATATCGTTCATCTGTGTATGGGTTTACTTGTTCACCTAAATAGTCAGCCAACAACTCATAAGGCTTCACTGCAGGGTTAACCACAACCGCTTTAAAACCATAGTGACTATTAAGCCATGTTGAAAGGTAGCCCCCCAACGAGCTGCCGACTAATGCGATCTGGTACTGATCTTTATATTGCTCCACCAGCGTTTGCAAATGAAGTGCCGCTTGCTGAGGAAAACTCGGCAGTTGAGGTGTAATCACCTTGATATCAGCGCGATGCTCTGCACAGTAATCAGCCATCACCGTCGCCTTGTGGGAACGTGATGAGCTGTTAAATCCGTGAATATAAAGAAGCAGTGATGGCTTAACTGTTTGTTTATCGGTGCCAGCCATTAATAACCGCCTGCAGCAAAGTCAGGTAGGAATTGCCCATGAGGTAAACGGCGAACTTGCGTGGTCACCGTGCCATCTTGATGCAATTCAATCTCTCGCCAACCCGGAGACAAAGTATCCACCGCAAAGTCATTCGAGTTAGGTTTGAATTGAACACAAGTCGACGGTGTTGCCATGACTTGTACACCATGATGGTCTCGATTCATGTCTTGGTGAACATGACCACACAACACGGCTTTCACATTGGTGTGTTGTTGAACCACATCCCAAAACTGGTCAGCATCTTTAAGATTGTGTTGATCCAACCATGCACTGCCAACCAAAAGCGGATGATGGTGCAAGAGAACTAAGGTGTTGCGTTCTGGGAATTCTGATAGTTTCTGCTCGAGTAGATCAAGTTGCTGATCACTCAGTCGCCCGTGAGGCACACCCACGACTTGGGAATCCAACATCACCATTTGCCAGTTATCACCTAGCAAGACATGCTCAACGCATTGAATTTGTGGTGATGGTAAAACGCTACCCATATTCGGCTTGAAGTCATGGTTGCCCGGAAGCCAGTAACAAGGCTTTTCTAAAGGCTGAATCCCTGATTCAAATTTCTGGTAAGACTCAGCACTGTGATCTTGCGAGATATCACCCGTCGCTAAGATCGCTTGGTAGTCAAAGTCCTGACTAACAATGCCATCGACTACAGCACGAAAGCTATCTTGAGTGTTGATGCTTAATAAGCTGCCATTGCTCGGCGCAAATAAATGCGTGTCCGTTAGCTGCACAAGCTTAATACTGCTCTCATCAAATTTTGAAGTGTGTGATAATTCCAAAATAACAAATCCAGATACGTTACTGTTTAGACTTTAAAGTGTTCTTAAATAGGCTCAATTAAAAGGCAATTGGGGTTCGGCTGATACCAGTTTTTAAACAAAACGTTAACCATTCCCCAAGAAATTTATTCAATTGAAATTTCTCGTCCTTTTGCAGAAGCTTAGTGTTGGGATAGTCATATTTCGCTTTGACACGCGAAAAATCCCCGCTAGCGCACACTTCTGCAACTCGAGCGTCGTGATATAGCCTGACAGACATTTTTGGCAAAGGAAACACTGGCATCGCGTCACTCTGACATATATCTATTAATGTGGTGTATTTTGTGACCTCATTCACTGTCAATTGATACACCATATTAACGGCTTGGTAACAGCGCACGTCACCAACCTCATGCCCAACCGGTAACAAAGCGTTAAGTTTGGCATAGTTAGTCTCGTAAACTCGCATCAATTCAGCAAGATCAACATGATACGGTTTTTTGACCGCTATATTTGGCATGACGTTAATCTATCCACTCTGACTGTAATTCTTGGTAGTTCAATTGTAGCCACTGTAGCGCAATGATCGTGGCTCCATTTTCGAACACACCGTCTTTTACTAACTGATAAGCGGCTTCACGACTCATCACTTGCACACGAATGTCTTCACCTTCGTAATCCAATCCGTGCACCCCTTTCGCAGTCGTTGCATCAACACAGCCAACAAAAACGTCGAGCTTTTCTGAGCAACCACCAGATGAAGGGTAATACGAAGTAATAGGCAACACAGATCCGACTTCGACTCCCGCTTCTTCCATCGCCTCACGACGGGCAACGTCTTGCGGTGATTCTTCGGTATCAATGATCCCGGCAACAATTTCGTATTGCCATGGATTCTCATGCTCTAAAGCACCAACACGAATCTGTTCGACGATCACAACTTCATCACGCACAGGATCATAAGGTAGCAAAGCGGCAGCATGACCACGCTCAAACATCTCACGCTGTATTGGTTGGCTCCAGCCTCCCTCAAACAGTCTATGTTTAAATGTGTACTTAACCATTTTGAAAAAACCACGAAACAGCGTCTCTTTTGAGACTATTTCCACATCTTGCGGAGTAAACTCATGTCGTTGATTGTCATACTGTTGCATTTGGTACCTCACTAAGTGATCTTTATAGTTTACTCATTGTCCGAGTTAACTACCAAGGATAAGGTTCAACTTTTTATATAAAATTTATAATTAAAGTTAAGTTTTAAAAAATAAATATTGCACAAGTGGACAGTTAACTGTAAAAAAGTGCAAAGTTTCGAGTAAATTACCACCAAACTGGGTTAAACTCTTTTAAAGAAAATTCCATAAAAGGCAGGAATAGGAAAATGAAAAAACTGCTTCCACTATTTATCAGTGCAGCAATTGGCAGCCTGAGTTCGTCAGCTTTTGCTGATACGCTAGCTGAAGTTTACGACCAAGCAAAACAGAACGATCCACAACTTCTTCGTTCAGCAGCGCAGCGCGATGCCGCTTTTGAAGCAGTAACGTCAAGCCGTAGTGATTTGCTACCACAAATTAATCTAACAGCAAACTACGACATTAATCGTGGTGATCGAGATACATCAGGTGTTGGTAATTCAAGCATTGATAACAACACTTGGGGAGCTGCTATCGGCTTCAGCCAAGAGCTTTATCAGCGCTCTTCATGGATCACACTAGATACGGCAGAGAAAACCGCTCGTCAATCTGATTCAGCTTACGCGGCAGAACAACAAGCCTTGATTCTTCGTGTTGCGACAGCATATTTCGAAGTACTTCGCGCTCAAGATAACCTAGAGTTTGTTCGTGCAGAGAAAGCAGCAGTTGCTCGTCAACTAGAGCAAACTAAACAGCGTTTTGAAGTAGGTCTTTCAGCAATCACCGATGTACATGATGCGCAAGCTCAGTACGATGCCGTTTTGGCTGATGAAGTTCTTGCAGAGAACGACCTAACGAATAGCTACGAAGGGCTTCGTGAGATTACAGGTCAGGAACACTCTAACCTAAGCATCCTAGATACTGATCGTTTCTCAGCAAGCAAATCTTCTGAGTCTGCCGTTGCGCTTGTTGAACAAGCAGAACAAAAGAACCTGAGCTTATTGGCTGCACGTATCTCTCAAGACGTAGCAAAAGACAACATCTCTCTAGCAAGCTCTGGTCACCTACCAAGCTTAACACTAGATGGTAGCTACGCTCTTTCAGATCAATCAAACAGCACCCAAGATTACGACCAAGACAACCTAAACATTGGCTTGAACTTAGTTGTGCCTCTATACACGGGTGGTAACACAACTTCTTTGACTAAACAGGCTGAATACAACTACGTTGCAGCAAGTGAAGATCTAGAAGCGACTTACCGTAGCGTTGTGAAAGACGTACGTGCATTCAACAACAACATCAGTGCTTCGATTGGTGCTCTACGCGCTTATGAACAATCTGTAGTGTCTGCTCAGTCTGCTCTAGAAGCAACAGAAGCTGGTTTTGATGTTGGTACTCGTACTATTGTTGACGTACTTGATTCGACTCGTCGTCTATACGATGCGAACAAAAACCTTTCAGATGCTCGTTACAACTACATCCTAAGTGTGCTTCAGCTTCGCCAAGCGGTTGGTACGCTAAGTGAACAAGACATTGTTGATGTAAACGCAGGTCTAAAAGTAGCAAGTAAGTAATTCTTAGTTACTAAAGTTACAGTTATAAAAATGCCGCTCATTGAGCGGCATTTTTATTATCTATTCAAAAGCGAGCATAGAAGCTAAAAGACCGAAGGTTAACCTCGACCGCCTTTGATCGCTTTAATGATTTCAGTAGTCGAGCAACCGTCTTCAAAGTTAAGCACTTTCACTTCACCGCCAGCAGCAATCACTTCCGCACCACCAGCAATCTCTTCAGGTTTGTAATCGCCACCTTTCACTAAGATGCTTGGTAGCACTTCAGAGATCAAACGTTGAGGCGTATCTTCAGAAAACGGAACAACCCAATCAACTGCGCCTAAGCCAGCCAGGACCGCCATACGACGATCGGTAGGATTTACAGGGCGACCAGGGCCTTTTAAACGTTTCACTGAATCATCAGTATTCACAGCAACGATTAAACGATCGCCTAATTCAGCAGCGTGGTTCATGTAAGAAACATGGCCAGCATGCAAAATATCAAAACAGCCG
Organism: Vibrio sp. Isolate33; assembly: GCF_022397895.1. NCBI lineage: Bacteria > Pseudomonadati > Pseudomonadota > Gammaproteobacteria > Vibrionales > Vibrionaceae > Vibrio > Vibrio sp. Isolate33. Next base: position 128,937 of record NZ_JAKEUP010000013.1, read on the forward strand.
TTAGTCATCACCACTTTCTCGCCTTTAGCACGAGCACGCTTCACCGCTTCGACCAGTGCCGCTTCAGAGATCACGCCATAGTCTGTATCTTGGCTACCGTGAATCGCTTCCGCTAATTCAATCGTAGACAGGGTCGATGTACCCAGCTTACCAACGACCACACCAGCCGCCGCATTCGCTAATGCACACGCTTCATCCAGTGGCTTACCAGCGGCAACAGAAGCAGCAAGGACAGAGATAACCGTATCACCAGCACCCGTCACGTCATACACTTCTTTCGCTTGAGTCGGCAAATGGAATGGTGCCTGACCTTTACGTAGTAACGTCATACCATGCTCACTACGAGTCACTAACAAAGCTTCGAAGTCATACTTCTCAATCAAAGCGATGCCTTTCTCGATAAGGTCTTCTTCAGATTTAACCTTACCAGCTACCAGCTCGAACTCTGCCATGTTTGGCGTAAGCAGAGTCGCACCACGATAACGTTCTAAATCAGCACCTTTCGGATCGATAAATACAGGAACGTTGGCCGCGCGCGCTTTTTGAATAAAGCTCTGCACATGCTCCAATGCACCTTTCGCGTAATCAGACAGGATTACAGAGCGAACATTAGGAAGCGCTTGTTCCATGCGAGATAAAACCAATTCAGGGTCGGTGTTTTCAAATTTGTCTTCAAAATCAAGACGGATCAACTGTTGACCACGGCTCATCACTCGTAGCTTAGTGATCGTTGGGTAATCTTCTAGCTCAACGAAATCACACTTAACCTTAAGTGCACCTAAGGTATTTTTTAACACCTCGGCTGGTTCATCTTTACCAGTTAAACCAACAACATGAGCATGACCACCAAGAGAGGCAATGTTCATTGCAACGTTGGCAGCACCACCAGGGCGCTCTTCGTTATTTTCTACTTTTACAACGGGTACAGGTGCTTCTGGCGAAATACGGCCAGTTGGACCATACCAGTAACGATCAAGCATGACGTCACCGACAATAAGAACACCTGATTGGCTGTAGTCAGGTAGAATTGGTTTCATTGTTGAACTCCAAAAATCGAATCTGGCTAGAGTCTAGCACACTGATTACAGTGGCTAAACCATATAAAAATGGGTAAAACCTATCTCGATAGGTACTGTGATAGATAAGCAAAAGACAACTTATGCTTCCATCCACTGCTTCCAAGCTTGAACTACATGTTCTCTTTCCATTTTAAACTTATCAATCGCCACATCCGCATCTAGGTTGAGTAGATTGCGATGATGGATTTCATCCCTTAGCGTTGTATAGGCGTTGGTCAATGCCATGCCTTGTTGCTCGTCCATGATTCCTTGTGACAACAGGCTTTCAAAGATTCGTACATTGTCACACCAACGAGTCAGTTTTGGCTTTTCATTGCTGTATCGCAGTACTAAGTATTGAGCCAAGAACTCAACATCGGTAATACCACCCGCATCTTGTTTCAGCATGAATCTATCTGCTTTTTTACCACCAAGATGACCGCGCATTTTTTCACGCATATCCACAACAGACTTTTTAAGCGTGGCTTCATCGCGCTCCAAACACAACACATCATGACGTGTCTTGTTGAACGCAGACGCCAACAGGTCATCTCCATAAATCATGCGAGCACGAGTCAGTGCTTGATGCTCCCATGTCCACGCGTCATTGTGCTGGTACTCATCAAAGGCATCGGTCGGGCTAACCAACAAACCTGAAGCACCCGAAGGACGCAGACGAGTATCGACTTCATACAAAATCCCAGAAGCTGTTCTGGTCGAGAATATATGAATAATGCGCTGAGCCAATCTCAGGTAAAATTGGCGTCCATCGATCTCTTTCTTACCATCAGTATAGATATGTACCGGACAGTCGTGCATAAACACAATGTCTAGGTCTGAGTTGTAGCCAAGCTCCCAACCACCGACCTTGCCGTAACCAACAACCGCAAAACCGCGTCCTTCGCGATCTTTCACATAAGTCGGTTCACCGAATTTAGCCGACACCTGCAGCCAAGCTTGGTTAACACCCGCCTCAACAATCGCTTCGGCCAAGTAAGTAAGGTGATCGCTGACCTTCATCACAGGCAGTACTCCCGCAATATCAGCGGCAGCGATTCTCAAAATACAAGTCTGTTTGAACTGACGTAAACCTTCCATCTGCTGTTCCATATCGTCTTCCGGAATACGAGCAAGATAATCACGCAGTTCCGTCTTATAAGACTCCAAAGGCACTGGATTATAGAGCTGCTGAGGGTCGATAAGTTCATCTAACAGAATTGGATAGCGACCAAGCTGCTCCGAGATCATCGGACTAGCGGTACATAAACGCACAAGCTGAGTCAGCGCGGCAGGGTGTTCGTCCAGTAGCTCTAGGTAAGTGGTACGTGTAACGATTTTATGTAGTAGATGAAGCACTCGAGATAAGCCAAACTCTGCATCTTTGGCGGTATACAAAGCTTGGAAGACTTTTGGCATCAATCGATTGAGAACTTCGCGTCCTCGTGGGCCTAGAGTCTTCTTCGCCAAGTCCGCTTTAAACTGGATGATCGTTTTCGCCGCCTCTGGTGGGTTGGCGATAGCAATATCATGCTCTAATACATGTTCAATAACGTCCGGCTTATGCGCCATATCCCACAACTCACTAAAGTGACTCGCAATAGGGTTGGCGTCTTCTTCATCAACCCCAATCAGGTCTTCAAACACTGTGTGTACATTAGCCATGTGAGCGCGAGTTGCAATAATCAAACTATCCCAATCAGAAAACTGCATCGCGACCGCAAGTTGCAGTTGTTCGAACTCCCCATCAGGCAGGGTTTGAGTTTGTTTGTCGGCCATTGCTTGCAGTAGATTTTCAAGGCGACGTAAAAATAGGTAAGCATCACGTAGGTGACCTACCTCTTCTGTTTCTAATAAATGCAGTGACTCGATAGCCGTTAGGGTTTCCAGCAACCCTCGGCCACGAAGGCTTGGTTCACGCCCACCACGAATCAATTGGAAGACTTGCGCGATAAACTCAACTTCACGAATACCACCAGACCCCAGCTTGATGTTGTTTGATAAGCCACGACGGCGTACTTCGCTGCTGATCATAGACTTCATACGACGCAAAGATTGAATCGCACTGAAATCAATATAACGACGGAAAACAAACGGGCGCAGCATCTGGCGAAGCTCTTGATATTCAGGGTACATTTCGCTACCCATCACTCGCGCTTTAACCATGGCATAGCGCTCCCAATCACGCCCCTGCTCTTGGTAGTAATCTTCCAGTGCTGCATAGCTCATTACCAATGGTCCACTCTCTCCGAATGGACGCAGGCGCATGTCGACACGATAACAGAACCCGTCAAAGGTTTGCTGATCGAGCGCCTTGATAATACGTTGCCCTAAACGCGTGAAGAATTGTGCATTGGCAATGCTGCGTCTTGCACCTTGCGTCTCGCCATTTTCAGGGTAAGTAAAAATCAGGTCGATATCAGAAGAGAAATTCAGCTCACCACCACCTAGTTTGCCCATGCCAATAATAAGCATCGGCTGCGCTTCGCCTTGTTCATTACAAGGTGTGCCCCATTCTTTACAACAAATATCGTACTGCCATTGATAGGTCTCGAAGATCATCGCCTCAGCCAGCATCGATAGATGATTCAAGCTTTCCTCTAACTCCCAAGACCCCATGAAGTCACGCCACGCAATATAGGTCATTTCTCGGTTACGGAATTGGCGCAGCACTCGTTGGCCGCTCATCTCATCAGCACAACCAGAAAGTAATTCAGCCAATCGTCCACGATACCCTTCTGCACGTTCTTCGCATGCCAACATCTCAGGCAAGGTCGTAGATAAGATCGTGTCGCGTTGTAAACAATCACCCACAAAACAACTCAAGCCTAATACACGTTTGAGATCTTCAATAAGTGGCTCAGACCAAGTATTAATGGCTTCACTTTGATGTTCTAGCAATTGCTCAAAAGCAGACTGTGAGTGAGTAACGAGTTGAGAAGGCAATGGCATGTTTCTTCCTTGTATAAGCTGCGCGACGAACGTTTGGGTTATCGGTTCTAGTCTTCAATAGCGAGTTTTAAAACTAAAGATAAGTTATACCAAAGTTGGGCCAATAAAAAACGCCCACATTAGCAATGTGGGCGTTTTATCGGTTAACTTATCGAGTTAGACCTTTCTCTCTAGAAAACAAGCTCTAGCAACAAGGATTTAGAGCGCAAAGCTATACTTTAAATTGCTTAATCTTACCGTCGAGTTCTTGCGCGTTGCTTTCCATTAGTTGAGAGGTCTCAAGCAGCTCACCAACCACGACGACAGAGGCTTCAACAAGCTCACGAACATTGGTTAGGTTCACACTCATCTCTTCAGCAACACTGCTCTGTTGGCCTGCAGCGGTTGCGATTTGGAAATTCATGTCATTGATTTGGTTTACTTGGCTTACGATACCATCCAGTTCAGAACCCGCATTGGTCACCAGATCCACACCTTCAGCCGCTTCCACAACACTCTTTTCCATCAGCTCTACCGCAGAGTTCGCACTAGTTTGTAGGTGGCTGATCATGTCTTGAATTTCTACCGTCGCTTGTTGCGTACGTTGTGCAAGGTTACGAACCTCATCAGCAACAACCGCAAAACCACGACCCGCTTCACCAGCACGCGCCGCTTCAATCGCTGCGTTTAGTGCCAGTAAGTTGGTTTGTTCTGAAATACCTTGGATAGTACCCACTACGCTGCCGATTGAATCAACGCGCTCTTCAACTTGGTTTACCGCTGCCGCTGATGCTGCGATATCTGAAGACAGTTCACTCATCTTAGACACAGAGCCCTGAACGAATTTCTGCCCCGTCAATGCTTGGCCTGATGCCTGCTCCGTTAGAGAAGAAGCACTTTGTGCATGTTCAGCAACCGTTTGAACCGTAGAGGTCATCTCACTCATTGCCGTTGCCAGTTGGTCGATCTCATTGAACTCTTCTTGAGCCGACTCTTTGGTTTCAGACATGCTGATGGTCATCACTTCTGTCAAAGCAAACAGTTCATCTGAGGATGCCACCTGAGCTTTAACCATGTCATGCAGTTGAACTCGTGTTTTCTCAAGCTCGCGTGCTACGTCGCCGTATTCATCTTTACAATCCATGTGAATTGGCACTGACAGGTTCTTGTCTGCCATGGTTTTGATTGCATCATTTAGGTATTGAGTTTGGCGCAGCATCACTCGCGCCGCTGCTAATAGAAGAACCACAAACACAATGATCATCAAGGCTGTTTGCCAAACCACTTGAACTAGGTAAGTCTCGTAATGCTGCTGTGCAACTTGCGCATTGTTCGTTACTGCAAGCAATGAATCGTAAAACGTGCTCGCGTCCCACAGTTGCTTCGAAATGATCAAGATAGTGCTGAATATCATCAGCATGACCATTTTTGGAACGAGACGAACGTCAGAGATTACCCTTTCCCACGGCTTGAATGACAGTTTAGTCATTGTCAGTTCTCCATTAACTCTTATATATTGATGGCTTCTATATCCGCGAGATGGCTATTGGAGTCACAGTTCGCGATTTATTTTGAGCCTCGTATGAATGTTAAATAGTATCAAAGACACAACCAAGCCGATGAGCTTATTATCACTGATTCTCTCTTTCTTAGCGTTATTTGTGATCTCTGGCTTGTTGTTTGCGCCGATTGATAAAGAATCGAAACAAGTCCTTATCGGCCTCGATTTTATAATCTGTAGTGTTTTTCTTTTTCAGCTCACGATTGATCTATTCAGATCACAAAACAAGAAAGAATACCTAAAAGTACACTGGATCGATTTCTTAGCAAGCATCCCTATGGTCGAACCGCTTCGTTTCGCTCGCATTTTTCAGATCCTGCGTGTCATTCTCGTTCTGCGCTCAAGTAAACGAGTGTTCAGAGAGCTATTTCGCAACCGTAAAGAAACCACCTTCGCCTCGATCATTCTGCTGTTGGTGATCTTACTGACTATCGGCGCTGGCACGATCTTACTGTTGGAGCACAAAGATCCGAACGCCAACATAACTACGGGTCATGATGCTTTATGGTGGGCGTTTGTGACCATTAGTACTGTAGGCTATGGCGACCATTACCCAGTGACAACTTCCGGTCAGTTAGTGGCTTCGATGGTGATCATCTGTGGGGTGGGTGTATTCGGTATGATCTCAGGTTTGATTACCTCTCTGATTACCTCTCCGACTGATCTTCAAAATCAGCAACGAGAAAACAAAGAGCGCAAGTTAGATAAGATTTTAGAACAGCAACAACTGATACTTGCCCGGCTAGATGCTCTGGAAAAACAAACAAAAAAATAGAGCCGAAGCCCTATTTTCAAATTCATACTTATATTAATAATGGTGTTGAGGTTAGTCTTGCCAGTATGGCTCAACCTCTACACTGATTTGACGTGTCTGTTCCATCGCATGCAGGATAGAGACCTCTTGACGAGCCAACCAGCGCTCTAGCTGAACCTTCTCATCGCCTTCTAACTTCTCAGTTAACGGCTCTAATGTTTTAAGTGCCAGCAAGTCATCAATACCTTGCACCATGTCAGCCCATGGCAGACGGAAGCTATTACGCTCTTCGTCATCGTACAAGCTCGCGAAACCCACACCAGAGTATAGATTGCGCATCAAACGGTATTGCTGATCAATATAGGCTTGGCTGGTCATCACGCGTTCAGGTGGGAAAGCTTCCATCAAGTCCGCCCATGTGCGATCAAGCTGCTTCACCGAAAACCATTCGATACCACGAGCCATTTGCTCACGCGCTTTTTCGTCTAAGAAAGGCTGCCAACCACGAGACAGAATCCAACGGCTCAGGTCTAGCAATAAACCAGTGTAACGAGCCGAACTCAGCAAAGTAAGCAGGTCTTCACGGTCTGGTAGTTGCTCTTGCATCTCTTTCAGCTCAGCCACCAAGAACTTACGCGCATCAAGTTTACGCAGCACATGGCCTTTATCTTCGAGCAAATCTTCGAAGTGGTCATAGCTTTTTAGCCACTCAAGCTCTTGCTCAAGCCACTTTAACTCTTGACGTAAAATCGCACTTGCTCGTCTTGGAACAATGCCGCCATAGATGGTGAAGGTTTGGCGAATAAAACTCAGTGAGTGACTGATCTCATGCAACGCTTCAATCGATTGACGCTCAGTGAAGATCTGCTCGTGATAATGCCAATGAGCGAGAGCATGCTCTAAAGATTGAATGAAACACGATTCAACGGTGTCACTTTTGTCAGTATCAACTAAGGTCAAAGGAGTAACTTCATCTCCTTGATAACCTTGAGCAAGACGATAACCCTTAGCTGCTTTGCTAAGATTACCTAGGCGCATGCCACCTTGCTCGCAGAATTGACGAGACAGTGTAAACAGAGCATCGGTTTGACCGGATTTAAGCTCCAGTTCGACTTCGCAAATTGGCTCTTGCTGGTCACCTGATTCAACAAAGCCTTGATCAAAAGCCACTTCAACTTGGCTACCATCTGGCATACCAATCAACCACTGCTCACGAGTGAAGTTAGTAGAGAACAGAGGTGTAAGCTCAGCTTGCAACGTTTCGATGTCTTTACCTGCTGGCCAAATATCTTCTGGGTGCAGGGCGAGCTTAGGCTCATTGCTGTCATGTTCCGCGTTGTATTCCGGCCTTTGATGCAAGCCAGCAACGACACGTCCAGCGGTCTTTACGGTTTGTACAAATACGTCATCAAAGCGTCGAATGCGCAAGCCAGTATCGTGCTTACGTAGCCAGTTGTCAGGGGTGTCAAAGTAGATGTTACCTAGCTCGCGACAACTGTGCTGAAGTACTTTAGTTTCAGCAATTTTATTGCGTAAAGTCTCTGAAAAATCAGGAGAAACAAAAAACTTCAGTTCTATCTCGGTTTCCATAGTTATACCTTTCTGTGAAGATAGGGACAGGATATTGCCAATTTAAAAACTCGGCAAGTCAGAAATATCGCCCTTATGATGATCTAAAACAGTTTTAATGAGAGATTGATTAGGTTAACATGCGCGACTTTGTAGCCATCGCTTAACATTTCACCATGAATATGGTGTATGTTGTTTTAAGGTTATTATTTATTAGGTTGGATGACCATGCCAGTAAATACAATTATGGGGTTATTTGCAAAGTCCCCAATTAAACCTTTGCAGCGTCACGTAGTATGCGTGAACGAATGTTGTTCTCACCTGGTTAATTTCTTTGAAGTTTCTTCAAAGGGTGACTGGGAAAAAGCAGCTGAAATTCGAGCTCAAATTTCTCACCTTGAGAAAGAAGCTGACGTACTAAAACGTGAAATTCGCCTTAAACTTCCTCGTGGTTTGTTTATGCCAGTTGATCGCACCGATATGTTGGAGCTATTAACGCAGCAAGACAAACTAGCAAACCTAGCGAAAGACATTGCTGGCCGTGTATATGGTCGTCAACTTGTCATTCCTGCTCCTCTACAAGAAAATTTCATCGCTTACGTTAAACGTTGTCTAGATGCAGCGAACCAAGCACAAAACGTAATCAATGAACTAGACGAATTACTTGAAACTGGCTTTAAAGGCCGCGAAGTAACACTCGTTGCTGAAATGATTCATCAATTAGATGTAATTGAAGATGACACGGATGCGATGCAGATCGAATTACGCCAACAATTGATGGCGATCGAAGACGGTCTAAATCCAGTTGATATCATGTTCTTATACAAAATTCTTGAATGGGTTGGTGGTATTGCAGATCAAGCACAGCGTGTAGGCGCTCGTCTTGAAGTAATGCTTTCTCGATCTTAAATCATACGTTAACCATATAACGAAGAGCACTTTTTGAACAAACCACTTATGCGCTGAGTATTTCTCTCGCTGAGCGGTTTTTTGCGTCTAAATTTGCTCCGCTTGTTATCAAACAACTAGGTATTACGATGGATATCCTTGCTAACTACGGCACTGTCCTGATTATTGTTGCAGCAGCTTTCGGTTTCTTGATGGCTATTGGTATTGGTGCAAATGACGTTGCGAACGCAATGGGCACCTCAGTAGGCTCTAAAGCTCTAACCGTTAAACAAGCGATCATTATCGCAATGATCTTTGAATTCGCTGGCGCATATCTTGCCGGTGGCGAAGTTACCGATACGATCCGTAAAGGTGTAATCGAAACATCTCTATTCGCTCATCAACCAGACGTACTTGTGTACGGTATGATGTCTGCACTTCTAGCTGCAGGTACATGGCTACTTCTAGCTTCATACATGGGCTGGCCTGTTTCTACTACTCACTCAATCATCGGTGCAATCATCGGTTTTGCTTGTATCTCTGTAGGTACAGAAGCGGTTGACTGGAACAGTGTTCAAGGCATTGTGGGCAGTTGGATTATCACACCTGTTATTTCCGGCTTCTTTGCTTACGTGATATTTGTGAGTGCGCAGCGACTGATCTTTGATACGGAAAACCCGCTATTCAATGCGAAGCGCTTTGTTCCGGTATACATGTTCATTACTACAATGGTAATTGCACTTGTAACTATCAAGAAAGGTCTTAAGCACGTAGGTCTTCACCTAAGCAACACTGAAGCATGGGTTTGGGCTGCTGGCGTTTCTGCTCTTGTTATGATCGGCGGTTACCTATACATCCAGAAGAAATTCGCTAACCGCGAAGAAGACCACGGCTTTGCTGGCGTTGAAGGTATCTTCTCTGTACTAATGGTTATCACAGCTTGTGCGATGGCTTTCGCACACGGTTCAAACGACGTTGCAAACGCGATTGGTCCACTGTCTGCTGTTGTATCAACGGTTGAGCACATGGGTGAAATCACAGGTAAGAGTACTATCGCATGGTGGATTCTTCCTCTAGGTGGCTTCGGTATCGTTGTTGGTCTTGCAACAATGGGTCATAAAGTAATGGCAACCGTTGGTACTGGTATTACAGAATTAACACCAAGCCGTGGCTTTGCTGCACAACTTGCAACTGCATGTACGGTTGTACTTGCTTCAGGTACTGGCCTTCCAATCTCTACTACACAAACACTTGTTGGTGCTGTATTGGGTGTTGGTTTTGCTCGTGGTATCGCAGCACTGAACTTAGGCGTTGTACGTAATATCGTAGCTTCTTGGATTGTGACACTACCTGCAGGTGCTCTACTTGCTGTTGTGTTCTTCTACGGAATTCAAGCTGCGTTTACTATGTAATCGCGACTGCGTTAGTGATAACTAGCGTCAGAATAGTGTGAGCTTCAGTAACGATATGTAAATGCCATGTCATTATTGACTCAAACGCACAGAAAGGGAGGCTTTGCCTCCCTTCTTTGTTGCACCGCATAAAGAAACTAAATATTATTTGCTAATTGAGGCTGACTCATCCGCCTACCCAATTTGAATCGTTAAGGGATTTACTGTGAAAAAACTGATTAGCTTAGTTTTGTTCGCAATGCTTGCGGCTCCAGCTGCCTTTGCACAAGACCGTTATATTGCTGACAAACTATTTACTTATATGCATTCTGGCCCAAACAATACCTTCCGTATCATCGGTAGTGTTGACGCTGGTGAGAAGATTACATACCTACAAACTAATAAGAGTACGGGGTACACCCAGATTCAAGACAACCGCGGCCGTAAAGGTTGGGTTGAAAGTAAGTTTGTAAGCACTCAAGAAAGCATGGCACTGCGCATGCCTAAACTAGAGAAAGAGCTGACTGAAGTAAAAGGCAAGCTAGCAAACGCTCGTCAAAGTGCTGACAGTGAAAAAGCTGGCCTAGCGAGCTCTTTAGATTCTCGTAACAAGCAAATTGCTGAGCTTGAACAGAACTACAGCGAAATTAGCCAACAGCTAACAAGCTCTCAAACAGAAAACCGTGAACTGCGCGCTAAGCTAGACACGCAGAAAGATGACCTACTACTGAAGTACTTCATGTACGGTGGTGGTGTTGCAGGTATTGGTCTACTTCTAGGCCTTGTTCTACCACACATCATGCCTCGTCGCAGAAAGTCACCAAACGGCTGGGCGTAAGCTAACCGCTTTACTTGCCTTTCAATAAGGTAAATCCAGTAGCGAATATCAAAAAGGAGCACCGAGGTGCTCCTTTTTATTTGTCTTGAATTTCTACTCAGCTACCATGCCAACAGTAACGTCATTAACCTTTCCATTCATACAGTGCAGGGATTTCTATCTTCTGCTGATTGAACTCAATAATCACCGATTGCGGTTTAATCTCGAGTAACTGAATGTCTTGGTCGATCCAGTCCCCTTGCGTCACTTCGTGACCATTCACTTTTACCCAACGCTTGGTTTCACTGCTTGAGTACATGTGAGTCTGTAGATCTAACTTAGGTAGCACTCCAGACAGGCTATTAGTATGCGTTTCTAACTCGATGACCTGTGACCCCATTTGTCCGGCAGGTCTAGAATCCATTGGTTCAGGTGCATTATTTTGTTGCTCACCCATGATGGATTCGAGCTTTAATGCCAAATCAGGTGGTAGCTCGGTCAGATCCAGCCCTTGCAGCAAATCACTGTCCGCTTGTAGGTCAGTATTATCATTCGCATTGGATTGAACCGTTGGTTGGGTTGGTACTGGTTCTGCACTCGCTGTTGTTTGCTGTGTGTTATCGGTATTGGCCATCGCTACTGTTGTTCCACCAGCGGCATTGTTACTTTCTAGCTCAACCTGCGCATACACCTCTTGGCGCGGTAAGGCTTTTAACGTCTTGCTTGTCGGAGCAACACGAACAGCAAACAAGGCATCATCATGTGCAGGCTCGCCTGCTGTTGCTTCACTCTTTGTTCCGGCTTCAACGGTTTGCGGTTCAAGCTCTGGCTCTGCCTTAAGCTTTGACTCTGCCATCACGGCATTAACTGGTTGATTTGCTATGTGTGTCTGTTGCTGGTTATAAGATTGATAGACAAGAACGCCGCCCACCAGCAAAGAAGGAACCAAAATTAGGAGCAGCCCCATCGCTAACGATGAACCTCGTTTGTTGTTCATCCCTTTAGCAGGGCTAGGCACATGATGATTCTGGTAGCCTTTGAAGCTTGGTTTGCTAAGAGAGCGCTGATTCAGAGACGACAGTTTTCCAGAAGAGTGTTTAAGCTCATGCATAATGCGTGACATTAACTTGCCCCTCCTTCCAGTGACATCAACTTCGGGGAATCAAGCTGAGCTAATCTTTGTAATCTTGCTAGCGTGCGCTTACCAGCGATGCCATCGACAGACATCCCTTGCCAAATCTGAAAGGCTTCCACCTTCATTTTTAACTCATTATCAAACACATCACTGCCAGACACCACTTCACCCAAGACTTCTGAAAGCAGTAAATCCAGCATAGCAATCGCCTCACCTTGATAGCCCTCTTTAAGGGTCTCTCTTAACGGCTGTTTCCAAATCGCGACATAGTCGCCTAGCCATACTTGTTCTAACGATTGCTTTGGCATCGCCAGTAGCTTTTCGTTAACGAGCAGTTCGACTGAATCCTCAGACACACCATAAAGAACTGCAAATACAGGCTCTTGGTCTATTTCGAGATTGAGTACCACAGGCACGCCGAGTTCTAACAGAGACGCTAAATCAGAATGATGCTGTTCACACACAAAAACACTCTGTGGCTCACTTAAGCACAAGCCATCACGCAAAGAGGATTGATACCCCCATAGTGTGTAGAGATCTTTAATCGCAAGAGAACGGTTAGTTCCCTGCATCAAGTGTTGTTGGATATGTTGTGGCAGCGCGAACTTGGTTGGCTTAGGTTCAGCAACCAACTTAGGAGCATCGGCTACTAGTGAGCGCTGAGCGTGTGCCAACACCTCTGTTTTAGCTTCACTTTCCGTCTCTGCAGGTAACCATGAATCGATATAGGATGGCGCGAAATTAAAGGTAGCAATGGCAAGACCGACACTTAATGTAGCAATACCTGCATACTGAAACACTTTTGGCGCGACACCGACACCACGTGGTTTCTCGACATGATATACGTCTGCCTGAAAAGCCATAACCTGTTGGCAGGCTCTGCTGACAGTTTCATTACTCGGTAACTGCTCTCCGTCATGAAAAGCCAATTGCAGCGCTTTATCACACACCAAGTTGATCAACCGTGGAATACCATGAGTGTATTGGGCGATCAGCTTAATAGAACGGTTCGAAAACAGCATCTGTTCGCCACCCGCGGTTTCCAAACGAAACGCGATGTACTTGCCGGTTTCTTCCGTGTTAAGAGGCAGTAAGTGATAACGACCAGTAATGCGCTGCGCTAGCTGACGTAGCTGCGTGGTTTGTAGATGTTGCTGCAATTCCGGTTGACCAACCAGCAGCACTTTTAACAGCTTACGACTGTCGGTTTCCAAATTGGTTAGAAGACGCAGTTGCTCCAACACATCGGCAGCGAGGTGTTGAGCTTCATCAATGACCAATAAGGTTTGAATACCGTCTGCATGGCTATCAAGCAGGAAATGATGAATTGCCTGACTCAACTGCTTAAGCGATGCTTGTTCAGGGTAGTCGACCTCAAACTCATCACAGATAGCTTCAAGCAAGTCGGTGTTGGAAAACGTAGGGTTGAGTATAAGGCCAGCTTGAGTCTGATTATCGAGTGAAGACAACATCGCTTTGGCGACGGTTGTTTTACCTGTACCGACCTCACCAGTAAGCATCGCAAAGCCCCCACCCTCGCCTAAACCGGCTTGTAGGTTCTGCATCGCTTCTTGATGACGCTGACTCAAAAACAAATAACGAGAATTTGGTACAATCGAAAATGGCATCTCAACGAAGCCAAAATATTCCTTATACATGTGCTGCCCTATAATTACGATTAATGGAAAGTACCATTGCTTGCCGTAAAGTCCAGCAGTGATAAAACATTTCGAGGTGATAAGTTGCAAATATACGATAGCCTACCAAAAGAGAATGGGCTACAGCGCTATCTAGTCGGTGGGGCGGTGCGCGATAAGCTACTCAATATTGATAGCTATGATAAAGATTGGGTCGTGGTCGGCAGTACCCCTCAACAAATGGAAAGCCTTGGTTTCACTGCGGTGGGTAAAGACTTCCCAGTCTTCCTGCATCCAAAAACCAAGGAGGAGCACGCTCTGGCTCGCACTGAGAGAAAATCAGGCTCTGGTTACACAGGCTTCGAATGTTACTTCGCTCCGGATGTCAGCCTAGAAGAAGATCTGATGCGCCGCGATCTAACGATCAACGCCATAGCTCAAGATGACGAAGGCAACCTGCACGATCCTTACCACGGCCAGCAAGATCTCTCAGATCGTATTCTTAGACACGTATCCGATGCCTTTATTGAAGATCCACTTCGTGTGCTGCGTGTTGCTCGTTTCGCTGCCAAGCTTCACCACCTCAACTTTACGATTGCAGCTGAAACCATGTTGATGATGAGTGAAATCGTTCAATCTGGTGAACTCGCACATCTTACGGCAGAGCGAGTTTGGCAAGAGTGGCATAAGTCTCTTAGCACACCACACCCAGAAGTATTCCTTTCTGTGTTGAAAGAGTGCGGAGCACTCGCGGTTGTTTTGCCAGAGATTGACGCTCTATTTGGTGTCCCTCAGCCTGAGAAATGGCACCCTGAAATCGACACAGGTATTCACACGCTGATGGTGGCTCAACAAGCAGCGTTATTAAGCCCATCGTTACCAGTACGCTTTGCCGCTCAAGTGCATGACTTAGGCAAAGGCGTGACACCAAAAGCCGAATGGCCAAGCCACAAAATGCACTGTCATACAGGCGTGAAGATCATCAAGAAGCTTTGTGAACGAGTAAGAATACCCAATGAATTCAGAGATCTCGCACTGTTAGTGTGTGAGCAGCACTCTAATATTCATCGCGCGGGTGAACTTAAGCCCACGACTTTCCTTAAGGTTTTGAACAAGTTCGATGTTTGGCGTAAACCAGACAGACTCAACGACATTCTTCTATGCTGCCAAGCTGACCACGCTGGTCGTAAAGGTTTAGAAGATCAGCCTTATCCTCAAAAGGCTCGCTTTGAAGCAGCTTACCAAGCGGCACTCCAAGTAGAGGTAAAAGCGATCATTGCCGATGGCTTCCAAGGTAAAGCAATTCGAGAAGAGCAAGAAAAGCGTAGAGCTGCGGCAATTGAAAGCGCTCTAGCAGAACTCGCTAATCAGTAATCTTCTGTACACTAGTAAACACGCATGAAAAAGCCCGCGATTAAGCGGGCTTTTTATTTCAATCTTTACGACGAGACTGTTATCGCGTCTGTTATTGCATCATTAAGAAAGCAAACAGACCACAACCTAGAATTAGGCGGTAGATGACAAATGGTGTCATACCCATGCGAGAGATAAGCTTCAAGAAGAAGTGAATACAGATGTAAGCACTGATGAAAGACACTGCAACGCCCGTTAGCAGAGTGCCAACATGGATTGGGTCACCGCTTGTCACCAACTTAAGACCTAAGTAGCCACCAGCCAAAGTGATGATTGGGATAGACATTAAGAAAGAGAATCGAGCCGCCGCTTCACGAGTAAAGCCAAGGTAAAGCGCTGCAGTAATCGTAGCGCCTGAACGAGACGTGCCCGGGATAATCGCCATTGCTTGAGCAAGACCAATGAACAAGGCTTTTTTCCAACCCGCTTGGTATTCGTCATCACGTAGGCTTGAATTCTTGTCCACCCACCATAAAAGCAGACCAAAGACGATAGTGGTTGTCGCAATCACCCATGCACTACGCAGGTAAAGCTCAACAATGTCTTTCATTAGCAAGCCAAAGATACACGCAGGAATCGTTGCGAGAATGATCATCCACGCCAGCTTCGCTTCTTTGCTGCGATCGCCTTTAAATACCGAACCAAAGAAAGCACTCAACAGAGACACCACTTCTTTGCGGAAATAGATAACCACGGCAGCCAAAGTACCAACATGGACCGCGACATCAAAAGCCAAGCCTTGATCTTCCCAGCCTAAAACAGCAGAAGGGAGGATTAAGTGTGCAGAACTGGAAATAGGTAGAAACTCAGTAAAGCCTTGCACCAACGCCAATATAAACGCTTCAAAATAACTCATTACTTACCTTAAAAATTATAGTTTTATATCTACAACAGAGAGCGAGTCTAATTGCTGCATCTTCTGCCATATTTCACTGACGGTTCGTCCGTCTTGCGGGATCACTCTCGCAGGACAGAGATCATAAAGTGGTTGTGTTACAAAAGGATATTTATAGATATCACTGCGTGGTAATTCTGGTTCGCGCTCAGAAACCACGTCTCCAAACAGCACAATATCAAGATCGAGTTTTCGATCTTGAAGTTTGTGCGCATCTTGAGAGCGACCCCATTTAAACTCAATTTTACGAAGTTGCTGTGAAAATTCAGTCAATGAAAGTGATGTGTCGAGCTCTATCACAAAGTTATAAAACGGGTGGCTATTAAAACCCACAGGCTCACAGTGATAGATTTTAGAGCATTTAAGGTTAATCCCTAACGATTGAAGCTCTGTCCATGCCACCCTTGCATGCTTGTCGCGGTCTATGTTCGTGCCAACACCAACATAGGCTACTGTCATGCTTGGCCTCGTTCAATGATCACGCCAACAGCTTTTGCTTGTGGAACGGCACCCGGCTTCGCTAGGCGGATCTTAATCCAAGGCACAGAGAATTGAGTCATGATTAACTCAGCAACTTCTTCTGCCACACGCTCAACCAATAGGAAGCGACCGTTAGCAATATGATCAAGCACAGCGGTACTCACTGTTGAGTAATCCAAAGCGTCAACCACATCATCACTCTTACCGGCTGGGCGGTTGTCATGAGCCATTTCAATATCAAGCACCAGTTTTTGTTTGATCTCTTGTTCCCAATCGTAAACACCGATCGTTGTAATTACTTCTAGCTGCTCAATGAAAACTTTATCCAGTGCCATGACTTGTCCTTTTAGAGGTCGGATACCCATATTGGGGAAAAAAACGTATTATTTGCGTAATTCGAGATATGATATCAATTACTCTTGGATTGAGCATTATTTTCCCATCGTTAGGCTTATAACCGTTTAAGGACAGACATGACCCCATTGGCACTTATCATGATCATTGCTGCCTACTTACTAGGTTCAATCTCTAGTGCGGTCTTGATATGCCGAGTCTTGAGGCTACCTGATCCAAGAACGGTGGGTTCGAATAATCCTGGAGCAACCAATGTGTTACGTGTCGGCGGTAAAGGTGCTGCCGCATCAGTACTGCTTTGCGACATGCTCAAAGGAACCATTCCTGTCTGGCTTGGCTACTACCTCAAGATCGACCCAATCATCTTAGGCGTTGTTGCCATTGCAGCCTGCCTCGGCCATATGTACCCAATATTCTTCCACTTCAAAGGTGGTAAAGGTGTCGCTACAGCACTTGGCGCTATCGCTCCAATAGGATTCGATCTAACGGGAATGATCATGGCGACGTGGTTAGTGGTCGCGTTTTTGTTTCGTTACTCTTCTTTAGCGGCACTGGTCACCGTACTACTTGCGCCTTTCTACGCTTGGTTAGTCAAACCTCAATACACATTGCCAGTAGCCATGCTGTGCTGTTTGATCGTGTTACGTCACCACCAAAATATCCGCCGCCTACTCGATGGCAGCGAACCAAAACTCGGGCAAAAAAAATCGGCTTAACCTTAATTTAAAGTTAAGCTGACCATTTTGAGCGATAGATAAACTACAGCAGGTGCTTACCTAAAAACTCTTTCAGCATAGTATTTACAAACTCTGGCTGCTCTAGCGAACTAATATGTCCTGCGCCAGGGATCACCACTAATTCACTACCCGAAATACAATCATGCATCAGGTAAGATTCAAGTACTGGGCGTGGCTTATCTTCTTGGCCGACAGCAACCAATACAGGTAGCGCAAAGTTTTCTATCATTTCAATCATGTCACGACGTCCAAACACCATACGACCAATTCGAGCTACTTGCTCTGCTTGCTCGCCCTGTAATGCCGATAACTGCTGAGTAAAACCTTCTACCAAACCTGGCGTGTTAGTTTGTGCGCCATTAGCAAAGAACAACGGCACAACCGCTTCTACAATCGGTTGAGGAACCATCTTAGTTTGAGTGATGATGTCTAACATGTTGAAGTATTTAGCGTGCGCAACTTCTGGCTCTAAACCCACAAAGGTATCCATTAATACCAATGACTGAATTCGCGCGGGTGCTAATTCGGCAAGCTCCGCTCCCCACATACCACCAACCGATAAACCAACAACTGAAAACTTCTCGATGTTTAGGTGATCAAGCAGTGCCAAAACATGTTGAGCGTAATCTTTCAGGTTACGCATTGCACTCGGTGCCGCTTCAGATTCACCATGAGACCAAAGCTCAGGCACAATACAACGGTACTGAGCTTTCAATGCCTCGATCTGTGGCTTCCACATTGCGCTATCCCAAAGGTAGCTGTGACCCAATACAACAACCGGGCCTTCACCTTCGTCTAGGTAAGCCATCGATTGATTATCTACAGTGAACTTGTTCATCTTCTTCCCTAATCTCTATCAGCAATTATTTATCGACATATAGTCGGTAAGCTAGGATATAAAAACGGCCGCACTAGGCGACCGTTTATCGAAACATCTTGATGTATTAAGCAATTGGCTCTAATTGGTCAATCGGCCAACGTGGTGTAGCTTGAACTGAAAGGTCAGCAGTCTCACCATTTTTTAGGCGTTGCATACCCGCATAAGCGATCATTGCACCGTTATCAGTACAGAACTCAGTGCGTGGGTAGTAAACCTCACCACCAATTTTCTTAGCAAGCGCTTCAAGCTCAACACGCAGTTGTTTGTTTGCACTTACACCACCAGCAATCACTATACGTTTCATGCCCGTCTGTTCCAAGGCACGCTTACACTTGATTACCAAGGTGCCACAAACCGCTTCTTGGAATGCGTAAGCAATATCCGCACGAGTTTGATCATCGTTTTCATTGTCACGAATCGTATTCGCTGCAAATGTTTTTAGACCAGAAAAGCTCATGTCTAGGCCCGGACGATCGGTCATAGGACGAGGGAACTTAAAGCGACCTGGCGTGCCTTTCTCTGCTAATCGAGAAAGCAACGGGCCACCTGGGTAATCTAAGCCCATCAGCTTAGCCGTTTTATCAAAGGCTTCACCCGCCGCATCATCAATCGATTCGCCAAGGATCTTGTATTCACCAATACCTTTCACTTCAACCATCATGGTGTGACCGCCAGAAACCAGCAGTGCCACAAATGGGAACGGCGGTGGATTATCTTCTAGCATTGGTGCAAGAAGGTGACCTTCCATGTGGTGAACAGGTACTGCAGGCACACCCCAAGCGTAAGCAATACTGCGACCAATCGTTGCGCCCACAAGCAGTGCGCCAACCAAACCTGGACCAGCCGTGTAAGCCACACCATCAATATCTTTCGATGTTAGGTTAGCTTCCGCTAAAGCGGCTTTAATCAGTGGAATGGTCTTTTTCACGTGGTCACGTGAAGCAAGCTCAGGTACCACACCACCGTAATCGGCGTGCAATTTTACTTGGCTATATAATTGATGAGAAAGCAGCCCCTGCTCATCATCATAAATTGCGATTCCTGTTTCATCACAAGAGGTTTCAATACCAATAATGCGCATAATTTTCTCGGCACGCTTTCGTCTAAAATGGGAAATTAGCGCAATATTACCCTGCCTAAGCTCTTCAAACAAATATTGTACAGACTATAATCGACAAAGTGCTTTACAAAGCTACTGTGATCGGATTAAAATTCCGCACCATTTTTGATCAAGCTGGTTAATGGCCAAACGCGAATAGAGAGTTAGCTCGATGGGTAACTTCTCTGATTTGGTACTGAGTAGCCAGCGATAATGAATAACCCCTGAGGTGAAAGGCATATGCCAATAGTTAAAGTACGTGAAAACGAACCGTTCGACGTTGCACTACGTCGTTTCAAGCGCTCTTGTGAAAAAGCAGGTATCCTTTCTGAAGTTCGCCGTCGCGAGCATTACGAAAAGCCAACTACAGTTCGCAAACGCGCTAAAGCAGCAGCTCAAAAGCGTCACGCTAAGAAGCTAGCTCGCGAAAACGCACGTCGCGTTCGCCTGTACTAATAACTTAATCCATAAGGACTGAGTTATGGCTCTTATTGAACAACTCAAAGAAGAGCAAAAATTAGCGATGAAAGCCAAGGACAAACCGCGCCTTGGCACTATCCGCTTAGCTCTTTCAGCAATTAAGCAACGTGAAGTTGACGAACGGATCACTCTGAACGACGACGACATTCTTGCTGTATTAGTTAAAATGGTTAAGCAACGTCGCGATTCTGTTGCTCAATATGAATCGGCAAATCGTCAAGATCTTGCTGACGTGGAAAAAGCAGAAATTGCTGTACTTGAAGGCTTCATGCCTCAACCGCTAACTGATGAAGAAGTTATTGCACTACTTGATAGCGCAATTGCAGAAGCTCAACCTGCGGGCATGCAAGACATGGGTAAAGTAATGGCTATCTTGAAACCACAAATTCAAGGGCGTGCAGATATGGGTAAAGTTAGTGGTTTAGTTCGTTCTAAACTCGCTTAATCCCAAATCAAATTGCAACAAGCCGTGCAATCCTTCGGAACGCACGGCTTGTTTGTATCTGTAACCTATTCAAACTATTATTATCCACACTCTCAGTTAGTGCATTTTTCTAAGGTTTTATGGCAGGACACATCCCGCGTAGTTTCATCGATGATCTCCTAGCGCGTCTCGACATTGTCGACATTGTGGACGCACGCGTGAAACTTAAGAAAAAAGGCAAAAACTATGGTGCTTGTTGCCCATTCCACAACGAAAAGACCCCTTCTTTTAGCGTAAGCCAAGAAAAACAGTTTTATCACTGCTTTGGTTGTGGCGTACACGGTAATGCTATCGACTTCATTATGGAGTTCGAACGTCTCGATTTTGTTGAAGCCATTGAAGAACTAGCTTCTTACTTAGGGCTCGATGTTCCTAGAGAACAGCGCAGCGGCGAGATATCAACAACACCTAGAGCCAACAGCGAACAAAAACGTAACCTATATGATTTGATGGGCGGCATCAGCCAGTTCTATCGCTCTCAGCTGAAAATATCAGCCAACAAACCAGCGATTGAATACCTAAAGAATCGCGGCCTATCTGGCGAAATCGTCCAGAAGTTTGGCATTGGTTATGTGGCGGATGAGTGGGACTTAGTTCGTAAGAACTTTGGCCAACAGAAAGAAGCCCAAGACATGCTCGTGACTGGCGGCATGTTAATAGAGAACGATAAAGGCAACCGATACGACCGATTCCGTGGACGCGTGATGTTCCCGATTCGTGACCGTCGCGGCCGTGTGATTGGTTTTGGTGGTCGTGTATTAGAAGATGGCACTCCAAAATATCTGAACTCGCCGGAAACGCCTATCTTCCATAAAGGTAAAGAGCTTTACGGCCTTTATGAAGTGTTACAAGCCTACCGTGAACCGCCGCAAGTGCTTGTGGTTGAAGGTTACATGGATGTCGTAGCACTGGCGCAATACGGTGTCGATTATTCAGTGGCATCACTGGGCACTTCAACAACTGGCGACCACATTCAAATGTTGTTCCGCCAAACCAGCACTGTGGTTTGTTGTTACGATGGTGACCGAGCAGGTAAAGAAGCCGCGTGGCGTGCTTTAGAAAATGCTCTTGAGTACCTGAAAACAGGTAACACACTCAAGTTTCTATTCTTGCCAGACGGTGAAGACCCAGATAGCTATATAAGAGAACACGGCAAAGCCGCTTTCGAACAGCTGGTTCATAATGCGACGCCGCTTTCTACTTATTTGTTCGATAACCTGATTGAAATACACAAGTTGAACTTGGGAACAACGGAAGGAAAATCGGCACTGCGTGCACACGCTAGCGCCTTGATTAACAAAATTCCTGACAGTTACTTCCAAGAACTGCTCGAAAAACTGCTCGATGAGCGGACTGGGTTTGATAACCAATTGCGACGTGCGCGAGTTCATACACAGAACCCGACACCTCAACCGCATAAAGAGCTGAAGCGCACTCCAATGCGTGAAGTTATCGCTTTGCTTATCCAAAATCCGAGCTATGCTGATATGGTACCGGATTTATCAAGTGTCAAAGGCTTACAGTTGCCTGGACTAAGTTTATTCGTCGAAGTACTTGATAAATGCCACGAGCATCCCCATATCAACACAGGCCAATTATTAGAGCATTGGCGACACAATAAACATGAGGCTCTTCTGTCTCGTCTCGCGAGCTGGGAAATCCCCCTCGACGAAGACAATCAAGAAGACATATTTTTAGACTCATTGGACAATATACTTGCCCAGTGCGTTGAAAAACAAATTGAAAACCTGCAGGCCAAAGCAAGAAGCGTCGGTTTATCAGCCGAAGAAAAAAGGGAGCTACTAGCTTTAATGCTAGATCTAAAAGCGTAACCCTGTTTGATTAGTCAGCATTTAATAAATTTGTTAACATAATTGGTTTGCATTTGAGAATGCAACGTCCTTCACCAGACCTGAAGTTGGATATCATCTATGGATCAAAATCCGCAGTCACAGCTTAAATTACTTGTTATTAAAGGCAAGGAACAAGGCTATCTGACCTACGCCGAAGTAAACGACCACCTACCTGCAGAAATCGTGGATTCTGAACAGGTAGAAGACATCATTCAAATGATTAACGACATGGGTATCAAGGTAGTTGAAACTGCACCTGATGCTGATGATCTAGCGCTTAATGATGACGATGCCAATATAGATGAAGATGCAGCCGAAGCTGCAGCTGCTGCGCTTTCAAGCGTAGAAAGCGAGATTGGCCGTACTACTGACCCAGTTCGTATGTACATGCGTGAAATGGGTACGGTTGAACTACTGACTCGTGAAGGCGAAATCGACATTGCGAAACGTATTGAAGATGGTATCAATACGGTTCAACTTTCTGTTGCTGAGTACCCAGGCACTATTCCATACATCTTGGAACAGTTTGACCGCGTACAAGCAGAAGAGATTCGCTTAACAGACCTAATCAATGGCTTTGTTGACCCAGATGACGATGGCACTGCTGCGCCAACGGCAACTCACATCGGTTCAGAACTTGCTGAAACTGATCTGGAAGACGAAGACAAAGAAGACGCTGAAGACGACGAGGAAGAGGAAGAAGAAGATACAGGTATTGATCCTGAGCTTGCTCTTGAGAAGTTCACAGCACTTCGTACTAGCTACCAGAATCGTCAACTAGCGATCAACGAGTACGGCCATGAAAGCCCGAAAGCTATGCTTGCAACGACAATGATGCAAGACGTATTCAAAGAGTTCCGTCTAACACCGAAACAGTTTGATTACCTAGTAAACGAACTGCGTAACTCTATGGATCGCGTACGTACTCAAGAACGCCTAATCATGCGTCAAACGGTTGAGTACGGCAAAATGCCGAAGAAATCTTTCATTGCTCTATTTACTGGCAACGAATCTAGCGAAGCATGGTTGGATGAAGTTCTTGCTTCTGACAAGCCATACGCAGAAAAGATCAAACGTAACGAGAACGATATTCGTCGCTCAATCCAAAAACTGGATATGATCGAGAAAGAGACATCTCTTACTGTTCAAAGCATTAAAGACATCAGCCGTCGTATGTCTATCGGTGAAGCGAAAGCTCGTCGTGCGAAGAAAGAAATGGTTGAAGCGAACTTACGTCTAGTAATCTCGATTGCTAAGAAGTACACAAACCGTGGTCTACAATTCCTGGATCTAATCCAAGAAGGTAACATCGGCCTGATGAAAGCCGTTGATAAGTTTGAATACCGTCGTGGTTACAAGTTCTCTACTTACGCTACTTGGTGGATCCGTCAAGCAATCACTCGTTCGATTGCCGACCAAGCCCGTACTATCCGTATTCCGGTTCACATGATCGAAACGATCAACAAACTAAACCGTATCTCTCGTCAAATGCTACAAGAGATGGGTCGTGAACCACTTCCGGAAGAATTGGCTGAGCGCATGCAAATGCCTGAAGACAAGATCCGTAAAGTACTGAAAATCGCTAAAGAGCCAATCTCAATGGAGACACCAATCGGTGATGACGAAGATTCGCACCTAGGTGATTTCATCGAGGATACAACGCTAGAACTGCCTCTAGACTCTGCAACAGCAACAAGCCTACGCGGTGCAACGAAAGACGTTCTTGCTGGCCTAACACCTCGTGAAGCTAAAGTACTGCGTATGCGTTTCGGTATCGACATGAACACTGACCACACTCTTGAAGAAGTTGGTAAGCAGTTCGATGTAACTCGTGAACGTATTCGTCAGATTGAAGCAAAAGCACTGCGTAAACTTCGTCACCCAAGCCGCTCAGAAACTCTGCGTAGCTTCCTAGACGAGTAATCACACACTCAAGTGTGGTTAGCTTTTAAGCATAAATAAGAAAAGGTGAGCGTTGGCTCACCTTTTTTTTATCCGTGTGATTTAAGTGGCTAAGATGTAAGCGGAATTGCCCCTTATAGTGTCTAGACACCACTGAATGCTTCCCCTATAATCTATGCCCTACGGCCCCTTAGCTCAGTGGTTAGAGCGCACGACTCATAATCGTTCGGTCCCCAGTTCAAATCTGGGAGGGGCCACCAAATTAGAAAAGCCAGAACAGTTCACACTGCTCTGGCTTTTTGCTTTTCTGAAACAGCACAAACCACGCCCTGTACTTCCTAACGATTACGAATCATCCCGCACACAACTCCAATTGTCTCTCTGTGACTAAGCTTACTTTTCTTTTATGGAAAAATCGGCAATATAAATGTTCACAAATTACTCAATTGTTCAGGGAAGATACATGAAAGACGAAACGCTCTCGATTCACTTCGGCTACGAAACCGATCCAACGACCAAATCGGTAGCAACACCTATCTATCAAACCGTCGCGTATGAATTCGATGATGCACAACACGGCGCCGATCTCTTTAACCTTGCAGTGCCAGGTAATATCTATACTCGCATAATGAACCCGACCAATGATGTGTTAGAAAAACGCATGGCTGCCTTAGAAGGTGGTATTGCAGGTTTAGTGGTTAGTGCGGGCAGTGCTGCGATTAATTACGCGATTCAAACCTTGGCACAAATCGGTGACAACATCGTCTCAACACCTCAACTTTATGGTGGGACTTACACCCTATTTGCTCACATGCTGCCAAACCAAGGGATTGAAGTTCGCTTTGCTAAAGACGACAAACCAGAAAGCTTAGCGGCGCTGATCGATGAGAAAACCAAGGCGGTTTACTGTGAAAGTATTGGTAACCCAGCAGGTAATATTATCGACTTAGAACGTGTCGCAGAGCTTGCTCACGCACAAGGTGTGCCTGTGATCGTCGATAACACAGTCGCGACTCCAGTGCTTTGTAAGCCTATCGATTTTGGTGCTGACATCGTGGTTCATTCACTCACCAAGTACGTTGGTGGCCACGGTACAACCTTAGGTGGCGTGATTGTCGACTCAGGTAAATTTCCATGGGCAGAACATAAAGATCGCTTCCCTGTGTTTAATCAGCCTGAGCCTTCTTACCATGGTGTGGTTTATACTGAAGCCTTTGGTGAGGCTGCGTTTATCGGTCGTGCTAGAACGGTTCCACTACGCAATACAGGCGCCGCACTGTCGCCAATGAATGCCTTCATGCTGATGCAAGGCTTGGAAACTCTGTCGCTACGCATGGAGCGACACACAGAGAACGCATTAAAAGTGGCAGAATACCTCAGCCAACATGAGAAAGTCAGCTGGGTAAGCTACGCTGGCTTGCCTAGTTCAGAATTCTACCCGCTCGCTGAAAAGTACATGCAAGGTAAGCCATCGGCTATTTTATCTTTTGGTTTAAAGGATGGTTATGAAGCCGGTGTTCGCTTCTACGACGCGCTACAAATCTTCAAGCGCCTAGTGAACATTGGCGACGCCAAGTCTCTTGCTTGTCACCCTGCTTCTACGACACACCGTCAATTAAGCGAAGCGGAACAAAAACAAGCAGGTGTATCACCAGAGATGATTCGCTTATCAGTAGGCATTGAGCACATCGAAGATATCTTGGCTGACTTAGGGCAAGCCCTTAACGCTTAATCAAGGTTGCGACACCAAGAGATTAAAGCGCCAAGTGCCCTGTAGCTTCAAAAAGTAACAGATATAAAAATGTATGGTCCGCCCCGTTATTGCAACTACAATTAAGTAATAACGGAGTTGGTTTGCGCTAATGTATTCGGAGTCCTTGTTGGGAGCACTAGCTTCCCAGCTCCAMGATGATATCCGCGCCAGATTATCCTTAAAAAGCCCAAAGCATTGATTGCTATTTTTTGTGTCAGGTTCTTAATCTGGCCGATTGACCGTTTTTGTCATCACGTTCATTGGCGTTGCAAACTTGGTTATAGCTAAACAGCCTTAAAAGCTNCCGCGCCAGATTATCCTTAAAAAGCCCAAAGCATTGATTGCTATTTTTTGTGTCAGGTTCTTAATCTGGCCGATTGACCGTTTTTGTCATCACGTTCATTGGCGTTGCAAACTTGGTTATAGCTAAACAGCCTTAAAAGCTTGGCGGTGATATAACACCGCCCAAGCTATCCTTACTAGCTTGTTGGCTAATGCGACTACCACTACATTAAATGGTTTGGTGGCTCGTAGGCTCACAAGCCACTCTCCAAACACTTTCCCTGTCGTCTCTAGTCTAGAGAGTACAGCTCTTGCCCCATGGACAAACAGAGTTCTGAGGTGTTTATTCCCTCGTTTACTCATACCAAGTAGTTTGGTCTTTCCTCCCGTTGAGAATTGCCTTGGCACAAGCCCCAACCAAGCCGCCATCTCACGGCCATTGGTAAAGTTACTCGGAGAGCTTACATCGGCAATACACAATGTGGAGGTAAGATCGCCAATCCCAGGGATAGTTTTTAATAATTGAGCACTTTCATTATTATTAACAATAG
>NZ_JAKEUP010000014.1:0-141861 GCF_022397895.1 Vibrio sp. Isolate33
TGATTTAGATGAAGCAAAGAAAATGGTCGCTGAATCAGTAAAAATCTATAATGAATATAGGCCTCACACAGCTCTAAAATACAAAACGCCCGATGAAATACATCGAGCGTTTTAGTCAATCAAGTGTCAACCCATATCAGGACGGGTCAATTTTTTGAAGTTATCAATCTATCTTAGGGTAGCTGCCTTGAATCCTGGCTAATTGAGTCTGTACCTTTTTAAACTGCAGCTCTTCATCGAATGACATGACGACCTTGTGTTCTCCCTGAGCCTTTAACCGAACGTCAAAAAGCCGATTATTGGCATTGATGAAGTCACGTTTTAATTCCGGGGATAAGTGGTCGTCTACATGTAAGTACTTTGACTCCAAAATGAGAAAATAGAGTGTGTTTTGCGTAAAGCCAACTAACCCCGAGCTCTTTCTCGTTGTGCCGTCAGACAGAATATTCACAAAGGTAAACACACCATTATTGATGTAGACATGCAGCGAACGTTCCGGACCACTTAAAGAGCTCTCGAGTGTGAATTCATACCCGACGAGTTTGATCCAAGGGCTTATCAAAAGCAGAATCGCCAGTAGCAACGATACCTTCCATAATGAAATTCTACCAGAAGCCCAAATCGCCCCTAAATTGAATGTTTTCGATTTTTTCATGTTCCAACCGTTTTCGCATATAAATTGTATTTTTATCAGAGCTTAGCTGTGCGACATTGATTTTAGATAAGTGCTGAATCGCATCGAATTTTAATACCTCCCTGTCGTCAATGTTGGGATTAAGAAATTCGTAGTCCTTGTCTAACGAGAGCATGAATACCGTGTCATTGAGCACGGCATAAACGCCATATCCTTTTCTCACGACCTCGTGTGGTAGAAACTGAACCGATGAATAAAGACCGTGGAAAAATTGCATGTGGGTTTCGGCATGTCGCTTAGTCTGCCCAGAGTAAATTGAGAACTCTCCGCCAGTCGCATTGATATAGGGAATAGCCAAAATGGCGAAGATAATGAGTAGTGGTCGTTTGAGCTTCATGAAAACCTCAGTTGAAAATCGAGTGATAGAGAGTAAAAGCGTAAGTCCAGATACCTACCGTTAGTATCAGGTCTTCCCAACGAAGCCGTTGATGCTTGCGAGTGCAACTAGAAATGCCTGGGTTAATTCTTTTCCTCTTCGCTCTTTTTTCCACTGATAGAGGGTTTACTGGATCAGTACCTGAGGCTTTGAGTCGTTTAGAGCTCACACTCCGTTTGATGTTGGGCAGTTCGCCTTCTTCAACCAACTGAATCGAAGTCGGAATTAGCAGCTTGTAGCCATGTGACGGCACTACTCGTATTTCTGAGTCGTCAATGATGGCCTTAAGTTTTTTCCTCAGGTGCATGATGCAGACATTCAACGAATTTGGGCCAACCACACGATCTGGCCAACCCGCCTTTTTCAAGTCTTGACGACTACAAGGCTTATAACTGTTGTCATAGAGAACATGCAGAACATTAAACTCGATGGTGCTCAGAGAGACGGAGTGCAACAGAGTGAGTGGTTCTCCGTCATAGAGTTCTAATGCATCTCGTTTTGAATTTAGATACAACAACATGGCTTAATTACAGAGTTCGTTGGGAAGAAACACGATATCGCCCGCATGAATCAAGTCGATATCTTTGAGATCGGTAAAGCTATGATTGTGCTTTTTCAGTTCTTCAAAACTAATGTGGTGATTGTGAGCAATCTTAATCAGCCAATCGTCCTTTTTTACGATATAGCGAACAGTCTCGCAGGTTTGAGGTTCTACCTCAGAGACAACCTTAGGTTCATATTCTGTCACTTTTGAAGTGGAAGTGACGGAAATGTCGTCGTACACCATCGGTTCAGGGACTGATTCATTTTGTGTCGGGAAGTGGTAGCGCATACCGACACTGAGAACTTGCATATCTTTTTCTGGGTCATCACTGAAGATGAACTTATAGCCGAACTTCATGATGAGATGCTCGTCGAATTCATACTCCAAACCAAGTTGGCTGATCGGAGACCATGTATTGCCCTCCAGTAACGAACCCGCACCAGCGTATAGGTTGTAATTGCGTGACAGTGGGATCGTCCCGAGTAACGAAATATCCGTGCTGTTGAATCTCTGTTCCTCAACTTCCGAATAAGGGTAGTCTGGTTCTTTCATGGTTTTAATGTGTCCGTAAAAGCCAGTGCTGGCTTCGACAGACCATGTTTTACTCAGGTCGTAACCCAATAGAATTTGACCACCAAATGCGGTGTCAGATACCTCAGAGTTTGTCTTGCCTGCATTAGTGACGTCAGCACCGATGTAAAACGGAGAAGTGTCGGCCAAGCATAGGTTAGGCAGCATTAAGGCTCCGGCGATAACGTATTTCGTCGTTAAAGCGTCACCGAAAGAAAAAGTCGATAGTTTCATTAGTACAGTTCCTCAAACATCACGGTGAAGTTTCCTGAATAAGTACCGGTTTCAACGTCTGTCGAAGGAATATTCTGGTAGTTAACATTAAGATCGAAATTGATCACTGAGCTAGGTGACTGAATCACATAGCTGGTTTGATTATTGTCGAGTTGATTGACGCCATTTTTAACCCAATCTGTATCCTCACAGTTCGCTTCATTGCACTGGATAGAGTAGGGAATCGATGTCTTACCTGATGCTGATGTCAGCTCGAATTCATTGGTGAGTAACGTCATCGATAAACCAGTACTGAACTGGCCAAGCGCGGTGATGTTGAACGTGGTCTGCGCCGATACGGTATGATTCGTTGTGTCATACACTGGGCTCAATACACCATCGCCTACCACATCAATGCTCTCTAAGCTGTTTGGTGTGTAATCGATATTGACGGTAAAAACGTCAGGCAAAATTCGGTAGGTTAGCGCGCCACCCGCAGAGCGGTAATAGTATTTGATGTCCGCAGGGATCGTTGCCGTGTAGACACCTTTTGCCTGACCTTGAAGTGCATTCAATAATGAGGCTGTGTCTATGTTGAAGGTTGGGCGATAGAAATAAAACGGCGTGATGGATTGTGGATACTCCAATGAGAAATCCGCACTGCAGTTTTGTGTATCACTATCATGAAGCGTAACGATGTTTCCCGACAATTGAGATTGGCTGCATACCGGTGTAACGAACAGGTTCTCACCACGCGTGAAAGGGTTTGATGCCGTATTGTATTGCAGACCTTTGACCGCAATTGCCGCTTCCACACTCTGACCAGCATTACTGGTTAATGTCATGGTGTCTGGTTTGTCTGTAATAAACGCACTTGGCAAAAACTGACTCGTTGTCGTGAGGCCACTCGCGATAGACCAATCACTCAAGGTGTAGTTATTTCCACCGAGTGTGATGGCGTTTTCAAAGCGTATCTGTTGCCCCTCAATATTGATGTTGAGAGTGGCTGCATAATTTGGCATAGCCGCGAACAGTAGCGACCATAAAACGAGTCGTTTCATTATTTGCTCTCGCTCAGAGTCACATCTTGGCGATAACTTTCGTCGTGGTTAACAACAGTGACTTTTAGGTCTGAAAGATCGATGTTTTCCGGTAGAGGGTAGTTACGCTCACGGCCAGCTAGAGACATGATCGTGACTTCACAATCTTCTGTTACTTCATCTGTGCATTGATCGACATAGGCACGCACAAAGCTGTTACCTGTGTTGTTGATGTGCAATTGGCCTTGATCTAAAGAAATCGAGTAATCAATATTTTGAGCTTGTGCAGGGATAACAAACAACGGTCGGTAGCCAAAGTTGATTGTCACTGCTGAATTCAGCTTGCCTTCAGGGTCGTATGGCGAAGGTTCAAAGCTGACGAGGTAGTACTGGTCTTCAGTGAAGTCACATTTGTTACCACACAAAG
Organism: Vibrio sp. Isolate33; assembly: GCF_022397895.1. Lineage (NCBI taxonomy): Bacteria > Pseudomonadati > Pseudomonadota > Gammaproteobacteria > Vibrionales > Vibrionaceae > Vibrio > Vibrio sp. Isolate33. The sequence goes on from NZ_JAKEUP010000014.1 coordinate 3,865, forward strand.
AGCGCACGCCAATTTGCTTTTGACGGTGGGGTTCTAGGATGGTTTTGTTATGAGTCAGCGTGACGTGCCAATCTTCAAAGTTGTTTTCTGAGTATGGAACACGCGTGATCTCGCCATCTTCAACCACCAATTGAGTAATGTTGGATTGGATGAATTCCGTGATCTTGTTGCTGTTAGTTAAAGTGAATACACCGTTTCCGTATTCGTCTCCAACCAATAACATGGTATCGACGTTCATCGCGTTAACAGAGGTTGCAAGAGCAGCAGTCAGTAAAATAGGAAGCTTTTTCATAATCAGTTACCTTTAGGTCGGTTAAGTACAAAGTTGTGCTCTCGTAGCGATTCCGAATTGGCGTAGCGAGCAACATTTTCTATGTGTTGACGTTGTTGATGACTGAGTTGAAGATCCTTATTTACAGTCAGGTAAACAAAAGAAGTACGACCTAGACGCGTGGTAATAAACTCCATCCCGTTGTCAGTCAGTGCATGCAATTGTTCGTTCAGTGTGTTGATGTCATCAAATTCACCGATGTACATCACGTTAATTTCTTTGTCGTTACTCACCAACATCATTGATTCCATTGGATTCAATTTTGGTTGGCAGAAGTTAGTACCAAAATTCAGTTGTTTCGCATCATCGACAGACGGTAAGTAGCATTGTTGGCCGTTACTGGTTAGTGCGAACTGTTGACCTTCTTGTACGTCCACTTTGTGAATGCCAGAGGTAATGCTTGATACGTTCAAACAAGCCGGGCCTTCACATTCAATGTCGTGTACATCGTTGCCGAAAATATCTTTGAATTTGCTGACAAAACTGATCACACGACTCACGTTTGAATTCAATTCGATGACTGAACCAGGGTGCGTGTATCCCGTCACTGATTGCTGGCCAGTGTTGTGCAAAGCGACGCTCTCGACATCAAGCTCGATGGTTGCGGCTTGGTAGTCATCTAACGTGATGACAGCTCGGTCGTCGTAGATGTATTGTTTGTTCATCACTTGGTCATCGGTTCTTACCACCACCAAGCCTTTGGTTTTGCGTTCATCGGCATCAAAACGAATGTTGTTTTGGGTATCAACAACCACATAAGCATCACTTTGTGCTGTAGTGAAACTCACGCTCTCGCCACCAATAATTTGGGTGCTGCGTAATGTCGCGTTTAACGCTTTTTCGCCATTGTTCGCGGCGTAGACAAAGCCGTCAGCTTGGTAATGCTCATCCCGTTGTGCGGCATACGCTGTTACATTCGTCACCGCTGCGTTTGGCGAATTAACGTAGTAACTGTTGCTAGCCGTAAGTCGTAAATCTGTATCTTGGTCTTCGACTAAATCTTGTGTCTCTAAGCTGTTGGTATATTGGCTAAAGCCATTCTCTGTGACGGTGAAACCCGTGTTGCCAGTAAGCTTCGATGAAAGAGGTACCGACCAGTTTAGAGAGATGGAGAGCTCACCATCATCCCAATTAGATGTCAGTTGCTCATTGTTAAAGGTGACGTTCAGGTCGAGAGTTGAATCGACAATAAACGGTGCACTTAAACCAGAAGACAGTGACCAGTTACTTAGCGAACTGTTGTATAAATTACTTTGTTCGATGTAATTCACTGAGCTATATCCACGCACCGTGTCACCAATGGTGTAGCTGGTGGAAATACCGAGCTGTTCTTTGTCACTGGCACCGTATAAGTATTCTGCAAATGGGTTTTGGTCTGGGTTGTTTAGGCGCTCATAGGTAAAGCCCAAGCTGCCAAGGTTCCAATAGCCAGACAAATACCAAGCTTCGCTATCGATGTTCGAAAGGAACATTTCATAGCGGCTATCGAATGGCAGGTAGCCTTTAAAACCCAGTTGGCCCATCGCATGTTCGTTGGTCAAAGTGCTACCAATCGCGACCGTTTGAGTGTTCGACCATTTATAAGCCAACCCACCTTGAAGGAATGCCACGCCTTCGAATTCATTCGTTGAAGACATGCCTGATGGTTGGTCTTCGTCACTTTGATAAGTGTCGTTGTCTTGAAATTGGCCCGCGGCGATCGAGTAATCGAATTCACCAGTATTCAACGTGTCTGTATTCGCGTTGTAAATTCGTACCGATTCAGAAGAGACCACTTGAGTACCCACGGAGATCTCAACGGTTACGTCATAAACGCCGTTAGGTAGTTCTGAGTAGCTGATGCTGCCTTGGCCTTCTTGTACAGACTGTTGCACGATGATTTGCTCATCGCGGAATATCTTGAGTACGCCTTGTGTTTGCGCATAGAAGTACAGCGATTGGTCTTCGTTTTTAGCGGTACGGCTTAGGTTTTTGCTCGAAGACAAATTCACGTTTACGTCATGGTATTGAGTACTGTTGAGCAAGAAAGAAGTGCTGTTCAGCGCCAAGCGATCTTGATGGTAGCCTGCTGTTAAACGCAGGTTTTGGTACTCTAGGTTGTAGTAGCCATAATTCAGCTCGGACGCATCTTCTTGGTTGCTCAGATAGGTATCGACATGAACTGAGCCATAAGGCAGCCCCAAGATGAATTGATCACTTAAATTCACATTCAAGTCATTGGTAAAATCGCTTGATGTGTACAAGCTTGCGTTGTTTATCAAGCCTGGGGTTGCGTTGTAAGTCGACGCATAATGCTTCTTGAGTGCTTTCGGTTTGCTTTCCTCAAGCAGTTCTTTATTCACATAGAGGTACAGCTTGTTTGAGTGATAGTCATAAAAGGTGTCGTAGCTTTTCGGTGTTAGGCTACATAAGTTCAGGTCACCTTGGCAGTCGACAGTATTCGACTGACCGCGAGTAAACCCAGCGACTATCTGCTTTGCTGTACGCTCATTTAATCCTGATGACATCAGTTCATTTGCAACGGCAGCCGCATCTTCAGGGTTGCTGAATTGCACTGAATCGTAAGTTACCGACATAGGAATCGTCATGTAACGGCCATCAATGTTTTTTATCTCGACATCGCGCTCTTGTTGCGAATAAAAATCTTCAAATCCCGCTGGGATTAAAGTGTTTCCATTAGCAAAAACCAGTTGTGACAAGGTCAACGAACCTAAGATCGTTGTTGTAATAAACGTGCTATTTTTCACAGTGAAAGCTCCGCTAAAACAGATAACTGGCCTTGGCACAGGTTTGAGCCTGCCGGTAAAGCCCCAAAGGACAAGATGACGTCGTATTCGCCACCCTTTAGGTCTTCTGATGTGGTATTGAAATCCATCAGAACTGGGTTCGATGACGTTAAGGGCTGATCCGCGACAGTGATATCGACAAGGTCAGCAGGCGTTGGTAATGCTTGCTTATCAATGTTGAAACACTGCGCAGTATTGCCCGTCATGAACAGCTGGAAGCGAGTCGATTGGTCTGAACTTGGAATATCGGTTTCAACCAATAACTGGGTTGTTGCATCACGGAAAGAGTCGCTTTTTGGATCGACCGTTAGTGTCAATGAAGAAGGGGAAAACGCGACCTCTGTGATCTGATAAGAGAAAAAATTTTTCTTATCGATATCACTCGTTAACTGGAACGTATGAGTTTCTGCATTGGCATAAAGGCTCATAGCGCCTGCAGTTAACAGAGCGAGAAGTGGACGAGTTAAGTAATTCACAGTTTTCCCCAAACGACTTAAAGTGAACCGTCGTAGCTAGCAGCCATCTGAACGATAACTTGTGCAGTACCTTCTACTGGGATGTCTTGGATGTCAGTTGTGTTTGCTACTGTTAGCTCAACGTATGAACCTTGGTAGCTGTTTGGTGCTGCAGCCGTTAGCTCTGTTCCACCATTAAAAACACTTACTTGAGCGTCTTGAGTTAGTTGACCACCAACCAATACTTGTGATGTTACGTAAGTCCAGTTTGCAAGTGGTTGTCTATCGCCTGTTGTTGAATTTGCTGAGTCAAAATCGCGTGCTTCTAGAACAACTTCTGAAGAAGTGAACGTACCTTCAGAGGTCACGTACAGCTCACCAGTTTGAATATCGCCACCACCTAAGCCCGTGATGATAAGGTTTGAACTTGGCACTGAGTTGCCAATTGCACCTGTCCAAATTGCATCTGCAGTTGCAACGTCATCTGCCGCGTATACCGAACCAGACGTCATAGCGAATGCTGTTGCACCCATCACGAAAAAGTTATTAAGTTTCATCTTTGTCACCTATTGTTTATAAATGTATGTATAAAAATAAAAGGTGCATTGGAATCGAGATCACATGCACACTTTCGAGATGACTGATTTGACTTCAATGGCGTATGAATTGGAAATAAAAGCCCGTTAATAGTGCTTTATACGCAGTTAATAACGTTTAATTTTTTAGGTTTATCACGGTTAACTGACTGATAAATCGTGTTTTATGTTTTTTTAGGCTACTTTTAGTAGGTGGCAGTAATACAGGGAAAAGAATGTTTAAAAGACTTTCTATAGACACAGTAAGAAGAACCATCACTTTGATAGACAGTGACTCTGGGCAAGAGAATCAGCCCTTAGAACTGAACCGAAGTGAATACAACTTGCTGTTGGCTTTCTGTGAATCACACGGAGAAGTGATTGATAAGCAGGCGTTGATAGAAAAAGGTTGGCCGGGAAGAGTGGTCGGTGATAACTCTTTGGCCGTCGCTATCATGAAGTTGAGAAAAAAGTTAGACAGTTTAGAGCTTGGGTTTGAAGTGAATAATTTGCCCGGAGAAGGGTATGTGTTCATCAACGCCATGAACATTGAAATTGTTCATGATGAATCGGCAGCAAATAATGAAGCGATCATTGAGTCCCATGAATCAGTTCATGATAAAGAGACAATTCAAGAAGTCGTTTCTCAGGCAGCTGATGACAATGTAGAAACGCCGATGACGACTCAAGATTCGACCGCGTCTTCTGCCTCTAACGTTTTTCAACGTTGGAGCAAAAAGCCCGTTGTTTGGGAAATCACCATTGCACTCTTTATCGGTCTAATCATGTTCTATTTCGTTTATCGCGAAGCCTTCGAGTGCTTCGAGTGTTTCGGCGGGGGTGCTGGTGGTTAGCCTTAAGTCTCTGAGCCTACGGATTGGGCTTTTTATTGTGGTGCTGTTTCTGGTGCCGTGGTTTTTGTCTTTGGGTACTTACTTTTCTGGCTATGCTCACTTTGAAGACGATGAACACGACATTATTTTGAACGCAAAATCTGGCCTTTATAAGACCATCCACAGTTATGAAGGGCAGGTGTATCGAGTGCATCGAGGGATTTATGCATCTTTGGGTGACTCATTGTACTTCTTTTCCTTAGATGGTGATTATGAAGCGAACCTTGACCCCGAGTTTGCAGCCAAGGTTGTGGCGAGCGACTTGGAAAACTATTTTAGAGGTTTAACCCACGTGCGCATCGCTGAGCAAAATGGCAAAGTGATTGGGTTATTGCAGAAAGACGATATTAAGAAGAAGTTCGACCAAGTGGTGATTCAAGGACGGTTAAAAGTATGGGATTAACGAGAAAAACGAAGGTTCTATCCATCATTGCCTTACTTGTATTGCCACTACTTGTACCTTGGGCAAATGCCTTGTTTAGCGACTTCAAAATAACTAGTCATTTTGACGATCGTGATGTGACCATCATTGGCTCTCATGGTCGTTTCAAAGCTCAAGCCGCTTATCACGATGGTACTCATGCTGTCGGCACGGGCTATTATGGCACCTTACTTGATACGATTTACTTACTGACAATACGCAGTGATAAAGTCGTGGAAGGCAATCCTAACAATCTCAATGCATTTCTTCGTTCCCACCAAACATTGCTGGTTTTTAAGATTAAGCAAGACGAGCAAGGGCAATACGTTGTAAGAAGGCTTGAGGAGGACCCGAGGTTAGGAATGCATGAGAACAAAATCGAGACTTCTGGATACTTTGGACCCATCTCATCAATATCAACTCCAGCACCGTTATAGGTGGTTGCTTATATTTATCGGATTATTTTGAGCGTTAGCATCAAACAACAAAGGCTAGATTCATATCTAGCCTTTGTTGTATCTGTGCTTAGCAGCAGAGGATGTTCGCCCTTCAACTCGCTGGCGATTTGGTTTGGAGCGCAGGTTATTGAGATGGCAAATTTTGTTTCAACTCTAGAAGCATTTGATACGCACTTTCTCCAGACATCTCATAAGGGTTGAATTGATCAGATGTTGAAAACTGTAAATTCACTAATTCGGTCAGGCTTGATTGCGGAATATCGCCCATCGACCAATCTCCAAACTCCCGGCAATCGATCTCTTTGAAATACAAGATCATGACTTTCTCGTGCCGCTTATCATTCAGAATATGATTGTAGGTATGGTTAACCGCAGTTCGTGAACCTTCGATACATTGTAGGAAATACTTGTCGTTGTGACTAAGAAGGCCAGTTAAGTGGCTCTGCTTATTACGATCGTGTGAGATCTTGAGAATTTCATCTAAAGCCTTCGAGTCGCAGTTTTCACAAAGCGTACTGACATAAATTAACCGAGTTAGGCGCATAAGCATCACTTCGAATTTTTTTCAAAAGGTACTAATAAATATAAGCCAAGCTCATGGAATTGCTAATTATTGGTATATTTATCACTAATGGGTTTTGGGGAAAGGGCAACAATCAGGATTCGTTAGAAAAGAAGGAGTGGAAATCGGTTTTAGAATAATGGGAGAGTCTATAGTTTGATCGTTTCTGAGGTTTGAGCCTTGAGCAGGCAACTTTCGTTATTTTAGATGGTATTTCGCCATGTATGTTGTCTTACGCAACTACACTTTTGATTAACTACCGTTACCTGCACGTAATCTAGCGCTAGCTTTTAATATCGCTACTTGTTTAAAACCGAAATCGATTCAACGTTTGAAGATGCATCAAATCGGACATTGACCATCACGCTTTCACGCTCAAAAGTCACATCATCAAAATCTGTTGCTGCGATCTTAAATCCATTCTTTGCGAATAGGCTCGTCACCATTGTTCGTTGTTTCTGCTCCATAGCGTATGTCAGTAGTTCGTCCATCGTAATCTCCATTAGGCAACAGTGTGTATAAAGTAACCATACAGACTCCACATTATGAGATCAATTGCTTAATTGATAGGCGCTGTTGATGTCATGCAGTGAATGATTTGATCATTCAGCTTACTAATAGGTGGGTGGCTCAACTATGGAAGAGGTTATGGTTAATGGTGGTGTTATGTGACAAGGCTTCAAGCTCTGGAGCGGAAGCTGTTTTTTACCTAAATTGGATAGAAATAAGTGGTTACAAAACGGCTCAACGTCGTTTGCTGTTTTGGCCAATTTCTTCCTTGGAGTCAATGCAGTAACTCAATAGAAGAATAGAGCTTTAGGAAGAGCTAACATCCAACATGCGTATATATTTATTGGGATTGTAAATGTCAGATTGGTATTGTCATAAGTGTTATTAATTGCATAAGCTTGATTTTAACATTTGTTTGATTTATAAATTCCTCATTCGTCAATAACTTCATGATTATATTAGTTTTTACTAACCTTTAAATAACATGGAGAAAAGGCGATGAATAAGAACCAAACACGCAATGGGTTAGCGAATTTAATTAGATTTCGTAAGCCTTATAAGGCAACGGATTTTCTCGTCAGCTCTAGTGAACTGCGAGTTAAGAAAGATGTGTATAGCTTGCGTAAGATTAAGCAGTTAGAAATTCGTCAATTGGGCATTAAAGAAAACGCAATCAATATCGTTTCATTGGCTTTGGTACTCTCTGCTGCGACTTGGGCGTTTGTACCTCAGTTTGGCTTGCCAATGCTTGCACTGACTTTTATTTTGGCTTTTGTTTCATGGCGAAAATACGAGTTGCGTGCAGAGTTTAAAGGGGCAGACGAAACCGGTGATCATTGGGTGTCAGTGGCTCGTGGTTGTACTCGCGAAGAGTTCAAAATTTTGAAAAACGTCGAATTAGCATTACGCGACCAAGTTTCTTAGTAAGCAGGGTATCGCAATACGTTAGGTTCAATAATAAATAAGGCTCGTCATCAATTGGCGAGCTTTTTATTTTCAGAAAAACATCGATAGAACAGGTTACTTTGAGAGACCACTCTTATATGTGTAATAGTGATTTTTATGAATCTTGAGTCATGGCATTGATGATGCTCTTTATGGCTTTGAGTATCGGGAGAGGATGGAAATGAATACACGAGTCAGTCTGAGTTCTTTTAAAAGGCTCCTTCAGTTAGTTGGCTATGTTTTGATTATAGTGTTGAGCAATAGCCGATTCTCGAATGCTCAAAGCGTAGAGTTTCCTACTTGTGTGCAGAGTGAGGTTTTGAATACAGAAATCCACCTTTATGTTGATGAATCTGTGTTAGCGGAATATTCCAAAGAATTTATAACCTCTAAGATAGCGACATGGGAAAGCTATTCGAATCTGGTGTTGAAGAACTCCTGCATTCCTATGACGAGAAAAGTAACCAAGGTGACTTATAGCTCGGTAATCGATAGCCTCTGGTTTCAAGACTTGAGCGCAGCAGAGAGGTTATTAAAACTATCGATGGAAGAACCGATTCCTGAAACAACAGAGGAAGGTGTTCCCATTTTTAAAGGGATAGTATTTTCTAACTATAATTCTAGTTTCGAGTCTGATTATTGTGGTATCTCATCTCCAGTATCCTATTTTTTCTCTTTGGCTATAAATTGCCCAGACTCGACAATGGAACATGAAATTGGCCATTTGAGTGGTGCTAATCACGACTACAAAACGTTATTGAAAGACTCAGGTAGCATCGAAAGTTACATTTCTGGATCGTACCCAAGAGTTCCTCAATATTCCTTTGGCGCAATTTGTGCTGATAGAGGCACAGTGATGTCTTATGAGCGAGATGTTATACCTGCTTATTCCAGCCCGGACATCAGAGTGGACGGCATAAAGTGCGGGGATAGCAAACACCACAACAATGCGAGAGTGCTTAGAGAATTCGCACAAGCTTATCTAACCCCATGATTGTTTTGCGGCTAGATCGGTAGTCATTCGACTTAGTTACTTCATTCTTAATGACTGTTATGGTTAAGATCAATCCCTCTGTAATCAAGACCAAGATCTAAAGCAAGGAGAGCGAATGCAAGTAACTATCAGACCTGCAATACCAAGCGAACTAGCAGCCATTTATGCCTTGGTTATCTCAAGCGATGAGTGGACCAAGTTTAATGGCCCTTATTTTTCGTATTCTCATCCGTCATTAGAAAGCTTTGAAGCGCATTCGTTTAAACGACTGCTTGAGGGCGAAGACCTGCAGCTGGTGCTTGTCGACGGTGTACCTGTTGGAACCGTGAGTTGCTACTGGGAATGTGAAGAGACACGATGGCTCGAAGCTGGCGTCGTCATTTACAATTCTGATTATTGGGGGAAGGGGATCGCAGCATTGGCACTTCCGCTCTGGATTACTTACTTATTCGAAAACAAACAAATTGAGCGTGTTGGGCTAACTACTTGGTCAGGTAACCCGCGCATGATGTCTCTCGCTTTGAAGCTAGGTTTCCAGCAAGAGGCGAGGCTGAGAAAGGTGCGATATTACCAAGGCGAGTATTATGACTCGTTGAAGTATGGGGTGCTGCGTAGCGAGTGGCTGGAGAGAGGATAGCGATAAATATCTGTTTTTTGTTTGATGATTCCTTATCGATTCAGTGGTAACACCCTGATCTAAAAAGTGAGAGTGAGCGTATTTCTACTCAGATTTTAAAGGATGAGTAGACAATGAAATTATCTAAAGAGAGTGAATCAAGAATTATTGAAATGGCGTGGGAAGACCGAACGCCATTTGAGGCAATAGAACACCAATTTGGTTTAAATGAATCCCAGGTGATTCGTTTTATGCGAAGTCATATGAAGCCAGGTAGCTTCAAATTATGGCGCGCTCGCGTCGCAGGTCGTGCGACAAAACATGTAAAACTTCGTAGCTCTGAAGTTTCGAGAGGTTATTGTCCTTCTCAATACAAGCATCGTTAAATAAGGGCTTATATATCTATCAATTCCAATGAATACCTCAATATGGAAACGACAGGAAGAAAAGGAATGAGACAGTTTTTTACTTTAGTTTTGGTAACACTTTGCATTGGTGTTGGTTATGTTCAAGCCAATGATGTTCGTCTTAAGCAAGCTTATGAGCGTCACCAAAGCGATGTACAAGTTCGTGGCTCTGGTACAGTTTTTCGAATACTTCCAAATGATAATAAAGGTTCTAGACATCAGAAATTCATCTTACGTTTGGACAGTAAACAAACCGTGTTAGTCGCGCACAATATCGACTTGGCTCCTCGTATTCAAGATATAAGAAAAGGGGACCGAGTTGAATTCTATGGTGAATACGAGTGGAACAAGAAAGGTGGTGTCATTCACTGGACTCACAGAGACCCTAACAACCGTCACGTCCACGGTTGGTTAAAGCACAATGGGAACGTATATGAGTAAACACCTCCGAGACTTTCCCTTCATGGCTATGAAATAAAAAGGAATTCTGATGTTCAAACTGGAAACTGATAGGTTGGTGCTCCGAGATATGACGCTCGAGGATCAAAGCGCGTTTGTCGTTATGTCACAGGATGCGAAATATCAGCGCTTCTATGATGAGACTGATTGTGAGCCTAGTAAGTACCAACAACTCACCCAATTGTTTGTTGAACAGGCTGAGGAAGATCCTCGTCAGTCCTATCAATTAGCTGTTGAAAGTAAAGAGTTAGGGAAGTTTATCGGAACCGTGTGTTTACGCCTTGAAGATAACCAGCAAGCTTCAATGGGCTGCGCTTTTGCGAGAGAAATTCAGGGGAAAGGGCTACCTATAGAAGCGGCTAAAGCTCTGGTTGAGTTTGGGTTTTCAGAGTTAGGGGTTCATCGTATTTATGCAGAAACCATTGGTGATAATCTAGCAGCTATAAGATTGTGTAAATCACTCGGGATGAGACAAGAAGCGTGTTTTAAAGAGCACAGGTTCTTCAAAAATAAGTGGTGGGATACAGTCGTATTCGCGATTCTTAGTACTGAATGGGAAAGGTGCTGAAATACCCAAGCGTACTTATCTAATTTATTAACCATTGATTCTTAACATGTGGCACTTCCTTAGTAATTTAAAAAATTACTAATACTTCGAACTTTAGGCTTTGTTGGCTAGTCACTTGTAACTTTATGGGGGTACTTCTTTAGTGGATATAGTGGAAACGGTTAATCGGCATCTTTCAGAAGTTGGCTATCCGAAAGCAAGCATCAAAACAGGTCAGGTTCGAACCATATCTGCTCAGACTTTTAAGGCTATTGAAGATAAAGACATCTCACACGTGTTGTCTTTGTGCACTCAATTATTAGAACAAAGAGACTGGGCACTAGGTGTTATCGCTTACGATTGGGCTTTTAGGGTAAGGAAACAATATTCAAAAGACACGTTCCCGATCTTTGAACGTTGGTTAAAAGAGTTCGTCACAGACTGGAACGATTGTGACGACTTTTGTACTCATGCTTTTGGGGATTTGTTGTCTCAGTATAATGATTTGTTCGACCTCACAATCAAATGGGTCGAGCATTCGAATTTTGCTGTACGTAGAGCCGCTGCTGTCATCTTAATTTATCCAATCAATCAGAATCGATACGCCGCGTTGGATCCGTTTCGCGTGGCGGATCTATTGCTTGAAGATAACCATGACTTAGTACAGAAAGGCTATGGTTGGATGCTTAAAGTGCTCAGTCAAAAAGAGCCTGAATTGGTTGTTCGTTATTTAAAGGCTAACTATGCAGTAATGCCAAGAGTGGCATTTCGCTACGCGATTGAAAAGTTGGATGATAAAACTAAGCGAGAGCTCATGTCACTTTGACCAATGGCATACCTGAAATCATTATCAGAATTCTGTGTGATTAATTATAACTATTCAAATAGGAACTCTAGGTGGAAGAGCAAACTAAAGGTCTCGACAAAGACGGGTTCATCGAAAATCTATATTCATCTAAGAATATCGCACCCGAATTCCAAGGTGTGGTGAATGCTGTTATTGACTCGCTGTTAAGTGGCCTTCCGAATCAAATTGATGGTATCTACCTATACGGAAGTGTGCCGAGAGGAACGGCGGTTGTTGGTCACTCGGATTTGGATGTTTCTATCGTACTCAATACGCCTATTGGTCAAAAAGAGAATCGACTATTTCAGCACCTTTCTGACACCATTCCCAAAACATATCCCCAAGTCAGTAAGCTTGATATCGACCCTGGCTCACTTTCAGAAGTTCTGCAGCCACAAGAAAAATTCCATTGGCAGTTTTGGCTCAAGCACTGTTGCTGTTGTGTTTGGGGTAATGATCTATCTATTGATTTTCCACGCCACAAACCTAGTCGTGAAATAGCCCTAGCGCTTAATGGTGACTTGTCTACTTTTCTTGAGCAAATGAGTCTGGCCTTTAAAACAATGACCGATGCGGATGTCGCTAAGGTTATTGGCAAGAAGTTAGTGCGGGCGGCGTACTACTTTGTCGCTGAGAAAGACGGCAGTTGGTACACCAACCTGAGCCAGTGTACTACAGTAGCCAAGCGTTATTATCCAGAACAAAGTGACGATATTGAATTAGCACATCAATACGCTCTCGGGCAATTAACCTCTAAAGTTAAAGCCTTGGAGTTGTATGAAAGACTAAGCAAGAACTTGTCGTGAGCGTTAGTGAGCCTGCAAATCGGTGGGGTAAATCATTGGCATATGCATGCCGCTTAGCATTTGTTTTATAAATCATAACTAGTTGAATGTATTAAAAACTGATGTGTTGTAGGGTCTGTGCTTTATTGCCAATAGAGACTAAGGAACAAGAATGTACGTCGATAAGTATTCAAATTTTTGGAGACGCTTCTTTGCTATCTGGATAGATTCAATCGTATTTATGCCTTTGGAGTGGATAGACGATTACGTGTTTTCTGGCGTGATAAATTCCGGTGGTGTGTTTGCTTGGGGAGTTGCGTATTCACTAATTGGGATCGCTTACTATGTGGGTATGCACGCCAAATACGGGCAAACGATCGGTAAGATGATCACGAGAGTAAAAGTGGTCGATGTATCTGAAAGTCGAAACCTAACTCTCAAACAATCTTGCATGAGAGATATTGTCCCAATCATGTTTATTCCTTTTCAAGTTTACTCTTATGCACAACTGTCGTTCTACGGCCAAACCTGGGAAAGTTTAGAACAAGGTCGAGCTTTTATTTTCGTTGGTTATGTGGCGATTGGCTGGGTTCTTTTAGAGTTCATTTCCATGTTGTTTAACCACAAACGCAGAGCGATTCACGATTTCATTGCGGGCTCTGTTGTCGTAAGGAAAGTCTAAATATCTAAATTATGGCTTAAGGAAAAATCGATGGATGTCCATGATTGTGTCTCTTTTATCTTGATCAACGAATCACATGTATTGCTGGAAAAGCGCAGCTATTCTAAGGACACTGATCCCGGCTTAATAACGATACCTGGCGGACATATAGAGCAGGATGAAAATCAGGTTCAGACATTGTTTCGAGAGCTTAAAGAAGAGTTAAACGTTACTCCAACTGGATACACGTTCTTATGTTCACTTTACCACCCAACAAAAGAGTTACAGCTGATTCATTATTTTGTGGTAACCCAATGGGAAGGTGAGATAACCGCACAAGAAGCTGACAGCATCGCGTGGTATCCATTGGATTCCGCGCCTGTTGGTATCACAGCTGATGGTGTTGCTTTAAAAGAATTGGAGCGAGTGGGGATGTTTCTTTAAAACGGTGGTGGTCATAGGACTTACAACGTTTTTGCGAGCTCAAAAACGGTGAAACCCCGATGTTGGTAGCATCGGGGTTTCGAATTTCTAGATTTCTCGACTGGTAAGATCGATTATCTTTTCTATGCAGAAGGCTGGATTAATCCAATCTTATTCCTTGGTAGGGAATTAGATGCGGATGAAGTCCATGTGCTCAACTTTAGGCTTGAACGCGTGACGTTGAACGTCTTGTGGCTTAACCTTAACTTCAGCGCCGTCAATCACTAGAGTGATTGCTTCGTAGAACTCAGGCTTGTCCATTTGGTTGATCACTTCAGCGTGAACAAGTTCGATAGATACAGCTGCTGCTTCACCACCGTAGATTACAGCTGGGAATTTACCAGCGTGACGTAGGCGGCGGCTCGCACCTTTACCTAGTTCAGTACGTACTACTGCTTCAAATTTCATAGTTTTACTCTCAAATTAGTAAAAATTAACTTCACACCTCAATGCGACCTTGAGTATGTGGTAATGCTTAGGCACAAACGAGTTCATGCTCAAGCGAGCGCGGATACTAACATCACATTCGAATATGAGCAAGTAAGAAGCCCATCACAAAGTGAATTTCCTTCGATAATTGGCTCGTTTGTAGATAAAACACTCGCTAGCCCTAGTTTATTCCTTTTTTTCTGTTCCTGTATCGCTATTTGAGCTCATTTATATTGGTGCGAAATCATTAAGTTAATGAACGGAAAATGAATGTTCACCTAAGGCTTGGTTAATGCTTGGTTGGGTAATCTTAGTGTTAATTAATCAGCAGAATGAACAGGTGAAAACATGGAACCAGTAAGCATTGTCGTTATTACATTGAACGAAGAGAAACGCATTAGCCGCTTGATGGAAGAGTTGAGCGTACAAACCCACCAAGAGTTTGAAGTGATAGTTGTCGATTCAAACAGCGAAGACAACACAAGAGAAGTTGCGCAGGCTTATGAAAGCGCACTACCAAAACTTACCGTCCATCATATGCAAGAACGTGGCGTAAGCCTTGGTAGAAATACAGGTGCAGCTTTAGCTCAGTACAGCAGAATTCTTTTCTTGGATGCAGACGTAAGCTTGTCTCGTAACTTCCTCGCTAAAGCGCTTTACGAGCTGGAAGAGAACAAGCTTGAAGTCGCTGGTGTGTACATGAGTTCAAAAGGGCTGCCATTGGTGCATAAATTTGGCTACGGACTATTCAACGCAGGCCTGTTTGCTACTCAGTTCTTTTTCCCTACCGCGATTGGTGCGTGTATTTTCTCGACCAAACGAGCGCATGAGGAGATCGGCGGGTTCGATGAAGAAATCGTGCTGTGTGAAGATTGCGACTACGTAAAGCGAGCGAGTAAAACATGGCGATTCCGATTCTTGAACATGACGTTTGGCTTTGACCCACGTCGTTTAGACCAAGATGGTGTCGTGAAAACAGGCACAACTTATCTTAAAGCGAACGTAAGACGCTTCTTTAAAGGCGAAATGCGTAACAACGAGATGAACTACAAGTTTGGTCATTACAAAGAACAGTAAGGGCTGAGGTTGTTATGTTTGATGGACTAGGGCTGTTTTTGGGTGCATTAGGTGATGCACTCATTGGCCCGAACCTATTTGTACCGGGAGAGCCTTTTTTTATCGCTGCGGGCTTTCAACTGTATTCAGGTGCATGGATGGCTTTGGTGATGGTGATGTTGGGTGGCTTTATTGGCGACCAACTCAGTTACTTCATCGGTTCAAAATGGGGCGCAACCGCGCAAAAGAAGCTAATCAAATTTCGGCCAAAAACCAAAAGGCTGATCGCTCGGTGTCGTTATCTCATTGCTAAGAAGGGAACGTACATTATTGTCGCAGCGCGCCTGTTAGGGCCGATTGCTTGGGTAGTGCCTTTTATTGCTGGTTCTCACCGTGTTAAATGGAGCAGTTTTACGTTGTTCTCTTCGATAGGTTTGTTGCTTGGTGGCGGTCAATTTATCGCTTGGGGCATGTTGCTTGCACACGGCGTTGAGCAGTTTCCGTTACTGGGCGCAGTTAAGGTTTTTCTCACTGAACATCAAAACTTATTGAGTGGCTTAGTGTCGGTGTCGGTTTTTATCGTTGTCGGCTACAAGCTTAAATGGCGAAAGCTAACGTTGAAAACCAGTGCCTTTTTAGTCACTTGGTTGTGTTACGCAAACTATGCTCATTTTTTCTGGAAAGCCGATGATTTTCAAACTCAACAAGTGTCGACACAAGTAAGCACGGTCGATTTACAACAAGTGACTTATAAAGCATTTCCTGGGCTGTCTCCTATTTATGACGCGCAAGCAATCAATGTCGTGTATGTCGGGGAGTCGCCACGTGAGTTAATGAATCAACTGGGTTGGATTGAGAACCAGACTTTCTCTCGAAACGAGATTGAGTGGACTCATTACCTTGAGCTGCTTAAAGATAAGACGCCGCCCGTGTCTGACCTGTATTGGCGTAATCAACCACAAGACATGGCGTTCCAACTGCCGGGAAACTTGATGAACAGAAGCCACATACGCTGGTGGAACGCTGGGCTAGACAGCAACAGCAATCAACCCAAGTGGTTAGGAGCAATCAGTTACGATGATGGTTTAAAAGTGACACCGTATTCTGGGATTGTGACCATACTTCATAAGATTGACCCGAATGTCGATGAAGAGCGTGATAGGTTGGCTCTGCAAATTAAAGCGGCTTACCCAAGCATCGAACTCGTCAATTTGCCTCTCGCCAATGCTGAAGCAATGAATGATCAACATGACTACTACACCGACGGAAAGATCTTGGTCATTGGCGCAAGCTCATACAGTAATGAACAACAAACCTTAGATGTTGCGGTTAATGATATCTAGCCTTTAGGTATTCTGAATTTTGTCTAATACCTGTTAATTACGAACCTTGATTGAACGCTAAATTCAACAGGGTTCGGTCGTTTCTACTTGTTCATCTCTATCTATTTGTTCATACCGATTGAAGTAAACATTCTCTTTGAGTCATCTCCCAACTCTAACTTCGCCAACTTTGTCTATCCTAATTAAGGGTGAACAAGGGCGAAAGCTGAGGACAAAGTGATGCAAATGAATCCGGTTGGTTGGTTTGAAATCTATGTCGACGACATGGCGAGAGCAAAAACGTTTTACGAAACTGTGTTTAAAGTGACGTTGGAGAAGTTAGATAACGAAACGGGCATCGATATTGAAATGTGGGTGTTCCCTTGCGAGATGGAAAAATACGGCGCGACAGGAGCCTTGTGTTCCATGCCCAACGTCAAGGCGGGAGGTAACAGCACTATGGTGTATTTCTCTTGTGAGGACTGTGCGACCGAGGCAAGTTTAGCAGCAGCGAACGGTGGTGTTTTGCAAGTGCCTAAAATGGCGATTGGGCAGCATGGCTTCATCAGTGTGGTTATTGATACCGAAGGCAATGTCATTGGTCTGCATTCGATGAGCTAACCCAGTTTGAGTTATAACCATATAAAGATAAATCAGGAGTTTGCGATTGATATGCAAACTCCTGATTTTTTATCGAAGGGCTAATGCGAGTATGAGTTTCTTGGTTTAAGAAGCCTGAGATACTTTTAGAACGAGGGAGGCTTTCAAGCCGCCCATTGAGCTTTTACTGAGCGTTAAGCTGCCACGGTAACTGTGTGCCATCTCATTCACAATGTTCAACCCCAGACCTGTTCCAGGAGTGGTCTCATCGAGCCTTACACCTCGTTTGGTCACTTGTTCGAGTTTCTCTTCGGGAATGCCTTGTCCGTCATCTTCAATAATCAACTCGACATTGCCGTCAGCCAATTCATTAGCGTGAACGCGAATAATACTGCCCGCCCACTTGTAACTGTTTTCAAGTAGGTTGCCGACCATTTCATCGAGGTCGGTTTTTTCTACAGCGACTTCAAGTTCAGAGTCCAGTTCATTTATCATGGTGACTTCATTGGCTGCATAAACTTTATCAAATGCCATTGAGATCGCTTCAACACGTTCACAAGGAGACGACTTCACTGAAAGGATGTTCATTGCACCCGCCATACGAGCGCGACCAAGGTGGTAATCTATCTGGCTTTGGATCTGTTGAATCGGTTGCTGTAACAGTTTCTTCTCGTTGTCAGGCAGCAGCTCTATTTCATTTTTCATCACCGATAATGGCGTTTTTAACGCATGAGATAGGTTACCCGCGTGGTTACGAGCGCGTTCCAGTAATTCTTGGTAATGAAAGAGTAGGGCATTGAGGTCCGAAACTAATGGAGAAACTTCTTTCGGGTAGTTATCGCTTAGCCCTTGCTGTTCGCCCTTTCTGAGCATCACCAACTCGCGCTGCATCTTACTAAGAGGTAATAGAGACCAGCTAACTTGAATACCAATCAACATCAGCACGCCAACGAACAACAACATCAGAATCAACCATACTTGCCCCGTTAGTTCTGCAAGCGTCGACTCTAATGGATCTTCATCAATACCAATAGTGATGGTGATTGGGTCACTCAGTGAAGGTAGGTAGATGTCTTGTTCGATGTAAATCAGCTTCTCTTTTTCAGGACCTTTGATAGAGGTGTGAATAGGAGAACGCTTGATGGTGAGGTCTTTGTCCCACAAAGAGCGAGAACGAATGATTTGATCTTGGGTTGAGGCGCGCCAATAGATACCACTGTATGGTTGGTTAAACCTTGGGTCAGACAAGCGCTCCGCCATGATAAGGTTGCCGTTGTCGTTGGTTTCGATATTGGCGGTGAGCTCATCCATGGTTAGGGAAAGCTGCTGTTTCATGTCGTCGACTAGATAGTCGTTTACCAGTTTCGGTATTCCGACACCTGCCGCTAATATCATCGCACCAAGCCAAAAAGCCGCAGCGAGGAGCAAGCGGCTTTTTAGACTGATATTTTTAAGAGTTCGTTTCTTTAGATTCATGCATTTCAAGCCTGCCTTTGCCCACCGTTATTTGTTTGTATTTCGATGATCAGAACAGGCTGTCCATTTAATTGGCTATTACACTGAGTCTCATTGACGATTGCTTCAAGTGTAATTAGATAGGGCGCTATTCAGCATTCAGTTGGTAGCCAAGGCCACGCACCGTTTTGATGATCTTTGGTGCAATTTTCTTACGGATTCGACCAATAAACACCTCAACTGTGTTTGAGTCGCGGTCGAAATCTTGTTTGTAGATGTGCTCAACCAATTCAGTGCGCGAGATAACCTTGTTTTGGTTATGCATGAAATACGCGACAACCTTATATTCCAGTGCCGTTAGGCTTACAGCTTGGCCTTGCCATAGTACTTTAGAGCTGCGAGTGTCTAGGCTTAAATCACCAATTTGAAGAACTGGCGCTGCGCTGCCTGAAGCTCGGCGCAATTGAGCACGAATACGGGCAATCAACTCAACCATTTCGAATGGTTTAGTCAGGTAATCATCTGCGCCTGCGTTTAAGCCTTCAACACGCTGGGTTAAGGTGTCACGAGCACTTAAGATAATCACTGGCGTGTTAATATTTTCGTCTCGAATGCCTTTTAAAACGGTCAGGCCATCAAGCTTAGGCAGTCCTAAATCGAGAACAATCGCGTCCCACTCTTCGGAGGTTGCACGGTAGAGCGCGTCAATACCATCTTGAGAAAGTTCTGGAACCCAGTCGGCTCCCTCAAGTGTTTCAATAATTTGTTGGCCCAAACGAGGTTCGTCTTCAACGACTAAAATTTTCATAATTGTTCTTCTTAATTTTTGTAATGACTGTTCGTCGAACTTAACTATTCGTCGTGCTTAATTAGTCGCCGTGTTTAATTGCGTTTTTAAAGTTACGGCCTTCAATCTTTAGCATGTCCAACGTTTCGGCGTTGTATTCAACTTTAATGATGTTGTTTTGGAAGTTAATTTTTAGCTCATACACCCAAATATCATCATCTTCTTCTAGCTCGACTTTAATGATTCGGCCATGAAGATCGTTTTCTACCGCAGCATACATTTCAGAGAAAGGACGAATGTAGCCTTCTCGAACCGCTTCATAGACTTCGTCTTGATCTTCTTCGAATTCGATTCGGGTTCCTGCTTTGTGAACGTCTTGTACTAGGTCGTGACCATTATGATGTGAGTCAGCCCATGCGCCAGCAGAAACAAATAAGCCTAAGCTTATAGAAAACAAAGAAATCATAGCTTTACTAAACATAGCGAATCCTAGAGAAGGTTGATAGCGTTCAGTATAAAAAAGTAATTCTGAACAGAAAGTGAACCTGATTAATAATGAGAATTTGATACCGAAAAACTTAACGCTTAAATGGCGAATGCTTTAATACGCCAGACTAACCACCAAGTGTTAAGAACGTAAGACTTATCCTTGACCTCAACGCTGCTGTAGTTCGTCTTCGAATATCTTGTCTCTCATTTTCCAAAAGCGCCCAACTTTACGTGCAATCACGAATTGTGGTGGGCGGAATCTATGTTGGTGAGCAACCACTTTCGATGGCGACGCTTCCTCAAAAGGCCTGTGCCTATCCGCAAGGTGCGGGCGAACAAACTGGTCTTTGAAGTTTTGCTTTTGCTTCTTGGTAGTTAATGACCAAAACTCATGCACTTGCGCTTGGTTTTCGCCTCGGTAGGTGACTTTAAGCTGCGACTTTCCTTTGTCGTCCTTAAGCACGTTGAGGTTCATTTCTAAACACTCAAACACTAGAGCATCTTTTAGATTGAGTGCCTCTTTGAGCTTTTTGTCTGGATCAACCAATGTGGCGTCACACTCATGACAAATACGTGCCGCAATGTCGTTATCGGCGCCGCACTCACCACAATATTTGGCGCGGAAGCGATAGTTACAATGCTCGCGCTCTCCCGTGTCTTCATCGGTAAAGTAGCCTTGGCACTTACGGCCAAAGTGTTCAAGCAAGAAGCCGTTGCTGTCTAGTTTGCCCCAAAAGTTGTTATTGAAGCCGCAAGCAGGACAAGGGATGGTGATGATTTCACTGTCTGAATCCGGTTTAGGATCACCGACTTCTGGCTGGTAAAGGTCATAGCTGTTGCCTGCATAGTCGAGCACCAAACACTCTTTTTTACCTGGAGACAAACGCAATCCACGGCCAACGATTTGTTGATACAAACTGATGGATTCTGTTGGGCGAAGAATCGCGATTAAATCGACATGCGGTGCATCAAAGCCAGTGGTTAATACCGATACGTTGACCAAGAATTTGATTTTACGATCTTTAAAGTCATTGATGATCTGGTCACGCTCTAATGTCGGCGTATCACCAATGACAATTGCAGCTTCACCTTCGGGCAATAAGCCAAGGATTTCTTGAGCGTGTCGAACTGTGGCTGCAAACACCATGATGCCAAGCTTGTCTTGGGCGAGATGGATGATCTGGTCGACAATCTGCGGTGTAGCTCGTTTTGATTGTTCGATCACCATATCAAGCTCAGCTTCTTTGTATCGACCTGTACTTGCTGGCTTTAATTGTGAGAAGTCATAACTTAATACTGGCGCATCTATCATGCGAGCAGGGGTTAAGAAGCCTTCATCAAGCAAGTAGCGAATTGGTAGTTCAAAGATGCAGTCACGGAAGAAGCGTGGCTCATCCGAACGCACTTGGCCACGAGTGTGATATTGATAAATCCAGCCCATACCAAGGCGGTACGGCGTTGCCGTTAAGCCAAGTACTTTGATGCCGGAATTATTCTCGCGTAAGTGAGTGATCACTTTCTGATAGCTACTGGTCTTTTCGTCAGGCACGCGGTGGCATTCGTCGATAACTAAGAGTGAAAATTGGTTTGAGAATGAATCAAGGTTACGAACCACAGATTGAACTGACGCGAATACCACTTGTTGGTCGGTCTCTTTACGGCCTAAACCCGCCGAGAAAATAGATCCTTTTAACCCATAACCTTCATATTTTTCATGGTTCTGTTCAACCAGCTCTTTTACGTGAGCAAGCACCAACACTCGACCTTTCGCGAGCCTTGCCAGTTCTGCGATCACAAGGCTTTTTCCTGCCCCTGTCGGTAGCACGAGAACAGCCGGAGTTTGGTGTTTTCTGAAGTAATGAATCACTGATTTTACGGAATCAGCTTGGTACGGGCGGAGTGTATACATATCGCGTCTTGTAAAATGGAGAACAAATAGTGTGAAATAGCTCAACTAATTGAGCAAAGGTGACTATAATACCCGACTTAGATTAGTTGAGGTATTCATGCGTTTAGATAAATTTCTGTGCGATGCGTTAGGCGTCACTCGAAGAGAAGCAACACACTTATTAAAATCAAAAGCAGTGACAGTCAATGACGTCATTCAAAAAAGCGGTTCACTTAAGGTAACTGAAGAGTGTGTTGTTGAATGGCAGGGCAATGAACTGAATGTTCATGGTCCACGTTACATCATGCTTTATAAGCCAGAAGGCTTTGTTTGTTCGCATGAAGATGGCTCAAATCGCACTGCGTTTGAATTACTTGATGAAATCAAAATGGACAAGCTGCACTTTGCTGGTCGTCTAGATGTTGATACAACAGGTCTTGTTCTGATCACTGATGATGGCAAGTGGTCTCACCGCATTACAGCACCAAAACACAAGTGCGAAAAAATGTACCGTGTGTGGTTGGTTGATCCAGTAGAACCAGACTATGTTGAAAAATTCAAAGAGGGCATCCAGCTTAAGAGCGAAGATGGCCTAACACTTCCTGCACATCTTGAAGTACGTGCAGAACGTGAAGTACTACTAACGATTCACGAAGGCAAATACCACCAAGTAAAACGCATGTTTGCTGCGCTTGGTAACAAGGTAGAAGCACTGCACCGTGAACGTATTGGCGAAATCGAGATGGACGAATCTTTAGAATTAGGTGAATACCGTTACCTAACTCAAGAAGAAGTCGACTCTATCTGGAAGTAACCCTTAGCTAGAAGTTGTTTAAAATCAGCAAAACTGTTGATGACAGAACATCGCTCATAGCAGGGAATAGCCCTTTCGTTGTAAAGCCGACCATGGATAGCGTCGGCTGATGATGTTGACTGGTACTAGGAAAGTCTCAGCCAATCTTTTGACTTGCGTGCTCACGTAGGTCCCTAGCTCTATCAGTTGAACATTCGGAGAACCATGCAGACATCTACCACACAGAGCCCAAGCTCCCAACCTGAAACTCCTCAATTAGGCTTAATGCTGTTTTTGATTCTCGGTGCAATTGGCGCACTGACGCCGCTTGCGATCGATATGTACTTGCCGGCGATGCCGACCATTGCCAAAGATCTTGGTGTGACGGCGGGTGAAGTACAAATTACGCTAACAGCTTATACCGCAGGTTTCGCGTTGGGGCAGTTACTGCACGGTCCATTAGCCGACAGTTATGGTCGCAAGCCCGTGCTGTTGATTGGTGTGTTCCTGTTTGCTATCGCTTCTATGGTAAGTGCAACAACGCATGGCATTGAAGCGCTGACTTACATCCGTACCGCGCAAGGTTTTGCTGGTGCTGCAGCCGCCGTTATTATTCAAGCAGTGGTAAGAGACATGTTTGACCGCGAAGATTTCGCGAGAACCATGTCTTTCGTCACCTTGGTGATGACAGTCGCACCGTTAGTCGCTCCTATGATTGGTGGTTACTTGGCATTGTGGTTCGGCTGGCGTTCAATTTTCTGGGTATTGGCTATATTTGCGGTGATCGTAATCTTAGCGGTATCGATGAAGATTCCAGAAACGCTGCCAACGGAAAATCGTCAACCGCTGCGTTTCAAAACAACGATTCGTAATTATGCTCGTTTGTGTAAGAACCCGACGGCAATGGGCCTGATTTTCTCGGGTGCATTCTCTTTCTCGGGAATGTTCGCATTCTTAACCGCAGGTTCATTCGTTTACATCGACATCTATGGTGTTCGCCCTGATCTATTTGGTTATTTGTTCGGTTTGAACATTGTCGCGATGATCTTGATGACGAGCATTAATGGACGAATCGTGAAGAAAGTGGGCTCTCACGCGATGCTAAAATTGGGTTTGTCCATTCAATTGTTCGCGGGTTTAGGTTTGTTGGTCGGCTGGTCATTAGACATCGGCCTATGGGGTATCGTGCCATTCGTGATGCTGTTCATCGGCACACTGTCTACGATTGGTAGTAACTCGATGGCGCTGCTTTTAAGCGGATACCCGAATATGGCTGGTACAGCTTCTTCGCTGGCGGGCACATTAAGATTTGGTACTGGTTCTGTGGTAGGGGCAATTGTCGCAATGCTACCAAGTGATACTGCAGGGCCAATGGCTATGGTGATGGCAGCATGTGCAATTCTGTCAGCACTACTATATTGGACATTAGGAAAGAAGACATAATGTCAAAATACTATATTGAAATTCAGAAGTTAGTAAACGATGCGCTAGGTGAGCTGTACGCTCTGCATAAGTCAGGTAAAGCGATTGACGCACCTATTGCAAACAACCTTTACCTTGTACGTTGGGTAACCAAAGCGATTAAGGCTCAATCTTACGATCGCGTGATTGTGCCGGATTTAGTTCGCTGGCAAAAGCAGGGTCGCTCAAAGGGTAACAACTCTGATTTAACTTTTACCTTCAAACGTATCTCTGCGTTTTACGGCCAGTTCTTCCCTGAGGGCGAAGAGCCTAAAGCGCTAAAAGACAGCGATGTTGAAGCGTTCATGGACAAGATGTACGAGATGGGTTGGAGCGTATCAAGCGAAGACGAGCTAACTACTGGTGGCAAAATCCAATTCTTTACCGATGGAGAGCACTCTTTTGCCCTGTGTGGCAAACAGTGTGACGACTCTTTCGACGGTGAGTTGATGGTTAAACCAATGAACTGGTTTGTACGTGGTAACCATGCTGAGTTTATCCAAGCGGCGATGGAAGCGGGCTTTATGCTTCACAAAGTGACGGACTACAAGTCTGCAGTGAAGTACCACGGTGAATATATCGTTTATCCTGCAAACCAAGGCAACCAACTGGCTGAGATCCCTATTAGCGTTATTGGTTAATCTCGTGACCACTGAAATTATAAAGACCGCCTAAATGGCGGTCTTTTTCTAGCTATAAGGTGTGAAGGGGGGTATCTATAGCTCTTAATCTTTTCGCATCTCGTTACTCGAATCTCGCATCTACTCTTCTGCTTGCTTCTCTATCGCTTTCACCATGCCTTTAAAGATAAATAGGTGAGCTGGCATCATTGCAAACCAATACAGTAACCCTAGAAAGCCTTTAGGGTGCCACCAAGCTGAAATGTTTAATTCACGTGTGTCTCCGTTATCAGAAACGGTGATTTCCAGTCGTCCTAAGCCCGGACCTTTCATGCCAAACAATAGCGATAGAAATTGGTTCTCTTCACAACGAATGACTTTCCATGAATCGATTTTGTCGCCCACTTTTAGTTTTGGTCCTTCCGGCATTTGTCGAACGGGTATACCGCCACCAAACAGAAGATCTAACCATTCTCTTGTGCGCCATAAAGCGTTAGCGAAGAAATAACCTTGCTTCGGGCTTCCTATCTGTTGAGCGACGTGCCAAAGCGACTCTAGTGAGGCACTAGACGTGATACTTGCGCCTGTCTTCTTAGGGTAGTAACCGTAACCTGCTTGCCAGCGTTTGAATGCGGTTTTATCAAAGCCCCATACATTACTTTTTACGAAGTTACCTTCAGCGTGAATCGCTTGTTCCACCATGCTCTCGAAAGACACGAGTTTTTGCGGATACTTTTCTTGGATGGTGGTCGAGTTGGCAATAAAGTCATGCTTTAAACCCGCAAGCAAGGCTCTACCTATGTTGGAAGGGACAGAGGTCACCACGCCAAGCCAATAAGAAGCGATTTTAGGTGTGAGTAGGGAGGTTGCCCACAGTCTAAGTGGACGATCGGCGGTTTTGGCAATATGCGCGAATTGATTTCGATAAGAGACGATATCTGGGCCACCCACCTCAAAGGTTTGGCTTTCACTAGGAGTATTTTGCGCGAGCTTTAACAAATAGTGGTTTAGGTTTTTCAATGCGATAGGATTCGCTTTTGAGTCGACCCATTTCGGCGCAATCATGATTGGTAGGTTGTAAACGAAGTCTCGCATTATCTCGAAGGCAGCTGAACCCGGGCCGATGATGACGCCAGCTCGAAGCTCAGTAACAGGAACAGATCCTTTACGAAGCAACTCACCCGTTTTCTTTCTAGCTTGAAGGTGTTCAGAATCGCCAGTTTGAGGCTGAAGTGAACTTAGGTAGATAACATGCTGGTTTTTAGGGCCAAGTGCAGAGACGAAGTTGCGTGCTAGATTTAACTCGTAATCAATGAAGTCGTGGCCTTCTGCCATCCCGTGTACAAGGAAGAAGATAAGGTCAAAGTCTGGAATTAAAGCTTGTGTTGCAGTTTGGTCAGCCAGGTCGAGATATTCGAGTGACAAATTCTCATGAGGCTCAGTTCTCGCTTTTAAGTAGTCGATATGCCTTGCTGCTGCGGTTACTTGATAACCTTGCTCTAGTAGAAGAGGAAGTAGCTGTGAACCAACATATCCAGAAGCGCCTAAAACCAGTACTTTCTTCATCGTTACTCCATGTATTGCGTATCAAACCATCCTTTGTTCATACTACGCTAACTTTTCTGCAAAACCAATTGAGCCATGTGTAATGAAAAAGCCAATAGAAAGAACCTATTGGCTTAAGTTTATCGGCAGCATTTAATCGCTTCGATGGACGCTACTTAGCTCTGCTGCTGCGCTATAGGGCTAAGGTTATTTCCTTTGTATTCGCCGGTCAGCGTTTCTAGGAATGCTTTGATGGCATCCACTTCATTGTCACTCATTTCGACACCCACTTGATATTTACCCATATCAAAGATCGCTTGTTCTAGTGTCTCTGCATGGCCGTCATGGAAGTAGGGTGCAGTGAGTTCAATGTTTCTCAGCGTTGGAACCTTGAATTTATGCTTGTCGGATTCAATCGCCGTGACGTTGTATCTTCCTAAGTCTTCAGGGGTAATGTCGGTTCCTCTGTCGGAGAAGTAGTCTGCTTTCATGCCCATGGTTTCAAAGGTTTCACCGCCCATGGCTTCACCCGTGTGGCAAGTATCACAGCTGTATTGTTTGAATAGCTTCAGTCCGTGTATTTCATGAGAATCCATTGCGTCGGTATTACCCGTCAGGTATTGGTCGAAACGGCTGTTTGGTGTCACTAAGGTTTTCTCAAATTCGGCGATCGCATGAGTGATGGTGTCGCCGGTGATTTCACCGTCATAAGTCTTATTGAATTTGGCCACTAACTCAGGATCACTACTCAGCTTATTGATGATCTGTTGCCAACCCTCTGATCCCATTTCGATAGGGTTAAAAGGAGGGCCGCCAGCTTGGTCTTGTAAGTCATTTGCCCTGCCATCCCAAAACTGCAGTTTGTTATACGCTGAGTTGAAAACCGTTGGTGCATTAATGCCGCCAACTTGACCATGAATGCCAACAGAGCCAACTAAATTGTCGACACCACCTGTGTCTAAGCCGTGGCAAGTGGCACAAGAAACCGTGTCGTCACCAGATAGGCGCGTGTCGTGGTAGAGCGCTTTGCCCAGCTTTACTCTGTCTTCGTCTACTTCAAACGTGGTGTAGATTGGCTGAAGCGTGCCTTCTCTTCGGCTGTCATCTACTGGAGAGTCTTGGTGAATGTCTGCTCTTGTTTGGCGTATCCATTTTAATAAGGTGTGCTTTTCTTCATTTGAAATGCCTGCAGACCAGTGCATGGATTGATAGATCTTAGGTGGCATAGAATCGTCGTAGAGCACTTTTTCGATGCGCGCGAGCGCTACTTCG
Organism: Vibrio sp. Isolate33; assembly: GCF_022397895.1. Taxonomy (NCBI): domain Bacteria; kingdom Pseudomonadati; phylum Pseudomonadota; class Gammaproteobacteria; order Vibrionales; family Vibrionaceae; genus Vibrio; species Vibrio sp. Isolate33. Next base: position 31,317 of record NZ_JAKEUP010000014.1, read on the forward strand.
GATACTGGTTCATTATTCTGAATACCGTTGAAGAGTTGCGTAATCTCAAAGTGCTTCATACCTGTTTGTATGTCGGCATTCATGAGGGTTTTCGCGATTGGCCATTCAGAGTAGAAGGGCATTTCACTTTCGTTGGTGTGGCAGTAAGCACACCCTTTATCACTGAGTACTTTCATTGCTTGGTAGTCTAAAGAGGACTTATCCAAAGATGAAAATTGCGCGAGGCTTTCAGCAGCAATGCGTTGATCGTTTTTATCAACCGTATACACCGTACCTAAATAAGCCAAGATACCGACACCTGCCAAACTCATTATTAATTTTTTATTATTCATTTTAACTCCCTATTGAAACAGGGGTGGAAGTTATTGAATTAAAGGTGATTTATGAAATGACAAAAAGGAATGAATATTAATCGAATAATTAGATGGATTAAAATTTAACACAATAAAACCACTCAAATCATATGGTTAAGCCGATATGTGAAAATTTATAACAAAATCAATGAAATAAACATCGGGACTAACTTTGATTTCCGTCAATTTAGGCTGATTAGGTATTGAGTTGAGTGTTGTATGTATGGGTTCTGTTTTATATCTACTTTTTATGACTAATTTAAGAATTGATTATATTTACCAAGCTTATTCTTACCTAGGCTTGGGAGTCTCACCTTATTGACATCCGATGGATGAAACGTGAAAAGACGTTATACGGAAATTGATGTCCTCAGTATGATTTATGTATGGTTGAAATTCGAACATTGATATACTGAAGGAATAATCCTTTTGTCATCAACACGTTCCGTTCAGGTATTCCTATGTTGCTCTCTTCAATTATTCATCACACACGCGGCGATTTTGTTCGCAGGTTGATTGCCATTGCTTTACCAATCACCTTGCAGAGCATCATGTTTTCAAGCCGAGGCTTAGTGGATGTATTGATGTTAGGACAACTTGGGGAAGCCGATATTGCCGCAGTCGGCGTTGCAAGTCGCGCGATGTTCGTGACCACTATTATGCTGGTGGGCGTGACCACGGGCGGGGCTCTGCTTACCGCTCAATATTGGGGAGCGGGTAATAAGCAAGGTGTGAGAGAAAGTACTGCACTAACTTGGCTGGTTTCGACGCTGTTTGCGCTGTTGACCATAGTGTTCTTTGTCTCTTTCCCAGCACAAATTATGGGTGTGACTACCGACTCTCAAGAAGTCATCAGCTTGGGTGTTGAATACATCGTTATCACCTCATTTAGCATGCTAGCCGTATCGTGTGTCAGCAGTATGGCTGTTGGCCTAAGAGCGATGCATAAGCCAGGGCTGAGTACCTTCTTCAGTGGCATTGGAATCTTGTCTAACGTGTTCTTAAACTGGGTGTTGATCTTCGGTAACTTAGGATTTCCTGCTCTTGGCATCAAAGGTGCGGCGATTGCGACCGTACTGAGTGGTGCTATTGAAGTGGCGACCTTGTTTGGTTACCTCTATTTCTCTAAACATTTATTAGCCTTCAAACTTTGTGATATCAAAGCAGCGGCTACTGTGGAGAAAGTTGTTCGCTTCTTGAAATTGTCTCTGCCAACAACCTTCAACTTCTTAGCTTGGGCTGGTGGCTTGTTTGCTTATCACGCCATCATGGGACAATCAGGTGTGCAAGGTTTAGCAGCGCTTTCGGTGATGACGCCAGTTGAATCTATCTCATTGAGTTTATTGATTGGTATGTCGAATGCAGCCGCAGTTTTGGTGGGTAACCAGCTAGGTGCGAAGAACAATGAAGCGGTTTACTATCAAGCGTTAGGCTTAACGATTTTGTGTTTCTTGACCAGTATTGTAGTGGCGATTTTCCTCTACTTTATTCAAACGCCAATATTGAATGCCTTTAGTGCTTTGACTGAAGAAACCCGAGCGCTTTCAGAGAAGTTTATTTTGATTCTCAGCGTGGGTATTGTCATCCGCTCTATTCCAATGACAGTGATCGTTGGTGTACTCAGAGCAGGCGGTGACGTGAAGTTCTGCCTTTACCAAGATCTGATTGCTCAGTGGGTGATTGGTATTCCGCTGGCAGCCATCGCCGCTATTTACTTTAAGTTTCCACCTGAGTGGGTTTACCTACTGTTCCTCACTGAAGAAGTGATTAAGTGGGGCGGGTCGCTCTATCGCATGAAAACAAGAAAATGGATTAAAAACTTGATAGGAAGTTGAAGTCGGGCGCACCAATCGCATCACTTTATCGTTGGTGTGTGATCTATCTTTCAAAATACTTCCTCCTAACAGGGAATTAGTGTAGATTCTCCTTCCAAATTCTAACTAATGCGAGCTGTTTAATGTTAAAGCTGTCAGACCTATGTAAAGGCTATGTCGATGGGGGGGAGTTCCACCCTGTTTTGCAAGGTGCTGAACTGACATTAAACCAAGGTGACCAGCTAGCATTAATGGGCGAAAGCGGTTCAGGTAAAAGTACTTTACTGAATCTTATCGCGGGTTTAGACCTAGCCGATTCAGGTGAAATCGCTTTCCCTCACTTCAACATGCACGACTCTACCGAGCGTGACCGCACCGCTTATCGCAGAAACAACATTGGCCATATTTTTCAGCAGTTCAACTTACTGCCGACATTGAACATCGCCGATAACATTCGTTTTTGCCGCCAGTTAAAAGGCTTACCGGAAGACAAGGGGCTCTGGAGACAGATTCTTTCTGCTTTAGATCTTATGCCTTTGCTTGGTCGTTACCCTGAAGAGGCATCTGGTGGGCAGCAACAACGTGCAGCGATTGCTCGTGCGTTGTATATGGAACCAAAAATCTTATTGGCCGATGAACCGACAGGTAGTCTAGATGAGCGTAATGCCGAAGCGGTAATGCGTTTGCTTACGTCTTTAGCTCGCCAATTAGAATGCACTTTGTTGTTGGTGACACACAGTGAAAAAGTAGCGTTACACATGGATGGCCGGATCCGTCTACAAGGAGGGCAACTGCATGTTATGGCCCGTAGTTAAGGCACTACTCGGTCATTATCGACGTTACCCACTTCAGATTATCTTGGTATGGCTTGGTTTAACCCTCGGCGTATCACTTTTGGTTGGTGTTACTGCTATCAACCAACACGCCAAGCAAAGCTATGCCCATGGCGAAAAACTCTTTTCGAATCCTCTTCCTTACCGTATTCGACCAAAACACAACGCCAATAAAATCCCACAAGGCTTTTATATCCACCTTCGCCGTGAAGGCTTTCAGCAGTGTTCTCCTTTTGATCACCATCGTATCACTGATGAAAACGGTTCAAACTTCATGCTGATTGGCATAGACCCAGTATCTATGCTTCAACTGCAACCGGGCGTTGCGTTAAAAGATCTCAATACGTTAAACCTCATGAAGCCGCCGTATCCTATCCTTGTGAGCGATGATCTCGCTGAACACATGAAATGGAATAATGGTGACTACATTCCCCTTCTGGATGGCTCTGAGCTTGGCCCGGTAATGGTTGACGAGAACAACATTATCAATGGTACAAGGCTGATTGCGGATATTTCGCTACTGAGAATGCTCAAGCGAAGTGCTGGTTTATCGGTAATTGCTTGCTCAGAGATGTCTACCGAGAAGTTTGAACGTCTCAAAAATATGCTGCCGAACGGTTTGACGATTTCGCGCAGCTCAAAAGCCGAACTTGAGTCGCTAACCAGTGCGTTCCACTTAAACCTAAAAGCGATGGGTATGCTGTCGTTTGTGGTTGGTTTATTCATTTTCTATCAAGCAATGTCGCTTTCTTTTATCCAGCGTCAACCGTTGGTTGGAATTTTAAGACAGACGGGTGTGTCTGGTTGGCAGCTGACTAAAGCGCTCTGTTTAGAGTTACTCCTATTGGTTTTACTGAGCTGGATCTGCGGTAATGTGTTTGGCGTGATGTTAGCAAACCAACTATTACCTGCCGTATCTTCAAGCTTGGGCGATTTATACGACGCCAACGTTGGCTTAACGATCGATTGGAATTGGCGTTGGAGCGGTTACAGCTTGCTGATGGCATTGATTGGTGCTTTCTTAGCGTGTGCGTGGCCGTTGGTTCGTTTACTTAAGTCTCAACCGATTCGTTTGTCTTCTCGTTTATCTTTGATGCGTTTTGCTGGCACCGAGTTCACTTGGCAAGCGTTGATTGGCTGTGGCTTCTTGGTTGCTGCTGTCGCTGTGTATCAAGCCCCACAGACACAAGAGTCTGGCTTTGCAATTATTGCACTGATGCTGGTGAGTGTGGCCTTGTTTACGCCATTCTTAATGTGGAAACTGTTTAACAGCCTATCTTATTCATTACGTTGGGTTCGTGCTCGTTGGTTCTTCGCGGACGCAGCATCAAGTATGAGCTACCGCGGTGTGGCGACTATGGCCTTTATGCTAGCGTTAACGGCGAACATTGGCGTAGAAACCATGGTCGGCAGCTTTAGGGATACCACCGATAAGTGGCTAACGCAGCGCTTGGCGGCTGACCTCTATATTTACCCAACCAACAATGCAGCTGCTCGTATGAGTAGTTGGCTATCAGAACAACCTGAAGTTGATTCTGTTTGGTGGCGTTGGGAGAAAGATGTCGCTTCTCCAGTGGGTAGTATTCAAGTGGTGAGTACGGGGCCTTCTGAAGGCGAATTAGAAGCGCTAACCATCAAACTTGGTATTCCAAATTACTGGTATCACTTACACCACTCTAAAGGTGTGTTGATCAGCGAATCGATGTCTCTCAAGTTGGGTATTCGCCCGGGAGACTACATTGATCTCTATGACAACTTGGGCTCTGGTTGGCAAGTGGTCGGTGTTTATTACGATTATGGTAACCCTTACCATCAAGTGATGATGTCACACCGAAACTGGCTGTATGGTTTTGCTGGGCGGGGCAATGTTGGCCTTGGTGTGATACTCAAAGATGATGTCAATTCAATCGGTCTTAGAAGCCGATTGGAAAGCGTATTCAGGCTTGGTTCTGAACGTATCTTTGATAACAACAATATTCACAGCCAAGCGATGCGGGTATTTGATAGAACCTTCGCGATTGCAGATACGCTAGGCAACATTACTTTAGTTATTGCGGTGTTTGGTATCTTCTTTGCAACTGTTGCGGGTGAAGTCTCGCGGCAAAGACATATCTCGCTGCAGCGCTGTTTGGGAGTCTCTGCGAAAGAGCTGATTCTGACAGGCAGTTTACAACTGTTTGTGTTTGGACTTATTTCCTCGTTAATAGCGATTCCGCTTGGCTTAGCGTTAGCGAGCTTGATCGTTGATATCGTTATCAAGCAGTCTTTTGGGTGGTCACTCGAGTTACAAGTGCTCCCTTGGGACTATTTAGAGACATTTGCTTGGGCAATGGCAGCATTGATGTTAGCTGGTGCTTTACCAGTGATGAGAATGATTCGGAACACGCCGATGAAGTCACTGAGGGATGCCCTTTAATATGTTTCTACGGAATAGCTCAACCAAGTTAAGACAGCGAATTTTGTCTTCTCTATTGTTAATCAGTTTCTTCAGCATCTTTTTGAGTGTTTGGGGTTACTACTCCTATTTCATCGATCCTGGTGAAAAGGGCGTAAATGAGGTGAACTCTGTTCTAGTAAGCGAACATTTCAACGTGTTTGAACCTGTGTTACCAGACCGTAACGTTTCGCTACCACAAGATTTCAAGTTTCATCCGGAATTTCAGCACGAATGGTGGCACTACTTTGCGTCTTTGAAAGGGGACGATGGCAAAGACTATTCGGTTCAGTGGAGCTTCTTCCGTATAGCGACAGACGAGCGTGAAACGCCCGGATGGCAGAGTCCGCAAGTCTATATCTCAAACGTGGTGGTCTCTTCCAAATCTAAAGTATGGAAAGAACAGCGCATGGCTCGTGGTGGCATTGGCCAAGCGGGAATGACCAGTCGTCCGTTTAGAATTTGGATTGATAATTGGAATTGGCGTTCGCTGGGTAACACGCCGTTTCCTGGTCGTCTGCAAGTGCAAACAGATACGTTCGGTCTTCAATTAGATACAGTGGCGAAAGGGCCATACGTACTTAATGGGGAAAACGGCTATCAGAAAAAGCACGATTTATTACCTGTTGCATCTTATAACTTCAGCGCGCCGTTCTTATCACTGAGTGGCGTGTTGAATCTCGGCGGTGTCGCCAAGGAAGTTGAAGGAACAGCGTGGGTACATAAAGAGTGGGGCAGTGGTTTGCTCGGAGTGGGTCAACAAGGTTGGGATTGGTTTGTATTCAATCTCGATGATGGCACAGCGCTGAGCATTAATCGCTATCGTCATAATCAACAGTTGCCCTATGTGTTCGGTACTTTAGCGACTCGTTCCGGTAAGGTGTACCAGCTGACCGAAGCTGATATTTCGATTCAGCCTTTGCAAAACACAACTTTGATGAATGGTCGACGAATGCCACTTCAGTGGATCATTAACGTGCCCAAGCACGATATCAACCTGACCACGCGTATTATACGTAGGGATATGTGGCTTCCATTTGTCATACCATATTGGGAAGGGCCGATTAAGGCGAGCGGTAGCCATGAAGCGACCGGCTTTATGCAGCTCACTGGTTACTAAACTTCACCTAAGGCTATCATTTGATAGCCTTTTTTTGTGCCATCCACTTTCCTCTGCATGTAATTAATTCTGCATACAGGTTCGATGATCTCATCTATACTTAATTTATGGTGCATAACAACTTTATGGAATATACGACGTATTGTTTAGTATTTGTAGGAAAAACCGAAGTTAAACATCCAAAGAAGTGATTATCTATCGATAAAGCTTGGATATAAACTCGTGGTTATTCTTTGTTATTCGTTTATTTAAATAATAAATATAAGGGCGAAATCATGACCGACGTCATCCGTGACTTCTTTAAAATGGAATCTGCTGGCGGCATCATCCTAGTAATCGCTGCGGCGATCGCAATGTTTGTAGCAAACTCACCACTGAACGAAATGTACCAAGGCGTACTTCATAGTTACGTTCTTGGTATGTCTGTGTCTCACTGGATTAACGATGGCTTAATGGCTGTCTTCTTCCTTCTAATCGGCTTAGAAGTTAAGCGTGAACTTTTAGAAGGCGCATTAAAGTCTAAAGAGACTGCAATCTTCCCAGCTATCGCAGCTGTGGGTGGTATGCTAGCTCCTGCACTAATTTACGTGCTATTTAACTCAAGTAACCCTGAAGCGCTTCAAGGTTGGGCTATCCCGGCAGCAACAGATATCGCATTCGCATTGGGTATCATGGCACTTCTAGGCAACCGTGTACCAGTAAGCCTGAAAGTGTTCCTACTGGCTCTAGCAATTATCGATGACCTAGGTGTTGTTGTTATCATTGCTCTGTTCTACTCAGGTGACCTATCTACGCTTGCACTAACGGTTGGCTTTATCGCGACTGGTGTCTTGTTCATGCTAAACAACAAGCATGTAACCAAGCTAAGTGTTTACCTCATTGTTGGTGCAATTCTGTGGTTCGCAGTATTGAAGTCTGGCGTTCACGCAACGCTAGCAGGTGTAGTAATTGGTTTTGCTATCCCACTGAAAGGTAATAAAGGGGAACATTCTCCGCTGAAACACCTAGAGCATGCTCTGCACCCATACGTCGCTTTTGCAATCTTGCCTATCTTTGCATTTGCAAACGCTGGTATTTCGCTAGAAGGCATCTCAATTTCAAACCTAACTGGCATGCTACCGCTTGGTATTGCTATGGGTCTATTGGTTGGTAAGCCACTGGGTATCTTCCTATTCAGTTGGGGTGCTGTGAAAACAGGTGTAGCTAAACTTCCTGAAGGTGTGAACTTCATGAACATCTTCGCAGTGTCTGTGCTGTGTGGTATTGGCTTTACAATGTCTATCTTCATCTCTTCATTGGCATTTGGTCCAACGAACGCAGATTTTGATACGCTTGCTCGACTAGGTATCCTGATGGGATCGACGACAGCAGCAATCCTGGGTTACGTTCTGCTAAGTATTTCTTTACCGAAAACTAAGCACCAAGAAGTAAAACTATAATCGGTAGTAGGCTCGCTAAATCAAATAGGGAGCCTACTCACTGAGTAACAAGCTAGTTCCCGAGTAGCAAGAAACGTCACAGAGTCATCCCCTCGATTCATGTGACGACAAAGAACAAAAAAGCCGTGATGGGCGACCCTATCACGGCTTTATTGATCTTACGGCTTTCAGGTTAGTGGATGAACTTCAATTCTTCCAGCTATGCGTGATGAGACTAGGTTATTGTGAATACTACCCTCATCAGTACGGTGACGATGTCACGTTACTTTTTAAGCGTGGTAAATATGGTCCACTCTTCGACAATTTGTTCGCTCAGCCCGACAACAGTAGCTGTTACTCGACGGTTTAGTGCATGAGAAGTCGCATCATCGCCCTCGCTCTCTAATCGCTCTTCACCATAACCGACAACTCTCACTCGACTTGGGTCGATACCATTCGATAGTAGTTCATCTTCAACGTGGTGAGCTCGTTTCTTTGATAGCTCCAAATTGTATTCACTCGCACCGACTTTACTGGCATAGCCCTGAATCTCAATCGACGCGCTTTGGTAGGTTTCCAAGAACTCAGCCATAGTGGTGATTTGATCAGAGAATATCGGGTTAACTTCAAACGAGTCATTAGCAAAAAGAATGTTCAACTGTCTGACTTCTTGCGAGCTAACCGTCTCGCCGCAACCTTCATTATCAACTAGAGACGATTCAGGTGTGCCAGGGCAGGTATCTCGAGCATTGACCACGCCATCGTTATCATCGTCTTGCAGATCTGAAATCTGTGACGCTTCAGGTGTCTCAATATATTCTTCTTCCTGTTGGCTAGAGCAGGCTAGCAAGGTCATTGTTAATGCAGGAAGTAGTAAGTAAGTTATCTTCATGATTAATACTCCACGGCCGTTGTCCACTCGTCAGGGATGTCGACTAGTAGAGCGTTCAATAGAGAACCTGTCGCGTTCATTACACGGTATTTCGCGTACTGTTCAGCGTAATGTGCATCTAAGTAATCTTTACGGGCTTCAAACAGTTCGTTTTCGGTGTTGAGCAAATCTAGAAGCGTACGTTTACCGATTCGATATTGTTTTTCATAAGCGATAACGGTTTCTGATGCAGAATCTACGTGATCAGATAAAAAGTTCTTTTGTTGTAACGTAAGATCCAATGCACTCCAAGAGAGGCGTAGCCCTTCTTCAACTTGTCGATAAGCACGATCTCTCAGATCTTTTGCTTTATTAAGTTGATAAGCAGCAGCTTCTGAGTTTGCACTGTCAGTGCCACCGTTGTAGAGGTTGTATCGCATTCGTAGCATTGCCAGTGTTTCTTGGCTCGAACCTTCATCGCCACCCGCATCATCACGCCATGACTGAGAGGCTTCAATAGAGAAGGTCGGGTAATTAACACCTTTTGATTGTTTGTATTGGAAGTGTGCTGAATCGACATCTGCAGTAGCAACCTTGATGACAGGGTGTTGGTCTAGTGCATCAACAAGGGCATCTGATAATGACAGAGGAATCATCGAAATATCGGCTCTTGGGTAAACTAAGCCTAGCGGTTCTTGACCTACTATTCGTCTAAATTGGGTATGGGTATCGATTAAATTGTTCTGTGCGGCTAATAAGTTGCCGTGCGCTTTTGCAATCCTAGCTTCTACTTGAGACACATCTGCGGTTGAGCCTATCCCTGAGACAGCACGCTTTTTGATGTCCTTATAGATTTTCTTGTGGATAGCAAGGTTACTTTCCGATAGGGCTAAAACTTCAGTTGCTTTGACTGCGTCTAAGTAGATCTGGGTGACCTCTAGCGCTTTATCTTCAGCATCCGCCAACAGTTGTAAGCGAACCGATTCTGCTTCTGCGGCAGTACGATCAATGTCGTTGAGAGTCGATGAACCATCCCACAGCAATTGAGTGAGGGATATCGTTGCTTCCTTTCGCGTTAAGTCTGTATCTGGGCCATTGTTTGGTGCAGGGTTAATACCTTCGTAGCCAATCCCGGCATCAAGGTCAATGCTTGGTCTATACGCACCGCCTGCGGCGTCATTACGGCTTCGGACACTCACAAACTCATTGAAGATACTTTTGATTTCAGGGTTTGTTGCCAAGGTAATGGCGACGGCCTGTTCCAAAGTTTGAGCAGAGAGTGGGGTTGCAACAACTAAGTAACACATGATGGATAATTTAAACAGTCTCAAAGTAGGTCTCCTTCTACTTTTAATGTCCCCGCCTTTCCCTAACTTGCGTTTAACTTCCTAATTGAGAAAGGGTATTAAACGAAGCTTAGGACATATGGACAAAAATGCTAAGTTTGTGGGCTTTATTTCGAAGGTAAGTCGCTATTGCTATTGATTAATTTGCTAATAGTCGAGGTCGGCGACTTTTGAATGGGTGATTTACGAAGTGGATTAACGCCATTATTAAGCAAGTGTTCGAATAGGTGAGGATAGGGCGTGAGCTTGTTTGAAATGTCGATATCAACAATAAGAATGTGCCAAAGGTTTCAGCTCTATTTTGAGCGTTCTGGAGACAACATGAGATATGAAACTTCGTGATACTCTTAATGGTATAGAGACTAATGAATGGCAGGTAGAGTAAGAGGGAGCCCCTCTTCTATAGGCTTTGAGCCTTATCATTGTTAGGCAACCTGACAACTCTAGCATCGTGCGACTTATAAATTGCCTGTAGCTTTAGCGTGTACCAATGAGCGTATCGAGACGTGTTCTTGCTGAATGATTACTATTGGATATGCTGATACTTGAGCATTAAAAAAACGCAAAAAAAAAGCCCAAACCAACGTGGTTTGGGCGGATACAAGTATAGGAGTTAATAAGGAAAATGCAGTAATTAAGAAAGCAGGGAGAACAACAAGTTTGACGGCCTGTTAAACTTCTAAATACTCTGTTTTCTACATAATTTATGACCCTCCTTTTCAATTTCAGTTCCCAGAAAATTCATTAATTTTTCCTTTTTTTGTAAACACACGTCGATTCAATCGGTTAGTGCAGACTTTTATTAACTGGTACGACCAATTTGTGAAAATGTGATGTTGCTTGCTTGTTAAATAAATGTACTAAGCGTATATTTCAAACAGTTGTTTAATACGAGTGATTGAAATGGCACCAAGAAGTACAACCAAAGACAAAATCTTAGATGTGGCTGAAGGCTTATTTGCTGAGCACGGTTTTAATGACACCTCTTTACGCACTATTACGGGTAAAGCCAATGTCAATCTTGCTTCAGTGAACTACCACTTTGGCGATAAGAAGACTCTGGTTCGTGCCGTATTAAATCGATACTTAGAAGCATTTATGCCAGCACTGCAAGACGCTTTAGTGAACTTAAACTTGAACGAAACGTATTCTATGAGTGACGTGTTTGAGTCTTTAAGACAACCACTAAGAGCACTTAACGATGTAAGGCCAAATGGTACGAGCCGATTTATGTTACTCATCGGTCGAGGCTATACGGATGTGCAAGGTCACTTGCGTTGGTTCATTACAACTCGCTACAGCGAAGTACTGACTCTGTTTACCAGTTCAGTAATGAAAGCCAACCCTAACCTCACTCAAGAACAGTTATTTTGGCGATTGCACTTCACCCTAGGGACTTGTGTTTTCACCATGGCTTCCAGTCAGGCTCTCGTTGAAATTGCAGAGAATGATTACGGTAAGCGAATAGATGCCAAAGCAGTGGTCGATATTCTTATTCCATACTTGGCCGCTGGCATGTCAGCAGAAGAATAAAACAATAAAAAGCGAAACATTCACAACCAAAATAGTGAACAAAAGGATCTGAACTATGAGCTCTCTAAGACAAAAATGGGTAAGTGACCCAGCTTTTAAACTCTTTAAAAAAGTACTACCACCACTATCTAGCACCGAGAAAGAAGCGATGGAAGCCGGTAGTGTTTGGTGGGACGGAGAGCTGTTTTCTGGTAAACCAGATTTCACTAAGCTGCACCAATATCCAAAACCTCAGCTGACAGCAGAAGAGCAATCGTTCATGGATAATGAACTTGAAACTTTGCTTGCTATGCTTGATGACCACCAAATCGTAAAAGAAGACCGAGACCTTCCTGAAGAGGTTTGGAACTTCTTGCGTAAAGAACGTTTCTTCTCGCTAATTATTGCGAAAGAGTACGGCGGTCGTGAATTTTCAGCACACGCGAACTCGACTATCGTAACTAAGATTGCGACTCGCAGTATCAGTACTGCGGTTTCTGTCATGGTTCCAAATTCTCTTGGTCCTGGTGAGCTACTGTCTCATTACGGTACTCAAGATCAAAAAGACTATTGGCTACCTCGTCTTGCTGACGGTACAGATATCCCATGTTTCGCCTTAACAGGCCCTGAAGCGGGTTCTGATGCGGGTGGTATCCCTGATGTCGGCACTGTGTGTATGGGCATGCACGAAGGCAAAGAGACACTAGGCATCAAGCTTAACTGGAACAAGCGTTACATTACGCTGGCACCAGTGGCGACTGTACTTGGTTTGGCTTTTAAACTGCACGATCCAGAGAAACTGCTTGGCGACAAAGAAGACATCGGTATCACTTGTGCGCTAATCCCTGCTGACCACGAAGGTGTTGTGATTGGTGAGCGTCATGATCCACTTGGCCTTGCATTTATGAACGGTCCAACACGCGGTCATGATGTATTCATCCCTATGGAATGGTTAATCGGTGGTGCAGATTACGCAGGTAAAGGCTGGCGTATGCTGGTGGAATGTCTTTCTGCAGGTCGTGGTATTTCACTACCAGCACTAGGTACAGCAATGGGCCACTTAACTGCGAGAACAACTGGCGCATACGCTTATGTTCGTAAGCAGTTCGGTATGTCGATTGGTAAGTTCGAAGGTGTTGCTGAGAGCCTTGGCCGTATTGGTGGTTTAACGTATCTACTAGAAGCCACTCGTACGCTGACAACTACTTCACTCGATATGAAAGAGAAACCGGGTATCGTAACGGCTATCGCGAAGTACCACATGACAGAGATGGCGCGTACGATTCTGAATGATTCAATGGATATCCACTCAGGTCGCGCAATTCAAGATGGCCCAATGAACTACTTGGCTGCGCCTTACCTAGGTATTCCCGTTGCTATCACAGTAGAAGGTGCGAACATCCTGACTCGTAACTTGATGATCTTCGGTCAAGGTGCGACACGCTGTCACCCATACGTGCTAAGCGAAATGGAAGCGGCGGCAAACCCAGACGAGAAGCAAGGTGCGAAGGACTTCGATAACTTGTTGTTCAAGCATATCGGTCACGCGACTAAGAACACATTTGGTGCATTCGGTGCGGCATTAACAGGCTCTAAGTTCATTAAAGCGGATATGAGCGGCCCAACGAAGCCGTACTACCAAGACCTGACTCGTTTGAGCCGTGCGCTTGCGGTAAGTGCGGACTTCGCAATGCTTACATTAGGCGGCGAACTGAAACGTAAAGAGCTTATCTCTGCACGCTTAGGTGATGGTCTAAGTTATCTATACATGGCATCTGCTGCACTTAAGAAGTATGAAGACGAAGGTCGTCAACAAGCTGACCTAGACTACGTACATTATGCGGTTCAACATTGTTTCCATAACGCGGCGAAATCTCTACAAGAAGCGTATAGAAACTTCCCGAACAAGATGGTTGGTAAAGTACTTAAAGGTCTCGTTTTCCCGGTAGGTAACCACTTTGAAAAACCAAGTGATAACCTAACAGTACAACTGGCTGAAAGCTTGATGACTCCGGGTGCACACCGTGAACGTCTAACTCACCTTTGCTATATCGGTAAAGAAGAAGAGGATAGCGTTGGTCTGATGGAGAACGCGTTCAATGCGATGTACAGCATTAAGCCTCTTGAGCGTAAGATCTTCAAAGCGGTGAAAGAGGGCAAAGTGGCTCGTAAAGGCTTGCTACAAGATAAACTTGCTCAAGCACTGGCGGCAGACGTTCTTACTCAAGACGAAGTTGACCAAATCATTGCAGCAGACAAACTTCGCTACGCAGCGATTCAAGTTGACCACTTCAGTCATGACTATAGTGAAACTTTGACGCGAAAAGAGTTAAAACCTAAGCTAAATAGCGTTGCTTAGATAAAGAAATGACAAAAGGCACCTAATAAGGTGCCTTTTTTTGTTTTTGTCGTAGAAGTCGCAATAGACGCGTTAACAAATGGTGGCTTAGTCAGCAAATATTCACTGAGTGCTCCAACCACTTGCATTTTCACCACATTTTTACAGAAATTAGATGCCATTTGCGTACGAAACTTTTATCCTTAACCTGATTTTTTAAGGAAGTTGAATATGATCATCAAACCTCGAATTCGCGGATTCATCTGTACTACAACACATCCAGTCGGTTGTGAAGCTAATGTAAAAGAACAAATTGCTTACACAAAAGCTCAAGGCCCAATCGCAAACGCACCTAAACGTGTACTAGTTGTTGGCTCTTCAAGTGGCTACGGCTTGTCTTCACGTATTGCGGCTGCATTTGGTGGCGGCGCTTCAACTATCGGTGTTTTCTTCGAGAAAGCCGGTACTGAGAAAAAGCCGGGTACAGCTGGCTTCTACAACTCAGCAGCGTTCGACAAGCTAGCTAAAGAAGAAGGCCTGTATTCAAAAAGCCTGAACGGCGATGCTTTCTCTAACGAAGCGAAACAGAAAACAATTGATCTGATCAAAGAAGATCTAGGTCAAATCGATATGGTTGTGTACTCACTGGCGTCTCCAGTGCGAAAAATGCCGGAGACTGGCGAAGTGATTCGTTCAGCTCTAAAACCTATCGGCGAAACGTACACATCAACAGCGGTTGATACCAACAAAGACACTATCATCGAAGCAAGTGTTGAGCCTGCATCTGAAGAAGAAATCAAAGACACTGTTACAGTAATGGGCGGTGAAGATTGGGAACTTTGGATCAACGCTCTTTCTGAAGCGGGTGTTCTAGCTGACGGTTGTAAAACTGTTGCTTACAGCTACATCGGTACTGAACTAACGTGGCCAATCTACTGGGATGGCGCGCTAGGTAAAGCTAAGATGGATCTAGACCGTGCAGCATCAGCGCTGAACGAGAAACTAGGCCAAACTGGCGGTACTGCAAACGTTGCTGTTCTTAAGTCTGTTGTGACTCAAGCAAGCTCTGCAATCCCTGTTATGCCTCTTTACATCGCTATGGTGTTCAAGAAGATGCGTGAAGAAGGTATTCACGAAGGTTGTATGGAACAGATCTTCCGTATGTTCAGCCAACGTCTATACAAAGAAGACGGCAGCGCTCCAGAAGTAGATGAAGTGAACCGTCTACGTCTAGATGATCTTGAGCTTCGTGAAGACATCCAAGATCACTGTCGTAACCTATGGCCTCAAATCACAACTGAGAACCTAAAAGAACTGACTGACTACGTAGAGTACAAAGAAGAGTTCTTGAAGCTATTTGGTTTCGGTGTTGAAGGTGTTGATTACGAAGCTGACGTTAACCCAGCTGTTGAATTTGATGTAGCTGACATCTAATTCAACTTATCGAATCTAAACGAAATAGGCGCTCATTGAGCGCCTATTTTTTTGTCTGCTATTTGATTAAAGAGATTAAGAGCAGATACGGGATTCGAGTGGCGAGATGCGAAAAGATTTAAGAGCGGATACGGGTATCGAGATACGAAGAGAGTAAGAGCAGGTGCGGGGAAGGAGGCTGAAGCGCTTAGAACAGGCCATAAAAAATGCACTAACCCAAAGATGAATTAGTGCATCCGAAATATCTAAGCTTGGCTGCTTTTAATGCAGTAGACGCTAGCTAATGATGATGATGAAAGTACCTGCTAAGGTCATCAATATGTTTGCTATTGCGTAGGTGCCAGCATAACCCAGAGCTGGGATTGTTGAGCGAGCATGGTCATTTACGATGTCCATTGCCGGAGCACAGGTTCGCGCACCTATGATCGCACCAAACAATAGAGCTCGGTTCATCTTCAACACATAAGCACCAACCAAGTAAGCGAAGAATACCGGCAGCACACTCACCACCAGAGCAATACCAATGACCTGTGGGCCAACTTGGGTTAAGTGCTCAAATATCTTTCCACCGGCGCTTAAGCCGATACCGACCATGAAGAACATCAAACCGAGGTCTTTGACCATGTTCAACGCACCCTGAGGTACGTAACCGAAAGTAGGGTGGTTCGCTCGTAAGAAGCCCAGCATGATGCCTGATAGAAGAAGGCCAACCGCGTTACCTAGTCCAAACGACACCTGACCGAATGTCATGGTGATCAAACCAAACAAAATACCCAGAATGAAGAAGCTACAGAAAGCCATCAAATCGGCCATTTGACTATGGATCGAGATGAAACCAATTTTCTCTGCTAGGCCGTGAACACGACTCTTTTCGCCACTCACCTGCAGTACATCACCCTTTGAAAGCACGATGTTTAAGTCCATCGGCATTTCAATTTGAGCACGTACTACGCGGTTAAGGAAACAGCCATATTCAGACAGGTTTAAGTCTGACAGGCGCTTACCTGCGATGCTGTCACTTTTAACGACGATCTCTTCTTCCACGATACGTAGATCGAGAAGGTTACGGTCGAAAACCTCTTTACCGTTACGGAAGCTTGGGTCAAGACGCGCGTGACTGTCTGGGAAACCAACCAGTGCGATTTCGTCACCTTCTTGCAGAATTGCATCACCATCTGGGTGGGCAAGAATACCATTACGGCGAATACGCTCGATGTAACAGCCTGTTTGGCGATAGATACCCAATTCACGTAGGTTCTTACCGTCAGTCCAAGAGATAAGCTCAGGTCCCACACGATAGGCGCGAATGATAGGAAGATAAACTTTACGCTGGCCAGAAGCACCTAAACCACGCTCTTGAGCAATCTGCTCAGCCGAGTCGTGTAGGTTTACTTTTTGCAGCTTTGGAATCAGGCGAGCGAACATGATCATGCTGATTAAGCCAACCAAGTAAGCCATCGCGTAACCGACCGAAAGGTTTTCGATAATCAGGCTCAAGTCCATGTTTCTTGGTACTTCAGCAAGCCCAGAATTAAGAGCATCTTGCGCACCTACCAAGATAGGTGTTGCGGTAAGCGCGCCTGCCATCATGCCGGCAGATAAGCCGAAGCCTAGCCCGAGGTAATGGCTGCTGAAATAGGTTAAGGCAATCGCGGTAGAAAGTACCACAAGGCTTAGAATGAGGTAGTGCTTACCGTCTCTGAAAAAGATACCGAAGAAGTTTGGACCCGCTTCAATACCAACACAGTAGATAAACAGCATGAAGCCAATGGTGAGTGCATCTGCATTAAAAGAAAAGCCAAGATGTCCCATAACGAGGGAAGTAATCAGAACACCGATTGAATTGCCGAGTTGGAGACTACCGAAACGAATTTTACCAATGGCTAATCCAATCGATAAAACAACAAAGATGAGGAGAATGGGGTTTTGTTCTAACAGAAAAACAACGTCGATATTCACAGTGGTCGCTCAATAATTGGCGTGAAACACAGGGTAAGTTTGAGAGGTGAATTGTATCTAAATATAAATAAATTATAAGCGATATTTTGCTATTTTACTTGATTTTGACCTTATTCTTATTCCGTACGAAAACTGGTCATAAAAAAGCCCGCTACAGTGAGCGGGCTTTCTATAAACTGTACAGCCTAACGGTAAAATTGGTCAGCTGTTTAAGGCTATAGCCTTGGATCTCTTGAGAGAAATCTTAGCTTAGTCGAAAAGACCTAGGTTTTCTTTTGCGTATGCTTCAAATTCTGTGCAGCCGCCGATGTGGTCTTGATCGATGAAGATTTGTGGAACTGTGTCTACTGGCTTACCCACTGTCTTCTCTAGGTCAGCTTTGCTGATGCCTTCAGCGTGAATGTCAACGTAACGGTAGTTGAAGTCATCACGTTTAGCTTTAAGAGTTTCAGCATGCTCTTTTGCACGAACACAGAATGGGCAAGCAGGGCGACCAAAAATAACTACAAACATTTAATTTCTCCTAAATACGGGATGAGGCTCGTTAACTCATTTATGTTAACTATTCTTTTATGAATGCCACTCAAAATTTCTTAAAACCAACTATGCCTCAATGCCATGGGGAAATAAAGATGGAATTGCCTCTTAATACAATAGGTTTTGCCTATCAGAGCAAATAATGGTCACAAAAAGGATCCGTGATGATTTCTGATGGGTATCTAGGTTGAGTATCCATAATTTAAGAGTGTGAATTACCCCTAAGAATGGGACTTTAATCCATCTTTAATGCGACAAGTTGCACCTCGTCAAAAAACGTACTCATAGAACGAGGCATCTTAATACTGATGCGCGGGAAAGTAGCGAAATTGAAAAGAGGCGGCGTGGCGTAAATGTACGGACCGCTACCATGTTTTGTATTATTTATTAGCCATATGTCGTTTTCAGCATGCTCTTACCCTCGCTACGAAATCTGCCAGTTACAAAGGCAAGAAACGAAGACTAGTTACAAATACAAGAAAAAACGAGCTACAAAGTCCACATTCCAAAAACCAAGAGTTCGCAGTTTTGTTTGGTCATAGGCGCAGGAGGCACCATGTTTCAATTTATGACATCTACAAAGATCATCTTTGGTGATGGAGCGCTTTCCGCTTCATTGTCTCTCTTTAACCAATACGGCTACAGCGTGCTATTGGTGACTGGCAATACATTAGAGCGCACGTCAATTGTCACCGACTACCTCGATGCTCAGGGTATGCGCTATCAACACATCGCGGTCTCGGGTGAGCCCAATATCAAAATGGTCGAAGAGGCGGCAATATCTGCGCGACGGTTTAAGCCCGATATGGTTGTTTCCATGGGAGGAGGTAGTGCGATCGATATGGGGAAAGCGCTAGCTGCTGTTTTACCTAACCAAGGCAACTTATACGACTATGTCGAAGTTGTCGGACGTAATGTTCCTCTTAAAACCAAACCGCTTCCATTCATCGCGATCCCTACCACGGCCAGCACAGGCGCAGAGGTGACTAAAAACGCGGTGCTTAAATCAGGGCAAGACCAAGTTAAGATCAGCCTTAGAAGTCCAGATATGTTGGCTGACGTTGCGATTGTCGATCCAACCTTAACTCATGGCACCAACTTATATTTGTCAGGGCGCGGTGCGATGGATGCCTTCACTCATCTGATGGAGGCTTATGTTTGCGGTGAACCTAACCCGCTCACTGATATGGTCTGTGAAGAGGGGCTGCGTAAGTTGAGCGATTCTGTAGTACAAGCATGTGTATATGATGAACCTCAAGCTCGTTCTGACTTGGCCTTCGCATCTATGCTGGGCGGGATGGCGATAACCAATGCCAAGCTTGGAGCTGCACATGGTTTAGCCTCTGCATTGGGTGGCAAGATTTCAGCACCACACAGTGTGATTACCGCGCGCTTAGCCCCGTTCGTGATGTTGGAAAACATTGCTGTTGCGAGAGAACAGCAAAGAGCCGACATCTTAGTGCGCTACCAACGAATTGCTCAGATAGTGACAAATAACTCCGAGGCGACAGAAGAAGAGGCGATAACTTGGCTATCTGAAGTGCTGGATACGTTAAAGCTTCCAAGTCTACTAGAGTTTGGTGTCTGTGAAGCTCAATTTGATGAAGTGTCTACCGATGCGCTTAAGTCGGTTGCGATAAAAGGAAACCCCTTGCCACTGAACCAAGACCGTTTAATTCATATTCTGCAGAAGGTTTGCGAGAAGTGTGATTGTGGTGAGAGCAGAGATGCAGGGGCTTTGAAGCACCAAGATGAAGAGTCATCAGTGGTCGAATCAAGCTTTACGATCATTAACTCTTACGCGTCAGAAAATAGTGTGGTGGAGAAGGGTAACAGTTGGACTATTTAACGGCCTTAGACCTGTTCGCTGCATTAAGCATTTAAAAAAGACAAACAAAAACGGAGCACTAGGCTCCGTTTTTTAATCGCTATCTTTTTGTTTGTATCCTGGCGGCTCTTTGTTTGAACCTTAGAGGATTAGAACTGAGAGTATTTCTCGTAACGTGAATCACGAAGAGACTCTTTAACGCGCTTCAGGTTCTCTCTGAAACCAGAACCGCGACGCAGTGTAAAGCCTGTCGCTAACACATCAATAACCGTCATTTGAACAACACGGCTTGCCATTGGCATATAAACGTCAGTGTCTTCCGGTACATCCAATGAGATAGAAAGCGAGCTTGCTTTATCTAGTGGAGAGTCTTTCGCTGTAATAGCGATAACCGTTGCACCGTTTTCACGCGCTAGGTTTGCAATCTCAACTTGGCTCTTAGTGCGACCAGTATGAGAGATAAGAACGATAACGTCGTTATCACTGCAGTTAATGCAGCTCATTCGTTGCATCACGATGTCTTCGAAACAAGTGATTGGGATATTAAAACGAATAAACTTGTTTTGAGCGTCTTTTGCTACGGCAGAAGAGGCACCCAGTCCGAAGAAAGAAATGCGTTTTGCTTGAGTCAGCAAGTCAACCGCACGGTTTACTTGCATCGCATCAAGACTGTTTTTAGCAACGTCTAGACATGCCATAGTCGATTCGAAAATCTTATGCGTGTAAGCATCTGGGCCATCGTCTTCTTCAACATTACGGTTCACGTAAGGTGTACCGTTCGCCAAGCTTTGAGCTAGGTGAAGTTTGAAGTCAGGGAAGCCCTTTGTGTCTAAACGACGACAGAAGCGGTTAACTGTAGGCTCACTTACGTCAGCCATCTTAGCTAAGGTAGCAATGCTAGAATGGATTGCAGTTTGAGGGGAAGCCATGATTACTTCGGCTACCTTACGCTCAGACTTGCTGAAATTTTCCAGGTTTTTTTGTATTTTTTCTAATGTATTCATAGTGTTCACAAGGGTATAGAGAACAACTTGCCAGTTAATATCTTTTACCAGGGGGTATGGTTAAAACAAATATCAATAATCACAAGACCAAACTTAAATTCAGTATCGTAAATACTGCTGCTTCAAATAGATATCAAGCTAACTAGCACCATAGAGTCAGTATAAACCCAACATACTATTTACTAATACAAAAACACGGCATGAATGCTTAAGAATATGACAAACCTCAACAAAATTTTAGAAAAGTACAGAATTGGAAGAGGGTTTGAGCAAAAAGAATGCAAATTGAGTATGAACTGACAGCTTAGTTACATCAAAAAGAAAGAAATTTTCAATTTGATGCAACTAAAATTGAATGGTTATGCGTTGATTTGCGTAACCAACTTGGTGATTTTACCCATCAAGTTAGGCGCTAGTTTAGAGATTTCGCGTTGTTCTTCAAGCACTGAAGAAAGAATCTCATTACCCGTTAGTGGGTTAGCTAACACGACGCGGAAAACAATGATTGGTTGGTGTGCCCAAGCTTCAGGATTTAAACGAGTTCGTGACACAAAAGATTTGCCGGTTTCACGCTGCTTCTTCTGAATAAACTTAGTAAGTTCGTTAAGTAACTCGTTCAGCTGTACGCGTTGTTCAGGCTCCGCTTTAAGCAGCGCAGCTTTAACTGATTCAGGTACATAGCGGTATGTCAGCAGGCAAAGCTCTGGCTCTGATACCAACTCAAAATCGCTTTGCTGTTTAATAAGGTCGGCAAAGTAACGTGCCTTATTGATGCTTTGGTCGATCAGCAGCTCATAACCTGGGCGGCTAATGATGTGCATAGCAGCGTAAACCAACATCGCCATGCCTGAACGTGAGCCTTCTAATGTATGGCTGCCTAAGTCTTTAGAACCTTTACGTAGGATGTATTGAGCGTGATGTTCAATCGCTGTCATCGCATCTGGCTTCTTAAACAGAACCATGCCTGCGCCCATAGGGATGTAAAGCTGTTTATGCGCATCGATGGTGACAGAGTCAGCCAACTCGATACCATCAAGCAGATGACGATGATTGTTAGACATCAAGGTCGCACCGCCCCAAGCAGCATCCACATGGAAGTGACAATCTGATTCAGCACACACCTCAGCAATATCTTTAAGTGGGTCGATATTGCCAGTTTCGGTCGTACCAGCCACACCGATCACGGCGAAAGGCTTAATCTTGTTTTGCTTGAGTTGCTCAATCTTGAGCCTTAGATCGTCAGTGCAAATGCGGTTGTCGTTATCCGTTTTGACTGATACCAAACCTTCTTGACCAATGCCAAGCACATCAGCAGCTTTCTTAAGAGAGTAGTGACCACGTTCAGAGACTAAGATGGCAAGGCCTTCATAGTCGTAGTGCTTCATAGCTTTGAATAAGCCTTCTTTCTCTACACCTTTGAACGAACCTTGTGCTTTCAGTGCATTGTTACGTGCAACCCAAAGCGCCGTAATGTTCGCGATGGTACCGCCAGAACAAAACGCACCCAAAGAGTGGTTTGCACTGTGCATCCAACGAGAATAGAACTGGTCGTTATCTTGATAGATCAAGCGATGTAGCATGCCTAGAACTTGGCGCTCTAGGGGAGTGAAAGCTTTGGAGGTCTCAATTTTTACTAGGTTCTGATTCAGCGCAATCATGATTTTAGAAAGCGGCATCAGGAAGTACGGCAACGCAGACGTCATGTGACCAATAAAACTTGGCGAAGACGTATGTACCGAATGAGACACGAGCGAATCAAGGAGATGCTCAGTATGTTCAGAAACAAACTCAGGCTGCTCTGGGATATGAGCATTTGAAAAATCTTTCTCAATTTCACGCAGCGGCTTTTCTTCAGCCACAATATGTTCACGTAAGAATTGATTCAGGTTTCGTGAAAGTTTGTCTTCAATTTGAGTGAGTGTTGAATCTGGGCCTTCCGGTACCGTGAAGATACGTAGAAGACTGTCGAAGCTAACATCTGCTGTTTTTTGTTCCGTAACCATAGCAAGCGAGTTATTTTTCTAATATTGACGCGAGCGGGACAATCTAAACGAAAACGGGAACAATGTCCCGTCTTAATTATGAAATCCAACTTCTCAAAAAAGCATATTAAATGAGTGGTTATTTACACTTAATCGCTTCAAGTTTAGCAATCGACTGGTTGTAGCGTTGAAGCGCTGTGTCGATTTGCTTAGGGTGGCTAAGCAGTTCTGCAAACGCTGAACGTAGCTCGTAGTTTTGAGCATGAGGCTTTGATTGGCGGTCGTCGAACGTGGTTTTTGCTACTTTACCTAGTTCGTCATCGCGCTGTGAAAGCGTCTTAATGTCGTGTTGCTCCAGCTGTAGCCAACCTTCAACAGGCTGCTCTGTAGCCACTTTGCTTGAGTCGTTTACTAGGTAGTAGTGAACGGCTGCACGATTTAGCTCAAAGTGGTGCTTACGACCTTCTAGGAACCACTCACTTACTTCTGTTAGCTCTGGGTATTGCTCAGAAGTTAATGCAGCAAGGTCAGTATACCAACCTAAAGAAGCGTCGATGTACGCATCATATTTTTTTGCTTGGCACTGGTTTGTCTCAGACATTGAATCTGCTGCAAAAGAGAAAGTAGAAGTTGTAGCTAGCAGTAATGCGACGCAAAGGCGTTTCATAGTGGTTCCTTTTGTAAGTTTATTCTTTTTATAACTTTGTCGTTACAGGTTACCGTGATCGTTATTTGTTGAGCAATGACACTTAGTGTCTTTTTATTTCGGTAACTGTATCGGTGTCCTGGGCATTGGTATTCGAGATGCATTCTAATCTAAAACAAACGCTATTCCTGCGATCTAGTTAGCAAGAGATACAAAGAACAGCATCAAAATAGGCACGAGCAGACTCAATATAAAGCCACTGACAATCGCGATAGGGACACATCGAACGCCACCTGTTGTTTGAATCACAGGCAAGGTGAAGTCCATTGCTGTCGCACCTGCATAGCCAATAGAGGTGCATGGATAGCTGCGGATAAGTACTGGGATCAGCACTAATGCTACTAATTCTCTCAGCAGTTCTAGCATGAATGAAGCTCCGCCATAAACTGGGCCGAACGCGTCACCCATTAAGATACCGGCGAGAGAGTACCAGCCAAATCCAGAAGACATAGCTAAAGCTTTGAACAGTGGAATATCAAGTAGGTAAGCCGCGATAACGCCGCCTAACATTGAGGTGATGATGATTGTCACCGCGATGACCATGCCGTGTTTATTGAGCAAAATCTGTCGAAGTGTTAATCCACTATTACGTAGTTGAATGCCAATAAAGAACAGCAGCACAAACAGAATCCATTCACTTGCCGTATCTACCCAGTCAAGGCCGATAGGCAGCACTAAACCTGCAATAAGGCCAGAACCTACCACTAAAATCAGTTTGGCAGACTCCATCGCCATAGATGAGAGGGGAAGCTTCTTCTTACTGCTGTCCGTTTTGAGTGGCAGCAACTTATCAATCGCGGGAAGCGCCATTAGGTTACAGACGCTTAAGCAGACAAAGAAAGTGACGGTATAAAGAAGTATTGTCTGCAGGTTGCTGCCAAGGTTATCTAGTGCCGCTAAGCTAAGGCCCATTAAGGCCAAAATCACGTAGATTAAGCGCGATGTTGAGCGGTTGATAAATTCGAGCGTTTGAGCGTTTGAAATAGAAAACAGATACCCCACGACCAGCGGAGCAAATATAAAGATCATCCCTGTAAACATGCTTTCCCCATTGCATTTACTTCATATATAACGGTGACTTAGAAGCCGCTAGCGTTGATAACGTCGTTTAGCTTTGCATTAAAATCATGTTTACTCAAGTTGCTTAACTTATAAAGTACTTCTGCACCCGTCACGTTCAATTCAACTTCGTGATCATCGATGTTCTCGTCCTTGTTTCTGAACATCAGTAGGTGGTTAGCGATTCGTGCAATATCTAAGTAAGACACTTCACGTTCTTCTTGCTTGTTGATGGTGTTGCTGCACACGTCAATGAAGTCGCTGTCGAAGCCCCAACGATCAAGAACCAATTTACTGGTTGCAGAACATTGGCCTTGGAAGATTTGCAGGGCAATGTCGTGATCTAGGTAGTTGCCGTTTTCGAGATAGAGGTGGTATTCGCTAACCAAACAGAACAAACCGATATCAGCGAGTAGTCCTACAAGCAATGACTTTTCATGTTCAAGGTAGCGGTATTCAATAGGGGAGAGCTCTTTGAAGCCGTTGGTCACCAAGACCATAGTGGCGCCCAGCTCTTTGGATACAGAAGCACTCTGAACCAACAGTTGATTACACTCTTTGCTCAGATTAACGGAATGCTTGAGTTGCTCAATAGCTTGAGCTGTAACGATGTCACGCACGCGTAATATGCCAAGACGCGATACCGCCGTCATAATATCGACACACGTAATGTTGCGTCGGTTAAAGACCACGGAATTAGCAACACGAATCACGATAGCCGTTAGGCCTGGGTCTTCGAGTAAGCACTCGGCAACTTCGGCAATTCCTGTGGATTCAAGGGTACACAGCTTTTGAATTTTCAGTACAACGTTGGGGATAGGAGGAAGTGTTATTTTTCCCGCTGAGATAGAATGTCCAACCAGTTGGGCAAACTCTGATTCTAGACCCTTTAAGAGAAGAGCCTTATTTTGTGGTAGCCAGAAAAACGATAAATGATTCATATAAAAAGTAAAAACATGTATGTCCTGCCATTTTACAAGCCGCGATGCTGCGAGGCAATACTCATCGGACAACATAAGCTTTAATAATTTGAACCGGTGTATCACCAAGCGTCAAAATTCAATCATAGTTTGATACTTTACTGTGATGTCAATCATGAAAATCCGGAATACACAATTGATTGATGTGAACTAAGTCCAGACTTATTTTTCTTTTCGAAGTATCATTTGTTTAAAGGTGAAAAACGCAATCATAATATTCACCTAAAGAATAAAAAATAGATTTAAAATTTTTCGCATAAAAAGCTGCTTGTCTGGTGATCAACCTAATCGGGGTAATTTGATTAAGGATCAACGGATATGACCGAGACAGCATTTATTAATTACGTGAATCAATTTGGTGAGCATCAAAAACGTTCTATGTTCGGAGGTATTGGCCTCTTTCAAAATGACGCTATGTTCGCTTTATTGAGTGAAGGTTGTTTATTCATTAGAGGTGGAAAGTCATTAGATAAAAAACTGACCGATCTTGATTGTGAAAAGTATCGTCATGTGAAAAAACAGACAACAGCAACCGTAAATTACTACGATATTACTGACCTGTTTACATGCGAACATCCTGAATTGGATAGCATTATTCGTACTTCAATCGATAATTCAATTCAGCAACGCAGCTTCAAGAAATCATCAGCAAGCCGTAGATTAAGAGATCTGCCAAACATGCAGCTTACACTAGAGCGCATGGTTAAGAAGGCTGGTGTGGATGATGTTTCAATGTTTATGCAGTTGGGCGCGCCTGAAGTGTTTAATAAGGTTCGCAAAGCGTACGGAAACGATGTTGACCTAAAACTACTTTGGAAATTTGCGGGCGCAATTGATGGTATTCACTGGAAACTATTACAAGAGCCACGCAAGCAGCAATTATTAAAGAGCTGCCACTAAAGAAGTCTTCCTTATATGCTTAAGATTACTGTTAATAAATAAAAACCGAGGAATATCCTCGGTTTTTTTGTTTCTGTCTTAGTCGCATTTCTTAAAAGATTAAGTATGAAAAGACTAAGTGCTCATGGGAGCTGGCTCGTTAAGTTTTAGAACTTGAAACGAGTAGTGAACATTAGCTGGTCACCGTAGAAGTCGTTGATACGAGCTTCAGCACCGATAGAGAATAGCTCTGTAGAGTGGAAACGTGCGTAAACTGAACCTGTCCAATCATCGTTATCATCGATAGAAACGTAACCACCTTTACCACCAACTTCTAGTTGTGGACCAAGCCATTGGCGAACACCAACGTTGATTTCCATACCGATATCAGTAGAGCTTGAGTTTTCAGGTTGAACGATACGCGCTAGCATTTCACCTGTTAGATCAGCCCAGTTGTTGATTGGAGCGTGGAAACCAAGACCTACAGCAGAGTCGTAATCGCCTTCAAATTCTGAATCGATACGCGCTACAGCGTGAGCGTTCGGGTGGATTGACTTACTGAACGCACCACCAAATGTAACTGGGCTAGCACCGATACGTGCTTCGAAGTAATCGTAGCTGAAGTTGCTCATTACTTGTGGTTGTTCATCGACAGCTAGCGCTTGACTAGAAGCCAATAGCATAGCGGTAGTAAGTAGTATTTTGCGCATAACGACCGTAAACCTTTATTAGTGTTAATTCCTTTGGTTTGAGAAAAATCAGGCAAACCATAAACATTGAGACAGTTTAATCTAACTCACGGAAAAGTAATCCATTAAAATGTAAATCCTTACTCATTTAGTTAAAAAATAAGCAAATTAAGGTTCAGTCTGTAACTGAGATCTCATGTTTTGGGGCGAATAAGAAAAAGAGACGAACGAATTATTCAAGATTTATATGTATTTGATCGATTCTTATATCGGATAACGCTTTTCTCATTGCCTTTTAAACGCTACTCATCGTTAGCGCTAATCACCAAAGCTTGTTCGTTTGTCTGCCATCGAAGTAAGGATGCGTTCGGTGTCTAAAATGGCTGTCCAGTTAAGTAGTTGTTTGTCGTTGGCAATAACATAGTCGGTGAGCTGCTGAGTAATGGTGTCTCTGAGTTGATCGCCTTGCCAAGGTTTAGATATATAAAAGTCGAGAGCCGCGTTATTAATGGCGGTGACCGTATCTTCCAAGCCAGCTTGTCCGGTGAGCAGCAGTTTGCGTGTAGGTTTAGTCGAGTCTTGCTGATTAAGCTCGATAAGAAAATCGATGCCGGTTTTTTCTGGCATGATGTGGTCACACAAGATCAAAGCGAGCTTGATACCATCTTGTCCCATTTCTTTAATCACTTGATTCGCTTCATCAACCGATTCAGCCCCTTCAACGATAAAGTTTTCTTCAAATACTGCTAAATCTTGAAGCACACTGTTGAGAACTTCAGGTTCATCATCGACACATAAAATTAGGTACTTATTCATGAGGTGCTCCTTCTTGTTTGAATGGAAGCCATACTTGCATGTGAGTATGGCTGCCTACCTCAGACTCCACCAAAATAAACCCTTGATGAGCCGAAACGATTTGTTGAGAAATGGACAACCCAATTCCTAAACCAAAGTTGCCTTCTTTTTTGGTGGTGAAGTTTGGGTTGAAAATAGTGTTGATGTCTTCTTTGGCGATACCATGGCCGGTGTCTGATATTTGCACCACCAGAAAAACGTCTTCACCTTTAGTTTCTTGAGAGGTGGTGATAGAGACTTTGCCTCGCCCCGAAAGAGCATCAAGTGCATTCGAGAGAAGGTTGGTCCACACTTGTTGAAGTGCAAGCGACTGGCACAGTAAAGGCGGTAAATCAGTGTCGTAGTGCTTTTCGAGTTGGTGATGCTTCAGTCTGTTTTCAAAGATCACTAAGGTATCTTCAAGCCCTTCATGAATATCCGCGTAGTGACGTACTTCTTCATCTTCTCGGGCATAGCTTTTTAGGCTTTTGACCATATCGGCAATACGTTTACTACACACTTTGATTGAGCGGATAGAGTTCCCGACATAATGATAATGCTCTAAGTCGTTGAGCAGCTCTTTGCCTGCGACAGGGGAATCTTTTAAGGTATCTAAGACAGCAGCGTCTTGGCTTAAGTTGAGCCTCACTGCTTTTTTGGCCAGAGCACGATCATCGATGGTCGATGTGAGGTGTTTTACTAGCTGTCTTTCCTGCGCTGTGGACAGTGGTTTCGCTAGTTTTGAATGCGCTAATACGTCAGTCCCTTTGTTTGATTCAGGGAGTGACGAGTTCTCAAGTATCTGGTCTAGATGCTCAGATAGAGTTTCAATACTACGCAATATAGCGGCAATAGGATTATTCAGTTCGTGAGCAACGCCTGCGACCAGTTGACCCAACATCGCCATCTTCTCTTTTTCGATCAATTGCTGGTGGGCAGATTCCAGTGACTCGAGTGTTTGTTGCAGCTTGATTTTATTGGTGATACTTCGCTGTAATCGTCGATTGAAGTGACGCAGCAATAGATTGGTAAATAGAGGAAGTAGGGTATTGTTGGAATGCATTACCTGGGCAAAGCTGTCTTTATCAAGCTTAATCACTCGCGTTTGGGTAAGAGTGATTCCAGTAGAGAACGAAGGTTCGCCTGTCACAAATGACATCCCACCAACAATGTTCCCTTTTGAGTGGCGCACTACCTCTCTTTGTTGTCCCAATTCATCCTTTTTATAGAGTGCCACTTCGCCTTCAATGATTAACCATAAGAAGCGATTGTCTTCACCTTCAACCGTTAACAAATGTTCTGGTGAGTAATCACGAATCGCTTTGGACTTATCATCTTTAGAGAAGACTTCCTGCAAGGCACTGACGACACGCTCGGCAAGGGCATTATCAGAAAGCTGATGGTAGTCATGAATGAATCCAGATTGGAACGATTGAATCTTTTGTTCGATGTGTGCTCTGAGTAAACGCTGCTGGTCGAGTGCGTCGCTGTAAGACAACAGGTTTTCAGAGTCGTATTGAATAACAAAAGACGTCAGCTCTTTTTGTGCTGACTTGAAGAGCACCTGATCTTGAACCGGTTTGGTTAAGCAGTGGTTGAGTCTACCTTCGTTTACTGCCGTCAGGATCGATTGAATGTCTGACGAGGCGCTGACCAAGATGGTTCTTGCGGTATTACTATGAGGAAGCTGTTCAAGTTCAATCAGAAACTGCACGCCATTAAACTCAGAATGATGATGAGTGATTACCAAGGCAACGGTCTGGTGATGATCATGGATATCTTCTAATGCGTGGTGCGCGTCTTCTATGTTCTCGGCAGTATAAATGTCGAATACGCAAGATAACGGAGCGAGCTCCGAGCGTATTCTTTCAATGCTAACCGGATTATTGTCCAAACAAATAACAGCGTATTGATTCACGGCTTTACCTTAGTAGTAGCGACGCTTCTAGCCTATCAAGAAGTCTTCAATAAGGATGAGAGCTAGCCGTTAATTTGTTGAGGGAATTGAAGTATCGAGCAATAGACTGATTTAACTCAATGTTTCTTGTTTGCGACTGATGGGTTAGACTAAAAAAAACAGACACGTGTAGAAAGAGAACTCATGGAACAGTTAAGAAAAATTGGCGCAATCGGCGGAGCAATCTCATTGGCACTTTGTTGGCCACTAGCGGTTGGGCAAATTGGACAAAACGCGATTACTGATGGCGTTGCAAAGCTTAACAATTCAAGCATTCAAGCTGAAATCGTCGAGTACGATAGAGGTTACTTGTCTTCTAATGTCACCACTCGTGTAACAGTGACCGATGAAAGCCTGAGAGAGCAACTCGCGATTGATGGCTTACCCAGTGAGTTTGTCATTAATAGTGCGGTTAGCCACGGTTTAGTAAGCTTAAACGCGCTATCAACATTTGAGAACGCTGACATTCTGCCTCTTACTCTGACTACCAGCACGGAACTAAACGGCAACACGGATTTCAACTTCGAGTTAAGCCAGTTCAATCATCAAGGTTCTGATGAGAATGGTACTTCGGTGTCTATCACGAAATCGAACCTGTCTGGCCACGCGACTGTGTTAGGTCAAGTGGATTACGAACTTTCTATCCCTTCGGTTCAAATTGACTTTGAAACGGGTGAAGAGGTAACACTGTCTAACCTGAAAGGCGTTGGCTCAGGCCAGCAAGCGAAAGGTTACTGGTTAGGTACACAGAACTTTACGATCGACAGCTTCTTGGTTACAGATTCAACAATGCAACCATTCATGACGATCGAAAACTCTAAGTATGATTTTGAATCACACCTAGACGAAGCGACTAAGCGCCTGCGCAGTAACCTTAAACTGGATATCGCAAACATCGAAACCAACGAAGGCCAACTGAATAACCTAAACGTCGATTTTGAAATGTCGAAACTGGACAGCCAATCGTTTGAGAAGATCTTTGAGATCTACCAATCGAATCCAGTTATGACTCAAGAAGACGTTGCTGAGATCATTCCATTCATCGACGTATTGTTTGCTAAAGGTTTCGACCTTTCAATGAACAACATGTCGTTAGAATTGGGCAAGGGGCAGTTTGAATCTAAATGGTTGGTGAGCGTGCCTGAAGGTACAGAAAACATCAGCAGCAACCCTTCAATGATTGTTCCTGCACTGACTGGTAATGTTCATTCTAGTTTCTCAAATGAGTTGGTTGAAGAATACCCATTCATTCGCGAAGGCATCGATGAATTGATCGTGATGGAAATGATCAAAGAAACCGAAAGTGGTTATGAAATCAGTGCTGACCTAGAAAATGGAAACCTAGTGTTTGAAAATGGACAAGAAATTCCATTAATCGCGCTACTTATGCCTGCTTTTGTTCAATAAACAGAGCAAAGGTTAATACTGATAGGGTGATTTAGCGTATTAAGTTTAAACATTTTATACGGTACAAAACAAAAGAGGTCTTAAGACCTCTTTTGTTGTTTTTATGTTGGGTAAAACATGGTATTACTTGCATAGTTATTATTTAGCAGGAGCAATGATCCCCATGGAACTTACATTAGATAACGTATTCAACTTTAGTGCTGGCCCAGCAGCACTGCCTAAACCGGTAATGAAACAAGCACAAGCTGACTTCATTGATTGGAATGGTTTAGGTACTTCCGTTATGGAAATCAGCCATCGCAGCAAAGAATTTATTCAAGTTGCCGATGAGTCTGAGCAAGACCTACGTGATCTTCTGAACATCCCAGACAACTACAAAGTACTTTTCTGTCAGGGGGGCGCTCGTGCTCAATTCGCTGCTGTTCCTCTAAACCTTCTTGGTGACGCGACAAAAGCGACTTACATTGATGCAGGTTACTGGGCTGAAAGTGCAGTAACTGAAGCAAGCAAGTACTGTGAAATCGACGTATTCAACGCTAAGACGTCAATTGATGGCAAAGCGGCTGTTGTTCCAGCTAAAGATTGGAAAATCGATCCAGAAGCGGCATATGTGCACTTTTGTCCAAACGAGACCATCGATGGTATTGAGATTAGTGAGCTTCCGCAAACTGACAAACCTATCGTTGCGGATATGTCATCTAACATTTTGTCTCGCAAGATTGATGTGTCTCAGTACGGCGTTATCTACGCAGGCGCTCAAAAGAACATTGGCCCAGCGGGTATATGCATTGCCATCGTACGTGATGATCTTCTGGAGCTTGCGAACGAAGTATTGCCAAGCATCCTGAATTACAAAGTGCTTGCTGAAAAAGACTCAATGTTCAACACGCCACCAACGTATGCTTGGTACCTATCTGGCTTGGTTTTCAAATGGTTGAAAGCTCAAGGTGGTGTAGAAGCAATGGAGCGTGTTAACCAAGAAAAAGCAGCTCTACTTTACAACGCAATTGATGATTCTGCTTTCTACAAGAACGACGTTCACACAGCAAACCGTTCAAGAATGAACGTGCCATTCCAACTAACGAAACCAGAGCTAGACGGTAAATTCTTAGAGTTGGCTGATGCAGCGGGTCTTAAATCATTGAAAGGTCACAGAGCGGTGGGCGGCATGAGAGCTTCACTTTACAACGCGATGTCTCTAGAAGGCGTTCAAGCTCTTGTAAGCTTCATGAAAGATTTCGAAGAGAAATACGCTTAATCAATGACAAGACTTTGATTGATACATCGCTTATTTGCTTTGTATCGTGTCGAATGTCCTAAACGAGATGAATGCCGCTTTTGCGGCATTTTTTTTTGCCTGAGAGTGCATAAAGGGTATGATGTGTTGCACCATGTCATTCAGAGTAAAGCGCATGACAAAGTGCTTAGTTGTTATCGGGGGAGAGCAACTTTGCATCACTAAAAATAACCAAGAAAAATAGCCAATAGAAAGCGTGGTTTTTCTGTTTATT
The DNA here is from genome assembly GCF_022397895.1 of Vibrio sp. Isolate33. NCBI lineage: Bacteria > Pseudomonadati > Pseudomonadota > Gammaproteobacteria > Vibrionales > Vibrionaceae > Vibrio > Vibrio sp. Isolate33. The sequence continues at coordinate 64,122 of NZ_JAKEUP010000014.1, forward strand.
ATTGACCTTTTACTATATAACGTCTTTCCCCAAAATAACGATGAACTCCAATAGCCAATACCGTCTCCACTCTTGATGGTTTCTGGCGTCACTTTAATAGATGATATTTTTCGCCAAGAGGAATTAGGTGTGAGATTTTTGAGTATATTAGCGGCTTTGTTCCCTGTGCTTACTTACGCTTCTACCCTCGAAATATGGGCTGGCATCAATTACGAAACAGCGGATTACGTCAAAGAACACATCGAGTCGATGACTGATCATCGTGTTGAAATACGTCCATTTGACATCAATAGCATCCGCTCCGAACTTCTTGTGGCTGACCCGCGAGACAATACCTTCCCTGATGTTATTTGGGTGCCTTCGGATTTCTTAGGGCTGACTGAATATATTGAACTGGCAACCTTACCTTCTGCATGGGTCGATACCTCACGTTATGAGAATAAGGCTCTTGATGCCGTAATGATTAATGGTGAGCTTAAGGCGCTACCGGTAGGAATCGGTAACCAGTTGGTCCTGTATTCGAACAAGCCACAAGATCATGCCATCAGCTGGGAAGAGTTGATTCAACAGTCTTCTGAGTCGAAGCGTGCCAGTATTCTTTTCCCAAATCCGAACATGTACTTCTATCTGGCGTTCTTCCAACTGTTTTCACAAGACATGCTTTCATCAAGGAATATCAATGGAGAGGGTTTAGTCTCAATCTTTGAATTCATCGATAAACTTGAGGATACAAAAACAATTGAACAATCGTGCAATGAGATATGTGCAAGACAGCGTTTCATTGACGGTGAAGTCGAGTTTTTGATTGATGGGGATTGGGCTTTCAGCGAACTAGACCAAGCGTACGGCGAGCATTTACACGTCAACTCTTTGCCTACCTACCGTGGCAAAGCGATGTCTTCGTTCAGTGGTGCGAAGATTTTTGCAATTACCAAGAAAGGGATGAACAACCTAGAGAAAAGAGAAGCACTCAAAGAGGTGGTTCAGTACTTACAGTCGAACAGCTTTACCTATTTAGCACATTCAAACGCAATGATCTCACCATTTAGAGAAGCGAACCAACGTCGTGTCGAAGAAGGAAATACCACCTTCTCTAACATGTACGATGAATTTCAATCATCACAAATGATGTCGAGTGACTACAATATGGCGATTGTCTGGGAAGCTTCCGCAAGAGCCTATGAGCGATATAAGTCAGGCATGCCGAAGCAGGAGCTTCACAAATTTTACGATGACTTTGTGGAGTATTACTCAGCGAACATGAGGTCAGGCGATTGAAACTCTCATTGAAATACACCATGGGCTTGGTGTTGCTGGCCTGCTCGTTATTCCCAGTTTACCTAGCGGGTCAACTGATACTGAATAAGCAGAACGAAAGCTCTCTTGAACAAAAAGAGATCAAGCTTGCCAATTCAACGGCAGGTATTCAGCAAACAGTGCAGGAGCAAATCAACCTTACGGCTAGCCTCACGCAGTGGTATTCGCAAGATCGCTCATTGATTAAAGCGGGTGGCAATATCTTCTTCTCAAGTGTGGTCTGGGACAAGATGGATAGTTTTAACGCGCTAGCAGATAGTGTGTCGGCGACTTATATTCTGGATAGCAACTGGAAGCCTATTTATGACAGTAAAGGCAGCCTATATCACTTTGAGCAAAGTCAGTTACTTGAGGACCTCAAGCGCCCTCAGGCTGCGTATAAGCAAGGTAAGCTGTTCCATACTGAGTTTACAGAACCAGAGATCGCCGATAATGCGGATTCAGGTCTTGTTTTTGTTGCCCCAATTCTGCCGTATCGTTTGATAGAAGGTTCTAGCTATACGCCGCAAGGTTATTTAGTAGTGTTAATGGGGTACGACCGATTAGAGTCAAAAATAGCCCCTTTCCTATATGACAAAGAGTTTGTCGAGTTTGATTATTTGGCTTCCGTTAACGAGCAAACCGCAGATACAGACACTAAGTTAATCACTAACGACAATAAGCTGTTTTCGGACGCGTTAACATTGTCGCTGAAACATCATGTGTCGGACAGTGCTCGTTTACAAGAGATGCAGCAATCTCAAGTGGTGTTTGTTCGAATCCTATTTGTGACACTAGCCGTCGCGATCGTCTTTGCGTTGTTGTTGAATCGCGCCTTTTCAAGACAACTTAACCTACTGACTGGCTCGGTAGAGTCTTACTCAAATAACCAGCCACCTACGCACAATGCAAATGAGCATCGTTTTACCGAGTTCACCACGTTCAGCCGCTTGTTGGAAAAAATGTGGTCTCGCATACAGCGTCAGCTGAGTGAACTGACGGTACGTAATGACCAGTTGAGATCCGCTTACCAGCAGATCAAAGAGAACAACCTCAAGCTTGAAAGCTTTAACACGCAGCTAGAGCAAACGGTTGAAGAGAAGACGAGTAGATTAACGCATTCACTGGCCCGTGAAGAGTCACAGAAAAATCGCATTCTCAAGATCGTTAAGTTTGCTTCCATGAGGCAAAGTGTTGATTACCGATTGATTCCAGAACAGGTGAATCGACAACTGAAATCGTTACTTCCGGACTGCCTAATAGAGTTTAACTTTAGCTCGGTTTCTTGTGGCGATATTGATGATGTAAGCATTACTGATAGCGACATGACTAACAGCTACAGGGTTTTAAAAGACTCGAAAGAGACAACGATTGGCTACTTCTATTCTCAGAGTTTTACTTTGTTGAGTGAGGAAGACCTGCTGATTTTCGACTTATATCAAAAGCAGTTAGCTGGCTGGATAGAACTCGAAAACATGAATCGTATTAACATGTCGACAGGCTGTTACAACCGAAAAGCCTTCGATGAAGATTTGGATTTCTCTAAACAGCGCGCTACTGAGAACAAAGACAGTTTATCTCTGCTTATCATTGATATTAATGGATTAAAGGCCGCCAACGATCAGTATGGTCATGCGGTGGGTGATGAGCTGATAAAAGGCTGTACGGATGTCATTCGCAACCGGTTATGCGGCGCAAGCAACCTGTATCGATTAGGCGGTGATGAGTTTGCCATTCTTACTTTGATACCTGCTGAACAACCAGTACAAGAGCCCCAGCAATTGGCTGAACGGCTCTATGCAGATCAATTTGACCAGACCGTCGAAACGAAAGTCGGGGTGAGTATCCCAGTTCGATTTTCGATTGGTGTCGCGTCAACAGAGTCGACAGATATCGATGAGTTGTTCTCTCAAGCGGACGAAGATATGTATCGCCAAAAGCGTCGTTATTATCAAGCTCTATCGACAGAAGGCAAATAGTCGACTCGCACTACCTTTGGCGGCCATTGAAGCGAAACTGCTGTGGTGTGACATCAAACGTCGCCTTAAACGCTTTGATGTAAGACGAGTCATTTTGATAGCCGACTTGGTCAGCAATACTCTGGATTGAGAACTCTTCATCGAGTAAAGACAATGAGTAAATCAGTCGGATTTGTTGTCGCCACAGTTGAAATGACGTGTTGAATTCCTTTGAGAATAAACGCGACAAGGTTCGTTCTGATGCTCCGACTTTCTCTCCCCATTCCTTTAGCGACAAATCCAACGTTGGTGTTTCTGTCAGCGCTTCAAATATAAGCTTCAAGCGTCTGTCTTCGGGTAGCAACAATTGGAAGGTCTGAACATTGTCTTTCATGATCTGGTCGTGCAATACCGAGAGTAACCGCGACACCTCGTCATCACTCACTAACCCTTCGCACTGCCTGCGGATCTCCTGCAACAGTTCATTTAAAAATGGCGTCAACGTAATGGTTCGAACTTGAGGTTCGTACTCTGTACCGAAGGCAGGATTGAGATAGACGCCGACAAACGTCGTATGGCTTAAAGCGATAGATTCGTGTTGAATACCTGCGGGTACAAACAAAGCAGAAGTATGAGGCACTAGATGCTGATAATGCTCGGTTTTCGTTTGTAATAGACCTGTGATTGGAAATATCACTTGATGCCACGTATGTTGGTGCATTGTATCGATATAGCCCTTGGGCATGTCGATGGTCTTCACTAATGCAGGTGATTCAGGATGGGCGACCATCATCTCATTTGAAGTCATTACTCCTGAGTGAGAATCTATTTGGCGGGTTAGCATGGTTAACTGTCCTTATGTCCCTATTCTGACGTGGCGAGACTAGGCTATCATGCTCGGCAATATGAATGAAGTCGAGCAGCAGTGTCGTATTATCTTATGCAGTTCAGCAAGTATATTCTCAGTAAGAGAGTTTCCAGTAAGAAGGAAAGGATATGAAGAAGTTAGGCGTAGTAAACAGTGTATTGGCAGGCAAGACCGTAGCTTTTGCACATGGGTCAAACAGTGCTATTGATAAGCAGGTTTTGTCGGAGCGTCAGCACGCGACAGAACTTGGTTTCACTAATGATGAACAAGGCGACCCTCGCTTTCATGGTGGGATTCAAAAAGCGCTTCATATCTATCCAAGCGAGCACTACCCAATTTGGAAGGAAGAGCTTGGCAACAAAGCGATCTTCCAATCTGCTGGTGCATTCGGTGAGAACATCAGCTCATCTGGCATAACCGAAGAATCGATTTGCTTAAAAGATAAGATTCGCATCGGTTCAACATTGTTGGAAGTCTCACAGGGACGCATGCCTTGTTGGAAGCTCAACGTACGATTCGACCAAAATGACATGGCGAGAAGGCTACAAGATACGCTTCGCACAGGTTGGTACTTCCGTGTATTAGAGGAAGGTGACATTGGTGAAGGCGACGAGATTACTCTGTGTGAAAGACCTTATCCAGACTGGTCGCTCACTCGCATTATGGGCGCAGTTTTCACGGGAAGCTTAGATAAAGAACTGCTGAGTCAGATGACGGAATTACCACTGGTTGAGTCTTGGGGGGCACTCGTTGCTCGCCGTCTTGAAACAGGTGAAGTTGAAGATTGGGAAATGCGATTAGTTGGGCCAACAGCGGCATAAGTTCAGATGATGAAAATTAACAAAGCCCACTAATGGAAGTTAGTGGGTTTTGTGTTTAGGTCACTTATGTCTAGGCTTACCTAACTCAATTAGAGCCAGAAACTCTTCAACGGCATCTCAGAGTCAAAGTGATGAGCGATCTGCGCTTGGAGCAGCTCTGCAGTCGCAATAGCATCGGTTAGTGCGTGATGCGGTGTGTAGTCGGGTAGGTGGTACCGACGACGACTCTGCCCAAGCCTTACAGACGCTGGCTTCTTACCTTTCAGTTTGTTCCACAAGCCACCCGCTAGTTTGTTCTGGATTTGGGATTCAATCTCGAGTGTGTCGAGCACTGGAAACTCAATCCCTTCACCAAGTCGTACCTTCAATGCGTTATCTAAGAAGTCACGTTCGATACGACGATAGTGAACGACAGGGATGTGTCCCGCCATAGATTCAAGAATCTCGTCTAACACTTCGCTAAGATCGGGCGCGTCAATGATGTCATTGTGAGTAATGCCATGAATCACCACGGACTCTTCTTCCAACTTCTGCTTTGGCCTCAGAGTCCAGTGTTTCGCTTGTCGCAAGTATATGCGATTGAGCGTAAACGGCACTAGACCAATGGTAATGATGCCGTCTTTGTTTGGGTTTAACCCCGTTGTTTCAAAGTCGACAGCCAAGAAGGTCACTTCTGAAATTGGTGTATCTGGCGCAGGAAGAGGCTGGCTATAAAAATGCTTTAAGCGCTCATCTCGCGCACGCTCAAGCTTCTGAGCAAACTTAAATGGCCAGTCAACCGCAGGTGATCTAAATAGTTTGTTCATAGGCCCTACTTAAACTTGTTGCTAGCTTGGTAACGGAACTTAAGGAAGTTCTGCGCATTACTTAAAATCTGGAATGCATCCTTCAAGTTACGTCGCTCGAAGTCAGATAGGTTTTCCGGCTCGATGTTGTTATCAGGCTCGACATTGTTATCAACATCGTGCGCTTGGTGACGAATACGAACCAAGGAGATGAACTCCATAGCATCTTTCAGATCTTGCGCTCTACCTTTTGGAAGAATACCCGCGTCGATAATGTCATCTAAACGTTCAAAAGAGTTCTTTGAACGAGAAGCTACTGCCAAAGAGTGAACACGAATCAGATCCGCCAGCGGTGCAGTACCACGACGCTTAAGGTTGATCGAGTTGTTGTGGCGGCCATCTTTCTCCATTACGAAATCTTTGAAGAAGCCCAGTGGCGGAGTACGGTTGAGCGCGTTACGTGCCAGACACGCTAAGAAGCGGTTGTTCTTACGTGCACGTCTTACAATGAAGCTGTTCAATTGCTCAGCCCATTTTAAGCGGCCATAGACACCATCTAAGTCAAAGAAGATAGAAGCGTTCAGCAAGGCTTTCGGGTTTGGATCATCAATCCAATCAGCAAAGCACTCTTCCCACTGTCGACGTGTCATACGCCAAGTCGGGTTGGTTGCCATGATGTCGCCAGTACAGTAAACATAACCACACTGGTCTAAGCCGTCACAAATGAACTTTGAAAGCTCTTCAAAGTACTTGCCGTGTTTTGCTTCGTCGTATGTGTCATCAAGAATGATGGCGTTATCTTGGTCGGTAACCAGCAATTGCTCATCACGTCCCATCGAGCCTAACGCAAGGAAACAGTATGGAATTGGCGATTTACCTAACTTCTCTTCACCCAACTCGATAATACGCTGTTTAAAGCTGCGACCAATTACCGACATTGCGGTACCCACCATGTGGGCATTGGCATCTTCGTTAACCAAACGTACAAAGCTGTCTTTCACTTGCTCGGAAAGCACTTTCAGATCTTCAATACTTTGTTGTTGGAAGATACTACTTACCAGTAACAGCGAGTTTTGAGACTCATAACGGACGATGTCAGTTGCTTCGATAATACCGATTGGCTTCTTATCTTTGAGCACTGGTAAGTGGTGCACGTTGTAGCGAAGCATGGTCATCATGGCTTCGTAAACATAAGCATTGTGGTCGAGTGAGATAACCTCTGGTGTCATTACGCTAGAGACTTCATCCGACGGGTCGAGGCCTTCAGCAAGTACACGAGTACATAAATCTCGGTCGGTGATGATGCCGATCACGGGTGTTGAGTCATCTTCATCATCTTCAACGATTTCTGGGTCAATGATCAGCAGGGAAGAGACGTTGTCTTCGGCCATCATGGTCGCAGCTTGTTGAATCGTACGAGTCTTCTCGATCATCGGCGCTTCGCTGGTCAGCAGCGTTTTTACCTTGGATGTCGTGAGATCGTTGGCATCGTTATTACTTGAGTTTGCTTGACGCAGACGCGCGTTATCTTCTACTTCTACGAAATCTGCAAAGGAGTCGTAGTTGTCGTAGAGCTCTTGGAAAATTGGCTCAGGAATGCAGTAGAGCAGGGTATCTTCGGTCGCTTTTACTGGGAAACGAACCTTGTTGTTGGTCAGTAGACCCATTTGGCCGAATAAGTGGCCTTCATCCAGGCGGTTATAGAGTTCGCCTTTACGGCGATAGACTTCTACTTCGCCGCTTCGAACAATGTAGAGATCATGAATTTGGTCACCAAAGTGAATGATAGGTGTGTCTTGGCGGTAATAAGAAATTTCCACGCTACTGGTCACTTTCGCTAACATCTCCTCAGGGAGTTCTGTGAAAGGGGGGTATTGTGCCAGAAAGTTTTGAATCTCTAATAACTCAGCATCCATAATGATCATCCATTAGTTTGTATGATTTCATGGTACAACATTTGATAATAATTTGCCGTCACAAATCAATCTGTGAGCTAAAACCTTTTTAAAGTCTTAGGGATAGACTAACCTTTCAATTAATGGAGTGACAGTTTAAGGATGATAGGAATGTCGAAGTGGAAGCTTAGTTTTGTATCTGCAGTTTTTATGTTTTCTCCAAGTTTGTGGGCAGCCACTGACGGTGTGGATATTCTTGATTATGACCATATATACGCAACCGCTCATTCGGGCAGTTTGAATGAAGATGCGGGTGGTAATAATAACGCCTCGTCGTTTGGTTTAGGGGTGAGTTACACCATGACGGATGATTGGTTGTTGCTCGGTGATTATAGTGCTCGCTTTATTCACCCAGATGAAAGCACGACCCGAATTGATACCTTAATGGCAGGCGCTGGGTATCGTTATAGCATTAAGAAAGACTTGGATATTGTGGCTTCTTACTTGTTGGGTGTTACCAAAGGTGAGGTTGAGCTTAACGGCAGTAATGAAACCTTAGAATCGGACACTGAATTTGTCCAAGGCGTTAAAGCAGAGCTTAACTATGGCTTTGCAAAGCGCTGGATTGCCAATGGTAGCGTTCAGGTAAACCGCAGTGATTTGTTCGACGAAGAGATTTATCACCTAGGTTTGCGTTATCTCGTGACCAACAAATTTGCAATTGGCGGCTCTTATCAGCACCGAGATGGCGAGGGCAGCAAAGGTGGAAGTGAGAGAACCAACGAATTGGGTGTTGAGTTTTTCCTAGAGTACTAACCTAGTTAAACCTAACATGTTATAGACAGGTACAAAAAAGCCAGCTTAATCGCTGGCTTTTGCATATCTATCGATCTGCAAGTGCAGGTTCTTGTCTGCAAATACAGGTATAGCTTTACGATTAAAGAACCGCAGCGATACCTTTACATAGAGGACCCATGTTTGACTTAGTCATGCCCGCAACGCTGATGCGACCAGAGCCAACAATGTAGATAGCGAATTCATCTTTCAGACGAGTTACTTGCTCTTTGCTTAGGCCAGAGAAAGAGAACATGCCGTTTTGACGTTCGATGAATGTGAAGTCTGCATCAACACCTTCAGATTTCAGCGTTGTTACGAATAGCTCACGCATCTCTTGGATACGGTCGCGCATCTCTGCTACTTCCGCTTCCCATTCAGCACGTAGATCAGCATCGCCAAGGATGTGAGTTACTACAGCACTACCGTGCGCTGGTGGGTTAGAGTAGATAGAGCGGATAATGCTCTTAACTTGAGAGAATGCTGTTGTTGCTACGTCTGCAGATTCAGCAACCAGTGTGAATGCACCAACACGCTCATTGTACAAGCCGAAGTTCTTAGAGAATGAGCTCGCTACTAGGATTTCTTTGTTGTACTTAGCAAAAACACGTAGGCCCGCAGCATCTTCTTCAACGCCTTTTGCAAAACCTTGGTAAGCAAAGTCGAATAGAGGAAGCAATTTCTTCTCAGCAACAAGTTTAGCCAGTACTTCCCACTCTTCAGCTGTTGGGTCGATACCTGTTGGGTTATGACAGCAACCGTGAAGAAGAACGATGTCGCCTGCAGAAGCTTTCTCTAGGTCAGCAACCATGCCTGCGAAGTCTTTGTCTTTTGTTTCAGCGTTGTAGTAGCTGTATTGAGCTGTTTCGATACCTGCAGCAGCGAAAACGCCGTTGTGGTTAGCCCAAGTTGGGTTACTGATCCAGATTTTCACGTCACCCAGTTGGCGTTTGATGAATTCACCCGCTACGCGAAGTGCACCTGTACCACCTGGAGCTTGTGCTGTTTTAGCGCGTTGAGACGTTACGATCTCTGCATCTGAACCGAAAAGCAGTTTCTGAACCGCTAGACCGTATTCAGCTGTACCTTCAATCGTTAGGTAAGATTTGGTTTTTTCGTTTTCAAGAAGTGCAGCTTCTGCTTTCTTTACTGTTTTAAGTACTGGCGTTTGACCATCTTCATTTTTGTAGATGCCAACACCAAGGTTGATTTTCTCTGCACGAGAGTCTTTTTTAAACTCTTCAGTAAGGCCGAGGATAGGATCGGCGGGAGCAGCTAACACTTTTTCAAACATAATCTTCATCCATGTCAATTGAGAGGGGATAGTATCTATGGGTAGTTATACCTGTATGGAATTTTTAAGACAATACGAAGTGAACAGAAAGACCAAAAAAAATCCATTTCAATCAGATTTATTGACTAAAGAGGGTATTTGATAACAAAACACCCTACGGATTAACCTATAGGGTGCAAGAAGTTAGTGGTTTTTGAAAGGATTATGCGGGCTGAGCAACAAGGCTTTCTCGTTCGAGTTCGCTAGCGATATTTTTGCCATCTTTATAGGTTGCCGCTATCGAAACAAACGCTTGTTCAACCGCTAGAAATGCGTCGACAACTTGCGGATCAAAATGCGTCCCATTGCCCTCTAAAATGATCTGTTTAGCTTGCTCATGAGTGAAGGCTGGTTTGTAGACTCGCTTCGAGATGAGTGCATCATAAACATCGGCTAATGCCATTAAACGACCCGATAGTGGAATATCTTCACCAGACAGCTGATTTGGGTAGCCGCTGCCATTCCATTTCTCGTGGTGAGTCAGGGAAATCTCTTTTGCGACTCTTAAGAAAGAGCTGCTCCCGAGTTGCTTCTCTGCAATAGATAAGGCTTCTGCGCCAATCGCTGGGTGACCTTTCATTATTTCAAACTCTTCGTCAGTCAATTTCCCCGGTTTCAACAGCACGCTATCAGGAACACCAACCTTACCGACATCATGCAGTGGCGCCGACTTATAAAGCAGTTCGATATAGTTTGGAGTTAACAAGGCGGAATGCCTTTCAGACTTGCTAAGCTCCTGAGCGAGTACCTTAACGTATTCTTGAGTTCTAAGGATGTGCGCGCCTGTTTCATTATCTCTCGATTCGGCAAGCGCAGATAAGCTGACAATCGCAACGTCGCGTGTGGTTTTCACTTCGTTTTGCGCGGTCTCTAGGCTATCAAGCATGGTGTTGGTCATTGAGGCCATTGAACCAAGTTCGTTGTAACCGAAAATAGGTAAGCGAACACCTTGCTCGCCATTGGTCACCTTGTTTAATGCGCACTCTTGGCTAAGTAGAATGCGTTTAATCAGCTTGCTCCACAGTGTCATGATGGTGATCGCGTAACCACCCAGTACCAGAGCCAGATAAATAAACTCTTTAATCACACTGATCTTGCCTGTGCCATCAAGCAAGCGATCGGGGTTGTGCTCGAGCCAGAAAATATCTTTAACAGCAATCATTGTGAGCATGGTTGTGAGTGTGATTAAAAGCACCATCACTAGGCCAATCATCTGTTTTACTAGAGAGCTTCTTTCGCCAATCAATTGGAAATCAAACTGACCCGACGCTTCCATCTTATCCATTTGATTGAGCTTGGCGCTTAATTGAAGAATCGTTCCAGTAAAGAAACCAAATAAGCTCATGCCGAACAGTACTTTCAAATTGCTATCAATGGTGAATTCGTAGCTTAGGTTGTAATAGAGCGCGAAAGGGACACTTGCAGTAAAAAACAGTAGGGTATCAAGCTGAGCAAACCGACCTTGTTTGACCAAAGTGTGCTGTGCTAATAGGTAATGACGGACCAGCCAAAGTAAGACGAAGACAATACTAACTTGAGTGAAAATCTCTAACGTCGTTAAGCTTTCGAGCATAGGGCATACCCGACTGCCATAAGTCCCAAATAGCACGCCTGCAATGAGATATAACTTAGTCGTTAGTGATTGATTGTAGTTCGAATTATCCATCAATAAGCCTTTATTCTCAGGTTCAAAAATTTGTTTTTTAGATCTACATAACTTGTAAAGATGCATGCAATTTTATAGATCTATACAATTTTACTGATTCACGATTTGTTGAATTACATGCAATTTGTATAACTGACGCGAATAAGACCGGAAATTCTATCGATAGCTTTCGTGGATTGATACAAGAAAGTGGTTGGTGTTGGGTTTTTGTTAGCTAGGTGGGGATTATTACAGCGTTATTATGAAGAGGTTTGAATAGCCTCGGTTGAGATACGAGGCTATTCCGTCGATGTGCTTACTGAAATCGCGAGTAGTTAACCTTGCGAAAGCCAGTACACCGAATCACTTTTTCAGATTAATTTCAGCTTCAATTGAGCCAGTTTCAATCTCAGGGTGCGATGCCAGTTTGTCAGCTGCCCATTGGTTAATGTGTTTTAGAATTGCAGACACCGCGTGCTTTTCTGTTGGTGCTTGGTCTTGGTCTACATCGAGTTTCTGTTTTGGATGTGAGCCCGTTGCGTCTTCCGCAATGTGTAGCCAGTCTGGATGCCAGTAGTATGGTTGGCCGCTCGGTGTTGTCCAACTATGAACACCGTTTGACTCTCCTTTATAACTTAATTGGTCTGCTTCTATTTTTTTCATTGTTATCTCGCATGTTTTTGGATTACATCAAATTATTGAGGCAGAAAGCCAACTTAGCTCCTGCCTTGGGTACAAACTTAGCAAAGCTTACAAAGTTATCTGTGAACCAATTCACACAATTATAGAAATTAGGTGCAATCATATGGATAGCAGCAATAGTTGATGGCGTTAGTGATAAAATCTCCGGCCAACAAAATTTCTCTAGGTAGTACAATTAGATGGCGCGTTATGAAGAGCTTGCAAAGGATATTCGAACTCAGATCGCTAATAACACATGGCGTTCAGGAGAGAAGATCCCTTCTGTGCGCATGAGTTGTCGCAATTACAACGTCAGCAATAGTACTGTCTTACAAGCCTACCAACTGCTTGAAAGCGAAGGTTGGATCATCGCTAAACCTCAGTCGGGTTATTTCGTGGCCCCAAGAGTGGATGGTGTTGATTACGATCTGCCATCAGCTCCCGAAAAGAAAGCCATCAACGATCGCTTATTCGATTTCTTGAAATCTAGCTCTGCAGAGGGGGTTATTCCTTTTGGCTCGGCATTCCCTGACCCAGATTTGTTCCCTTTACCAACTTTGACCCGCAACCTAGCCAGTGCTGGCAGGAAGATGACGGGTGCCAGTGTGATTAACAATCTGCCACCTGGAAGTGAGTCTTTAAGAAGGCAGATAGCACAGCGTTATCTACAGCAAGGAATTACGGTTAATCATCAAGACATCGTGATTACGTCAGGCGCGATGGAAGCGCTGAACTTAAGCCTACAGACTGTCACTAAGTCAGGTGATAATGTGGTGATTGAGTCACCTGCATTCTATGGTGCTCTTCAAGCAGTCGAGAGGTTAGGGCTTAATCCTATTGAAGTGGATGTTTGTCCTGTTAATGGACTGAACATCGAACAGTTTGAGAGAGCCTTAAAAACACAAGACGTGAAAGCGTGTTGGTTAATGACGACTTTTCAAAACCCGACTGGAACCAGCCTTACGGAAGAAGCAAAGCGCTGCGTTGTTGAAATTGCCGAGCAATACAATACCTGCATTATTGAAGATGACGTGTATGGTGACCTTTATTACGAAGGGTATAAACCTAAGCCATTAAAGGCTTTTGATAAAACTGACTCTGTATTACTTTGTGGATCTTATTCAAAAAGCCTTTGCCCAGGTTATCGTGTCGGTTGGGTGGTGAACACACGTTTCAATGATGCTATTCAAAAGCTTCAGCTCCTTTCTACGCTATCAAGCAGTGCGCCTGTCCAGCTCGGGGTTGCACACTTTCTTACTCATGAAAGCTACGATAATCACCTTCGTAAACTGCGTAAAAACCTTTTGCTCAGAAAAGAGCGCTTTATTGGTGTGATTAAACAGTACTTCCCGCATTCCATCGAGATTGAAGAGCCTGCTGGTGGTTACTTCGTTTGGGTTCGTTTCTCTGAAAAATTCGATAGTCAGCAATTCCATCAATTAGCGATTGCCCACGGTATTAGTGTTGCATCGGGAGATTTGTTTAGTGAGCAGGGCAGGGTAGACAACGCGATTCGGTTGAACTTCTCTTACGAGCTTACCGAAGAGAAAGAGCAAGCCCTGATCTTACTAGGCAAGCTTGCGCATCAACTTACGCACTCGTAAAACCTTAAGTCGCTCATAAAACAGCAAATGATTGCAACTGTACGGGTTGTTTGTGGCGTAACTGTACGCCTTATAGAGCAGAGAGTTGTGATTCAATGACGGTAGACTAAATATTGGAGATACCGTTATGTTGAAAATGACCATAGGAAACGAAGTTAAGCTAATCATCGTTGCTATTGTGTGTGCTCTTCTGCTTATCCTCGGCCACGTACTACTCGCAAAAGCTTTCGCTGATATGGCTTGGGCAGAATATACCACTGCAGCCATCCCATTCGTTATGATGGCAATTTGCGGTCTCGCGATAAAGTACGCTAGCGCTCAAGATGTCGATTAATCTTCGCTATATCGACTAAGCACTGAAATGCCAATTAAGCTCTGAACAGCTATTTTTTGTCAGCGTTATACCGTTAGTCTTAATCGTTTAATTTATCCCGAACATAAAAAAACCTCCGCAATTGCGGAGGTTTTTATTTGTTCTTAACTTTTAATTTCGACTAAGTATCGAATTAGAAGTTTGCAGAGCGTGGTGTACGTGGGAACGGGATAACGTCACGAACGTTGCCCATACCAGTCACGTAAGATACTAGACGCTCGAAACCAAGACCGAAACCAGCGTGTGGCACTGTGCCGTATTTACGTAGGTCGCGGTACCAGCTCATGTGCTCAGGGTCGATACCCATAGCAACCATGCGCTCGTCTAGAATATCTAGACGCTCTTCACGTTGTGCACCACCGATGATTTCACCGATACCTGGTGCAAGTACGTCCATAGCTGCAACTGTTTTGCCGTCGTCGTTTAAGCGCATGTAGAAAGCTTTAATGTCTTTCGGGTAGTTCTTAACGATAACAGGAGCTTTAAAGTGCTCTTCAGCTAGGTAACGCTCATGCTCAGAAGACATGTCGATGCCCCACTCAACGTCAAACTCAAATTTCTTACCAGAGTCTAGTAGGATTTGGATTGCGTCAGTGTAGTCAACTTGTGCGAAATCAGCGTCTACGAATTGCTCTAGACGAGTGATTGCTTGCTTGTCGATGCGAGAAGCGAAGAACTCAAGATCGTCACGGCGCTCTTCAAGAACAGCTGCGAAAACGTACTTAAGCATGTCTTCAGCCAGTTTTGCTACATCGTTAAGGTCTGCAAACGCAACTTCAGGCTCAACCATCCAGAACTCAGCTAGGTGGCGGCTTGTGTTTGAGTTTTCAGCACGGAACGTAGGACCGAACGTGTAAACTTTGCTTAGTGCACAAGCGTAAGCTTCAGCATTAAGTTGGCCAGATACTGTTAGGAAAGTTTCTTTACCGAAGAAATCTTCGTTGAAATCAACTTTGCCTTCGTCAGTGCGAGGTAGGTTTTCCATGTCTAGCGTAGATACGCGGAACATTTCACCTGCGCCTTCAGCATCAGAAGCAGTGATAAGTGGAGCCGAAGTCCAGAAGAAACCTTGCTCGTGGTAGAAACGGTGAATCGCTTGCGATAGACAGTTACGTACACGTGCTACTGCGCCGATCACGTTAGTACGTGGACGTAGGTGAGCAACTTCACGAAGGTATTCGATAGAGTGACGTGTCTTAGCCATTGGGTAAGTGTCAGCGTCTTCAACCCAGCCAACAACTTTAACGTCAGTTGCTGTTAGTTCGAAATCTTGACCTTTTGCAGGAGACTCAACAATCTTGCCAGTTACTTCAACAGAGCAGCCAGTAGTTAGCTTTAGTACTTCGTTTTCGTAATTATTAAGATTATTAGGGACCACGGCCTGAATCGGGTCGAAACAAGAGCCGTCATAAATGGCAAGGAAAGAGATTCCAGCTTTGGAATCACGACGTGAACGGATCCAGCCGCGAACAGTTACTTCACTGTCTACCGCTAGCTTGCCGCCAAGTACGTCTGTTACAGGCGCGTAAGTCATGTTGGTTTCATTCTCCATTGAGGGACAAATTCAACACAATGTTTGCAACCGATTGTTTATAGTTCGCTAAATTCTGAACAAAAAACAGTCGAAACATTGGGTTGTATAAACTTTTTAAATCAATGGAACATATTACCTGTCATACAGAGAGCTTCAACCTTTATTCTTGCTTGTGGAAAGAAATATTTCGAATCAAAGCAAGAAAAATCATTGAGGGTTGGTTTTTTGTTCAATATCACAAGGTTCTATTACTGAAAGCAGGGAGTAGAAATCAATATCTAGCGTGTTAAAGCAAGACAACAAACAACGAATCAAGGCTTATCAACGGCGAATCAATGCGCATGAATCTACATTGAGCCACACTGGTGAATTGATGCACAATCGCAATCTTTGTTTTCGATAATGGCTGTGTGATTGAGCTCAGACTCGCTCTATATTGGCGCGGCTTTAGCCCACTTTGTTTAATTCAACCTCTTTGAACTGAATCAATTCAACGGCGAAGCCGATTTCCCATCACTGAGCTGGCTATCAGTTTATTTAGAAACTCAATGAACAACCCACTAGAGGAGTTTAATATTCACGTGTTAATTACGCCGCCTTAACCCCTGTATTCTCTCTACACCCGCACTTTTCGAGCGCTCGCTCATTCCATGAAAAACAGTCGATCAAATTATGTCTGAACAAGGCAGGACTGGCTGTACAAGTAAAAGAGAATTACATGCTTAATTATTTAAAAAAACACTGGTTATCTAACGTTAAAGGAGATTCATTATCTGGGATTGTGGTTGCACTCGCATTGATCCCTGAAGCCATCGCATTTTCTATTATTGCAGGCGTCGACCCTAAGGTCGGCTTGTATGCTTCATTCTGTATTTGTGTGGTCACCGCCTTAGTTGGCAGTCGTCCGGGAATGATATCCGGAGCAACAGGCGCAATGGCGCTGCTTATGGTCACGCTAGTGAAAGACTACGGACTCGAATATCTACTCGCGGCTTCATTTTTAGCTGGTCTTATTCAAATTGCTGCGGGTTATTTAAAGCTAGGCAACTTGATGAACTTTGTTTCGAAATCGGTGATCACTGGATTTGTTAACGCACTCGCTATTCTTATCTTTTTGGCTCAGCTCCCTGAGCTAATTAACGTGCCTTCGAGTGTTTACCTATTAGTTGTTCTCGGCTTAGCCATTATTTACCTGCTTCCTTATCTTCCTAAATATGGCCGTGCGATACCTTCACCGTTGGTCGCGATTGTTTTGCTTACCATCATCAGCTTAATGCTTGGTTTAGATGTTAGAACGATTGGTGATATGGGTAAGCTCCCAGATTCAATGCCTGCGTTTTTAATCCCGAACATCCCATTCACGCTAGAGACATTCGAAATCATACTGCCGTACTCCATTGCTCTGTCTGTTGTTGGTATTCTGGAGTCTTTGATGACAGCAACGATTGTCGATGACCTGACTGATACGGAAAGCAACAAGAACAACGAATGTAAAGGGCAGGGCGTAGCCAATATTGTAGCTTCACTGTTTGGTGGTATGGCTGGCTGTGCCATGATCGGCCAATCGATCATCAACATCAAATCTGGTGGGTTAACCCGACTATCAAGCATGATCGCCGGTGTGGTTTTATTGTTGATGGTGGTGTTTGCGTCTGACTGGTTGAGATTGATACCAATGGCGGCGTTGGTGTCCGTGATGATCATGGTTTCAATCGGCACTTTCTCTTGGCGTTCTATTGTTGAACTTAAAGATCACACGCTTCCTACCAACGTGACGATGTTAGCGACGGTGATCGTGGTGGTGTTTACCCATAACCTAGCGATAGGTGTTGCGGTGGGCGTGGTTCTGTCTGCGTTGTTTTATGCCCATGCAAGCAAATCGATGGTCTTTATTTCTGATGAAGTGGTCACTAATAAGCTGCACACTATTCACCGAGTGAAAGGTCATGTGTTCTTTGCTTCTTCTGATGCGTTTGTTGACTTGTTCGATTACGACAATGCAACGTCTTTGGTGACGATCGATATTAGCGATGCATCTTTCCTCGATAACACTTCGGTTGAAGCGCTTGATAAGGTGGTGTTCAAATTCCGTAAGAAGGGGGCTTATGTAGAAGTCTCTGGAATGGATACTGTGAGTGCGAACCTCATCTTCAAACATGCGATGTACCATAAGCATAAAGACTTAACGGCGGTTTCAATTACGCACTAGTCACTGTTTGGTTTGAGTCCGATCTCGAACTCTCAGCAAAGACAGTTAAAGAAGACAAAGCGCTCATGAAGGAGCGCTTTTTTGTTGGTTGGCAGTCACGTAACTCTATCAACTTAAGATTTGATAATGGTCTTCGAGTTCGGTTTTGAGTTCACCTTTGGTTGAGACAAGGTGAATTGATTGATCAGCGACTCAAGATGATCAGACAGCTCTTCCAAGTCATTACTGATGTCACGGGTTTCAGCCGCAGATTGCGATGTGTTATTAGCGTGAGAAGTGATGGTTTCGACTTTCTGCTGAACATCTTTAGTAGCCTGTGTGGTGGATTGGGTCTGCTGTTGAATGTTCTGTGCATGTGCCAACACTTGCTTCATTTCTTCTACAACACCATTCATTTCAATAGACAGAGCATCGATATCGCTTGAGCTTTGATGTGCTTGTTCGCAAACGTGGTCTGCCGAGTTTAATGACTCTTCGCTGCCTTGCTGGAACTGATGGATAATCGATTCAATACTGCCTGTTGCTTCTGCCGTTCTTGATGCTAGATGACGGACTTCATCAGCAACGACGGCAAAACCACGACCTTGTTCACCCGCGCGCGCGGCTTCAATGGCTGCATTGAGTGCCAGAAGGTTGGTTTGATCGGCAATGCCACGAATCACACTCAATATTGAAGAAACTTCTCCGGTTTGCTCATTGAGTGTCTGGATTTTGTGCTTCACTTCTTCGATGCTGGTTACTAGGTTCTTGATTTCACTGCTTGCATCATGTGCTTGGGTAGCACTTTTGAATGCGACATCGGCGGTGTGATTGATGAGGTCGGATGCGGTTAATGTCGCTTGTTCTACATTAACCTGTTGAGCTTGTATCCCTTCAACATTGTTTTGTACTTCCGCTGTTTCATGTTGCTGATCGCTCGCCGCTTGCTCGGTAATTTGTGCAACGCTGGTCAGTTGGTTGGCTGACGCATTCAGTTTGTGCGAAGTATCTTGTACCTTCTCTAAACTGTCAGAAACTGTGCCCATGAAGGAGTTAATCGAATTGGCGAGTGTACCAATCTCATCTTTGCTTTGTGCTGGTAAGCGGGTCGATAGGTTCTTGTCGCTGCTAACTTGCGTCATAAAACGAGAAGTCTGTTGAAGAGGGCGAACAATGATCTTACGAATCAGCCCCATCGTCAGTACAAAACCCGCAAAGGAGATCACTGCCATAATCCCTATCGCTGCCATGGTTTGAGTATTAATCAACGAATTTACGTGGCTAAGGTTGTACTCCAAGCGAATAGCACCCAACACTTCACCTTCTGCGGCCATGTGGCATGCTACGCAGTTGGTGCCACGATAGTTTTCGCTCGACTTCATTGGCAGGGCAATCACTAAGCCTTTACCCCAATCGGCAGAGAATGGTTCGATGACGGTTTCACCAGCTAGCGCGCGCTTATCAATATCATCAACGGGTGTTTGGTTGTCATTGCCGGGGCCGTAGAGTTTGCTCACAGCATCGGCGCGTAATACACGAACGTCTTCAATACCTTCTTGTGCCAATGCTTTCTGACGCAGGGTTTCTTTCTGTGCCATGGTGCCAGTCAGCATCATCATATTGAGGCTATCGAAATAGTTACTCGCTTTATCGTGTAGCTGTTCACTCAGCACGGAATTAACAAGTTGTTTTTGCTGTGAATATTGAAAATAGGTTGATATCGCGAGCAAAAAAGTGAACACGATGGCGAGGGCCACTAGGATTTTAAAAGTGATTGTTGAGCGCATAAGGTGTTTGTTTTTATTAATTATAATGACGCGCATACTTTACGTGTAAGAGACCCTACTACCTATGGGGTATAGTGAATTGTGTGACCACACTCCGGTTGTGGTTATGTTTCTGTGATGTAGCGAGTTTGTGTTGTAATTGATTCTGTATTTGAGGTTTAAATAAGCTCGCGTCTACTTTTGGTCTATTGCTAGGGCATTGACAGCGAATAGTTTCGGTAAGAGTGCTATTTATGCGGCTGTCATATGTTTTTGAACGTTCTTTGTACAGGCATTGTGGATAATGGTGTCGGTGAATTTATCGTTCTGATTTTTATCAGTAATGATTATTGTTTTATGTGGTTTGGTGGTTAATTAGTGTCCAAACTGCTATTTTGTTCAATTTAATAGCAAAAATTGTGGCTATAGCGTTGTGTTTCGAGTCTCATTCGATAAGATGAAACGACCTCTAATGCTAGAGGTAGGGCAGCAACGGATACGCTGCTTCAAATACTATGGAATGTGAATCAATTATTGGACACATACATGAAATTCAAGATTACATCGCCGATTATTGAACCTACGGAAGGTTCACCACATCAGTTAACGCTTACTCACGCTTCTCGTTTTACCTCTCTTAAGACAAGCTCCCCTTTGAACGCCCTGTTCGACAACGTCTCTGCACGCTTCTTTACCGCTTATCGCTCCTATTGTTATTCGTTTTATAACTTTATTTCTATCTGAATTCCTTTGTCATCCACTTGATGTACGAAGACTCACACCTATAAAAACTAAACAAATAAGTTAAAAATAATGAATATTAAAATGATGGGTAGCTCCCTAATTATCGCTGGTACCGCTCTCGGTGCTGGTATGCTCGCGATCCCAATGGTATTAGCTCAATTCGGATTACTTTACGGCACATTGCTTATGGTTCTGATCTGTTTCGGTACCACTTATGCAGCTCTATTACTTCTAGAGGCGACCATCAAAGCCGGTGGCGGTCTAGGATTGAACTCTATTGCTCGAAAAACCTTGGGCAAACAAGGCCAGTTGCTTACCAACGGCCTGCTTTACGCGTTATTAATCTGCCTATTAATGGCTTACATTTTGGGTGCGGGCGACTTGCTGAGTAAGTTGCTGTCTAACTTCGGTGTAGACATTACCGCAACCTCTAGCCAAATCACGTTTACCTTGCTTGCTGGTGCTGTTGTTGCAAGTGGTACAGGTGTGATTGATAAACTGAACCGTGCATTGTTCTTTGTGATGCTAGCAAGCTTGTTTGCAACCATGGCGTTTTTGGCGCCAAGCATGACGCAAGAAAACTTGATGCAGGTAACCAGCCACAATCACGTTGACCTGATCAAAACCAGCGCAATTCTGTTCACCAGCTTTGGCTTTATGGTCGTGATTCCTACTTTGGTGTCTTACAACCACGAAGCGACAGACAAACAGCTGCGCAATATGGTGATTGTTGGTTCTCTGATCCCACTAGTATGTTACTTATGCTGGTTATTTGCTGTGGTCGGTAACCTGAGTGAAGAGCAATTCCGCAGCTTTAAAAATGTCTCTGATTTGATGGCGGCGTTTGAGGCTCAATCTCCTTGGGTGGGTAATGTGCTTTCTACGTTCACTGGTCTAGCCTTGTTGACTTCTTTCTTTGGTGTGGCGATGGCACTGTTCAACCAGAACAAAGACATGTTCAACCAAAACACAGCGGTGACTTACTGCATTAGCTTCATCTTGCCGCTAGCGGGTTCATTGCTTGCAGCAGACAAGTTCCTACAGGTGTTGAACTACGCAGGTATCATCTTGGTGTTCTTGGCGGTGTTTGTTCCTCTGGTAATGGTTCATAAGCAACGCTTTATGAAAGTAGCGGAAGACAGATACAGCGCGGAAGGTGGCAAACCAATGATGCTTTTCTCATTGCTGTTTGGTTGCTTCTTGCTTATCTCGCAAGTGATTTAAAACAACTATTTGGTCGGTTGAAGTAATCAGTCACAAAGCTTTAGCTCCAAAAGCTTCAGATACAAAAAAGGAACGCACCGGCGTTCCTTTTTTATTGTCGGTTTATTAATTCAGAATGATTAACAAACAACCTTAACTGCCAAACCACCTTGAGAAGTCTCACGATATTTAGCGTTCATGTCTTTACCTGTTTCTAGCATCGTTTCGATAACTTTATCTAGAGAAACAGTAGGAGCAGAAGAACGACGAAGTGCCATACGAGCAGAGTTGATTGCTTTCACTGCAGCAATACCGTTACGCTCGATACATGGTACTTGTACTTGGCCTGCAACTGGGTCACATGTAAGACCTAAGTTGTGTTCCATGCCAATTTCTGCAGCCATACATACTTGCTCAGGGCTACCACCCATAAGCTCAGCAAGACCAGCAGCAGCCATAGAACATGCCACACCAACTTCACCCTGACAGCCAACTTCAGCACCAGAGATAGAAGCGTTACGCTTGTATAGGCCACCGATCGCGCCAGAAGCTGCGAAATAACGAGTGTAGTCTTTCTCTGTCACTGTTTGGATGAACTTATCGTAGTAAGCCAATACAGCAGGGATGATGCCACATGCGCCGTTTGTTGGAGCCGTTACTACACGACCGCCCGCAGCGTTTTCTTCGTTTACTGCGAAAGCAAACATGTTCACCCAGTCAACAACCGTCATTGGATCGTTTGTTGTTTTCTCTGAAGTGATCAGCTGTTGGCGAAGTGCTGCAGCACGACGAGGTACACGCAGTGGACCAGGCAGGATACCTTCAGTATTCATACCGCGATCCATACACTCACGCATCGTTTTCCAGATGTTTGCGAAGTAAGTACGAGACTCTTCGTCTGAGTGGAAAGCCGCTTGGTTTTTCATAACCAGTGTACTGATAGAAAGACCGCTTTCTTTGCACTGATTAACCAGCTCTTCAGCCGTTGTAAATTCGTAAGGTGCTTTGATTGGGTTTTCTTCTTCTTTGCCGAAGTTCTCTTCGTCAACGATGAAACCGCCACCAATTGAGTAGTAAGTTTTTGAGTATGCTACTTCGTCGTCAACCCAAGCGTGAATGCTCATGCCATTCTCGTGTAGAGAAAGGTTGCTAGTATGGAAGTTCATACCGCCATCGCGTGGGAACGATACTGTATGACAGTGCATGCCAACAGGAAGGCGTTCAGTTTCTTCTACGCGAGCAATGAAGCCAGCAATAGAATCGATATCAACACGCTCAGGAGTATTGCCAGCAAGACCCATGATGATTGCGATATCTGTGTGGTGACCTTTCCCTGTCAGTGATAGTGATCCATATACGTCCACGGTGATTTTAGTGATGTCGCGCAATTTTCCCATTGAACGTAGGTCATCAATAAATTCTTTACCCGCTTTCATTGGTCCAACTGTGTGTGAGCTCGATGGACCAACACCGATTTTATAGATATCAAATACACTAATCATAGCGATTACCTCAAAAAGAGAGCCTCCCAAGGGGAGTAGGGAGGCTCATTTATTATCATTATATTTTGTGTCTAATCTCGCGATATAAGATGAAAGCCATCTTATAAAAAGTGCTTAAGATTAAAGAGCGCCGTAGATTACAGAACTAATAGCCGCTAGACCACATAAAGCTGTAAAGATTTGTACAGGTGCTGAAGTTTTGTACTTAGCCATTGCTGGTACTTTTTGCATCGCGAATACAGGCATTAGGAACAGGATAGCTGCAATCATTGGAGCACCCATTGTTTCAATCATACCTAGGATGCTTGGGTTAACTACCGCAACAATCCAAGTTGTAACAACGATGAACGCTAGAGATGCTTTTTCGATAGTGCTTACTGAAGAACCAGAGCGAGACTTGATTAGACCAACAAGACCTTCGTGAGCACCTAGGAAGTGACCGAAGTAGCTTGAAGTAATCGCTGCAAACGCTACTAGAGGACCCATGTAAGAGATAAGCGGAGACTCATGTACGTTTGCTAGGTAAGAAAGAACAGAGATGTTCTGTGCTTGTGCTGTTGCTAGTTGCTCTGGAGATAGAGAAAGAACTACAGAGAATACGAAGAACATTACAAAACCCATCAGCATCATTGCTGCGCCGCCAGTGATTGCGTCAGTTTTCTTAACTGCGTTTTCACCGTATACACGACGTTGCTCTTTAGAGAACTGTGAAATGATTGGGCTGTGGTTGAAAGAGAACACGATGATTGGAATTGCAAGCCAGATAATAGAAGGCATTGTTGACCATTCTGGGCTAACTTCCATCATTGAAGTGTTCCAGTCAGGAACTAGGTAGAAAGACAGTGCTAGTAGGATGAATACTAGTGGGTAAACCATCGCTGACGTTGCTTTAAGCATCAGCTCTTTACCGAATACAACACCCGCTGTCATAGCAAGGATAAGTGCACCAGAAAGTAGAGGACGTGGAATAGATTCCATACCCATTTGGTTTACTAGGAAAGAATCAACTGTGTTTGTGATACCAACACCGTAGATAAGAACGATTGGGTAGATAGCGAAGAAGTAAGCGAAAGTAATAATGTTTGCGCCAGTCTTACCGAAGTGTTCTTCAACTGTGTCTGTAATATCTGCTTCAGGGTTTTTAGCTGACAGTACGAAACGAGCTAGAGATTTGTGTGCGAACCAAGTCATTGGTGCCGCGATTAGAGCTAGGATAACTAATGGCCAAAAACCACCCGCACCTGCTTTGATTGGAAGAAATAGTACGCCAGCACCAACTGCTGTACCGAATAGTGATAAACACCAGGTAAAATCTTTATAGTTAAACTTGCTTGAATCTTTAACGGCATTTGCCGAAGAAGTTGTTGTGTTCATGTTAAATTACTCATTTTTTGGGAACAGGAAATAAGTCGGGGCTAATTCTGCAGAATTTTCGTCTGCAAAAAATAGATCTAAATCATGTAATGAAACGGCGTGTCACATGATATGCGAAAAACGGATTTTTGATCACGAAAATAGCGTGCCACAGGTGATTTATGTTTATGCTTGGTATTAGTTTTTTTTATGCGAAAGGGCGGGTTGTATAGATCTATAGCAGGTAAACGTTTGCGTAAAATTGCATTAATAATTCTGTCCCATACAAAGCTTGCGATTTGTTAACAGAGATTAAACAAAACGTAGTTGCTATGTAATTCGTTGCACTACATGCTGTTGTAGTGATTGGATGATTTGAGCCGTAACGCCCCAAATTAGGTGCTCTTGGAAGGGCATCGCAAAAACGCGATGCTTGATTTGTTTAAAGTTGACCATGTGGCTGTGTAATTTCGCTTGGTCTAACACATAAGTGGCAGGAACCTCAAAAATAGAGGCTACTTCGTTCTCATCTATGATGGGTTTATAGTCAGGATCAACTAATGCGACAATCGGCGTAACAGAAAATTTACTAATGGTACTCAAGGCGGGTAATTGCCCAACAATTTTAACCTGATCCGATCGAATACCCACCTCTTCGTGCAGTTCTCTTAGTGCAGTAAATTGCATAGATGGGTCGGAAAGCTCATGTTTGCCACCCGGAAAGCTGACTTGGCCTGGGTGATGCTTAAGATGTGCTGCTCTTTTAGTAAAAATGACATGTAAACCATCCTCTCTTTCAACTAAACCGACAACGACTGCTGCCTTACGAAGCTCTTCTCCACTGATGTGAGAAACTCGCTCTACAGACTCAGGGTGGTAGCCAACGGTAGGGTTTAGTTGGAATTGTTGAAGGAAATTTTCTTTATTCATATCAAGCCAATATATTGATTATTATGATTTTAAGTATAGACATAACCGTGGGCTGATTACCAATTTTGAGTGTGTCTTCATTTACTTACCTTTAGTTTAGCGATTAACTAGGCGTAATTAAGGGCCACGTAGTGACTGACATCCTTAAAATGCCGGTTTTTGCTATATTCAATATGTACACATCTGCGAGTAAGCGTTACGCATGTCATAAAATTGGGTTACGAAGCGTAGATTTTGCGTTTAAGAATTTGATAACAATGACTTAGTGAACCATTCTAAAAAGAAATAGAAGAAAAGGTATGAGATGAAAGGAATCATATTCACCGAATTTTTAGAGCTTGTTGAAGACAAGTTTGGGTTAGAGCTTTTGGAAGAAGTTCTAGAGATGTCAGAAGATGAAGGGATCTACACATCTGTCGGAAGTTACGACCACAAAGATCTGGTTAAACTCATCATTAATCTGAGCAAAAAAACCGATATAGATGCAGCAAGCTTGCAACGCGTTTTCGGGCAGTCCGTATTTAGGAACTTATTAGCCTCATTGCCGAATAAAGCGAGCCTTGCTCACAGCAATACCACCTTTCAATTTATTCAGCACGTAGAGCGCTACATTCACGTTGAAGTGAAGAAGCTTTATCCAGATGCTGAGCCACCTGAATTCAGTTTTATCACCACGACCGAAGCACAACTTGTTTTTGACTACAAAAGCGCAAGATGTATGTCTCATGTTTGTTTAGGGCTTATCGAAGGGTGCGCTGAATACCACGGTGAATCTATTGCGGTGGAGATGACGCCACAAAATGATGACCAGAGCGTGGTTAGGTTTAATCTCAAAGTAGAAAAGTGATATGGATCCGGCCTCAGCCCTAGAGAAAAAACTTAAACGCCAAATTGCTGCGCGAAAAGCAGCAGAAGCTTTGTTGGAACAAAAGAGCCTTGAACTTTTTGAGGCCAACCAACAACTCGAGCTTGCACTGCGTCAGTTAGAGAAGCGTTCCAATGCAAACATACGTCGCATTGAATTCCAAGAACAAATCGACAACCTGTTGATTGATTTCGGACGCGCTTTTCTGAGTAATGATCTTGATGACGTCATGTTGTCACAATTGACGACAAGTGTGACCAACAGTTATCTGATTGAATCCAGTCGTTTGATTTTGCCTCCCAAGCTGCTCCCTCAATTACACACTTATGACTATGGTGATGAAACCGTCGAGGTGATAGAGCAAGATATTCAAGAGCCTCATTGGCAAGGCAACCACCTTACCGTGCCATTAGAGGTTGAAAAAGTCATAGTCGGCGCGTTAATTGTGAAGGTCAGGGTGTTAGACCAAGATTTCGAATTCATCCAAAGCCAACTGTTGTTAGTTACCGACCTTATTTGTAGTGCCTTAACCCACCAGCTTGCTATCAATCGAAACATTGAATCACGTAAACGAGCAGAAGAATCTGAAAGAGCAACGCGTGACTTTGTCGCAATGATCAACCACGAATTAAGAACCCCGCTTAATGGCCTACTAGGTAGTGCCGAATTGATCAGCGATACCGAACTGAACAGCTCTCAGCGTGAGATAGTGAATAACCTAAGCCAGTCTGGCGAATTTCTAAGAACCATCATTAATGACCTATTGGATTACAGTAAAATCAACGCGGGAATGTTGGAGTTAATACCGAAGAAGTTCGCGCTTCATGATTTGAGAAATACTATCGATAGTATCTTTACCAATCGAGCACTTGAAAAGCAGCTTAAGTTTGATGTTGATGTAGACAAAGGTGTACCGAGCCATTTCTATGGTGACTTAGAGCGTATTACTCAACTGTTCGTAAACTTGATTGGAAACGCCATCAAGTTCACGGATAAAGGACATGTGAGCGTTGAGATTAAATGGTTGAGAGACCAATTTATTTTTTCCGTAGAGGACACTGGAGTTGGGATCGCTCAATCCTCTCATAAGACACTGTTTGAACCTTTTACTCAGGCGGATAATTCAAGTAGTCGAAACTACGAAGGGACTGGGCTTGGTCTCGCCATCTGTCGTAAGCTAGTAGGTTTGATGCACGGTGATATTAGCGTGACCAGTGTTGTTGGCTCAGGCACGACTTTTACCATCTCGATTCCTCTTCAAGTTGTCGATGTGCCAGCAGAGAATGACAGTGTCACTAAAGGCTTTGAGTCAGAGGCGGAATTGTCACTGCTTAAAGTGCTGGTGGTTGATGATATTAAGATGAACCAGATCATCATCCAGCAAATGCTACGCAAATACGAGATAGAGCCTGCTATTGCCACTAATGGAATCGAAGGGCTAGAGCTTGCTTCAGACAACGAATACGACATCGTATTTATGGATTGCAGAATGCCCGTCATGGACGGCTTTGAAGCGACAGAAAAGCTCAGAGAGAAAGGTTACGCCAAATCGATTGTGGCACTGACTGCCGGAACCACGTTGGAAGAGCGAGAGCGTTGTATCAAGTGTGGGATGGATGACATTCTAAGTAAGCCATACACCGCCAATGATCTAAAAGAGATGCTTAAAAAGTGGGGCATGACACCGTCCAATGCCGCCTGATCGTATCCATATATAATTTGAGATACTAAAAAGCCGAAGTGATCACTTAGATGACTTCGGCTTTCTTATGCTTTTAGCGTTTCCTTAACTTAGCACTCTTCAAGCACAGGTAGGATACGGCTTAGCTTGTCTAGCGTCTCTTGGTATTCAGAAGCGCAATCACTATCAAACACCACACCACCGCCAGCCCAAGCATAAAGCGTGTTGTTCTCTGCTACTAAGGTACGAATGGTGATGCTGGTGTCCATTCTGCCGTTTCGGCTGATGTAACCAATACTGCCGCAATAAGCAGATCTACGATGAGGCTCTAACTCTTCAATGATCTGCATGGCGCGCACTTTTGGTGCGCCAGTAATCGAACCGCCAGGGAAACAAGCTCTTAATAAATCCGTCGCTGAATATTGATAGTCCAGGTCAGCTCGTATTGTGCTCACTAGGTGGTGCACAGCTGGGAAGCTTTCAATATCGAACAGTTTCGGTACATGAACTGTGCCCGGCTTTGCTACTCGGCCGATATCATTGCGAAGTAGGTCAACAATCATCAGGTTTTCAGCCTGATCTTTATCAGCACTCGCTAAGTCTTGTGCGTTCGCATCATCAATCATAGGGTCTTCAGAACGAGGACGTGTGCCTTTAATCGGCTTAGTCTCAATCACGTTGTCTTTAAGCTCTAAAAAACGCTCGGGTGAGACACTGATAATGGCACTGTTCGCCAAACGGATGAAACCAGAAAACGGAGCGGAGTTGTACTGCTCTAGTTTTTCGTAGGCCAACCATTCGCTGCCTTGGTATTTGGCATTGAAGCGCTGAGCCAAGTTGATCTGATAACAGTCACCAGATAGCAGATACTCTTGAACGCAATCGAACTTGTCCGCATAGCTCTGTTCGCTCATGTTCGATTGCCACGGTGTCGTTAGGCTAAATTCTGCTGCGTGAGGCTTGTCTTGCTGCTCAGATAACCAATTCCAGTGAGCCTCGATATTCTGTCCAACCACACACGCTTTTTTAAGCTTGTGATCAACCACGATTGCCCATTCATACAACCCAACCGCCATGTCGGGCGCTTCAATATCACGCTTTGCCAGAGACGGAAGCGTTTCCACTCTGCGCCCTAAATCATAGCTAAAGTAGCCCAATGCGCCGCCAACGAATGGCAATTCAGGGTGGTCTTTGGTTGCAGGTAATAATCGCTGCTGATATTGGTCGAGTAGTTCGAAAGGACCAGACTCTGAAACCTCGCATGTCTCATTAACATTAACGGTGGTTTTTGCACCGATCGTTTCAAAGGTGGCGATGGGTTGAGCAACTAAAATGTCGTATCGACTATCAACGTGGCTTTCTGAGGCAGAGCGTAATAGCATTGCCCACGGCAGGCTTTCAATATGAGAAAACAGCTGTTTAGCTAAAGTTGATTGATATTCAAGCGGCTTGATTTGGATAGAGCGAAATTCGTTGTTATTCATTTGTTTAATTTGTGACAAAGAGTTCGATCACTGCATGGCGTGTGAGAGGAAGCAAGAGTATCATAAATTGAAAATAAAATGGGTTCTTGATTAGAACGGAGTAATCCAAGTGGTTTAGTTTACAGCTATGCAAGCGATTGCTAAAGCAACTAAATACAGCTCAACACAATAAAAAGCTAAACCCACTAATTCGATTCGGCATAAAAGCCAAACCGTGAACCCACATGGAACCAGAACAATAAAGAGGCATGCAATGACGGTTATTCGTAAGCAAGATGTGATCAGCAGTGTCGCTGACGCACTTCAGTACATTTCTTATTATCACCCTTTAGACTTTGTCCAAGCCCTAGAAAAAGCGTACGAGAAAGAAGAGAGCCAAGCAGCTAAAGATGCTATCGCTCAGATTCTTATCAACTCGCGTATGTCTGCGGAAGGCCATCGTCCAATTTGTCAGGATACGGGTATTGTTACTTGTTTCGTGAACATCGGTATGGATGTTAGGTGGGAAACGGATCAAACAGTACAACAGATGGTTGATGAAGGCGTTCGTCAAGCTTACAACAACCCAGATAACCCATTGCGTGCATCTGTCCTAATGGACCCTGCAGGTAAGCGTATTAATACTAAAGACAACACGCCAGCGGTTGTTCATATTAATATGGTTCCGGGCAACAAAGTTGAAATCCAAATCGCAGCAAAAGGCGGCGGTTCTGAGAACAAAACTAAGATGGTTATGCTGAACCCTTCTGATGATATTGCAGAGTGGGTAGAGAAGACGCTACCAACCATGGGGGCGGGCTGGTGTCCACCGGGTATGCTAGGCATAGGCATCGGCGGTACAGCTGAAAAAGCAGCGGTACTGGCGAAAGAATCTTTGATGGAACACATCGATATCCAAGAGCTTATCGAGAAAGGTCCTGAAAACGCAGAAGAAGAGCTTCGTCTAGATATCTTCAACCGCGTAAACAAACTGGGTATTGGTGCACAAGGTCTTGGCGGTCTAACGACTGTGGTTGATGTGAAAATCAAAACCGCACCAACACACGCAGCATCTAAGCCAGTTTGTTTAATCCCGAACTGTGCCGCGACTCGTCACGTTCACTTCACACTAGATGGCAGTGGCCCAGCAGAGCTAACGCCACCTAAGCTAGAAGAGTGGCCAGACATTACTTGGGAAGCGGGCGCAAACACACGCCGTGTTAACCTTGATGAAGTAACTAAAGAAGACGTACAAGAGTGGAAGACAGGCGAAACTGTTCTTCTATCAGGTAAGATCTTAACCGGTCGTGACGCAGCACATAAACGTATCCAAGGCATGCTAGAAAGCGGCGAAGGCTTACCAGCTGGCGTTGATTTCAAAGGCAAGTTCATCTATTACGTTGGCCCTGTTGATGCAGTTGGTGATGAAGCGGTAGGTCCTGCGGGTCCAACAACGTCAACACGTATGGATAAGTTCACAGACATGATGCTAAACGAAACAGGCATCATGGGCATGATCGGTAAAGCTGAGCGTGGTCCTGCAACGGTTGAGTCAATCAAAGAACACAAAGCGGTTTACTTGATGGCAGTCGGCGGTGCTGCATACTTAGTAGCGAAAGCAATCAAGAAAGCACGCGTAGTAGCGTTTGAAGATCTTGGTATGGAAGCGATTTACGAGTTTGAAGTTGAAGACATGCCAGTAACGGTTGCGGTTGATTCAACGGGTGCTAACGCACACCAGATCGGCCCTGACACGTGGAAAGTGAAAATTGCTGAAGCTGAAAAAGCTTAATTAAACGAAGCCAAAAAGTCGTAATTGATGTTGGCTTTACTGTTTGAATTGCAAATTTTGACAGAAAGTTAAAGACAAAAGTGCAGCATTATCTGCACTTTTGTCTTATTATCAATGATATAGTGATAAACACATCGTTTGATATAAGAACATAGGAGAGAGGAATGCCTCGTTTTATTCAGATCCTACAGATTATCTTGGCAGTGGTGATTGGTAGTTTCATTGGTTACGATTTGATCTTGCACGGAATCAGCATCTTTAACGAAAAATACGTAACTATCACATGTGTATTGTGGTTGATTTCTGAGATAACACTGTTTGTTATCTACAAGCTGATAGAAGACGATTAGTCCGACATCAACGAAAAAATTCAAAGCCCCTGATTATGAATGTAGTCAGGGGCTTTTATTCATCTAGCATTAAGAATGGGTATTGCATACTCACCAACATAAGCAAAAGAAAAGCAAAAGCATACAAACTATCCCAACAGGGAAAGAACATAGGCTTGCCTCTCTATTATCATAATCAGCTAGCCTATTTATCACGGAGTCGTTCAAATGAAACACCTAACTCAAGAAATGAGTGACTTTATAAGCAGAGGAACGGATTCTCACATTAGAGTAGCGGTCACGGGTCTGTCTCGTGCCGGAAAAACAGCCTTCATTACTTCGTTGGTTAACCAGCTTCTTCATACCTCTACTCACAAAAATTTACCGCTTCTTTCATCAGCGAGAGATGGAAGGATTATTGGCGCAAAGCGTATCCCTCAGCACAACATGATGATTCCCCGTTTCTCGTACGATGAAGCGATGGAATCACTCACTTCTCAGCCACCAGAATGGCCAGTGCCGACGCGTGATGTCAGTGAAATTCGATTAGCGATCAAATATAAGCCGGCTAAAGGTGCAAAGAAGCTGCTGAGCAAAAACAGCACGCTTTATCTCGACATCGTCGACTATCCGGGCGAATGGTTACTCGATTTGCCACTACTGGATATGGATTTCGATACTTGGAGTCAGTCCCAATTCGCGGCACTGAAAGGTGACAGAGAAACTTATTCGCAAGAGTGGAATGCGCTGCGTGGTGATATCGACTTGTTAGCAGAAGTGGACGAAAAGAAACTGGTCGCGATTGCCGATAGTTACACTCAGTACCTTCATACTTGTAAAAGTAACGGGCTGCACTGGGTACAACCGGGTCGATTCGTATTACCGGGTGAGCTTGAAGGCGCGCCTGTGTTGCAGTTTTTCCCGTGTGCTGCACCGGAAGGTAAGTTCTCGAAAACAAGTAATTATGCCGTGTTAAAAGCGCGCTATGAAGAGTACCAACAGAAGGTCGTTAAGGCGTTCTATAAGAATCACTTTGCGACGTTCGATAGACAAATCGTGCTGGTGGACTGTTTGCAGCCACTTAACGCAGGTTACGACTCTTTCATGGATATGCGCGGCGCACTTGAACAGTTATTGAAGAGCTTCAAGTATGGTCGAAGTAACATCCTAAGACGCTTGTTTGCACCGAAGATCGACAAGATCTTGTTTGCAGCGACCAAAGCCGACCACGTGACACCAGATCAGCATCCAAACTTGGTGTCACTGTTACAGCAGATGGTGCATCCCGCGTGGCAACAGGCAGCGTTTGAACACATCGATATGAGCTGTATGAGCATTGCGTCTATTCAAGCGACCAGTGCAGGTTATATCTCTTCAGGTTCAGATAATGTGCCTGCGCTGCAAGGTGTCACCTTGGAGAACGTGCCTCAAACCATGTATCCGGGTGAGGTGCCACGTAAGCTGCCGAACAAACAATATTGGGAAACTAACCAGTTTGACTTCACGAGCTTTAGGCCAATGGAGCAACACTCTGATGAGCCTTGTCAGCATCTAAGAGTCGACAAGGTTTTAGAGTATCTCATTGGCGACAAGTTGAAGTAATTGAGGCAATTTAAATGAGTGAATTAAAAACAAAGCAGGTCTTTAATGAACCGTTGAAGACCTCTTTTGATGAGCAAGATAAGAACGAAGTTGGCCCTGATTTAGGTGCTCAACAACTGTTCACAGAGCAAGAAAAATTTGTTCCCGTAGCATCGCAAGTGCAAGACGATCTTGATGGTGAAGCTGAGCAACAACTAGAACAAGTGATTCGACCGAGCAAAAAGAGAAAGTGGTTGGGTTCAGGCTTGTTAGTCGCTTTTTCTGGCTTAGTCGGTTGGCAAGCGATTGATTCTGTCATCACAGCTATTCAGTCAGCCAACTGGCTTGCGCTAGGTTGGGCGGGTTTCATCGCAGCTATTGCTTCGTTAGGTTTAGGCGCAATAGGTAAAGAGCTGTGGAAACTGCGCTCGCTGAAAGATCACTTCAGCATACAAGAGCAGAGTGAAGAGCTAATGCAAAGCCAAAGTGTCGGTAAGGGCAAAGCATTCTGCGAAAACATTGCCAAGCAGGGCGGTATTATTGCCGAGTCCCCAGCTTACGATAAATGGAGAAACAGCATCAACCCAGCACACAGTGATGCCGAAGTGTTGGATATGTACGACGCATTAGTTGTTGCTCAGCAAGACAAAGTGGCGACTCAAATCGTCACTAAGTTCTCGACTGAATCGGCAGCCTTGGTTGCGGTGAGTCCATTAGCAGCGGCAGACATGTTGCTGGTGGCATGGCGTAATTTCACCATGATAGACAAGCTCGCTGATGTGTATGGCATTGAACTTGGTTACTGGTCGCGTATTAAGTTGTTCAAGTTGGTGTTAATCAATATGGCGGCAGCGGGCGCGAGTGAACTGGCAATTGATGCGAGCATGGATCTAGTTTCGATGGATCTTGCAGGTAAGGTGTCGGCACGAGCAGGGCAGGGCCTAGGTGTTGGTATCTTGACTGCGCGATTGGGCTTAAAAGCCATGACACTGCTTCGCCCAATGCCTTGGCATAACGAGCGCAAAGTAAAACTGGCAGATATGCGAAAAGCCGTCCTTTCTGAAATAAAACGAATCACGCTGAAATAGTCCATACGACTTTGAAACAAAATGTATGACATTGAGTGGTTTGCGAGCGAAGAGTAAACATATGTTTACTCTTCTTCTTGACTGAACTCAGACCTTAATTCACACTACTGTCAACTTATCCTGACACCTATAATAGGACTATTTGTGCGTCTTGAAGTATTGTGTGAAGACAGACTCGGCTTAACGCGTGAGTTGCTCGATATCTTGGCCTCAAAAAGCATTGATTTAAGAGGAATCGAAATTGATGTTAAAGGCATTATTTACCTAAACTGCCCTGATATCGATTTTGATGCTTTTAGTGAACTTATGGCTGAAATTCGCCGAATTTCAGGTGTGAAGGATGTACGTAAAATCCAATTTATGCCAAGCGAGAGGCATAACACAGAGCTGATTGCTCTGCTGGCTAACCTACCTGATCCCGTGATTGCGATTGACCTTAAAGGCTCAGTCGACATGGCTAACCACGCTGCATTAAATCTATTCAACAAGCAAGAAGACGAAGTGATCGGTGAACCGCTATCGACATTCGTGCCTAGCTTTAACTTTGCTCGTTGGATCGAAGGCGATGTGACTCGTCATCGTGAAGTTGTGGTGTTGGATGGTTTAGATTTCTCGATTGAGATTCTGCCTATTTATCTTGGTGGCGACGTTAACGAAGCTGTACTTGCGAGTGCAGTAATGACGATTCGCTCTTGTAACCAAGAGATGAACACGCCAGATGCTATCCCAGAACAGAACAACCTAGGTTTTGAACACTTTGTTGGTGTCTCTAATCGCCATAAAGCCTTGATCAGCCAAGCTAAGAAATTGGCTATGCTGGATCAGCCTCTGTTAATTGAAGGCGATACTGGTACGGGTAAAGAGATGTTGGCTAAAGCGTGTCACAACCGCTCAAACCGCTCGTCTTTCCCATTCTTGATTCTAAGCTGTGCATCCATGCCAGATGACGTAGCAGAAACCGAATTGTTTGGTCATGCTCCGGGTTCATTCAACCATGAGCAAGGTCATAAAGGTATTTTCGAACAAGCAAACGGCGGCACGGTATTTTTAGATGAGATTGGCGAAATGAGCCCACATCTACAAATCAAACTGCTGCGCTTCCTACAAGATGGTTCATTCCGTCGTGTTGGTGAAGAAGAAGAGATGCACGCTGATGTTCGTATTATCGCATCAACGCGTCACCGCCTTTCTGAACTTGCTGATTCTGGTTCATTCCGTGAAGACTTGTTCTATCGCTTGAATGTACTGACTCTGTCTATTCCAGCTCTACGCGAACGTTCTAACGACGTCGCACCTTTGTTGGAGCTGTTTGTTGCTAAGTACGCACAACAGCTAGGCATGCTAAAACCAAAGCTTACTCAAGAGTTGATCGACCAGCTTGGTAACTACCAATGGCCGGGTAACATTCGTCAATTAGACAACATGGTTCTTCGCGCGCTAACAGAGTTGGATTCAGATACCTTAACGGTTGAGCAATTCCACTTGCCTCAGTTAGAAACTATGACGGCAGGAATGGCGAACCTAAGCTTAGATGGTTCTCTAGACGAGATCATGAAAGACTATGAATCTCAGATTCTAGAGAAGCTTTACCAGTCGTTCCCATCAAGCCGTAAACTAGCAAAACGCTTGAATGTTTCTCACACCTCAATTGCCAACAAACTGCGCGATTACGGTATCAGAAAGAACTGATCGAATAAGAACAAGATTATGGAAGATTTGAGCACACCGGAACGCATTTATAAGCGCGATGGCAACCTGATTCTGCGCACCGCTGAGATAGACGATGCGAACATGATCAGCGAGTACTTTCAAACTAACCGAGAGTACCTTAAGCCTTGGGAACCGATTCGCGAAGATGCGTTTTTTGATAGAACGGGTTGGGCGCAGCGCCTAATTAAGTTAAACGAGCTTCATAAAATGGGGCTTGGCTACTACTGTTTATTGATTAATGCAGACTCTAACGAAATGTTAGGAACTATCTCGTTCAGTAATTTGTCCCGTTTCCCGTTCTACGCGTGTAACGTTGGTTATTCACTTGCAGAGCGCGCTCAGGGCCAAGGTTACATGCGCAGAGGCTTGAGCATGGCGAAGGACTACATGTTTGACGTGCAGAACATGCATCGCTTAATGGCGGGCTATATGCCTCACAATGAGCGAAGTGCTGGTGTGTTGGAACATCTTGGATTTGTTCGTGAAGGTTTTGCTAAAGACTACCTACAGATTAACGGTAAATGGGAAGACCATATACTGACCGCGTTAGTTAACCCGAATTGGGAAGACAGACGCAATACTTAGATACCGTTGTATTTACTAATAAGCGTACTTAAGTAAAAAAGCTAATAACGAATTTAAAGGCAGCGAATATCAAGCGATCTCTAATCGCCGCTGCATCAAAAAGAATATATAGGCATGGTAATCCATAAGCCTGAGAAGAAATTTGAGGAATTTTGATGTCATACACAACTTTGGACGAATACCAAAGAAAATGGATTTTCACTCACCAGTCGATGCCACTACCCGCTGAGGACTTGGAAAAGATTAAGCCAATGACACAGGCAAGAGCATCTCAGTTCTGGAAAGAGAACGTAAGCCCTCAAAGCCCAGACGCTGAACGACTAAGCTCGCAAGACTGGCCGAGCAAAGCATCGAACTGGAATGAAGAGATCAGCTGGATGGCACATTGGGAAGCAGATGAGCCAGAAATGCCAGAAGAGATCCTGAACTTCATTGATTGGCAAGATGACGTAACTGTTTATTTTTGCTATGAAAAATACAATGTACTTGAGACCAAGTGGGCGATTTTCAAGAAGCATTGGAAGAACTTTTTGTTCTACGATGATGGCCCGATTTTACTAGGTCGCCGACGTTCAGAAGCACTGTGGTTTGCAACAAACGGTACTGTGAAAATCGGTAACCGTGCCTAATGACAGCATGATTTGATTAAGTCTACGTTGTATAAACAACAGATAAAAAGCGAGCATCGAGCTCGCTTTTTTTGTGCCTGTGGATCTTTGAAGATCGTTGCGAAACATCCACTGTTTGAACCCGAAAATTGAATCGAATTCTTATGCGTTTAAAAATGGAAATTTACGAAATTGAGATCGCTATCTCATTGGCTTAGTTGAAGTTTTATGGCTTTGGGCTATCTTTATAGTACTGCCTTAGTGGAGGTGAAGTATTATGATTTGGGATACTCTCGAACGTGTAAATAAACTTCGCAAGGAAGCAATGGAGGATCCAGAGTTTTTGGATTCAGCGAAAATGCATGAGGAATGGCTTTTAAGCGAAACTCATAACCAATCTCAGAAAGGAGTCAAAGAGAAGAAACCGAAAAAACTGTCCGACATTTATGAAAACACGGATTTTCCTATCAACCCAACTGGAACGAAACATTAACAATGATTAACTGCAACACGGCTGAGGCTCTTAACCCGAAAGCTGATGATCAACGACACATACCAGCCTTAAGCCACCAATAAAAAAGCCACTTTCAACGAATCGAAAGTGGCTTTTTCTTTTCTTGTTAGCTTCTTTACCATTAACAACGAAAGCTAATCGTTTCTAAACCTAGTTATTGATTAGGCTTAAGCCGCTTGGTAATGCATCACCAAACACACGCTTAGACTCACTTTCAGAAAGCTCAGTTACTTCACTGACGAGTGTTAACCAAGACTCTGGCACCTTGCTTTGCTTCAGCTTCTCAACAACTTGATTACGGTAATCGTCAGAGATATCAAACTGTCGGTCGCCGGTCTTACGACAAATCATCACAGCAGCGAAGGCAATCATCTGCTCTTTCTGCCAGTTCTGCTCAAGCAGTTTGGGTAACCATTGTTCTGCTTGCTCGCGAGGAATCACGCTGTGTTGGCTGCCATACAAAGGCGTTCTTGAAGCCAATCGACCCAGAGCCCACCAGTGCGCTTGCTCAAACTGATTATGGTTAATCGCTTTGCTTAAGAACCATGTTGCTAGCAGTACCTTGTCTTCCACTTCCAGTTGCTCAAGCGATGCAGCCAATCGCACCATGGCTTCATAGCCATTGTCTTGTGCATCTTTGGCCGTTTTAGGGTTCTTCATTGCGCCCGGGTGAAGATACTTAGCAATGTCTGCCAAGATAGTCTCTTGTTGTTCTTGGTTTAAACCACCCGCAACACGACGCCAGAACACCCACCAATCCGTCCAACCTTGGTGATTCTTAAACTGGATGTTTTGTTGGTAAAGGCCCCAAATTTGCTCGATACGCCATGAGTCCGTTGGATCACCAAAGCCAGGGCGCAGTGAGTAACCCGCTAAACGTAGCCAGTTCTTCTCGTGTGCTTCTGATCGGCGACGACGTTTGCGACCTAATGAGAAGCTATCGAACAGGTGACGAAGGGTCGTGAAGTCCCATTCATCGCGTTTACCGAGTCGTTTCTCAAGATCTTTAGACAGAGTCTTGATCTCTTTCGATTCCGCACTCTTCTTATTGCCGCTGTACAGGCGAGAAATCAGCTCCTTACACTCATCCAATCTTGGATGAAGTTTAGAGTTATCGGATTCTTCGCCTTGCTTGTTTCTGACCTCAAACTCAAGCAACCAACGTTTCGAGTCATCTTCTGTGCTTACACACTCCATTTTCAGTGTGCCGACTTCGGTCAACTGACAAGCAAGTAGCACTTCAACGCGCTCTTTTTGGTTGGCTTGAAGTTCTGCAGTGCCCGAACCTTCCAAGGTGGAAATGTAAGGTGGAAGAGGGGAGAACAGATCAGCATCCACACCCACCATCACACCGTTTTGGATTGCAGTGTCGTGAGCGATTTGATCGTGTGTTGAAGTCAGTAGGTTAAAACGAACCGGTTCGCCCAGCGTCAATGAGAAACGACGACTGTTCAAACGGATTTCTTGACCTTCTTCAGTACCTTTGGCAAGCAGACACAGTGCCTTACCCATCTTGTTCTTTTCTTGTAGATGTAAGAAGTAAGAACGAGCCGCACCACCACCGATTTTCAGTTGTGCACCACGACGAGCTTTACCAAACGCAACCGCGCCTAATGCTACAGACCAATCTGGATGAGGGTTATCAAGCACTGTGATTGGAGAACCATTCCAATTGCCCAGTAGTTGAGTAATACGCTCGGTCACAAGTTCACTGTTGAACACACCACCGTTAAGCAGCACACCGACAGGGATAGCCGGCTTGGTGTCATCGAACTCGATAGAATCAGAGTTTTCCAGCGCAGCTTTAGACACTTGCTGATGTGTCGTTAGGAACTCTGCAACGTGCTTACTTACCGCAGGATCAGCAACGTAAGGCAGGCCGAATTCAACCACGGCGCTGCGACGTTTGTCTGGTGTTTCCGTAAATTCAGAAAGAGGGAAGAAGCCTTCTAAAGCGATTTGATGAACTTCTTGCTTGGTTAAGCCAATACTCTTTGTTCCACCTAACAGCTTCGAGCCGCTACCCAGCATGGTGATCTTTACATCGTCAGGCGCATTGGCAGAAAGCAGGCTCTCTTTTGCAGCGCGAGTTTGTTGAATCAGTTTGGTAAGGCTAGAGGCATTCAGCTTCTTGTTTTGATTGAAGCGCTGTTCGGCTAGGTGAGCGAGGGCTAAATCTAGGTTATCACCACCGAGCATTAAGTGTTCGCCAACACCGATACGATCGAGAGCTAGCTCGTTATGACCAGCATTATCTGCATCGTTATTCGCATTGAACTGAGCTTCAATTAAGCTCAAGTCGGTGGTACCACCGCCGACATCACACACTAAGATCAACGGGATCTGTTGAAGCTCTTCCGCAGCCGTTTGTTGGTGACGCGCATACCAGTCATAACAAACCGCTTGAGGCTCTTCGAGTAATAGAATTTTACCTAAGCCAGCAAGTTCTGCAGCCTCAAGTGTCAGCTTGCGCGCTGTCTCATCGAATGATGCAGGAACCGTCACTACAACATCTTGGTCTTCAAGTTTGTTGCTTGGATTACGATAGTTCCATGCTTGGCGAATGTGGTTCAGGTAGCTCGCACTTGCGACAACCGGCGATACTTTATCGACATCCGCTGCGCCAGCCCAAGGGAGAATATCTGAGCTACGATCCACCGCTTGGTGCGATAACCAACTCTTCGCACTCGATACTTGGCGGCCTTCGACCTTAGCACCCAGTTCACGTGCCCATTCACCGACGATAACGTTCTTGATATCGCCTTTTACTGGGCTTGGTTCCCACGGCATCGTTAGGTCTGAAGGGGATATTTGACCTTGTGCTGGGTGGTAACGAAATGATGGAAGTAGGGGCTTACGAACCACTTCACCGGGGCCGATGAGCTGATCGATATCGAAAAGAGAAACGGGAGCGTGTTGTAGGTCGTCGTTGATTTCACAGTAGGCAACCACAGTGTTGGTTGTGCCTAAGTCAATGCCGACTAAAAAACGAGGAGTTGCCATACAAAACCTTATTCTTCCAGAGTGATGACCAGTTTGCTGATGCTTTGGTCTTATTGTTGTTATTCGTAAACGTCATCCCTGAGATACAGGCAGGACTAGGTTGGGAACGGTACTGATAAAGTAACGGCACCCGCTAAGGTGCCGTTGATTCATTATGCTTCTTCGTTTGAGTCGTTGTTCGAATCTTCACGAACGTCGAACTCAACGTGCCATTTCTGACCATTGTCAGTGGCAATCGCTTCTAGGTATAGAGTACCTAGCTCAGTAACGCGAGAAGCCAAAGTAACCGGAACGACTTCACCTTCGCGACGGCCTTCAGAAACAGGCAGTGTCACTTGGATTTCAGGAAGCTCATCAAGCTCTTCTGGTGCCCAGTGATCAAGGTGAGTACCCGCTTCATCTTCACGGCGTGTCGTTGAACCGAAGAATTGGAAGTGAACAGGCTGACCAATCACTAGACCGAACTCTTGGCTAGGCACTTGAACGCTTGAACCTTCTTCCATACCAAATGGAGCAACACACAGTGCTTCCATTGGAGGAGCCATACCTGGGATTGCTGGCATCGCGCTCTCGATTCCTACGTAGTAAGAAGATGCGATACCACCGCGGATACGAACGCCTTGACCACGACGTACAGCGCCGTAGTAAGAAGCACCGCTTGCAACCGCTAGGTCTAGGTCTAAACCTGAAAGCTGTTTAGCAAATTCTGCATCAGCATTGATCAACCACTCGTTGATGGTGTTTGAAAGACGATCTGCAAGTAGGTTAGATTTAAGAACACCACCGTTAAACAAGATTGCTGTTGGTTTGATGAAATCAGCAGCAGGCGCTTCTGAACCTGGCATACCCGGCATGTTTGCAAACGGGTTGAAATCTTGTTGAGCGGCTTCGCTGTTTCCAGAAAGCGCGTTCGCTTGCTTAGAAAGGAATGCAGCAATGTGACGAGTGATGCCCGCATCTTGAGCGTAAGGCAGACCCATTTGAGTCAGTGCGCCACGCGCCTTTTGTACAGGGTGCTCAGTCACAGCAACTTTAGGGAAGAAGCCGTCTACTAATGTTTGTTGTACTTCTTGCTGAGTCAGTTCTGTTTTCAGTGTCGCGCCAAGCAGTTTAGAGCCACGGCTAGGAACCACGATTGGCACCGCTTGAAGCTCTGCATCGTTCAGTAGCGCTTCTTTTGCGTCACGACACGCGTGAGTCATCGCTTGAACTTGCCAAGGTGCCAGTTCTTTGCCGTCTTGCGCCAGTTTCATCTTCAAGCGGTAAGCAAGAGCTAAGTCCATATTGTCGCCGCCCAGTAGGATGTGTTCACCTACTGCGATACGGTTCAGGCTTAGGTTGCCGTCGTCTTGCGTTACTTCAACTAACGAAAGGTCGGTAGTACCACCACCGATATCAACAACAAGCACGATGTCACCAACGTCAACTTCGTCACGCCATTTGTCATCGCTGTTATCGATCCAGCTGTAAAGTGCTGCTTGAGGCTCTTCAAGAAGCGTTAAGTGAGTGAAACCCACATTACGTGCAGCTTCAGCTGTTAGGTCGCGTGCAGCAGGATCAAACGAAGCTGGAACCGTGATAGTTACATCTTGGTCTGCCAGTTTGTGTTCTGGGTTCGCGTGGTTCCAAGCATCTTTAAGATGCTCAAGGTACAGTTCAGTAGTCTTAAGCGGAGATACCTTTTCCACTTCCTCAGGACTACCTGCAGGAAGGAATGCATCACGACGGTTAACACCACCGTGGCATAGCCAAGATTTTGCACTTGCTACCAAACGAATAGGGGTTTTCGAACCAAGGTTACGCGCAATCGCACCAACCAAGGCTTTAGGCTCAGAAGACCAAGGAAGAACGCGAGAACCCGCATTCATTTCATGTTCGTGCGGCTGGTATAGGAACGAGCCAAGTTGGCTGCGAGTTTCTACTGTACCTGGAGCCGTTAGTTGAGGGATTGGCATCACCTCAACGCGAGCGTCTTCATTGGTTGTATCGATGAAAGACAAAACGCAGTGTGTAGTACCTAAATCGATACCAACGCTGAACTTAGGTGCCTGATGTTGCTCTTGTGAATGCTCTTGAGCTGAATGACTTTGGTGTTCCATTATAGCTCCACCTCTGCCGGCGCAATCACAGATGCATCGTAGTTCTCAGCAAGCTTAGGAAGGTTCATATCAGTTGCTTTCCAACCTTTGTGAACAAGTGTGCCGTTGAATGGTGCATTACCCGTTACATTACCTGTTAGGCGGATTTCTTGCGGGTTGAAACCTTCAGCTACCGTGATACGAGTCTCTTCATCTTCACTGCGGATGTGAGAAAGCGTTACGTAGTCTGCTAATACTTTTTGGCCGCCAGTGTGAATAACACGTGCTGCTGCGCCAACTTCTTCGTCAGAGAATGACGTTAGGTCTTCTTTTAGGAAGTCGATCAAGCGCGCTTCTTGCTGCATGATAGACAGAAGTTGCATTGCAGAATCTGTTGGTGCTGTAGCAAGCTTAGATTCAACTTCGACTACTTTTTCGATCACTTTTTCAACTTCAACAACTTTCTCTACTTCGACAATTTTTTCAACTGGCTTTTCAACTTCAACGATCTTCTCTACTGGTTTTTCTACGACTTTCTCAACCACTTTGGATTTACGAGAAACGGCAATAAGCAGTAGTAAAACGCTTGATGCAGTTAAGCCTGCGTGAAGCATATCAAACGTTTGTGGGATTAGGTTCAAATCAACGATCATAGTGATTTCTCTTTAAAATTGATTTAACGGTATATTCGTCGGTTCAAAGGAATATACAGGTTGGAAAGGAACGCAATGGCACAAGGCCGAAATGGTTACTTTCAAGCTATAAATATGGATGGATACTAGCATATTCAAGGCTTAAGAGTGGTATTTAATGTTTTCAATCAAGTGTGTTTTTGGTGTGTTAGCTTGAAATTTAGTCGAGATTTGCCTGAATATTGGTCGCTGATGTAAGCGAGAGGTAAACAATGCCCGTTTTATGTCAGTTTTAAGACGAAACAGAAATGGAGCATGAATCCCTTCCGTTATATACTTTTAGCTCATTAACGCCTAATTGGAACATCTATGCCTCACACTACCGACCCACTAACAGGGTTGAAGAGACGAACTCTCCCATTGGTCGTATTTTCGGTCAGCTTTTTGATTACTGTGTTGTGTTTTATATTAGTCGCGCTGAACCAAAACCGCGCCCTGAATATGAATTTGAATAGCT
The DNA here is from genome assembly GCF_022397895.1 of Vibrio sp. Isolate33. Taxonomy (NCBI): domain Bacteria; kingdom Pseudomonadati; phylum Pseudomonadota; class Gammaproteobacteria; order Vibrionales; family Vibrionaceae; genus Vibrio; species Vibrio sp. Isolate33. The sequence continues at coordinate 107,881 of NZ_JAKEUP010000014.1, forward strand.
TTGCTACTCATCAGACACTGAGCTTGGAAGCGTTTATCGACAATGATGTGGCTTACATAGGTTCCGGCGCCAATTTCTTCTATTCGAATGATCCTGAGAACTGGGATAAATTTGACCGTTTTGCTCAGCAAACCATTAATGATTCAAGAAGCCTGATTGGCTTGCAGTGGATGCAAAAAGTGGAGCCTGATGAGATTGCTGAACACACGGCTCAGATGAAAGAAAAGTATCCATTCTATAAGCTGTTCACCATCCCGAAGCATGAAGCAAAAACTTATGGCTACATCTTAGACGGTGAGCCAGCTTTTATTGCGACTGACTTGTATCCAAATACTGCTGCTAACGACAAGGTACTTGGCTTTTACTCTTCTCGTGAGCGATTCAAACGTGTTTTAGAAAACATTAAACAGACCCGCGAAGCGAATATTTCAGACAAGGTACGTCTGATACAAGACGGCCTAGATCAAGATACCCCAAAGAGCGGCATGTTGGTTTACCACCCAGTATTTGAAGGCGAAAGCGACAACTTACTCGGTGTTGTGATTGGTGTGGTGCGCACCACTTATTATTTTGAAAACCTTTTGGCGTCAGCGGTGGGTGACATGGATGTGTATATCCGTGTTACAGACACTGGGTTCGAGGCAGAGGATTCGCCAATCTTATTTGAAACCGAAGGTTATGAAGCGGTATCTGGGCACCACATTACCAAAACGATCGCACTGACTAATCGTGACTGGAAGATCGATTACAAGATAGATTCATGCATCTCTTTCTATGGTTACCTTGTGTTAACCGGAATCGCTTTGGTTGGCACAACCATCTCATTGCTGTTGGCGTACATTGTGAACATGCAAATCAGAGAAAAAGAACGCCTGTATGCAATGTTGGATAAAAGGACAGAGGAGCTTCGCTTCTTAGCTGATCACGATAGCCTGACTGAAATTTATAACCGACGTGCTTTTAATAAGAAGCTGGATAAGGCAATTGAGCGAAACCAGCCTTTTAGTTTGATTGGGTTTGATATCGACAAGTTCAAAGGCATTAACGATGAGTTTGGGCACCCGGCAGGCGATGCTTTGCTGATTCATGTCATCAGGTTGATTTCTGTGAACCTTAAGCAAGGGGACGACCTGTTCCGTTTAGGTGGTGATGAGTTCTGTATTATCTCTAGCATCTCGAATCATGAAGCTTTGAATCGTTATTTAGAGTGCATCCTGAATACCGTGAGTCACTCTCATTGTGAACACAAAGGTCGACAACTTAGTTGCACCCTGAGTATTGGTGCTGCCATTCGTAGTGGTGAGGACTCTGAAGAGATCATGCAAAAAGCGGACAGCATGCTCTACCAAAGTAAGTCAAATGGCCGAAATAGAGTCACAATTGCAGGCTAAATGAGCACTTGATGCAACTGGGGTCGAGTTCTTTATTGGGCTCATGTACAATTTCACGAAATTTTTGACGAGAGAATTAGGCGACGTATGAATCACAATCGAGTGGTGTGTTTCGATTTGGAAATGTGCTGTTGGAGCGAAGACGGTGTAGGGACAACAGGAGAGATCATTGAAGTTGGTCTTGCTGAGATTGATCTCGCATCCGGTACTATCGTGAAGCGCGCACAGTATTACGTTAAGCCAGAGAAAGACGAAGTCTCTCTGTTCTGCGCCGAACTTACGGGCATTACACCTCGCAAAATCGAAAAGCAGGGTCGCCCTCTAGAGTCTGTCATCAAGTCGATGATTAAGAACTTTGGTGGTCCAAACAAGATTTATGCAGCCTGGGGACGTGATGACCTGATCTTACACAAAGAGTGTATAGAGAAAGGCATTGAACCTCCGTTTAGCGAGTTCTTAAACATCGCAACGCTTTACCGTGTTCAGAATCGCTTGAAAGACAAACGCATTGGTCACCGCGCTGCTCAAGAAGCCAAAAACATTGAGTGGGAAGGTCGTCAGCACTCGGGTTATGTTGATGCCTATAACCTTGCGAAACTCACATTGACCATGCTGTAGTTTTTGACAACATTTGGTCTGTGAATAAACAACAGAAAATAAGAAGCCACCTTTAAGTCACTATATAAAAGACTGGGTGGCTTTTTGTTATTTTGAGAAAGGCGAAAAGTAAATCACACTTTTGATTCTAGTTATTGAGGTTAGTTATTCAGTTTAATAATTCACCTCAGCCATTTACCTCACTTATTTACCCAAGATAGTTACTTACCCAGCATGTTACTAAGCTTATTACCTTTGTCGAAAAAGTGATGCTTCATTGCCCCTAAAAGATGTAACGTCACTAATGCCATGAAAACTTTAATCGCAGTCGCGTGAATAAAAAACAACATACCAACCATTTCTTTCTTCGTTGCTCCTTCACTAAATACCCATGAATAGACACTGAATACGGGTGTATCGATAAGTGCAATGCTTAATCCCGATACAGCGATAAAGGTCAGTGTCACTGATTGAATAATTTGAACCAACTTAGGAAGAGTAAATCTATTTTCGCCTCTTTTGGGCTTCGCGATCATTCTTGCAATCAGGAGGTTTATGAGCACTAAAACAACAGAACCAAAAATTTGATGTATCAATATCGTTGGATATTTTTCAGGAAAAGGGAGCAGTCGGCTCGATATAAACCCGAGTGTTAAGGTAACCATGACGGCACAAAACATTGCCCAATGAAGTGAGTCGACTGTTCTATTCTCTTTTACATCCCCTCTATTATTTATACTGCTGCTTATTATTTCTTGGTTCATTCGATAATCCATTATTGGTGTTTAATTAACCATTATATTTATCTGCAATGTGTTATGAATATGTTTGCTTGATGTTTAATATTAATAATCGGATAGCAATTTAATTAATATTAAATCGTTAGCTTGGCTCTTGATGACTCTTTTATCTCTGTTAGCGTGTGCAACATCTAACCAACGGAGGTCCTATGAAGCGGTTTATTAAAAGTTACATCGCATTGAGCTTATTAAGTATTAGTTCATTAGCGTTTGCACAGCCCGTTGTGCTTATTAACACATTTTCAGTTGAAGCGAGTAAAGACGCCGAGACGTTAGCGTATTGGGAAAGCGCTAGGGATGTCCTTGTAGAGCAACCGGGATACATCTCAACCACATTGCATCGTTCGCTGAGTGCAGATGCTACCTATCGATACGTGAATGTTGCTAATTGGGAGAGCCAAAAGCACTTCTTAGATGCGATCGCTGTGATGAGGAATGAGCTGCCAGCACTCGATATTGAGGGTGTGAGTGCCGATCCTAATCTTTACGAAGTTATCCGCCATTAATAGAGAGTCTGTTCAAATGAAATATGTACCACGAGTGTTTTTAGTTCTTTTTAGCTTTTTATTCTCCGTCAGCAGTTATTCTGCGGCTTATGGCGTTTCCGTTGCGTGGAAAACAGAGGATGCCCAAGCGGTATTTGATGCTATGCCTAATCAAAAAAAGGCGTTCGCCAATTTGATTGATGCAGGGCTAATTCACGATATGTTTGTTTCTGAAAGCTTTATTGGCGAGCAAGCATTTCCAATCATTAAATTTGTTATGGAAGCAGACAGTGAAGAAGAAGTAAGACGTGTTATTGGTAACCTTCCTTTGCAATTTAAGGAGTTAGCTGAAATAACAGAAGTGAGAGACATTGGTAGTAAGTGGTTGGATACGGAAGTCGTGTTTACCAATTATGCGATTGAGTTGTCTTGGAAAGAGCCAGAAGACCAATTAATTGCAGACAAAATAATCAGTGTGGATTTACAAAAAGTGGTTGATTGGAGTGCTCAAGGCGTTATTACTTCGGCTTATTTAAAGAACCAAGCGATTGCTGAATCTCAACCAAATCAAACCGCTATGATCAGACCAATATATTCTATTGCTGTGTTAGCACGAAATGAAAAGCACGCACTCGAAATTGCTAACGATCTTAATGCCGTTAAGCTAGGGTTCGCTACTGTAAATATCAGCGAATTAGGTTTTAAACTCGCGCTGTGATTTTGAAATAAAGTAAATTCTCATGCTATTCTAAGGTGAGTTATTTAACACTTTTAACTCGCCTTATGAATAATAAAATACAAGAATATAACTTGGTTATTGACCTTGATAACCGCCAATTGCTTAATCTTTCTGTTAATAAGCACATCACTTTATCACCATCAGAATGTCTGCTTTTAAAGCACTTGATGGACAACTGCGCACAAACCATAGGACGAGAGTTTCTTCTGACACATTGCTGGCCGGGAAGGGTGGTAACCAATAGCTCACTCAATGTAGCGGTTAAGAATGTTCGTACTGCGCTTCGAACTGTTGGTTCTGATTGTAAGGTGATTACTGTCCAGAAAGAGGGATACTGCTTTGTCGCGCCTGAAAACGACGTGGCTAATGTGGATGAGCTTATAAATAGGTCAAGTGACGATACGACAGAAACCGGAATCGATGTTTCTGAGCCCCCAATCACTAACGAGTTGAAGATTGATCACGATGTGATTGAGGTGTCTGATTCTAAGCATCACTCATTGCTTGGTTTTTTCAATGGCAAAGGTAAAACTCATCTAGTGCCACTAACGGCAGGTATTGTGGTGAGTGCTTTGTTAGTCGTCGTGCTCTCTTACCTCGGTTTATTCATGGAAAGGACGTCCATCAATGGAATTGCGGTGTACCACGATAGCGTCAACTTAGATTCTATGCTGGTTGAAGACTTAACATCGATTGCTGAACCTGGAGTCGAAGCAATATACCTGCATCGTATGGGTGTTGATTGTGGCGCCATACAGGTGGTGATATTGAACCAAAATGGCTGGAAAGACATCAGCTCAAGCTTTGAATTAACGCACTGTAACGACGCGCAAGCCGGGCTCTTCGAGATCGAACCCATTAATAGACTGGGAATAAACCAAGCAATAGAAGGAACGGTCGATGAAGCGTAAGTTTTGGCTACCTATTGTGGTTACGTTGTCTGCTATTTTACTGTTTGGCGTCATTTCCGGTGTGATGACCCGAGGGGCTTATCAGTTTGAGGGTATCTATGAAAACGTCGGTTATGAAGTGCTGACGCTGGATCTGAAGAATGGCCGTTCAAAGATGCGTTATGTTGGTTATGATATCAACGGTCAAGTCGTGCAGACCAAGCAGTTTTTTGGCGTGTTCTTACGTTGGGGCAATCACTACTATTTCTATCAGATTGAACAAGACCAAGCTCACGGGCAACAGACGTTTAATGTGAAGAATTTTTTTATTCAGCATCACAACAACAGGCGTAGCGTAATGGTGTCGGATCAGCGTGGTGCTTACGTGACCAAAGATGGGAAAATTCTGGAACTGAAAGGGATTCTATATGGGCGAGCACTTCGCTAACTTGCACTCGTTTTTAAGCTCACTGAGTTAAAGCGAACTCATTTAGTCTTATTTGATATAAAAGCGACGGTCTATTGAGCCGTCGCTTTTTTGTTTTGTCGTTTGTTCGTTTGTCCAGAGTCTAATCTTCGCCTAGAACACTTAATTTACTTTTGATGAAATCTTTGTGGTCAACGTAAAGCAGTTCAGCAGTTTTGCGGATAACGGAATCTTCAAGTGGATCAATCTCTCCATCGGCATGCGCGACTTCCCACATAGCTTTAATCAAGTCTATGCGAACCGGTTGCGAAAGCTCTCGCAGTTGAGAAGTGAAATCGTACAGAGAAACAGATTGTTCAACTTGAGGCTCAGCTTGCGCCAATAAGTCTTTTGATTCTTCTTCGGTTATGTTCAACAAACGTTGTAGCAAGTGGAGCTTGGCTTCTTGCTCTGATTCGTTGATCGCGTGGTCTGCACCGGCGACTTCACATAACAAGCTGGCGATAGCTAAGTTAGGTGAGGCAATGGGTGTTTTACCTAAATCAGAGCCTTCAACTAATTGTTTAAATAACGAGGTAAGTGAGTTAAACATAAGAGCATTCCAGTTATGGTGAATATTATTACTATTGGGCCTACAGAGTGTGATCGCAAGCGTCTTTACTTAAAACTGACATTACGAAGACGCGAGTAATAAGGAACAGTTGTCAGGGCGTGTTAACCTTTCGCGGTTAAATTTTGTTCGGATGGGGACGCCTAGTCAAAAGCGTTTTAATCGCGGCGAGGGGGAAGTAGCCTAGTCATTCTAAGCAAATCTCCCTCAACAAAGAGTAAAACGCTTTTTGCGGGGGCGCCCAGCTCGAACCCTTCGGGCAGCGTTTGCTGGTCATTTCTACTGCGTTATCGGCTTCTCATGTAGGCTAGCTACACATCGATGCCTCTGCCTTGTATAAATCCCCAGCAATTCGCTGCAAAAATCAGCTCGAAAGATCAACACGCCCTAATCCGGCTCTGGAAAACGCGTGACTTTTCCATCACCACTTAACGTCGTAATCGCTTGTGGTTTCCCGTCACTATCTAACCTGAGCTCACCAATCGCACTGCGGTTTGAAAGGCGATAGAAGGTTTGGTTGTCTGGGCTACGTTTCTCGATTCTCAAGCGCTTACGTTTAGTGAAGTAGTTGAGTACCGAGCGCGGGCTATACAATAATCGATCACAGATATCGCAGAATTTCAGCAATGGAGCAGGGAACTGATTCTTGATGCCACTACAAGTAATTTGGTAGATGTTCGGACTGTTTCGGCGGTACCTAAGCTTAATATCGTAGGCAAATGAGTAATGCACATCACCCGAAAGCACCACAAAATTGGTTGGCGTTTTGGTGTGAGTAAAGATACTGATCAGTGTGTTAGCACTGCCTGGGTGTGCCATCCAGTTCTCGGCATCAATCACGAGCGGTTTGCCTAGGGTGGTCATCATCTTCTGCAGCGTTTCAATGAACTTAACCCCGAACATTGGCGCGGCAGACACAATCACCACTTTCTCTTGGTTAATCAACTGATGTTGAAACTCGGTCAGCGCTTCCCAGTCCATCAAACCCGATGGCTTGTTCATACGCGACTCAGAACGCCAACGACGAGTACGCGTATCCAACACAATCACTTTTGGTGATGTGTTGATGGTGTAGTGCCACTCTTCGAAGCGATCCAACATCTCAATGTATTGCTTGTGTCTTGTTGGCTCGAGTTGCCCAGTGACTGTTTCAGTAGTTTCTGCCAGTTCAACCGTTTGTTCACTTGAATCTCCCGGATCAACATCTTGGCTCACTAATTCCGAGAAAAGTTGCTTGGTTTGCTCCATAAAATCGCGGTTGAAGTTCTCTGGTGCGTTACCCCAACCTTGGCACATCCAATAAGCCGCAAGGCCGTTACCAATCACTTGTGTCGCGAACTGGTTTTGATCGACCGCGTGTTCCCAACCAACCGTAAGGTTCCAATCATCCGTGACATCATGGTCATCGAAGATCATGTAAGTTGGGATATGAGCGAACAGACGCTGCACTTGTGGCAGACCAGCGATGAAGTCATCAAGGATGGTGCTTTCATCACGCCACTGTTGCTGCTCGGCAGGCGTTAATTGTCTGCCACCTTGCATGAAGTTGTTTTCGATCAATCGTTCGCGGTTGATGCATTGCCATAGGGTGGGAGACCAAACCAGCAAGTACATGGCGATGAATTCAGATAACGTGACCAAATGGTTCTCACAATCGGTCGAGCTGAAGATAGGGATCCCGCGTTTAGGGAATAGTTTATCGAGCAGCGAATCTGACGTGTTGTGGTGTGGCAGTAAATGATCGCGTTGGTAGAGGTGATAGTCGCTACTAAACAGGGCTTCACTACTGCTGATTTTGCTGTCCAATGAGTCGGTCGGTAAGCTTTCACCGACTAACCCAAGCAGTTGAATTACTTGCTGAATCGCGTCCAAGGTTGGGCCTGCAACGTGATCAGCGTAGATTTGGTCACCGCTCATCATCAACATATCCGGTCGCTCAACAAGACCTTGGGTGGCGATCTTGTTATCTGCCGCTACTAGGCTGTCTTTGCTTGGGTGATGAGGGTTACGACAAGAGCCATGTAAGATGTAGTCAGCCGTTGTCGATATCTTAAATTCGATTCGCGTGTTGTCACTGTTGGTTCGCTTGTCTGCGTAAACCAAGTGCGGCGCCAGTTCGGTTAATGAACCTTGGTCGGTCTCTATTTGATACTGCAACGGAACGTTGGTTGGAAACTCTCCCTGTAAATGAATCAAGGTTACCCAAGCGTGTGTACCCACTTGAATCGATTCTTGTTCACCCAGTGGCGAGGTAAAGAAAGGCGTTTCTTGCTCTGCATTGAATAATTCGGTTGTACCCGAAAGCGGGGCACTGGTGACTACCCAGAGTACCACCTCAGTTGCGGTGGTTTTTCGTAGAATTGGGCCTGCGAGCAATAAGGGAAGAGTTGATGTCGTCGAGCGTTTCAATACGGTTCCTAAATCGTTGGAGGTGTGTCGTTGAGTTCTTTTGTTTTGAGCGCAGAGGTGTCGAGTTCAGGTGTTTCAGGCACTGTTGTCTCTTGCTCTATTATCTCACCTTCTGTCGTTTCATCTTCCGTCATCTCAAGGACTTCGATAACTTCGGAGCTAGAAAGTTCGTGACCCATCAGAAATATAGCCAATAAGGCATCGGCTTTGGTTTTAGTATCGGAAGGATCGTCTAACACCTGTTCGAGCTTTTCTCGGATCATGGCAATTTCGTGCTCTACAAAGCCACGGCCTTCGTCGTCCCCTTGGTTTTCTTCAGGGGCATTATCGAACTCCATAAACAGCAACTCACCGTCTAACTTTGTGTTAACCAGTCGCTCTGGCAACCATTCCTCACCCATAACGATATCTGGGTCGGAATCATTGGGTAAGTGGTCTATAATGTTTTGTAATTCTGAGACTTTCACAATACTTTCATTTAACCGAGAATATCCTTCATTGTAACGGTCAATTCCAATCAAACCTAAAACTAGTTGGCTGGAATGGTCAATAAATGTCTATTCAGTAACACAATATTTATTACAAAGAGTAATCACACAAGAATGAAGCACAAATTTTCACCGAAGCTCATCTCGTATGGGGCGGTTTTATTAAGTAACGCTTTTTTAGGTAACTGCGTGGCGTGGGCTGCGGAAGAGCAGCAGTGGGGCGTTGCAGCAATGTTCCGAACTGCGAGCATTCCTTACGACACCTCTGGTGGTGACCAGTCGGTTAACACATTTGTACCGATGTTATTCTTCAAGAACGATTACGTGTTTATCGACGGCACAGAAATGGGTGCTTACCTGTATCAAACCGAAGATGAAAAATGGTCATTTAACGCTATTTCTCGTATGCGTTTTATTGATATTCCAGCTTCAGAACAAAACGCCATTGAAGGTGATACCGCTGATTTCGGTGCTCAACTGACTTACCAACTTGATGAGCAATGGGCTGTCGAGACGGAAATCATGAGTGACAGTGAGTACAATTTCCACGGTAACCTACGTGCCAAAGCCAAGTATGAGACCGGCGATTGGGAGTTTTCTCCAAGCGCGACGCTGCGTTACAAAAGTGCTGACTTCAACAGCGAATATTATTCAGCATCCAATGAAGCCATTGGCGCAGGTGTAGACCTAAATGTCGGTGTAGAAGCGCGTTATCACGTGTTTTCGAATCTTTATCTATTGGGTTCGACCAGCGTAACTCGATTGGATGACAATGCTTACGACTCTTCGATTGTGGAAGACCGCTATCAAGGTGAATTCTACCTTGGCTTTGGTTTCTTCAATGATAAAGAGAAAGCGCCTAAACCTAAGCTAAGTAACGCACCTTATCTGCGTGTTGCACACGGTTGGGCAACGCCATCGAACATTGGCGATATCATGAAGTTCAACGCGGAGAAAGACGAATACAATAACCAACTCACATCGTTCTTTTATGGTCACCCTTTAACTGATGAGATCTTTGGTTTCCCGTTGGATATCTACCTAACGCCGGGTATTGCGCATCACTGGAGTTCAGACGTTCAATCGAGCAGTACGGAATACATCATTGCGATCAAGGCTTACTACACGTTCAACTGGCCGACACAGTGGCGATTTGGTGTTGCAGAAGGTATGTCGTACATTGATTCGATTACTTATATCGAAGGCTCTGAGATGGACCGTAAAGGTTACACTGCAAGCCACTTGTTGAACTACCTAGACTTCTCATTCGATGTGAATGTAGGCGATTTAATCGGCAAGAACGATTTGAACAACTTGTGGTTTGGTTATTCTCTACACCACCGTTCGGCAATCTTTGAAAACGCCTCTCAGTTTGGTCGTATTAAAGGCGGCAGTAACTACAACACCGTTTATTTCCAATATGAGTTTTAACGATTGATTTAGGCGCTGATTGAACCTGAGATAAGAAGCCTGATAGCTACTGTGGAATCGCTGAGTTTTTAAACGTTAGCGCAGTTTTCACATAGCTCTCAGGCTTTTTTATTGAATACTTGTGGTACAATCGCGCGAGTTTATATAAGAGAAAAGAATAGGACACGCTGTGACTTCGTCTCCGGAAAAAGCAGACCAAAATAAGCATACTGCGAACAAGCAGAACCATGACGCAAATTCAAACGCGACATCTGACTCCTCTGCTAATCAAGCTAAGCAAAACCCAAAATCAAAGCAGCAAGCTCCCAAGACTAGCGCATCTCAAAACAGCCCAGCCTCTCTTCGTAAGGCCCTAAATGAGTGCATGATGCGCGACCGCTTCCGTTTAAGTAAGCGTATCTCTGGTGCAAGCCGCATTAAGAACGAACAATCTAAGCATGCTGTTTTCGATGAAATCGCATTAGACATTGCCAAGTCGATGATGACGGCAACCCAGCGTGCTGCGCAAAAACCAACGATTGAATACCCAGAGATTCTCCCTGTTAGCCAAAAACGCGACGACATCGCGAAAGCCATTGCTGAAAACCAAGTGGTTATCGTGGCGGGTGAAACGGGCTCGGGTAAAACCACTCAGCTACCAAAAATCTGTTCTGAGCTTGGTCGTGGCCGCTTTGGCCTAATTGGTCACACTCAGCCTCGTCGTCTTGCTGCGCGTTCGGTTGCGAACCGTATTGCTGAAGAAATGGAAACGCAGCTGGGTGAGTTTGTTGGTTATAAGGTTCGATTCAACGACCAGATTTCTGACAACACTCAAATCAAATTGATGACCGACGGTATTCTACTGGCGGAGATTCAACACGACCGTTTCTTAAACCAGTATGACACCATAATCATCGATGAAGCGCACGAACGTAGCCTGAACATCGATTTCATTATGGGTTACCTGAAAGAGTTGCTGCCAAAGCGTCCTGATCTGAAAGTGATCATCACGTCGGCAACCATCGATCCAGAGCGTTTCTCTAAGCACTTTAACAATGCGCCAATCATTGAAGTGTCTGGCCGTACTTACCCAGTAGACACACGTTACCGTCCATTAGGTGGTGATGAAAGTGATTCAGACCGTGACCAAATCGAAGGCATTTTCGAAGCGGTTGATGAGTTGTGTGATGAAGGTCTTGGCGATATCTTGATCTTCATGAACGGTGAGCGAGAGATTCGTGATACCGCGGATGCACTAAGCAAACGTAACCTACGTGATACTGAGATCGTTCCGCTTTACGCTCGTCTATCGGCGGGTGAACAGAACCGTATCTTCCAGTCTCATACTGGTCGGCGCATCGTTCTGGCGACCAACGTGGCAGAAACCTCGTTAACCGTTCCGGGCATTAAGTATGTCATCGACCCGGGTACGGCGCGTATTAGCCGTTACAGTTACCGCACCAAAGTACAACGCCTACCGATTGAGCCCGTGTCTCAAGCGAGCGCAAACCAGCGTAAAGGTCGTTGTGGTCGTGTTGCGGAAGGTATCTGTATTCGTTTGTACTCTGAGGAAGATTTCGAGTCACGCCCAGAGTTTACTGACCCAGAGATTCTTCGTACTAACCTAGCGTCTGTAATCCTTCAGATGACAGCGCTAGGCCTAGGTGACATTCAAGCGTTCCCATTTGTTGAAGCGCCCGATAAGCGCAACATTCAAGATGGTGTAAGGCTGCTTGAAGAGCTTGGTGCGATCGCGACCGTTGAACCGTCAGCGAACAAAAACAAGAATCAAGGTGACGATAAGAAGAAGCTCACGGCGATTGGTCGTAAGCTAGCGAAGTTGCCTATCGATCCACGTTTAGCACGTATGGTGATTGAAGCGCCACGCAATCGCTGTTTGCATGAAGTGATGGTTATTGCGTCTGCACTGTCGATTCAAGATCCGCGAGAGCGTCCATCAGACAAGCAGCAATCGTCTGACGACAAGCACAAGCGCTTCTTCGATAAAGAATCTGATTTCATCACGTTTGTGAACCTATGGGATTACATTAAGCAGCAGCAAAAAGCGTTGTCGAGTAACCAGTTCCGCAAACAGTGTAAGCAGGATTACCTGAACTATTTACGCATTCGTGAATGGCAAGATGTGTACTTCCAAATTCACCAAGCAATGCGTGAATTGGATACCAAACTGAACACTGAACCGGGTAGCTACGATGGCATTCACATGTCTCTGCTATCAGGTCTGCTTTCACACATCGGTATGAAAGACCAAGAGAAGAATGAGTATCAAGGTGCACGTAATGCGCGCTTCCATATCTTCCCTGCGTCTGGCCTATTTAAGAAACAGCCTAAGTGGATCATGTCTGCTGAGCTGGTGGAAACCTCAAAGCTTTGGGGCCGCGTTATCGCCAAGATTCAACCGGAATGGATTGAACCGCTAGCGAAACACCTGATTAAACGCAGCTACAGCGAACCACATTGGTCGAAGAAGCAAGCGGCGGTAATGGCACACGAAAAAGTGATGCTTTACGGGATCCCAATTGTCCCTAAACGTCTTGTGAACTACGGAGCGATTGATGCAACTGTCAGCCGTGAGTTGTTCGTGCGCAGCGCATTGGTAGAGGGTGAGTGGGAAACCAAGCACACTTTCTTCAAGCAAAACCGCAAGCTATTGCAAGAAGTGGAAGAGCTTGAACACAAATCTCGTCGTCGTGACATCTTGATCGATGATGATGAGCTGTTCGATTTTTATGACCAGCGTGTGGGTGAAGAAGCGGTTTCAGGCCGTCATTTCGATACATGGTGGAAGAAGACCAGCCAGAAAACGCCAGAGCTGCTTAACTTTGAAAAGTCGATGCTGTTCAGAGGCGATGCAAGCCACGTTACTGATTTGGATTACCCGAACTTCTGGCACCAAAATGGCATTAAGCTGAAGCTAAGCTACCAATTTGAGCCGGGTGACGACAACGATGGTGTAACGGTACACATTCCGCTGCCTATCTTGAACCAAATCGACCAGAACGGTTTTGATTGGCAGATCCCAGGCTTACGTCAGGAATTGGTGATTAGCTTAATCAAGTCATTACCTAAAACGCTACGCCGTAACTTTGTGCCTGCGCCAAACTACGCAGATGCGTTCTTGGCTCGTGTTACACCGTTAGAAGCGCCGCTGTTGGATTCTCTTGAGAAAGAGCTGCGCCGCATGACAGGTGTGGAAGTAGTACGTGATGACTGGAAGTTAGACCAGATTCCAGAGCACTTAAAGGTAACATTCCGTGCCGTGGATCATCGCAAGCGTAAGCTGAAAGAACAGAAAGACCTGCATGAACTGAAAGAGAGCCTGAAAGACAAGGTTCAAGAAACACTTTCTAAAGTTGCAGACGATGATATCGAACAGCAGAACCTGCATACGTGGAGCTTTGGTGAGTTACCAAAAGTCTACCAACAGAAGCGCGGTGGCTACGATGTAAAAGCCTTCCCAGCGCTGGTGGATACCAAAGACAGCGTAGAGATCAAACTGTTCGAAACTGAGCAAGAGCAGATCTCGGCAATGAAATCGGGTCAGCGTCGTTTGATCTTGTTGAACGTACCATCGCCGATCAAATACTTGCACTCTAACTTGCCGAACAAATCGAAACTTGGCTTGTACTTCAACCCATACGGACAGGTTCTCGATCTTATCGATGACTGTATCGCTTGTGGTATTGATAAGCTGATTGAAGAGAAGGGTGGTTTGGTTTGGGAACCAGAGCAGTTTGAAGCACTGAAAGAACACGTGCGTGCAGAGCTGGGTGATACCGTGGTTGAGATTGCTCAACAGGTTGAAACCATCTTGACCACGGCATTCAGCATCAGTAAGAAGCTGAAAGGGCGCGTTGATCTTTCTATGGCATTCGCACTTTCTGACATAAAAGCTCAAGTAGAAGGTTTGATTTTTAAGGGTTTTGCCACAGAATGTGGATGGAAACGCTTGCCAGATATTCTACGCTATATGAAGGCGATAGAACGTCGCATGGAGAAGCTGCCTATTGACCCGAACAAAGATCGCTTACACATGATCAAAGTTGAGTCAGTAATGAATGATTACAAAGAACTGCTGAATAAGATTCCAAAAGGGATCGCGGCTCCAGAAAACGTAAAAGAGGTGCGTTGGATGATAGAAGAGCTTCGTGTAAGCTTCTTCGCACAGCAGCTCGGTACGCCTTATCCGGTGTCAGATAAGCGTGTTAAAAACGCGATTGATGCTTGCTAAAGGAATATAGTTAGACGCAATGGCAAGGTTTAGGTATAAATCTTGCTTGTTGCATGAGTAATTGAATAGTTATTACATACAAGGCGACTTGGTGGCAATTTATTACCACTCAAGGCCTGCCACTAGGACGAAAAGGTCGAATATGAAAAAAACGTTATTGGCACTAGCACTGCTAGGTGCATCTTCAACAGCTATGGCTGATTCTTGGTTGTACGGCGGCGTAATGGGTGGTCAAAACTCATTCGCAGGCGAAGATGAAAATGCAGTGGGCATCCACGTGGGTACAGGTATCCTTCCACTTATCGGTGTTGAAGCGGGTTACTGGGATCTAGGTTCTTTCGACAACGTTAGCTACGGTAACCGTGCTAAGCAAGGTGTTGACGTAAGCACTGCTTATCTAGCGATCAAACCAAGCATCGACTTCGGTCCTCTACACGTATACGCGAAGGGTGGTCTTCACTCTTACGAAGTGAAAGGCGATAACTTCAAGCAAGACGATGTAGACGTAATGTTTGCAGTTGGCGCAGAATACTTCATCTTTGGTCCACTATCTGTAGGCGCTAGCTACCAAAACTTTAAAATGAAAGATGACGACTCTGGCGTTTTCTCTCTAAACGCAACTATCCACCTACTGTAATCAATCAGTAAGGCGATCGTAAATAACGGTCGGTTAGTCGCTAAAGAGTTCGTAAGAATTCATAAAAAATGCCAGCTTAATAGCTGGCATTTTTGTATCTTTAACCGTGTTGTCGTTTCTCTGTTTTCTTAAAGCAGATTGCGTTAAGCGGTTACTTTTTACTGTTCAGAATCTGTTGGATGCGCGGGTTCAGTGCTTTGCCATGTTGGCTTTCGTACTCTTCGCGTTTCAAATCGTTCAAGTTCTTCACTGAGTTAGCGGCAAGAAGGAATTGCGGCAATTCCGTTTCTAACATGCCTTTCTCGTCTAAACGTTTTGCTTCCAAGTAGTACTTCTTAAATAAACCATCAAGCTTGTTTTCCGCAGTGCGCTTCAAATCGTACAGCTTGTTTTGAATCAGCCATTTTTCAATTTTGTTCACGGCAGTGCGAGATAACACTCGAATGCGGCTATCTAGCAGTTCTTCTTCCGTCAAAGAATCCTTTAGGATCCAAAGCTCACCCATTTGCGGCGGCCAGCTGTTGCCAAGCTGAATACGTTCATGACAGTGCATTAGCACGCGGTTCAGGCCGTCAGAATCAACAGAGTTAGCAAACTCAATGAACTTACCACTTGGCTCACTACCGTATTGGTATTCCCACTGTGTTTCGTACACGCTCAAGAAAGAGCCGAACACGTGAATACACCAGTCTGTTAGCTCAAGTTCTGCTGGATCTTGATCAACAACAGGCACTTGCTGAGACGCACCACTGCTAGCAGCGTTTGGTGTCGCTACTTCAGTGTTCTGTGTTTCAATAACGTCAGGTACTACGGGATCTTTAGGCAGCACTTCCGGAACAACAGGTGAAGCTGGCTCAGAAGGTTGGCTTTTTGCCTTTTTGAATGAGCTGCTGCCTGAAGCGTTCAGATGGGCTAAGCTTTTGTCGATACCCATTTCCTTGAGCTTGTCCTGCATTTCCTGAATATTGAGAGGTCTTCTGCTGTTGTTGTCTTTCATTTTGCTTCTCGTTAACTAACCAGTACTGCAACTTAGATTCGATGCGAGAGATTGGCATGAGTTCATTGGCTTTGGCTTTATACCAGAGGACAAATTTTTTCCATATTAAGCTATGGTCACCAGCAAGGCCGGAGAATTTAAACGCACGTTCCGCCCAAGTTGGAATGATCTCTTCATCCAAATCATGAGTTGAAACGGTGTTGCTGGTCATTGAGCCTCGGCTTTGCGGGCGAGGGGCTTGCTGCATGCTTTGCATCGGTGCCGGAGCTGGCTGAAACTTAGGTGCAGGTGCAGGTGCAGTAGAGTAGACCGGAATACTATTGGTCGGTTGAGCTTCAACCTGAACCGCAGCTTGCTGTTGCTCAATGAGCATTTTGAAAACGTGGATCTCTTTCTGATCTCGATAATCTACTTTCACCTTATCGAGAAAACCCTGGTCGACTAAACACTTAAGACAGTCGGCTAAACCAAACGTAGAGAGAGCACAAAGTTGACCTGCTGATTGTAGGCACACATTGGTGTAGCCGAATTCGTCAGCACCGTCTGCAAGCATCAATAAAACAAGCTTTTCTGCTGGGCTAGAAGTATTCACTTGCCAAGCTAAATAAGAATATTTGGCGCTCAATATCGTGTTCTCAAAAAAGGTAGGTCGTTGACTCTATTGTAAGTCACCGCTTACTGAATTTATAGCAACTTAACAGAAAACGACATTAGTGAGACAAATATTAACCATAAGGAGAGGTCTGACCCAGAAAGGCAGCATGACTCGCCAATTTTTTCGTAGCATGTTCACACAGTCATCACTCTTTAAGTACTCCTACTTTCCCATTTTTATTGAGCAGCCATCACTGTTATGACTATTGATAACTCTCACACCCATTCACCCAATTATTCACAAAACGCATTAAATTTATAAAACACCTTGATATGATCAATAAATGAGCTATTATGACGATAAGTCAGAAATGACGAAGCGTCACAAAATGGTTAACTACATGAATTTACTATTCGTGTTAATATATTGGATAGGAGTGTTTTAAATACTGGCGAAGCTTAGATGATAGCTAAGCTAAAATACGGACTGAGAAATTATGTTTGGCTTTGGTTGTAAAGGTGATAAACAAGGTATCTTTGGTTGCAAAGGCGTGTTGTCTAAAAAGCAGCAGTCTATCGCAGACCGAGAAGTAGAGTTGATGTTGTTAGCAAAAGATCTGGTTCGAGAACAAGGGTTCGGAAACCTCACGATGGATAAGCTAACGGCCGCGAGCTCTTATTCAAAAGGTACAATCTACAATCACTTTTGCAGCAAAGAAGACGTGGTTTTAGCCTTGTGCATTCACTCTTTAAAGGCCGAAGCATTAATGTTTGCTCGTTCGGGAGAGTTTGAAGGCAACACGCGCGAAATGGTGGTTGCATTACACGTTGCTTACCGAATCTATGTTCGCATGGAGCCGGTGTTATCAACGTGTGCAATCATGGCAAAAAGCCCGTGGGTACTAGAGAAAGCGTCTAGTGCACGCGTAGCCGAGATGAATGAACTGGAAGAATTGGTGATTGAACAAGCCGATTTAATGGTTAACCGAGCAGTTGATGCTGGCGACCTAAAGTTCCCTTCTGGTATGGGCTCAGATGCCATCGTGTTTGCTAACTGGTCAATCGCATTTGGTTCAAATGCCTTGTCACAGAACGCATCAAACAGTCATTGTATTAAGCGGTTACAAGACCCGTATTCAGTATTATACAACGCGAACATGCTACTAGACGGCCTGAACTGGCAACCCCTTTCGACCGATTGGGATTACCGCAAAACTTGGCGTCGTGTAGAACAAGAACTGTTCAGTGAAGAGATCGCTTACTTAGAATCTGTAGGTCGATAGCTTCCATTAAGCCCACACATGTGGGTTTATTAATAACCATTTTTGACGATTCGTCACAAACTTGAGAATAACCGACTATGGTTGCTGTTTTCTTGAGTGTTTGACTAAGAATTGTGTCTTTTGTCAGCTTCGGCTGGCTTTTTATGACACAAATATGACGAATCGTCACAAATGGAGACTGTGATGAAACATGACAGCCAGAAGCCCACGTTCGATCAGCAAAATCGAGATAACCGTAATGCCGATAGCGCAAGCGCAGATCTAAATAACAGTTGGCACTCAATACCTACCAAGCGTTCGTTTATCGTCCTGCTGGTGGTGTTTTCAATCATCATTCTCTCTGCATTAGGGGCCAAGAACCTCTACTTTAGAGGGGACTACAACATCTTCTTCGAAGGCACCAACAAGCAGTTGATGGCGTTCGATGAGATTCAAACCACCTTTGCAAAAACCGACAACCTTGCGATTGTTGTCGCCCCTGAAGATGGCAATGTCTTCACGCCTGAAACTCTCACCTTAGTTCAAAACCTCACGGTCGATGCGTGGCAGATCCCGTATTCAAGCCGTGTGGATTCCCTTGCCAATTATCAGCACACCGAAGCCATTGAAGATGACCTTTTGGTAGAAGACTTGCTGTATGAAGAGTACGAGCACACGCCAGCGCGCATCGCCAAAGTAAAACAGATCGCCCTTAACGAACCGTTGCTCAAGAATGCCTTAGTTTCGGCCTCTGGTGATGTGACGATCGTGAACGTGACCGTGCAATTGCCAGAAGTGGATAAAACCGCGGAAGTGCAAGAAGTGATTGCAGCCATCAATGCCATGGTAGGCAAGTATCAAGCTCAGTACCCAAATGTCGCATTCCATAAAGCGGGCATCATTGCCATGAACAACGCGTTTATGGCTTCGGCTCAAGAAGACAGTTCAACACTGGTGCCATTAATGCTGTTGGTGGTGTTGGTGTTCCTCACCTTTATGCTGCGCTCGTTCTTTAGTGTGGTAGCTACGCTTATAGTGATCATCTCCTCAATTGTCGCCACTATGGGTCTATCCGGTTGGGCTGGAATGTTCCTAAGTACAGCAACCGTGAATGTGCCTACCTTGGTTTTAACTTTGGCGGTGGCCGATTGTGTTCATGTGATTGTGACCATGAGACAAGCGATGCAGCGCGGCATGGAGAAAGCACAAGCCATTCAATACAGTATTAAGCTTAATGCAATGCCGATTTTGATTACCTCAGTGACCACTGCGATTGGTTTCTTGATGATGAATATGTCGGATTCTCCAGTGTTGCGTGATTTCGGTAACTTATCAGCACTGGGTGTACTCATCGCGTGCTTCTTGTCTGTGACTATGCTGCCTGCGCTGCTAAAACTGCTGCCAGTCAAACGCCTACATGCCAATCCTAAAGCGGAAGACCAAGTCACTTTTATGGATAAGCTGGGTGATTTTGTCGTAACCAATCGTAAAGCACTGCTGCCGGTTTCAACTCTGGTGATTGTTGGCGCTGCCGCGTTAATTCCACTCAACAAAGTAAATGATGAATCGGTGAAGTATTTCGATACCTCAAGCGAATTCAGACAAGCGGCCGATTTCATGGAAGAGACCGTAAGCGGTATGACGACAATTAGCATCGCAGTGAAAACCAACGAGTCTCAAGCGATTGCTGATCCTGTGTTTTTACAGGCGATTGGTGACTTTACTGAGTGGCTACGCGTTCAACCAGAAACCGACCACGTGGCAACGCTTTCCGATGTTTACATGCGTTTGAATAAGAACATGCACGGCGATGACGACAGTTACTACCAATTGCCGCTTAACCGTGAACTTGCCGCGCAATATCTGCTGCTTTACGAGATGTCTTTGCCGTATGGCTTGGACTTGAACAACCAGATCAACGTCGATAAGTCATCGATCAAAATGGTACTTACCGTCGATAACCTCGGCAGCGTGGAATTGGTTGAACTCGAAGAGCGAATCTACTCATGGTTTGCAGCCAATGCACCTCAGTATGAAGTGGTTGCGTCGAGCCCATCTCTGATGTTTGCTCACATTGGCGAAACCAACATGGCGAGCATGTTATCGACTCTACCTATCACCTTAGTGCTTATCTCTGGCTTGATGATCTTTGCATTGCGCTCGGTTCGCTTAGGCATGATCAGCCTAGTGCCAAACATTGCGCCTGCGATTATTGGCTTTGGTTTATGGGCGCTTATCTCTGGTGAAATCAACCTTGGTTTATCCGTCGTGGTCACGCTCACTCTGGGTATCGTCGTCGATGATGCGGTGCACTTCTTAAGCAAATACCAGCGCGCACGATTAGAAGGTAAATCAGCGGAAGAAGCGGTTCGATATGCCTTCCACACTGTTGGCCGCGCATTGTGGATCACCACAGTCGTGCTTGTGGCGGGCTTCTCTGTACTGGCGATGTCGAGCTTCAGACTTAACTCCGACATGGGCTTACTCAGCGCGATTGTGATTTTCATTGCGCTGGTGGTCGACTTCATCTTGCTACCAAGCTTACTGATGATCTTCGACAAACAGACTCACTACGAACCAAAGTCATCCGCTAAAGCTCAATCCACCCCGTCTAACCAAGCTGGCGAACTGTCTACTTCGACCAAATAAGGAATCGTCAGCCTGCTGCGGTGGGCTGACTCAAGGAGAAATTTATGAAAAGCGTTAAACAAACTCTCGTTACGACATTATTTGCTTTCAGTTCATTAACCGTGGGTGCGGTATTAGCTTTCCCAGCGTTAGCAGACCCAGCGAAAGGCTTAGAAATTGCCGAGCAACGTAAAGCCGTTGATGTCGGGTGGGGCGATTCTGTCGCGACCATGGAAATGCTACTTCGCAACAAACAGGGTGAAAGCAGCACACGACTAATGCGATTGAAATCATTAGAAGTCGATGACGATGGCGACAAAGGCTTAACCATTTTTGATGAGCCACGTGATGTAAAAGGCACAGCTTTCTTAAATCATTCACACATCACTAAATCGGATGACCAGTGGTTGTATCTGCCTGCATTGAAGCGTGTAAAGCGCATCTCTTCACGTAACAAATCGGGTCCGTTTATGGGCAGTGAATTTGCTTACGAAGATTTAAGCTCGTTCGAGCTAGAAAAGTACACCTTCAACTACATTGAAGACGCGAAGCTGGAAGGCGTAGACACCTTTGTTTTAGAGCAAGTACCGACCGATAAAAACTCAGGCTACACCATGCAGAAAGTATGGCTAGACCAACAATATTACCGCCCAATTCAGGTTGAGTTTTACGACCGTAAAGGCGCACTTTTGAAAACATTGTCGTTCCAAGACTACAAACAATACCTGAACCAATACTGGCGCGCGCACACCATGGCGATGCAAAACCATCAAACAGGCAAAAGCACCGTATTAACCACGACAGATTTAGTGTTCCATACCGGTCTTAAAGACAAGGACTTCCAAAAAAACACACTGAAACGTGCTAAGTAAGGCAAGAATATGAAAAGGATTGTGGCAACAGGAACCCAGTTATCCTTAACCTTGGCAGCGACAGTCGGGCTTATGCAGGTGTCGTTGCCATGTGTAGCAGCCGGCTTTAGTCCGGAGCTCGCAGGGCAGGTTAACCTTGAACACAGGCAGTTCTTTAATGACGGCTTGCAAGGGCAAGACAAAGGGCAAAGCTCACTGGTGTTGCAGCCAGAGTTTTACTGGGAACAAGAAGAGGGCAATGGCAGCTTTACCTTCACGCCGTTTTATCGCCTAGATAGCGAAGACGTTGAGCGAACTCATGGAGACATTCGAGAAGCCTTATACCTAACCTATTGGGATGACTACGAACTGAGAGCCGGTGTCGGCAAGGTGTTTTGGGGCGTAACTGAATCGGCGCATTTGGTCGATGTGGTAAATCAAACCGATGCCATTGAATCGGTCGATGGTGAATCCAAGTTGGGTCAGCCTATGGTGCACTTCACCTCGATAAAAGACTGGGGAACCATAGACGCCATGTTACTGCCGTATTTTCGTGAACGTACCTTTGCAGGGGAAGATGGACGATTAAGGCCAACGGTACCCGTTTCGGATGATGCGCTTTACGAATCTTCGAGAGAAGAAAAGCATGTAGACGTAGCACTGCGTTATAGCCAAATGTACGGCGATTGGGATGTCGGTTTAAGCTATTTAGGCGGCACAAACCGCGACCCTTATTACCGTGTGGAAGGCAATCAGCTCAAGCCATATTACGCACAAATGCAGCACTTCGGGCTGGATGTGCAAGGCATTATTGGTGATTGGTTATGGAAGCTGGAAAGCATTTATCGCGACAGTTACGACAACCACACAGGCGTAGCGACAGGCTTTGAATACACATGGGTTGGGGCGCTTGAATCATACTGGGACATTGGCTTCATTGCTGAATACTTGTATGACAGCCGAGGCAATAACGCCCAAAGCATCGGCCAAAACGATGTGTTCCTTGGGGCGCGTTTCGCCTTGAATGATGAAGATGGTACCGAGGTACTTACAGGCATTACTCAAGACTTGGACAACAGCGATGTCTACAGTGCAAAACTCGAAGCATCGAGTCGTATCAATAACAACCTCAAGTGGCGACTCAACGCTTGGTTGTTTGAGAACGAAACCCCAGAAGACTTGTTGTTCTTTGCTCGCAAGGATGATTTTGTCGAAGTCGCGTTGGAGTATTATTTTTAGCCTTTCCAAAAAGTTAGCATTTCCAAAAGCTTAGTATTTCCAACAGCTTAGTATTTCCGAAAAGTTAATGTTGGTTTCGTGAGGCGTCCTCGTTAGGGGCGTCTCAAATTTAAGATGACTTATATTTAGAATGTTCAAAGTCGCCTTTTTATAAAACGGATCAAACAATCGAATAGACCCACAGGTAGAATGGTTATATTTTTCGAATATCTATAGCCTCCGGATATGCATGTAAATTGTGCTGGCGGTATCGACCCTAAGGGATTTATGAATTCATTTAATTGGGATACAAACTTTGAGACAGGCATTGGTGTTGTCGATGAACAGCATCAATACCTTGTCGGTTTTATCAACCATTACGGAAACCTGTTGTCGGAGAATACGATCTCTATCGACGACATGAGCGCTGCTTTACTCGACCTCACACGCTATGCCGAATTTCACTTTAAAGAAGAAGAATCTTTGATGAGAGAGCGTGGCGTTTATGATTTACACATTGACGAACACATCAAAGTGCATCGTGTGTTTATGCAAGACATCTACAGCATGCAAGCCTTCATCTTGGAAGAAGATCAGGCGTCAGCACGTCAGCTACTGGACTTCCTCATCCATTGGCTTGCTTATCACATACTTGGCATCGACCAAAACATGGCGCGACAAGTGGCCGCAATAGAAGAGGGCGCAACACCTCAACAAGCCTTTGAAGCAGAAGAAAAGCAGCAAGACTCTTCAACCATCCCTTTACTGGCGGCGCTTAAAGGCTTATTCGAACAAGTCTCTGAACGAAACAAACAGTTGTTACGCTTCAATCAGGTACTCGAAGACAAAGTCGAGGAACGCACCGCAGAATTGAAACGAGCGAACAAGAAGCTCGAAGAACTCTCGTTAACCGATTCACTCACTAAATTACCTAACCGCCGTTGCGCTTTTAAACAGTTAGCTTTGCATTGGCAAGAATCGAAAGAATTTGGCATGCCTTTGGTGTGCATTATGATTGATGCCGACCACTTCAAGCGCATTAATGACACTTGTGGGCATGATGCTGGTGACTTGGTGTTAAAAACCCTTGCGAACGAGCTGAAAAACAGGTTTCGCAACGATGATATTGTGTGTCGATTAGGAGGCGATGAGTTCTTGGTGATTTGCCCGGATACCGATCTTAATGGGGGCATGCACATCGCAGAAACGACGCGACAGAAAGTGTCTGAACTAGAGGTCGAAACCGGCAACCAAGCTTGGATTGGTAGTATCAGTGTCGGTGTGGCTGAAATGACCCAAGAATTCGAAACCATGAACGAATTGATTAAAGCGGCTGACCAGTCCGTTTATCTAGCGAAAGATGCGGGTAAGAACAGCGTTTGTTCTATTCAGATCTAGCCTTCAGGTCATTTCCAAATTAAGAAGTGGAACCTGTAATTGTTCCACTTCTTCCTACTCCTCATTAATATCCTGTTAAATTTGCCGTGTTTTTAGTCAATAACTTGTTCTTTTAGCGATTCAATTTGGCATTGGATGCGTGTTTGATTACTATGTGTAGCTATCTAAAAAAACTAATCATCCGATACGGACACTACCAACTGGTAGATGAGGAAATGATGCAACATCTAGAAGAGATCATTGCTAATGCAACGACTGCTATTGATACAGCAGATTCGTTAGTCGCACTTGATGAAGTGCGAGTTCAGTATTTAGGTAAGAAGGGTGAACTAACTCTTCAACTACAAAGCCTAGGTAAACTTCCACCTGAAGAGCGTCGCACTGCTGGTCAAGAGATCAACAAAGCGAAAGGTGCTGTTCAACAAGCGATCGCAGCTCGCAAAGACGCACTACAACGTGCAGAGCTTGAAGCGAAACTAGCTGAAGAAACTATCGATGTGAGCCTACCAGGTCGTCGCATTGAGAACGGTGGTCTTCACCCAGTTACTCGCACAGTTGAGCGTATCGAACAGTTCTTTGGTGAGCTTGGCTTTAGCACTGAGTCTGGCCCTGAGATCGAAGATGCATTCCACAACTTTGATGCACTAAACATCGCAGACGATCACCCAGCTCGTACTGATCACGATACTTTCTTCTTCAACCCTGATCTAATGCTACGTACGCACACTTCTGGTGTTCAAATCCGTACGATGGAAAACGGCAAACCGCCATTCCGCTTCATTGCTCCGGGTCGTGTTTACCGTAACGACTACGATCAAACTCACACGCCAATGTTCCACCAAGTGGAAGGTATGTTAGTTGATGAGAACGTAAACTTCGCACAACTTAAAGGCATTCTTAACGATTTCCTTTGTAACTTCTTTGAAGAAGAAGTGGAAGTGCGTTTCCGTCCTTCATTCTTCCCGTTCACAGAGCCTTCAGCTGAAGTTGACGTGAAACGTAAAGATGGCAAATGGCTAGAAGTTCTAGGCTGTGGCATGGTTCACCCTAACGTACTTCGCTCTGTTGGCATCGACCCTGAGAAATACTCTGGTTTTGCATTCGGTATGGGTGTAGAGCGTCTAACGATGCTTCGTTACGGCGTAAATGACCTTCGTGCGTTCTTCGAGAACGACCTTCGTTTCCTTAAACAATTCAAGTAATCCGGGGCAGTCAAAACTATGAAATTCAGTGAATCTTGGCTACGCGAGTGGGTTAAACCTGCAATTAACAGCGAAGAGCTAGCTCACCAAATCACTATGGCTGGTTTGGAAGTTGACGATGTAGAACCTGTTGCTGGTGAATTCACCGGCGTTAAAGTAGGTAAAGTGGTTGAGTGCGGTCAGCACCCAGACGCAGACAAACTACAAGTTACAAAAATTGATATCGGCGAAGAAGAACTTTTAGACATCGTATGTGGTGCATCTAACTGTCGTCTTGGCCTAACTGTAGCAGTAGCAACAGTTGGCGCAGTACTTCCTGGTGACTTCAAAATCAAGAAAGCAAAACTACGTGGCGTTCCATCGCACGGCATGCTTTGTTCTTTCTCTGAGCTAGGTATCGACGTAGAGTCTGACGGCATCCTTGAGCTGCCAGAAGGCACAAAGCTAGGTATGGACGTTCGTGAGCTTCTAGAGCTTAACGACGTAACTATCGACGTAGACCTAACAGCAAACCGCGCAGACTGCTTCAGCATCCGTGGCCTTGCTCGTGAAGTTGGCGTACTAAACCGCGCAGACGTTACTGAGCCAACAGTTGAAGCTGTTGCAACAAGCATTGAAGACACAGTATCTGTTGAAATTAAAGCAACGGATGCTTGTCCACGTTACCTTGGCCGTGTGGTTAAGAACGTAAACGTGAAAGCGGAATCTCCAATCTGGATGCAAGAAAAACTGCGTCGTTGTGGTATCCGTTCAATCGACCCAGTTGTAGACATCACAAACTACGTGATGCTAGAGCAAGGCCAACCAATGCACGCATTTGATCTAGCTAAGATCGAAGGCGGCATCGTGGTTCGTCTAGCAGAGCAGGGCGAAAAGCTAACACTTCTAGATGGCAACGAAGCTGAACTAAACAGCAACACGCTTGTTATCGCTGACCACAACAAAGCACTAGCAATCGCTGGTATCTTTGGTGGTGAAGAGTCTGGTGTAACAACTGAAACGACAGATGTTCTTCTAGAAGCAGCATTCTTCGCACCGGATCACATCCGTGGTCGCGCACGTGCTTACGGCCTTCACACTGATTCTTCTCTACGTTTCGAACGTGGTGTTGATTCAACACTACAAGCAGCAGCAATGGAGCGTGCAACACAGCTTCTAGTTGAAATCTGCGGTGGTGAAGTTGCGCCAGTAAACGGCAGCGAATCTGAAGCTGATCTTCCTAAAGCAAACGTAGTTGCTCTACGTCGCGCTAAGCTAGACAGCCTACTAGGTCACGAAATCCCATCTACAGACGTAGTGGAAATTCTTACTCGCCTAGGTTGTGAAGTTGAGACTACGGACGCAGGTTGGACGGCAACGTCTCCATCTTGGCGTTTCGATATCGCAATCGAGCAAGACCTAATTGAAGAAGTAGGTCGTATCTACGGTTACGATAACATTCCAAACCAAGCGCCTAAAGCGGCACTTAAAATGAATGACCACAAAGAAGCTGACCAACCGCTTAAGCGCGTTCGTGACCTTCTTGTAGACCGTGGCTACCACGAAGCAATCACATACAGCTTCGTAGAACCAGAGCAGCAAAAACTTGTTGTACCTGGTGTTGAGCCGCTAATCCTGCCATTCCCGATCTCTGCGGACATGTCAGCAATGCGTCTTGGCCTAATCCAAGGTCTACTAAACACAGTTGTTCACAACCAGAAGCGTCAACAGTCTCGCGTTCGTCTATTCGAATCAGGCCTACGTTTCATCCCTGAAGCAACTGCTGAAAACGGCATGCGCCAAGAAATGATGCTTGCGGGCGTTATCTCTGGTACTCGTGGCGAAGAGCACTGGGACATTGCAACTAACACTGTAGATTTCTTCGATCTTAAAGGTGACCTAGAAGCAGTTCTTGAGCTTTCTGCAAACGAAATCGCATACAGCTTCAAAGCCGCTAAGCACCCAGCACTTCACCCAGGTCAAACTGCGGCTATCGTAGTAGACGGCAAAGAAGTGGGTATCATTGGTACTGTTCACCCAGAACTAGAGCGTAAGTTTGGTCTTAACGGCCGTACTATCGTATTCGAAATCGAATGGGCAGCTATCAATACTCGCGTGCTTCCAGAAGCAGTAGCAGTATCTAAGTTCCCTGCAAACCGTCGTGATATCGCAGTTGTCGTTGACGAAGCAGTCGCTTCTGGCGACATCGTAGAAGCGTGTATCGCAGCTGGTGGCGAATTCCTAACAGGCGCTAAACTGTTCGACGTATACGTTGGTCAAGGCGTTGAAGAAGGTAAGAAGAGCCTAGCAATCGCACTTAGCCTACAGTCTGTAGAGCGCACACTAGAAGATGCAGACATCGCTGGTTCAGTAGATGCTATCGTAGCTTCAATCTCAGAGAAATTCGGCGCAGCACTTCGCGACTAATCTCCTCTGATAGATAGAAAAACAAAGGCCTCGCATTGCGAGGCCTTTTTTAGCCACTTACTCATTTTTGAGTGACTTCAAGTTCTTGTTGTGTTTGCAACATGGTAGAAATAAACCCATTAATAGTGTCTGAGCCCCCACCAAGATTGTTATAAATCCCTAGAACCCTTGGCTGGATATATATGTCCTCTTCGTACTTTTTTCTTTCATTGCTCCTGACGCTAAATTGGCGTTTGGAATTGTGGTTCTACTGATTTCACTTGGCATCAGCATAATTGAAGATATGCTTTCTCCACTAATACCTAACGTTTGTATGACTAGTGAACCAGAAATTTGATTGGATTCAGCAGTAGCACCTAAAGCAAATAAACTTCCTAAATCTACGTTGCCCTTTTTAACTTGTATGCTCGCAGTCAATCTTAAGCCGATACCAATGTAAGTAGAGATAATTACATCCGCTTTATCCCGCTCTTGAGTTAATGCTGCGGATTTGACGTTTTCTTGATCCGTCGTAATGACAACAGGTAAAGCCTTAGTGTTAAACTTCATATAGTCGAGAACTACAATATAGTTACTTCTAGCAACACCGACTGTCGCTGGACCATATGTAAGACTACCTTTTTTGTCTTTGTTCCAAAGGAGTAGGGGCTAGCTCATTATTGTACAGAAACACGTTAGCTACTTTGCTCTAAATCAGATAAGTTGAATAAGGGTAAGTAATCATTTAATTGGCGATATTAGCGGTAAACGCAGTAATTTTTATGCCTATTTAATAAGAAAGATCTATCAATTTATACCCTAATATTCGAATGCATCATTTGATGGACGAATTCAATGCACTTTAAAACTTATATCTTCCTTTTGAACGTCGCGAGCTTTCGGTTTTATGTTAAGATCTATACAGTTAGAGAGATTGTGAATGACTTTGGCGTATCGAGAGGCTATCTAGTTAAGCTTGGTGGACATAAACCTACTAAACAAAACGGAGCTATCTAGTTGTACGTGTAGTTATATAATCCCAGCAGATTTGAAGCAATGTCAATCTGTTGAGTAGTCACTTTAACTCTCAGTCTAACCGATTAAAAAAAGTTTCATCATAAGGGTGAGTAGCCCGTTCACCCTTTATTCTATATGTGCAAAGAGATAATATTTCGATGAACGCTCCTAATCTCAAAACCAAAACCAAAAAGTTTCTCGAAAGTTGCGAAAAAACTATTGCTAAATTGCTATTTTGGTTAATTTTTCTGATCTGTTGGGCTCCTCACAAACTGTTAAGCTATGTAGAATCTGTTGCTTACAAGAAGAACTCTGAACAGGCCGAAAAAAGCAAAAAAGAACTGTGTTTTAAGGCTAAAAAGAATGGGGTGGTGCTTCAACTCCTTGTGATTTTGGGCTTAATTACAACCTTTGTCTTGATAGCACACTCTGACAAACAAATCCTTGCTGTGTCATCAATTATTGCAGCGTTTCTGACTTTTGCCTGTATGCTGATTCAATACTTTCGTAATCAAAACGCAACGCGTCATTTTCAGTTCTCGAGACACCCTATTTTCGTGAATACACATTCACTTCATCTATCAAAATACTTAATCGACATGCTCAAGAACATCAAGAAGGAAGGTGAGGCTAGTGAATTACTGCATAACCATTACTACCAAAATCCGTATCTTGAAGCATTGGGTTATGCCTTCGATGATCTCAATGCGAAAGTAGTGACGCGTAAGACACACCACTTAGGGCAAGATAAAGTACGCTATGCAGCCGAAAAGCTACTTAAAGATAACGGGTATGAGGTTGAACCCAAAGAAGTATCGCCATTTTGCTCTGTCGTTCTTCGTGCATTATTGTGCTTTGAGTTGAATAAAATGAAACCATCAGACTTCGACAGCTTCCACATCTATAAATTTACTATTACCAAGAAGTCAGCTAGATAAATCCGACTTTTCCGAGTCATAATTTGATTGTTGACCAAGATAATCGCATTAGCTTAGCCGTTGGTCTCATTTAAGATTATTTAGTAAAACCTGTATGAGTAGCCTTTGAATGATTCCCTAGCTTGTTTTCGGTGCAGAAATGAGTCAGAGCAGGCCTGGCTGACTCAATGATGGATAGAAACGAGTTCGAAATTTTCTGACTTGGGAATCTTTCGGATAAGCTCAGGTAGGGTAACACAGCCATAATTTGCTGCCTGAAGCGTAGCGTAAGGCCGTCAAATTGATGGCTTGGTTATGGCTAATTACTATAGATTGTTTAGATTCATCCTCATATCACCGGATGCTTTTGCAGTAACTTGAACACCTTTGCTTTGCACCGTAACTGAATTGACTTCAAAAGTAGAAAGGCTTCCTGTCAAATTTCCGATATTTTCTATTGATATATCTTTCATCTGCTCGTTAGCTAGTTTTTTTGCTTTAGTTAAATCCTTTGAAATATCAAATTTCAAGGCTTCCTGGATCTTTCCTTTAATGAAAGGTGATGCAGCCCATGCAGCTGTATCTAGAATTGCACTCTCAGTATTTACATCGTATTCAATATCGGTAACGATTAATTCATTTTTGCTTTGACTGAACTCTGGGGTGCCTAAGATGTATACCCACCCAGTGCTTCCAAACCAGTCGCCAGAAGACTTTAGGTTAACTTTTGCACCAACAACCAGCCTGCCGCTAGATGCACCAAACACAGAGACTTTTTTAACTGTTACCTTATTGCCTTCGTAGTCGATTTGATATTCTTTCAAACGTTTATTCGCTTGCATTTCCAACTCTGAATAGTCAGCGTTCACGGGAATATTCAATATAAAACCTGACGTTGGCAGGGTCGTTTCCAGAGCCGGGAGAGGCTTTATTTGACGACTATCGTCTGGCTCCCCGAGAGAAATCGAAAAATGTCCCATAATACCAATACCTATATATGCTGTATTGTCAGCTGTAAAGAGCGGGGTGGCATGAAGGCTCGAAACATCACCCAATAACCAAACTTCGTCTTTAATCAATGGTATTGGCTTCTGAGTCATGTCCCACGCTTTCTGAGCTTGGGCTTTAGCATTAATCTTCCCTTGCAAAGATGCATCAAGCTTTGCTTTGAATTTTTCCATCTGTTTATTTAGTGCTTCTCTAGTTTTAGACACTAAATTTATCTTTATTGGGCCAACTTTGATCTGCGCCCCCCTATCCAGAGCATAGTCAAGGTCAATATTTGGCTCTAATTTATACTCACTATTAAGCCTTGGGCTTAGCTTTGCTATTACAGTAAATTGTGTATTAGTATCTTCATGGTGTTTCACACATACACGTTTACTACCGACCAAAAGATCTATACGCGTACATTTTTCCCAGTCTGCTCGTAAATCCACGAGTAGCAGCAAACGAGCTTCAATATTATTATTTCGAGCGTATACAGTTACGTTTCCACGGGTCTTTACATCTGTTTGGATAGAAACTCCATTTCCAACTTTCCGGCCGCTTTCAAAAAAAAGCCGATTCCCAATGCTATTTTCATTGATTGCTTCTTGTAGCAAAGATTGGATTTCACCAGCCTGAATAGATATAGGAAGTGATATTGATGACTCATCTATTGTTGCAGTAGTATCAATATTGAGTCTATCAGGTTCCTTGCTATCAAAGTTGCACCCTGTCAAAACGAGGGTAAGAACAACTAGTTTTATCATTTTCATGCTAATCTCCTTATTAGATGATGTTGACCTATAACGCCAAGCTAACCTGTGAGTGAGCGTGGGCCATGTTTGAGCTATATCGAGTCAAACACGTGTTCACGAATCAGGGTTAAGCGCATCGTAATTACCACAATCCCATGTAATACACTGATTTTAGATCAACTTGCTAGCACCGCCAGTGCAACAAACCACAGCATTTGCGGGCTATACACAAGCACGAATTGAAGTTCGTAGGAGAGCTCGACCCTGCGCAACAAATGCACTTATTGAGTTATTTTCTAATAGCGGGTTTTCACGGCGTTTCCTGTATGAATACAATGCGTATGGCAAGAAAAGTGATGCGGAACGTCAAGGTATGATGGCATTGCCAACTAAGAATAGACTGCAGGTTTTATGGGGTGGTGACACACGCTTCCAACGTAAGAATTTTCCGCTTGAACATTGAGGTCATACTCCGAGCCATTAGGGCAATAAAATTAAATTAGTAGGAACGCCGATTAACTCTATGGCAATCGGAACGACATATAACTACCCAATGCTAGAGCAACCACAGCAGTTCAACGCAACCTTGATGAAAGCGGTTTAGTCAGGCGTCGAGTATTAATTTTAAAGGATGTCTTTAGCTAATGATGCTAAATGATTGAATAAAATAGATTTCAAAAGAAATCTAACCACCAAACCTACAGTTTATACGTTTGCTCTACTAATATAAATGTTGCATATGATTGGGAGCGCGTTAAATGAAATTAATTTTGG
This sequence comes from Vibrio sp. Isolate33, assembly GCF_022397895.1. Classification (NCBI taxonomy): domain Bacteria; kingdom Pseudomonadati; phylum Pseudomonadota; class Gammaproteobacteria; order Vibrionales; family Vibrionaceae; genus Vibrio; species Vibrio sp. Isolate33. The sequence goes on from NZ_JAKEUP010000014.1 coordinate 140,001, forward strand.
TGACACTGCTAATAGCTAGCCCAATGGTCTTAGCAACTGACTTTGACCCTAATTTTTCTAGCGATTTTGGGATCGTTATTCAAGATGAACAAACTTTAACTATTAAACATGGTGTGTCTAACTCTTCTTTTGTAAATGCAGATACGTCTATAAAGCTAAAATCACTACATATGAAGAAAGGTTCACTACTGATTGTTGATTATAGTGCAGGGCATACGCGAATCGAGGCTTTAGAGGCCACTTTTGACGAAGGTTCATCAATAATCGTTGAAGGCAAAGATGGTCATAAAGTTGGTGAAGATGGTTACCCTAGTTCACCGCTTACACTTACATTTCCGAAATTGAAAATGAATGGGGCTTACTTCAAGGCTGTGGGAGGTGACGGAGCCAAAGGAGCAACAGGAGTAAAAGGAAAAAACGCTGGCCAAAAAAAGTGCAGCTCCGGAGATGGTTGGCCAGCGGAAAATGGAGGGAGAGGTGGAGTCGGGGGTAAGGGTGGTAGTAATAACAATATCGTTCTTTATACAGCTTCCCCGAAAAGTGAATTGGACTACACGGTAGATTTTGTCGCGGGAAAAGGAGGTGAAGGCGGTACTGGAGGTCAAGGAGGTGATGGTGCTCCAGGAAAAAAATGCATAGGCTACAAAAGAGGCTCTCGACCTCCAGGCAAAATAGGTCCACCAGGCGCTAGCGGTAAAAAAGGCGAAACAGGTCAGTTTATAGTCATCAATATTACTTCATAAGAGATAAGTAACATGATAAAAAAATTTATTCTAATTCCGATTATTTTTGCGTCAAATATCGTTTGGGCTAACAACGTGTTTCTTGAAGAAAGCACTAACGGTGATAACTATATAATTCTTAAGTTTGAAAATGATAGTGACCAAACTTGCGAAAGTTTCATAGAACTTGAATATTTTGGAAAACTATTTAGTTCATCATCTAGCGAAGATTGGCATAAAAAAGTTGAAGGAAAGTTTAGTATAGTAGCCAATAGCACACACTCGGTTGAATATTATGATTCTATGGCTAAGGACTGGAGAGTCGATGTCCAATGGACTAAATGCGACTAGTCGAGTATCGAGGTTTTCCAATGAATAAGCTATTTATGGTATTTGAGTGGTGAATTACTGCAATCGCTAATTACAATATAGGTATATTCTGCCATTTTTTAGATCATTGTTTCTCAAGTGTGGCGCCCTGCGTGCATATGATACTCTTGTATTTTATGACGTTAGGATATTATTCGATCAAACCATTCCTGTTGGATGATAAGTGCATCATCACCTGCCACAATAACCGCTTTAAGCCACTCAATTTCTCCCACGCTCCCCCCTTGATAGTGATAGAATCCCCGCATTAGAAATATCGAGAAAACGGCATCGACTGGCTGGTGATTACCGCCTTTGAAGAACTGAAACCGATGTTTATCGAAGATGCTGGCCCAATCCCATCGTACTTCTCTATGAACAGCGAATCGAGCCTGATTGACCAAGCCAAGCGGCAGCTATGGTTTTTTGCCAACACTTCGCGGCGTGATCACCGACACTGGCACGTACCAAAGTAAAGACCTTGAAGAAGATTTGAACCCGCAACTAGCGTGTATCGTAGAAGGGCGCGGTCGCGTGTTCATCTACCACGGCGACTACGTAGCATTCGTCGATGACGAGCAAACCTTCATTACCCGAATGAACTAATGCCTCGCGTTTGCGGGGCTTAATTATATGGTCCGCCTCACTCTCAAGCCCTTAAGCTTAGAGTAGGCTCTCAGAATGAGGTGAACCATATGTCTTCTATTCATATTTTAGGTATCGACCTAGGTAAACATTGCTTCCATGCTATCGCACATAACCGTTGTGGC
>NZ_JAKEUP010000015.1:0-119776 GCF_022397895.1 Vibrio sp. Isolate33
GCCACAACGGTTATGTGCGATAGCATGGAAGCAATGTTTACCTAGGTCGATACCTAAAATATGAATAGAAGACATATGGTTCACCTCATTCTGAGAGCCTACTCTAAGCTTAAGGGCTTGAGAGTGAGGCGGACCATATAATTAAGGCCACCTAATGGCAGCCTTTCAATGTTTATCTAGTCAGTAAGCGGATGACTAAGCTAGTTGAGCTTTAAGGTGCTCGATAACCGTGTCCATTGCGATAGCTTCTTTATCACCAGTACGACGGTTTTTGTATTCGAAGTTACCTTCGTCCATGCTGCGATCACCGATAACGATAGTGTGAGGAATACCCACAAGCTCGATATCTTTAAACATAACACCTGGACGCTCTTTACGGTCATCAAATAGTACTTCGATACCCATAGCTGTTAATTCAGCGTATAGCTTCTCAGCTGCTTCTTTAACGCGCTCAGATTTGTGCATGTTCATTGGTACGATAGCAACTTGGAACGGCGCTAGTGCGTCTGGCCAAGTGATACCGAATTTATCGTGGTTTTGCTCGATAGCAGATGCAACAACACGTGAAACACCGATACCGTAACAACCCATTTCTAGGATTACGCTCTTACCATCAGGACCAAGCACGTTACAGTTCATTGCTTTAGAGTAAGTATTACCCAGTTGGAAGATGTGACCAACTTCGATACCACGCTTAAGTTGGATAGTACCTTTACCACATGGGCTAAGGTCGCCTTCAACAACGTTACGTAAGTCTTCAACTTGAGCAAGCTCAACGTCACGACCCCAGTTAATACCGAAGTAGTGCTTACCGTCTACGTTTGCACCAGCGCCGAAGTCGCTCATTACAGCAACAGAGCGGTCAACGATGAATGGTAGCTCTAGGCCAACAGGGCCAAGTGAACCTGGGCCTGCACCAACAAGTGCACGGATTTCTTCTTCTGAAGCCATCTCTAGTGGAGAAGCAACCTGTGGAAGGTTTTCTGCTTTTACTTCGTTAAGCTCGTGGTCACCACGGATGATTAGAGCAATGATATCTGCTTCGACTTCATCAGATGCTTTAACGAATAGAGTCTTAACAGTCTTCTCGATTGCTAGACCGTGTTGTTCTACAAGCTCAGCAATTGTTTTTGCGTTAGGCGTATCAACCAGTTCCATCTCTTGAGTTGGCGCTGCAACTTCTTCAGTAGGAGCGAGTGCTTCTGCTTTTTCAATGTTCGCTGCGTAATCAGATTCAGAAGAGAATGCGATTAGGTCTTCGCCGCTTTCAGCAAGAACGTGGAACTCTTGAGAGCCGCTGCCGCCGATTGCGCCAGAGTCTGCTAATACTGGACGGTATTCAAGGCCCATGCGGTCGAATGCTTTACAGTAAGCATCGTGCATCGCTTGGTAAGACTTTTCTAAGCCTTCTTTGTCGATATCAAAGCTGTATGCATCCATCATAGAGAATTCACGTGCACGCATTACACCAAAGCGAGGGCGGCGCTCATCACGGAATTTAGTCTGGATTTGGTACAGGTTTAGAGGTAGCTGTTTGTAAGAGCTGATCTCGTTACGCACTAGGCTCGTCACAACTTCTTCAGCCGTTGGGCTAAGAACGAACGGACGAGAGTGACGGTCTGTGAAACGAAGTAGCTCAGGGCCCATCTTTTCAGAACGGCCAGTCTCTTCCCAAAGCTCAAACGGTTGAACTACGGGCATCAAGATTTCAACGGCACCTGCATTATCGATCTCTTCGCGAACGATATTTTCGACTTTACGCAGTACACGTAGACCGGTAGGTAGCCAAGTATATAAACCTGAAGCTAGCTTACGGATCATACCTGCACGTAGCATCAGCTGGTGGCTGATAACTTCTGCGTCGTTTGGAGTCTCTTTCAGAGTAGAAAGAAGGTAGTTACTGGTACGCATTCTATGGTATCCGTTTCATCATTGATAAAAGAAAATTTGCTGCAGTGAGTGACGACAGCAAATCTGATATAGCCGCATATAATATCAGCCTATTTGGGATCTCAAAAGCGTTCAATGTCAGTTACATTGATGAAAAGCGCTTCAACAACGAATTTCACGTTAAGATCGAACAAATTTACCGCATATTCTTTACTGTCTGGCTTGCCTTTTTTATAGGCAGGACGTGGATCTTGACCAAGCACTTCTTTGATCACCTGAATGATATGGCGCGCCTGCGGGTGTTGTGCCAGTTTCGCTTGGGCTTGCTGTGAAAAGTTCACGTCTAGCACTTCAGGTTCATCAGCGGCAAACCCTCCTAATGCATCAGGAATCGAATCCGAGTAGGGAATATAAGGTTTGATGTCGATGATCGGCGTGCCGTCGACGAGATCGACACTGCCCAAATCCAACCAAGTTTGCCCCTTTTCTTGAGAGACACCTTTGAGCTCAACCGCGGACATACCAATCCCATTCGGTCTGAATGTCGCACGTGATGCGAACACACCTATGCGTTCATTACCACCGAGTCGAGGTGGCCTCACTGTTGGTTTCCAGCCTGCTTCAAGGTTCTTGTCGAATAGAAATAGCAGCCACACATGGCTGAATTGTTCGATGTTACGAACAGATTCAAGGCAGTTTGCCGTATCAACCAGCCTGACTCTTGAGGTGGATGTTGGCACCAATCTAGGTTGCCTTGGTACTGCGAACTTCTCTTTATAAGGAGACTCTATAAAGCCAATAGGTTCAATGGAGTACATGAGTAGACGCTCTCTAATTACGATCTATGGCGGAAAAATATCATAAATTCGCTTGTTTTTCTTTTGATAATGATTATCATTTGCAATGTTATAGCATAACAAGTTAATTATTTAGGGAAAGACAATGAAACCGAATATCCACCCGGACTACCGCACAGTGGTGTTCCATGACACTAGCGTTGATGAGTACTTTTTAATCGGCTCTACGCTGAAAACAGACCGCACTATCGAATGGGAAGATGGCAATACTTATCCTTACTTCACCATTGAAGTGTCGTCAAAGTCGCACCCTTTCTATACCGGTAAACAGAGAGTGCTACATAAAGAGGGACGTGTTGCAAACTTCACTCGTCGTTTTGGTCAATTAGGTAAGGGAGCGAAATAAATGAAAGTCGTGAAATCACTGAAAAGTGCAAAGAACCGTCACCCGGATTGCCAGATAGTAAAACGCCGAGGCCGCCACTATGTTATCTGTAAAACCAATCCGAGATTCAAAGCGGTTCAGAAATAAGCCGTCAATTTGATGTGACACGTGTGTAAAAAACGAGGGGAAAGTCAAACTTCATTCATTTGCCTGCTTTTCTTTTCCCTCAAGAGGAACCTGATTAAAGATAGACTGTTTATTTAGCGTACGATGTGTTTTATTTTCAAGTGAATCAATAGGTTATATCGTTAGTTATATTTGTAGTGAATGCGAAGTTGTGAATTATAAATCTAGATTTTGTATTTAATGTAGATTTATTTGCTAATTAATTGTTCAAATAGAGTTAAAAATCGTCGTTTGTTACACATTTTGTAACATTTTGAATTTCTAATTGATAATTTTGTCGCGTACCCTTCGCTGGCAATTTGAACATTTTTGTCACAATTGCATAGGAATCACTACAAGGAGGGAACTGATGAGTTCATCAGCTTCAATAAAAAACAACTCGCCAAAGAAACCTATTTTTACCCGTTTTCTCGATGGTGTTGAGTATTTGGGGAATCTATTACCCCACCCGATCACTCTTTTCGCAATCTTCTGTGTCGCTATTCTAGTTACTTCAGGTATCGCTGGATATTTTGAAGTATCTGTTATGGACCCGCGTCCAGAAGGTGCTCCAGGTCGTGCTGCTGACGGCATGATCTACGTTGTAAGCTTACTTAATGCTGAAGGCTTACAGCTCATTGTTACTAATCTAGTGACAAACTTTGTTGGCTTTGCGCCATTAGGTACCGTGCTTGTTGCAATGCTAGGTGTAGCGATTGCTGAGCACTCAGGTCTATTATCTGCGGCGATGCGTGGCATGGTAATGGGCGCATCTAAGCGCATGGTTACGGTAACCGTAGTTTTTGCCGGTATTATCTCTAACACGGCTTCAGAGCTTGGTTATGTAGTACTTATCCCGCTTGCAGCAATGCTTTTCCACTCTTTGGGTCGTCACCCATTAGCAGGTCTAGCGGCAGCATTTGCTGGTGTATCTGGTGGCTACTCTGCAAACCTTCTAATCGGTACGGTTGATCCACTGCTTTCTGGTATTACCACAACAGCAGCACAAATGATCGACCCGACTTACAACGTTGGTCCTGAATCAAACTGGTACTTCATGTTTGTTTCTACTTTCTTCATCGCGATTACCGGTGCATTTGTAACTGAGAAGATTGTTGAACCAAAACTGGGTAAATACAACGACGAAGAAGCGTCTGAAGATTTATCAAATGATTCAATGGGTAAGCTAACAGACGTTGAGAAGAAAGGTCTTAAGCTAGCGGGTATCGCAGTATTAGCGGTTTCTGCACTTCTTGCATGGACGATTGTTCCAGCTGACGGTGTTCTGCGTTCAGCAGCAGGTACGGTTTCGGGCTCTCCATTCCTGAAAAGTATCGTAGCGTTCATCTTCGTATTCTTCGCAGTTCCTGGTTTTGTTTACGGTAAAGTTACCGGCACAATGAAAACAGACCGTGATGTAATCAATGCAATGTCTAAGTCTATGTCTTCAATGGGCATGTACATCGTACTTGTGTTCTTCGCTGCTCAGTTTGTTGCTTTCTTCAAGTGGACTAACTTCGGTCAAGTATTCGCAGTTGCAGGTGCTACGTTCCTACAGGATATCGGCCTAACGGGTCCAATGTTGTTCTTCGCATTCATTCTAATGTGTGGCTTCATTAACCTAATGATCGGTTCGGCTTCTGCTCAGTGGGCAGTAACAGCACCTATCTTCGTTCCAATGCTAATGCTAGTAGGCTACGCACCAGAAACGATTCAAGCTGCTTACCGTATCGGTGACTCAACAACGAACATCATTACTCCAATGATGAGCTACTTCGGTCTAATCCTTGCTGTAGCGACGCGTTACATGAAGAACCTAGGTATCGGTACTCTGATTGCAACTATGCTTCCATACTCAATCGTATTCTTGGTTGGTTGGAGCTTAATGTTCTACGTTTGGGTATTCGTATTTGGCCTACCAGTAGGTCCGGGTGCTGCAACGTACTACACGCCTTAGTAAGCAGTGATAGGCGAACATTTTGATTTGCTATCAACTGGATACACGATGAGATAACAAAGAGCCTGCATTGATGCAGGCTCTTTTTATTGGAGTCTGCAAATTCTTGAAGTCTATAAATTATTGCAGCCAACAAGCTTACAACCCCGCAAAACGATAGGTTACCCCTAATTCAAGTGACCAACCTAAATCTCGCTGGATCAAGTCACTGTTGCTGTCGTGATGTATTAAGTCAGCTCGTGCGATACCAATCCAAGTGGGTGTGAACTCATAGAGTCCGATTAACCCGGCTTGATAGACAAAGGTTGACCCAGAATCAAACTGACTCAAACCTGAGGAAGAAGCTTCAGCGTTCGAAATGCCGTAAAGATGATTTGAGAGCTTTTTGTCTCGATAGTCGACTTCTAGGTAAGGCGTAATAGTGAATGGCTGGGTCCACGTCTCTAAGGTTCTGCCTAAGTGAAGTTGAACTTCGTAGCCGTTATGTTCAGAAGTCACGTCGTGTAAATAGGTGAGGCGTGCGCCTACCGTGCCTAAGGTTATCCCTAACTCTCCATTGCCATCTCTGTCTTGAATACCATTAGGCAGGTCAACGAAGGTATCTGACACCTCAGCAAAGCGCCAGTTTCCGGATAACCCGACATAAGGTAGCAGTTGCCAATTGGCGAGGCTGCCATCAATAAAGCCTTTCTGGCCAGAATAGAAGAGGTTGGGTGTTGCACCGAGTTGAGGATAACTTTTAGTGGAGAAAACACTTTCACCATAGGTGATGCTGCCTCCTATGATTCCGTATTCTTCATCAGCAAAACTTCCATCGGCAAAGGAAAGCTGAGTGCTGCAAAAAAGAATGGATAGAGAGAGGGCGATTCGACGAACCATAATCAATACTCCGTTATTGTAATAAATATCAAGAACGGAGTATGTCGATTAAAATTTCATCATGGCTACTGCGACTAAGAGATGGCTTTGAGCTCTCTCTTAATAAGAAAAGTCGAGGTTAGCGTTTTGCTAGCAGGCGATCGAGATGGTTGGCGAACTCACGACGGTCGGTTTGAGAAAGGGTGCTTGGTCCGCCAGTTTGGATACCACTTGAACGCATGGTTTCCATAAAATCACGAATGTTGAGACGCGCTTTAATGGTCTCTTTGGTGTAAAGCTCACCGCGCGAGCTTAGCGCCAGAGCGCCTTTGGTGATCACTTCGTCAGCCAGGGGGATGTCTGAAGTAATGACAAGGTCGCCTTTCTCTGTTCGTTTTACTATTTCGTTGTCGGCGATATCGAAGCCGCTTGGTACTTGAATCGAGTGGATGTTCACTCGTTTTGGTACAGGAACAACGTGGTTTGCGATGAAGGTGCATTCAACACCAGTTCGCTCAGCTGCGCGTACGATGGTTTCTCGGATAACCTTGGGACAAGCGTCCGCATCAACCCATATCTTCATAGTGTTCTATTTCTCAGTTAGCTTATTGTTCAGTTAACTTAGCTTCAAGCGTGGCAACACGAGCGGTAAGTTCTAGGATTTGCTTTTCCAGTTGGCTAACACGATCTAGTGCTGGCTCTTCTTGTGTTGCGACTTCAACTTTAGGTACGCGATTCGCACTTTTCCAGCTCTTGATGGTTGTGATTAAAGCAGGCATTGGAACCGATGTACTCATGCGAGCTTTAACTAATGCAACAGTCGGCTCTTTGCCTTGTGCTTGCAGTCCTTCAAGCACCGATTTCAACTCTTCAGAAACATCTTTTGTCAGCATGTTGACCTCCATTTTTAGTCTTTGGTCATTTTACTCGCTCCGGTGGATGATAGCGAATCATAAAACATCCCATGGCGTGTGAGAGATCTCTTACAAAGGCTGTGAGATAACACGAATACTTGTCTAGAGAGATTGATATGCATATGGTTAAGGTGTTGAATTTTAATTGTTTTATATAATTAACAACTCGATTGAGTTCAAAGTGTGATGCAAATCTATTGTCCGAAATCCTAAATCGCGTAGATTAAACCTTGTCGGAAGGATTCTGACACGGAACAGGAAAGCACCAAGGATTTGGTTATCTTCAGGATGAAGATTTGGTTACTTAGGATTGAGTGATCAAGCATGGAGCGTAAGGACATTGTAGGGATACAGTCAGTTAACAGGAAGTTAGCTGCAACGGAATGACAATGGACACCTTTAGGATTAAAGGGTTGGATTAGCATCAGGACGATGTAAAGGACACCGCTCACGGAACAAGTGATGTGCGCTAACTAGGATTGTTAGCTTTCAGGATGATTGGACACCGCTAGGACGGCGAAGTAAAGGAAAGAGCTGAAGGATTACAGCCACTATTATGGATGATGCATGGAGCATTAATTAGTAGCCGGACTGCTGCGAGTAAGACCCTAGCCCTGACACTTCGGTGTCGGGGCTTTTCTTTTTCTGAAGCTTTCTCTGTCTAGGAGGCTTTTTAATCGAGAGCTTTTCATCTAAGAGCGCGACATCTGCTTTTCTGCTAATGGTCAACACAAGGAGTGTTTTATGACGATAGCAACCTCAAGAACGCTGTTGGTACCTTATACTGAACAGCTAGAACTCGACTTTATCAAGTTAAACTGCTGCCCCATTAATCGTGCTGAAATGAACGGGCCGCACTCTGTTGCCTCTGCGAAGCACCTTTTTCAAGAAATACTGCAAGACAACGTCGGCTTTTGCCGTGCGATCATCCATAACCAAACTCGCGAATATCTAGGACATGTCTTTATTTCATCGGAAAAAGGCAGGCATGAACTTGGCTTTATTTTGGATAAAGAACACTGGAATAAAGGTCTTGCGAGTGAAGTGCTAAAACCTTTCTTTAGCTTGGTGTGTTTTGAAGAGCACCTAACGAATGTCGTCGCAACCGTCAATGTCGGTCATAATCCATCCATTAAGTTATTAGAAAAGCTCGGGTTTGCATTTAAAGAGACCAAACAAGATCAGTTTGGCCCTTATCATGAATATCGCTACACCGCGTATTGTGACGTTACATTCTATGAGGCTGTAGCTCAAACCGCATAGAGCGGAAGCCTACCATAGTCAGTTTGCCTTGGTACAGGTCATCACCTAACGCTGAAAATTCAAATTGATACACAGTATGCCAGCGCCAAATCGTAGTTAACTCATGGCGCATCTTAAGCTTATGACCACTAAAAGCGACACTCAACAACTGTAAGTCCAGTTCTTTACACTTTCTCGCAATGGCGGCCTTCGCAAGCTCTGATTGCCTGCGTTGCTGCCAAAATAAAAAGCAAAAGAAGCACAGAAACAAAATAGCCAATAAGTTATCTATCATTTAATCTATACTTCCTTTTTTATCTCTTCATTCCAATTGTGATAGCTGCGCGTTTTGATGAGCTACAGAGTGACTCTCTTTGTGAGCTTATTTAGCCTATTTTGCTTATTTAGCTTTGGCCGCTTGCTGCAGTTCGACCAGTGCGTTTGCAAGTTCTGGTGATGGGTTTGAGTTCAGTAGCGGTAAAAATACCATTCTCAGAGTTGGAATCATCACTAAATCGGCAAATAACTGATTGAACAAGTTTTGGTTACCCGTTTGTGCGAGACGCAGCAAGAATTGCTCAGCAATCGCTGGATCTTGCAGTGCGTGCCAGCTTCGACCAGCCAAACCAATTAATACCTCTTGGTGACTTAAGCGTGGGCTAGCCAGAACTTGGTTAATTACGGCATTCGTTGTGCTTTGCTCAGCACCAGAAAGGGCACGAACCAACGCAGACAGCAAGAACAGATCCGGTTCTTGGCTGTTAATCTCATTTTCAGCCATCTCTTGTAAGCGTTGAGCCAGTTTGTCATTGATTTGCGTGTGCTCAAGCGCCCCTAGCGTTGCGTATAGAGGTTCTGATGGCAGTTTATTCAATGCTTTGCGAATCGCGACACCGTTTTGTTGGCTGCCTAGACGAGCACACATATCGGTGATGCCTTGAAGACCAACCGTTTTCCAGTTGTCCCAGCCTAGATCACCAGTGAAGTAGTGTTGAGCATGTTCGTAGTATTGGCTCGTCGCCAGGTCTAAACCTGCTCTGACTTGGCTATGGAATACGGCCATCTTGTCTTCTGAAGGCTTAAACGTGTATGGGTTGTTAGACAGCTTTTGTTGTTGCTCTTCGCTGATCTCGCCGTTTAAACGTGTGCCCATTGCTTCTATAACAAACTTAAGGAAGTTGCCGACATCGCCTTGATGCAATAGGCCTCTTTCGTCCAGCTTGAACTTTAGGAACCAAATCCAAGGCTGCTTGTGTTCGTTCCAGTAACTAATGGCTAAGTGAGCTTGTTTCTGAAGTGGAAATGGGTACGGCTGTTTCCCTTGCTCAACATCAGAGAATAAGGTGTTGTCGATCTTCTGAATACGACGACCTAGGTCGTAGATATCGTATTGGCAACCGCTATTCTTGAGTAACTGAGTGAGCGTGTGAATCGTTTCCATAGTAATAAAGCTCCTAACTTTCTTTCCTAAATAGATGGTACTCTATGCCCCAATTTCAAGGTCACTAGATAAATAACTTGGTGAAAAATGACAGCTGCCACAAAGTTACCTCTTTTACTTCAACAATTAGAACAACAAATGCGCCAATGTTCGCTGTGGAGTGATGTTCCACCTTCGGACCAAGCTCTGGCCAGTGTAGAACCTTTCGCGATTGATTCGTTACAACCTGAAGAGTGGTTGCAGTGGATCTTCATCGTTAAGATCAACGCAATGATGGATGCACGAATGAGCTTACCAAAGGGCTTTGCTATTCACCCTTACTTTGGTGAAGTATGGAAAAATGAGGCAGACAAGGCCGAACTGCTAGTGACGATTCAGAGCATTGATGAGGTATGCGCGTAATGTTAGAGATCATTTATCAAGATGAGTATTTTGTCGCGGTGAATAAGCCTGCGGGTATGCTAGTGCATCGCTCATGGTTGGATAAACACGAGACTCAATTTGTGATGCAAACTCTGCGTGATCAAATTGGTCAGCACGTCTTTCCTCTGCACCGTTTAGACCGCCCAACGTCTGGCGTATTGGTGTTTGCTCTATCGAGTGAGGTTGCGTCTGAGGTGATGCCAATGTTCGCTAACCATGAGATGCAAAAGACTTACCATGCAATTGTTCGTGGTTGGATAGAAGAGGGCGATACGCTTGATTACGCGCTGAAGGTTGAGTTGGATAAGATCGCTGATAAGTTCGCGAAAGAAGACAAAGAAGCGCAAGAGGCGGTGACAATCTATGAACCGCTAGCAAAAGTCGAAGTGCCATACTCGACAGGACGTTTTCCGACTAGCCGCTACTGTTTGGTTGAGATGATGCCAAAGACAGGTCGCAAACATCAGCTGCGTCGTCATATGGCTCACCTAAGGCATCCAATCGTGGGTGATACCTCACATGGTGACGGTAAGCACAACCGACTGTTTCGTGATGATCTAGATTCGCACCGTTTGTTGCTGCATGCGTCTGAATTACGCTTCATTCATCCTTTTACTAAAGAAGAGTTGGTAATGAAGGCGAACCTAGATGAAACGTGGTTAAGGTTGTTTGAAACCTTTGAGTGGGACACCAACTTAATCGATGCTAAAGCGTGTTCGTCTAAGTAAAAGCACACGCATCTAAGTAGGTATAGAAAGTAGAGTAAAACAAAGGGCTGATAATGATATCAGCCCTTTTTAATGTCTGTACTCGGGATCATTTTAGCTTTTCTAGATCAGCTTCGATCTCAGAGATCTTGCTTGATACCACTTTCTCTAGGTGGCGCAAGTCAGTAAGGATCTTCTGCTTCACATCCATCTCAGTGGTTGGTGTCGGTTTGGTGATCTTGTTCAGTTCATCAATCACAAGAGTGAGGTTGCGGTTTATCTCAGTCACTTCTTTGTATTGATTGTTGCCACCGCTAACAAGCACACTTTTTACTTGTCGTGGGTACTTAAACTTAACGCTTTTCGCGAATAGTTCACCTTTCTGCTTACGAAAGTAAATCTTCAGGATATCTTTGTGCGCTTCTTGGCGAAGGGAGTAACGTTCAATCTGTTTAGGTTCGTGGATACCTAAGCCAGTGAGGTTTGGATACATAAGCGACCTCTAGTTTATGAATGTAATACTTTTATGTAATTGACTTAATCAATGTAGCAGCCTAATGACGAGCTAGATAGTTGATATCTGGGAATTGATTGTAAGTTGTGGGCAAGATCGCTCTCTATCTTTACCCACATTTATTCGATGGTTAGATTCTCTTTTTAGGGCGCAAGTTCAGAAACATGTTCCGTTAATCTTTCTCTCAACGCTTGCTCTTGTTCTTCAGAAAGTCTTCCTCCCGCTTCACTGGTCAGAATGAACAAATCTTCTGCTCGTTCACCAATAGTAGTGATCTTCGCGCCGTGCAAATTGATGTCTAACTCAGCAAAGGTAGCACCGACCTGAGCTAATAGACCTGGCGTGTCGAGAGCCCTTAACTCCATTAAGGTGCGCTTTTTGCTCTTGGTTGGTAGGAACTCAACCAGAGTTTTCACCTTGAAGTGTTGTAAGTTACGAGGCGTGCGGCGTGTCTTGATCTTAGTCGGGCGACCATCAGCCAGAACATGAGTCAGGTGCTTAGCCACGGCTTTGTGCCTTGCTTCATCAATCGCTTCACCATGTTGGTCAAGTACGATAAAGGTATCCAAAACATGACCATCTTTGCTGACCATGACCTGCGCGTCGTGAACGTTAAAGTTACGTCTATCAAGCTCGGCAACCACAGTTGCGAAAAGTGCTGCTTGGTCTTTGCAGTAAACGAATACCTCTGTTCCACCACGTGTCGCTTTCTTGCTGATCAGCACGAGCGGTTGGCTTGGGTCTTCTAGACGAAGTAAGTGCTCACAGTGCCAAGCGATTTGTTTATGTGTGTGACGCAAGAAGTAATCGGCTTTAAAGCGTTGCCACAACACTTCAATTTCACGAGCGGTGAATCCTTCTTTACGCAGCAGTGCTGATGCCATTTGTTGGTTATGACGAATACGATCTCGTACATCTACAGGGTTTTCTAAGCCGCGACGCAATGCACGCTGTGTTGAGTGGAATAGCTCTGCTAACAGGGTGCGTTTCCAGCTGTTCCATAGTTCTGGGTTGGTTGCACAGATATCTGCGACGGTTAAGCACACTAATAGCTCTAATGATTCTTCATCACGCACTTTCTTGGCGAACTCGGTGATCACATCCGGGTCGTAGATATCACGACGCTGCGCAGTAACAGACATCAGCAGGTGGTTTTGTACCAACCATGCTACTTGCTTCGCTTCTGGTTTCGATAGACCGTGTTCAATACAGAAAGAGTAAGCTTCGACCGCACCGATTTCGGAGTGGTCACCGCCGCGCCCTTTACCGATGTCATGGAAGATAGCCGCAAGAATCAGCAACTCTTTTTTCTGTACGCGAGGATACACTTCACAGCAAATAGGGTGCTTGTCGTGGTTTTCTACTTGGCTAAAACGATTGATGTGTTTGAGCAGGCGAATACTGTGTTCATCCACGGTGTAAACATGGAACAGGTCGAACTGCATTTGACCGACAATCTGGCTCCACTGGGGTAAGTATGCCGAGAGTACGCCCAGTTTGTGCATCAAGCTAAAGGCTTTGTGCAGAGCATTGGGATGACGAACCAAGGCCATGAACTTCTCGCGAGCTTCAGGAATCGTATGCAGGAATCGGTTCAATCGACGACGTGCCGTTCGTAGCTGTCGCAATGTAGGTGGGCTAACGCCTTCGATGGACGAGTCGTTTGCGATATGAATAAACATATCGAGAATGGTTTCTGGTCTCGCTTGAAATAGAGCAGGCTTACGCGCTTCAATCAGTGAGCCACGGCGCTGGAAGTCATTGTCAAGAATCTCAGCGTCTTGAGTCTGACCACCGTTAATGATCGCTTGATCGAACAACTTAAGCAGCATCTTATTGAGTTCTGCGACACGACGAAGCGTGCGGTAGAACTCTTTCATCATCATCTCAACGCCACGGTTGCCTTCGCCCGTATAACCCAAATGTTCAGCGACTTGAGCTTGATGAGCAAACGTCAGGCGGTTGTCGTAGCGGCGTAATTCAATATGCAGCGCAAAACGAACGCGCCATAGGAAATCTTGGCACTCCACCAACTCACGATATTCCGCATCAGTCAGAAAGCCGTACTTACTCATCTCAAGTAAAGATGTGGCACCGAAGTGTCGACGCGCAACCCAGCTCAAGGTATGGATATCTCTGAGTCCGCCCGGAGTCGACTTGATATCGGGTTCTAGATTGTAAGTGGTGTCGTGATAGCGAGCATGACGCTCTCTTTGTTCTTGAATCTTAGCCTTATAGAAAGTCTCACTTGGCCAAAATGAATCAGAATGAATCTTCAGCTTCAGTTCTTGGAAGGTGTCTTCACTGCCGCACAATAAACGCGACTCTTGCAGGTTGGTTGCAACGGTTAAATCATCAATGCCGATATCAAGACACTCTGCAATGGTACGTACTGCGTGGCCGACTTCGAGTCTTAAATCCCAGAGTAGGGTGATGAACTGGCTGACTTTTTCACCGAGTGCTGGTGGCAATGTTTTCTGCGAGACGATAAGGATATCAATGTCAGATAAGGGATGAAGTTCACCACGACCATATCCGCCTACAGCGACGAGAGAAATATGAGGCAGTTTGTTGAATCCAAAATGCTCCCATAGCCGATTAAGAAGCAAGTCCATGTATTCGGATCGCAGCAACACTAAGTCGGTCACTGGGTGATGATTCAGGAATTCATTTTTTTGATACTGCGTGAAGATCTCGAGCTGATTTTTTAATTCGCAGATTTCAATTTGTTCGTCATTGAACGTAAGAGGGCATTGATAAGGCATAGGGTCTGCTATCCGTGCAAGCAAATGAGAATAGTAAACAATTTAACAGAAGCTGATGGAAAATCGAAATTGAGTGGGTAAAAAAATATCCTCGACAAGGCGAGGATATTTTTAAAAGGCTGATGCGTTCAGTTCGGTGAACTAAGCGTTTTTCATGATACGTGGAATCGTATCGTCGCTGCGTAGTGTCAATACTTCACAACCTGTATCTGTCACAACCAATGTGTGTTCCCACTGCGCCGAGTTCTTGCTGTCTGCTGTGTATACTGTCCAGCTATCTTGGTCATCAAGACGGCAGCCAAACTTACCAGCATTGATCATTGGCTCGATAGTGAAACACATGCCCGGTTTCAGCACTGTGCGGTCGTTGTTTTTGTAGTGAACCACTTGTGGATCTTCGTGGAACTCAGAACCGATACCGTGACCACAGTAATCTTTAACAATAGAGAACTTCGCACGTGGGTTGTTCTTGTTGTTTGTTTTGATGTACTTCTCGATAGCAGTACCGATTTGGCCAAGTTGAACACCTGGCTTAACTTGGCGCATGCCTTCGTAAAGTGCTTCTTGAGCAACCATGCACAGACGTTTGTTAGCCGGTGATACTTCACCCACTAGGAACATCTTAGATGTGTCACCGTGGTAGCCTTGTGGACGAGTGCTTAGATCTGCGTTTTCGTCATCAGGGATGATTACTGTGATGTCAACGTTCAGGATGTCGCCATCTTTCAGTACAGCAGGTTTGAATTGACCAGTGCTGCCAGTCTCATCTTGTGATGCTGGAATACCGTGGCACACAATGTGGTTGATAGACGTACAGATTGACTTAGGGAAACCGTGGTAATCAAGTGGTGCTGAGTATGCGCCTCTTTCTAGAGCGTACTCGTGACAGATTTGGTTTAGCTCTTCTGTCGTTGTACCCACTTGAATGTGAGGTTCGATCATCTCTAGAATTTCAGAAGCCAGCTTGCCGGCGACGCGCATTTTTTCAATTTCTTCAGCAGTTTTAATTTTTACAGCCATTGCATATCTCTTAATTTGGTAGCACCTAAGTGTGCATATTGGGGCTATTCTATCAGTGCAGCAATTTAGCGCAACATTCCCATATCCGTACAATGCTGGTGGATACTGCTCAACCTGAATGAATAATGTTCGGTTTGTTGATACCGAAGCGATTGGAAAGGGACACTATTTATAGAGGAAATTCGCCTTTAGGGATCAGTATAGCAGTCGCCATTTTTAGATTTTTTTCTAGCCATAGATAGACAAAATATGGTATAAAGCGCGCCGGACATCAGGACTGTTTTCTCCAATTGGCGAAACTGACTTTGTGTCTACTAACTTATATCTTTAAATCACACACATTCCGACACATGTTCCGGGGTGCCTCAACAACACGAATAACGGCTGAAAAGTGGTTAGTTGTTAGGGGTCGGATTCATGGGGGATGTGGAGGCCTAACCCCATAGAGGATTTTAAAATGGCAACTGTATCAATGCGCGATATGCTTAAAGCTGGTGTTCACTTCGGTCACCAAACTCGTTACTGGAACCCAAAAATGAAGCCATTCATCTTTGGTGCTCGTAACAAAGTACATATCATCAACCTAGAAAAAACTGTACCAATGTTCAACGACGCTCTAGCTGAAATCGCTAAAGTTGGCGAGAAGAAAGGTAAAGTTCTTTTTGTTGGTACTAAGCGCGCTGCATCTGAAGCTGTTAAAGAAGCTGCTATCAACAGCAACCAGTTCTACGTTAACAACCGCTGGTTAGGCGGTATGCTAACGAACTACAAAACTGTTCGTCAGTCTATCAAGCGTCTGAAAGAACTTGAAGCGCAAGCTCAAGACGGTACTTTCGACAAGCTTACTAAGAAAGAAGCTCTAATGCGTACTCGCGAAATGGAGAAGCTAGAGAAATCTCTTGGTGGTATCAAGAACATGGGCGGCCTACCAGACGCTCTATTCGTAATCGATGCTGATCACGAACACATCGCAGTTAAAGAAGCAAACAACCTAGGTATCCCAGTTTACGCTGTAGTTGATACTAACTCTAACCCAGACGGCGTTGACTTCGTTATCCCAGGTAACGACGATGCAATCCGTGCAGTACAGCTTTACCTAAACGCTGCTGCAGACGCGGTTAAAGAAGGTCGTAACAAAGATGTTGCTGCTGTAGCTGCTGAAAAAGATGGTTTTGTAGAAGCTGAATAATAGCGGCTCTGAATCACGCTTGGCTTAGCTAATTTAGATTTTGAAATCTTTATTAAATGTAAGCTAAGTTATAGTTAGATCGGGGGCCTCATTTTGGCCCCTGATTTTTACCTTATTTTCGAATCAACCGAGGAATAGAGAATGGCAACTGTAACTGCTGCTCTAGTTAAAGAACTTCGCGAGCGCACTGGCGCTGGCATGATGGAATGTAAGAAAGCGCTTGTAGAAGCAAACGCTGACATCGAACTAGCAATTGAAAATATGCGTAAATCTGGCGCAGCGAAAGCAGCTAAGAAAGCTGGTAACGTTGCTGCTGAAGGCGCAATCATCATCAAAGAAGAGAACGGCGTAGCTGCTCTTCTTGAAGTTAACTGTCAAACTGACTTCGTAGCAAAAGATGCTAACTTCACTGCATTCGCAGAAGAAGTTGCAGCTGCAGCAGTAGCTTCTCAAGCAACTGTTGAAGAGCTACAAGCACAGTTCGAAGAAACTCGCGTTGCTCTAGTTGCAAAAATCGGCGAAAACATCAACATCCGTCGCGTACAATACGTTTCAGGTGTTGCACTAGCTTCTTACCGTCACGGCGAGAAAATCGGTGTTGTTGTTGCTGGTGAAGGCGAAGCTGAAACTCTTAAGCACGTTGCAATGCACGTTGCTGCATCACGTCCTGAGTTCCTAAACCCAGAAGACGTACCTGCAGACGTAGTTGCTAAAGAGAAAGCAGTTCAAGTTGAAATCGCTATGAACGAAGGCAAACCAGCTGAAATCGCAGAGAAAATGGTTGTTGGCCGTATGAAGAAATTCACGGGCGAAATCTCTCTAACTGGTCAAGCTTTCATCATGGAGCCTAAGCAAACTGTTGGCGCTATCCTTAAAGAGAAAGGCGCTTCAGTATCTAACTTCGTACGTCTAGAAGTTGGTGAAGGCATCGAGAAAGCTGCTGAAATGAGCTTCGCTGACGAAGTTGCAGCGGTACAAAAAGGTTAATCCTTAGCGTATTGTTTGAAAAAAGACCGTGGCCATTGCTGCGGTCTTTTTATGAATAGTGAATTATTTTTTGCTCGCAACGTTAGCTGTTATGAATGCAAACTGACATGTTCAGTTTTTATCCATGACTGTTAATCATCAACTCTTTGGAAGGTAAACTCCATGACTACGAACCCTAAACCAGCGTATCAACGTATTCTGTTAAAACTTAGCGGTGAAGCACTACAAGGCGAAGAAGGTTTTGGTATTGACCCGACGATCCTTGATCGTATGGCTCAAGAAGTAAAAGAATTGGTTGAACTAGGTGTTCAAGTAGGTGTTGTTATCGGTGGCGGTAACCTTTTCCGTGGTGCAGGTCTTGCAGAAGCTGGCATGAACCGCGTTGTTGGTGACCACATGGGTATGCTTGCAACGGTAATGAACGGCCTTGCAATGCGTGACGCTCTACACCGTGCTTACGTGAACGCACGTGTAATGTCAGCAATCCCTCTTAAAGGTGTGTGTGACGACTACAACTGGGCAGATGCAATCAGCCAACTACGTCAAGGTCGCGTTGTGATCTTCTCTGCTGGTACTGGTAACCCATTCTTCACTACGGATTCTGCTGCATGTCTACGTGGTATCGAAATCGAAGCTGACGTAGTTCTAAAAGCGACAAAGGTAGATGGTGTATTTACTTCTGACCCTGTAGCAAACCCAGACGCAGAGCTGTATGATACGTTGTCTTACAACACGGTTCTTGATAAAGAACTTAAAGTAATGGACTTGGCTGCATTTACGCTAGCACGTGATCACAAAATGCCAATCCGCGTATTTAACATGAATAAGCCAGGCGCACTACGTCGCGTGGTTATGGGTGAAACTGAAGGTACATTAATCAGCGACGCTGACTAATTTTTCGGGCTTACTGAAGGTTATACTTCGGTAAGCTTATCCTTATCACTCCAAATAAAAAGCTTTCTTGAAGAAAGAACATAATCAAGGTGAAATTGTGATTAACGAAATCAAAAAAGACGCTCAAGAGCGCATGGTAAAAAGTGTTGATGCACTAAAAAACAGCCTGCAAAAGATTCGTACAGGTCGTGCACACCCAAGCCTACTTTCTGGTCTGACTGTTGAGTACTACGGTGCTCCAACTCCTTTGACTCAAGTAGCTAACGTTATCGCTGAAGATGCACGTACACTAGCTATCACAGTGTTTGATAAAACACTGACTCCTCTAGTAGAAAAAGCAATCCTAACATCTGACCTAGGCCTAAACCCTATGTCTGCTGGTACGGTTATCCGTGTTCCACTTCCACCGCTAACGGAAGAGCGTCGTAAAGACCTAGTTAAAATCGTTCGTGGCGAAGCTGAAGGTGGCCGTGTTGCTATCCGTAACATCCGTCGTGACGCGAATGGCGATCTAAAAGCGCTTCTTAAAGATAAAGAAATCTCTGAAGACGAAGATCGTAAAGCACAAGACGAAATTCAAAAGCTAACTGACGCTGCGGTTAAGAACGTAGACGAAGTTCTAGCAACTAAAGAAAAAGAGTTGATGGAAGTTTAATTATCCCTATTCTTTTCTTTCCGGAAAAACGCTGTACTCACGGTGCAGCGTTTTTTTATGCTACTCTGTTCGACTATTAGAATTTGAT
Source organism: Vibrio sp. Isolate33 (assembly GCF_022397895.1). Taxonomy (NCBI): domain Bacteria; kingdom Pseudomonadati; phylum Pseudomonadota; class Gammaproteobacteria; order Vibrionales; family Vibrionaceae; genus Vibrio; species Vibrio sp. Isolate33. The sequence goes on from NZ_JAKEUP010000015.1 coordinate 18,892, forward strand.
TCACTCTTTTATGCATAATTCTCAAGCGTTCACAGACTCTCTTCCTAAACACATTGCTATCATTATGGATGGTAATGGTCGCTGGGCAAAAGCTCAGGGCAAGCCTCGCGTCTTTGGTCATAAAAACGGTGTTCAAGCCGTTCGTAAAACCATCTCTTCTGCAGCCAGACTTGGCATCAAAGCAGTCACTCTTTTTGCATTTAGCAGCGAAAACTGGCGTCGTCCTGAAGAAGAAGTCGGTATCTTGATGGAACTGTTTATTTCAGTGCTATCGAGTGAAGTAAAAAAGCTTCATAAAAATAATCTACAACTTCGTGTTATTGGTGATAAAAGTCGTTTCAATGATCGACTACAAAAGAAGATAGAAGAAGCGGAAGCTTTGACTAGCACCAATACAGGTATGGTTATTAATATTGCAGCTAACTACGGCGGTAAGTGGGATATCCAGCAAGCAATGGCCTCTATTGCTCAACAGGTAAAGTCTGGCGATATTAATGTAGATGACATTGATGAAGCTATGATTACACAGCACCTGACGATGGCAGATATTCCTGAGGTTGATCTACTTATCCGTACCAGTGGCGAATGCCGCATTAGTAATTTTATGCTTTGGCAGTTGGCTTACGCCGAAATGTATTTCACTGAACAATTCTGGCCAGACTTTAATGAAGACAGCTTAGTAGAAGCTGTGACTTGGTTTGTTAACCGTGAGCGTCGTTTTGGATGCACCGGTGAGCAAATTAAAGCTCTGATGGACAGTTAATAAGGATTTTTTGGTTTGAAACAACGAATTATTACGGCGTTGATTTTGGCTCCCCTAGTTATTCTAGGAATTTTCGAGTTATCACTTCCCACGTTTATTCTTTCATTAGCGGTTATTTCGCTATTGGGATACTGGGAGTGGACTCAATTTGTTGAAAGCAAATCGCGTTATCTAGCGTTGATTCCTACGGTTGTGGTAAGTGCTGCAAGTTTTGCTTTTATCCCTTTTGATGCATTTAGTCTCAATAATTTATCGAGTGCTCACTACGCCATTCTAACGATTGGTTCGATTTGGTGGGTAATCGCAAGTGGCATGGCTGTGACTTATCCTAAGTCTATGCCGGCATGGAAAGATTCCTCTCTTCTTCGTCACGCCTTTGGTGTGCTGACTCTGCTACCATTCTTCTGGAGTGTGGTTATCCTGCGTGCTAATGGTATTGATGTAGACCCTTACCACGGTGCGAAATTGGTGATGTTTGTTTGCTTGCTCGTGTGGGCTGCAGACAGCGGTGCTTATTTTGCAGGAAAGAGCTTTGGTAAGCGTAAGATGGCGCCAGCGGTAAGCCCTAACAAGACCATTGAAGGTCTGATTGGCGGCATTATTACTGCAGTGATCGTGGCTTGGATCTTTGCTGATTTGTTTGATATCCAATTCACCAGCCCGCTTCACATGATTGTTATTACCCTTGTGACCGTCGTTATCTCTGTTCTTGGCGACCTTGTTGAAAGCATGTTTAAGCGTGTTTCTGGGGTGAAAGACAGTAGTAATCTGATTCCTGGTCATGGTGGTATACTTGATAGAATAGATAGCTTAACGGCTGCATTCCCTGTCTTTGCTCTGCTTTATTTAGCATTCTAATTAAAAGGGCAGTGATTCTGCCCTTTATTACATTTCTACGGTCATATGTGATGCGAAATCTAACTATCCTTGGCGCTACTGGCTCAATTGGTGCAAGTACCCTAAAAGTCGTTGAGCAAAACCCAGATCTCTATTCGGTTGTAGCACTGGCTGCCGGCTCGAATGTTGAAAAGATGCTGGCGCTCGTTGAAAAGTGGCAACCAAGCTATGTTGCTATGGCTTGTCCTGATGCTGCATCTAAGTTGACTGACATGTTGTCTGCGGATTACCCAAGCATTCAAGTCCTTTCAGGCACTGAAGGCATGTGTCAGGTTGCTTCTTTAGAAGACGTGGATACAGTAATGGCTGCGATTGTCGGTGCGGCAGGTCTACTTCCTACGATGTCTGCGGTTAAAGCGGGCAAGCGTATCTTGCTTGCAAACAAAGAAGCTTTGGTGATGTCTGGGCAGTTGTTTATCGACGCCGTGGAAGAATACGGTGCAGAACTACTTCCTGTCGATAGCGAGCATAATGCTATCTTCCAATGCCTTCCGCAGAACGTACAAACTAACCTAGGCCGCTGTGACCTTGAAGAAAACGGCATTAACCATATTCTTCTGACGGGTTCTGGTGGTCCTTTCCGTTATACCGATGTGGCTGAGCTCGAATCAGTGACACCTGAACGTGCAATTGCACACCCTAACTGGTCTATGGGTCCTAAGATCTCTGTCGATTCTGCGACTATGATGAATAAAGGGCTAGAGTACATTGAAGCGAAATGGCTATTTAATGCTTCTCAGGAACAGCTAAAGGTCATCATCCACCCTCAATCTGTGATTCATTCTATGGTCCAGTACAAGGATGGCTCTGTGCTTGCTCAAATGGGCGAACCAGATATGGCAACGCCAATTGCTTTGACAATGTCTTACCCTAATCGTACTGAGGCGGGTGTTAAGCCTTTAGACTTTACTAAAGTGGGCGAGCTTACCTTCTTAGAACCAGATTTCAGTCGTTACCCGTGTTTGAGGTTAGCGATTGAGGCGTGCTACTTAGGTCAGCATGCGACAACAGCCATTAATGCAGCAAATGAGATCGCGGTCGATGCTTTCTTGAACAATCAAGTGAAGTTTACCGATATTGCTGTCATTAACGAACACGTTATGAGCAAAGTATGTGAACAACATAACTCTGAGGGCTTAGATAGCTTGGAAAGCCTTCTCGAGCTCGATAATATGTCTCGTCAAATAGCCATTCAATTTATTAAAGAGCAGCTAGCATGAGTGGAATTCTGTGGAACTTCGCATCTTTTATCGTAGCGCTTGGCATTCTGGTCGCTGTTCATGAGTTTGGACACTTCTGGGTCGCTCGTCGTTGTGGTGTGAAAGTTGAAAAATTCTCGATTGGTTTTGGTAAATCAATCTGGAGTAAAGTGGGCCGTGATGGCACTGAATACAGCTTGTCAGTGATTCCTCTGGGCGGCTACGTTAAGATGTTCGATGGTCGTGTTGACGATCTTTCTGAAGATGAACAGCAATACGCTTTCGACAAGAAGCCTCTTTGGAAACGAACGGCGATAGTGGGTGCAGGTCCTGCATTCAACTTTATCTTTGCGGTGTTCGCGTATTGGTTAGTATTTTTGATTGGCGTACCCGCGGTTAAGCCCGTGATTGGTGAAGTCACTCCGCAATCTATTGCTGCACAAGCCGGAATTAAAACTGGAATGGAACTTAAATCTATTTCAGGAATCAAAACCGCAGATTGGGAATCAGTCAATATGGGTTTGATATCACACATTGGTGATCAATCCATGACAGTGACGGTTGCTTCTCAAGACGACATCGGTTTTGAGCAACAAATGACATTGGATATTTCAGACTGGTCGTTCAACCCAGAAACTGAGTCTGCAATGACAACGTTGGGCTTTAGACCGTATTCTCCAGAGATATCGACTGTACTGGCTCAAATCATTGATGATGGCGCTGCATACGATGCAGGTCTTGAAGCTGGTGATAAAATTGTCGAGATTAACGGGCAACCTATTGAACAGTGGCAGTCGGTTGTTGAGTTAATTCGTGCAAACCCAATGACATCTTTGGACTTGGTCGTATTGCGAAATGGTGCTGAGCAGTCATTGGTTATGACACCAAAAAGTCGAGAGCTTTCTGATGGTTCGACAATCGGCTATGCAGGTATTGCTCCGGAAGTCGCAGAATGGCCAGAAGATTATCGCTTTGAGTTACAATTTGGTGTAATTGAGTCTGTAGGAAAAGCATTTGATAAAACAGGTCAAATCATTGGTTTGACACTGACAATGCTTAAGAAGCTCATCGTTGGTGATGTTGGCTTAAACAACTTGAGTGGCCCTATTTCAATCGCTAAAGGTGCAGGTACAACCGCCGATTATGGTCTGGTTTACTTCTTGGGCTTTTTGGCTCTGATTAGTGTTAACTTAGGGATTATTAATTTGGTTCCGCTGCCTATGCTTGATGGCGGACATTTGCTGTTTTTCGCTATTGAGGCCGTTACTCGTAAACCGGTACCTGAGAAAGTTCAGGAAATGGGATACAGAGTAGGAGGGGCAATCCTCTTCTCATTAATGGCTCTGGCAATATTTAACGATTTTACTCGTCTGTGAATGGTTTCTCACAGGCATTGGTAGTAGCAAGGAATAATTAGAATAAGTATGGCGATTAAGCAAATTCTGTTCGCAAGTCTATTGGCCACTAGTGTGGCTGCGAACGGAGCACAAAACTTTGTAGTTCAAGATATCAAGATCGAAGGTTTACAGCGTGTTGCACTTGGTGCAGCTCTACTGAAAATGCCAGTACGTATTGGCGATGAAGTGGATGAAAGCGATGTGTCTGAGATCATTCGTGCATTGTATGCTTCGGGCAACTTTGAGGACGTTAAAGTACTTCGTGATGAAGGTGTATTGATTGTTCAAGTTCAAGAACGACCGACCATCGCAAGCATCTCATTCTCTGGTAACAAAGCGATTAAAGAAGAACAGCTTCAGCAAAACCTAGATGCGTCTGGTGTTCGTGAAGGTGAAGCTCTTGACCGTACAACGCTGAGTAATATTGAGAAAGGCCTTGAAGACTTTTACTACAGTGTTGGTAAATACAACGCGACAGTAAAAGCGGTTGTGACGCCTTTGCCGCGTAATCGTTCTGACCTTAAGTTTGTGTTTACTGAAGGCGTATCCGCTAAGATTCAGCAAATCAACTTTATCGGTAACGAAGTCTTCTCTGATGCTGACCTGCTTAGCCGTTTTAACCTCAACGTAGACGTTGCGTGGTGGAACTTCCTTGCTGACGAAAAATACCAGAAGCAAGTTTTAGCGGGTGATATTGAAGCACTGAAATCGTACTACCTTGACCGTGGTTACCTTAAGTTTAAGGTGGACTCAACTCAGGTTGCGATCTCTCCAGACAAGAAAGGTGTTTATATCACGCTTGGCCTAGATGAAGGCGAAGCTTATACCGTTAAAGATGTGTCGTTCCGTGGTGAGCTGATTGGTCGTGAGGCTGATTTTGATGCTCTAGTGCCATTTGAAGATGGTGATACGTACAACGGCTCCTCTGTTACTTCACTTGAAGAAGGCGTAAAACGTATTCTTGGTGAGTCTGGCTATGCTTACCCACAAGTTCGTACTATTCCAGAATTCAATGACGAGACTAAAGAAGTTTCGCTCGTTATCAATGTAGAAGCGGGAAGCCGTATCTACGTTCGTGATATTCGTTTTACGGGTAACAACTCAACAAAAGATGAAGTGTTACGTCGTGAAATGCGTCAAATGGAAGGCAGTTGGCTGAACTCTAAATCGATTGATACGGGTAAGAGCCGTCTTAACCGTTTAGGTTTCTTCGAGACTGTGGACGTACAAACGGTACGTGTTCCTGGCAGTGAAGACCAAGTGGATCTGGTTTACAACGTTAAAGAAGCGAACTCGGGCAGCATTAACTTTGGTGTCGGCTACGGTACTGAATCGGGTGTGAGCTTCCAAGTTGGTCTACAACAAGACAACTTTGCAGGTTCTGGTAACCGTGTTGGTGTAAGTGCCATGATGAATGATTACCAAAAGAACGTGAGCTTAGACTACCGCGACCCATACTGGAACCTTGATGGTGTGAGTTTAGGCGGTAAGATCTTCTACAACGAATTTGAAGCATCTGAAGCGGGTATCGTCGACTATACCAACCAAAGTTATGGTACGAGCTTAACATGGGGTTTCCCTATGGATGAGCTGAACCGTATCGAGTTTGGTGTGGGTTACACGCACAACAAGATCGGTAACGTACCGACTTATATCCAAGTTGAACAGTTCGCGAGAAGTATCGACCAATACGGTGACGAGCACATCTTAACCGATGACTTCGATATCAATATTTCATGGACGCGTAACAATTTGAACCGTGGTTTCTTCCCAACTGAGGGTAACCACCAACGTGCTTTCGCTAAAATGACGGTACCAGGCTCTGATGCTCAGTACTTCAAAATGCAGTACGATGTAAAACATTACATCCCGCTGACCAAAAAGCATGAGTTCACACTATTGATGCGTGGCCGATTAGGCTATGGTAATGGTTATGGTCAAACGGATGGTAACGATAACTTGTTCCCATTCTACGAGAACTACTATGCGGGTGGCTTTACAACCCTACGTGGTTTTGGCTCTAACTCGGCAGGTCCGAAAGCCGTTTACGGAAGCAGCACGGGTAACAACCCAACCTACGATACCGCTACGGATGATTCAGTAGGTGGTAACGCGGTTGCCTTGGCAAGTTTAGAGTTAATCGTACCTACGCCGTTTGCTTCTGATGAAGCACGTAGCCAGATTCGTACTAGTGTCTTCTTCGATATGGCAAGTGTATGGGATACCGAGTTCGTAGATCGTGGCGCACCTAATAGTGGCGGTCAGTACTACTACGATTACTCTGATCCAACGAACTACCGTTCATCTTATGGTGCAGCCCTTCAATGGATGTCACCGATGGGCCCACTGGTTTTCTCTCTAGCGAAACCAATTAAAATTTACGAAGGTGATGATGAGGAATTCTTCACATTCACCATTGGTAGAACTTTCTAATATTTAAAGGACAATATTTTGAAAAATATGATTAAAGCAGCAGGTTTAGGCCTTGTAGTTCTTAGCTCTTCTTTCTTTGCAACAGCTGCTGAAGCTGCGCAAAAAGTGGGTTATGTAAACACTGCACAAGTATTCCAGGCTCTACCTCAGCGTGAAGTTGTTCTTCAAAAAATGCAGGAAGAGTTCAAAGACAAAGCAGCTGAGCTGCAAAGCATTCAAGCGGAAGCTAAAACGAAGATTGAAAAGCTTAAGCGTGATGGCGAGCTACTAGGTCCTGACGAAGTTGAGAAGCTACGTATCGAAGTAGGTCAACTAGACAGCAAGTACAAAATCAAAGCTCAAGCACTAGAAAAAGCAAGCCAACGTCGTGAAGCACAAGAGAAGCAGAAGCTATTCAAAGTGATTCAAGATGCTGTAACGAAAGTTGCAGAGAAAGAAGGCTACGACATGATCGTTGATATTCAAGCTCTGCAATACGGCAAGCCAGAATACAACATCTCTGAGAAAGTAATTAAAGCACTGAAATAAGTTTTATGAAGAATCTGACTTTAGCCGAATTGGCAACGATTACCGGGGGAGAGCTACACGGAGATGGTACTATTACCGTTTCAGCAGTCGCTCCTATGGATAAAGCGCAAGAAGGTAACATTACGTTCCTTTCTAACGTGAAGTACAGCAAGCACCTAGGTGACTGTAAAGCATCCGCTATTATGGTTAAAGAGAGTGAGCGTGAACTGTGTAAGACTAACGTGATTGTGGTTAATGACCCTTACGTTGCTTTTGCTAAAGTTGCTCAAGCGCTTGATACTACTCCTGCACCGGCTGCGGCTATTGCTGATTCAGCTTCAATTGCAGGTGATGCAACTATTGGACAAAACGTGTCTATTGGCGCAAACGCTGTGATTGAGTCTGGTGTTGTTCTTGGTGACGATGTGATCATCGGCGCGGGCTGTTTCATTGGTAAAAACGCAAAGATTGGTGCTGGCACTAAGCTTTGGGCTAACGTAAGCATCTACCATGAAGTAGTGATTGGTGAAGCGTGTTTAGTGCAATCAAGTACGGTGATCGGTTCTGATGGCTTTGGTTATGCGAACGAGAAAGGCGAGTGGGTTAAGATCCCGCAAGTGGGTTCTGTTCGCATTGGTAACCGCGTAGAAATCGGCGCGTGTACGACCATTGACCGTGGTGCATTGGATGACACAATCATTGAAGATAACGTTATCTTAGATAACCAACTTCAAATTGCTCACAATGTTCACATCGGATATGGTTCTGCTCTTGCGGGTGGTACTATCATCGCAGGCAGCACGACGATAGGTAAGTACTGTATTATTGGTGGCGGCAGTGTGATTAATGGTCACATTGAAATCGTTGACGGCGTTACAATCACCGGTATGGGAATGGTAATGCGCAGCATCACTGAGAAAGGCATGTACTCTTCGGGTATTCCTTTACAGCCAAACAAAGATTGGCGTAAAACAGCAACGCGTGTTCATCGAATTGATGAAATGAACAAGCGTTTGAAAACCGTTGAAAAACTTATCGAGAAGAGCGCGGAATCATAATTCCAGCATTTCTAATAAAAGGCTCGCGTACAGCGAGTCTTTTTCGTTTATAATCCTTCTAATTAAATAAAGAATATATATAGGAATACGACTTTGACTACTGAACAGACAACGATGAACATTACTGAAATTCAGGAACTATTACCTCATCGCTACCCATTCTTAATGGTTGATCGTGTGACTAGCTTTGAAAAAGAAAAAACACTGACTGCGATTAAGAATGTCTCTGTTAACGAACCTCAGTTCACAGGCCACTTCCCACAACTTCCTGTATTCCCAGGCGTGTTGATCTTAGAAGCAATGGCACAAGCAACAGGCCTTCTAGCATTTAAATCTTTTGGTGCGCCTTCTGGCAACGAGCTTTACTACTTTGCAAGTGTTGATAAAGCAAAATTCCGTAAGCCAGTAGTGCCTGGTGACCAACTGGTTATCGAAGTTGAATTCTTAAAAGAGCGTCGTGGTATTGCATCGTTCAACGGTGTAGCAAAAGTTGACGGCGACGTTGTATGTTCAGCTGAACTTAAATGTGCTCGTAGAGAGTTTTAATATGATTCATGAAACAGCGAAAATTCACCCGGCAGCAGTAATCGAAGGTGATGTAACTATCGGTGCTAACGTGACGGTTGGGCCTTTCACTTACATTGCTGGTAATGTGACCATTGGCGACGACACAGAAATCATGTCGCATGTTGTGATCAAAGGTCACACCACGATTGGCAAAGAAAACCGCATTTTCCCACACGCTGTGATTGGTGAAGAGAACCAAGACAAGAAGTACGGTGGCGAAGACACAACAGTTGTGATCGGCGATCGCAACGTGATTCGTGAAGCGGTTCAAATCCACCGTGGTACGGTTCAAGATAAAGCAACCACAGTGATCGGTAATGACAACCTGCTTTGTGTTAACGCTCATGTAGCGCACGACGTTATTGTTGGTAACCACACTCACATTGGTAACAATGCTATTTTAGGTGGTCACGTAACGGTTGGCGATTACGCTGGTGTTATGGCGCTTTCTGCGATTCACCCATTCTGTTCAATCGGTGCTTACGCATACATTGGTGGCTGTTCTGCCGTTGTTCAAGACGTATTGCCATACGTACTTGCACAAGGTAACCACGCTGCACCATTCGGCCTTAACCTTGTAGGTCTGAAACGTAACGGGTTCGAGAAACCAGAGATTCGCGCACTACAGAAAGCGTACAAAGAGTTATACCGTTCAGGTAAAACACTTGAAGAAGCGAAAGCGGCTTTAGTTGAAATGGCGAAAGAGTTTACTTCGGTGGCTCCTATGCTAGAAATGCTAGAGAACTCTGAGCGCGGTATTATTCGTTAATACTGGATGTGGTTGTGTACCAATCCGCGCAAGTATGACAATAATGACTTAATCAGATTGGTATAACAAAAAGATCGCTAATCATTAGGCGATCTTTTTTGTTTTAGGCAAGAAGGGAATTGGAAAACTATGGCACAGCAAGAAACAGCAACCAACAGCACGGACTTTGTTTCGAATGAACCACTGCGCGTAGGTATCGTTGTCGGAGAACTCTCTGGTGACACGCTTGGCGAAGGTTTTATCAAAGCAATCAAATCACAATACCCGAATGCTGAATTCGTGGGTATTGGCGGACCAAAAATGAAGGCGCTTGGTTGTGAGTCTCTTTTCGAGATGGAAGAGCTTGCTGTCATGGGCTTAGTTGAAGTACTTGGCCGTTTACCTCGCTTATTAAAAGTGAAAGCGGAGCTGGTGAAGTATTTCACTCAAAACCCGCCTGATGTGTTTGTGGGTATTGATGCACCTGACTTCAACCTAAGGCTTGAACTTGACCTTAAGAACGCCGGCATTAAGACGGTTCATTACGTGAGCCCTTCAGTGTGGGCTTGGCGTCCTAAGCGTATCTTTAAAATCGATAAAGCAACCGACTTGGTTTTGGCCTTTCTGCCATTCGAGAAAGCGTTTTACGATAAATACAACGTTGCCTGTGAATTTGTTGGCCACACGTTGGCTGATGCAATTCCTTTAGAACCAAGCCAACAAGATGCACGTGAGCTGTTAGGCTTAGATCAAGACAAGCAGTGGTTAGCCGTGTTACCAGGCAGTCGAGGTGGTGAGATGGGTTTGATCGCTCAACCATTTATCGAAACGTGCCAACGCATTAAGCAAAAATACCCTGACATCAATTTTGTTGTTGCGCTTGTGAATGAACAGCGTAAAAAACAGTTTACTGAAATCTGGCAAGCAACAGCGCCTGAGCTCGAATTTACGTTAGTCGAAGATACGGCAACCAACGTGATTACTGCTGCTGACTCTGTGCTTCTGGCTTCAGGCACAGTGGCTCTTGAGTGTATGTTACTGAAGCGCCCAATGGTCGTTGGCTACAAAGTAAATAAGCTGACAGGCTACATTGTGAAGAAGCTAGCAATCACTGAATTCGTATCACTGCCGAATATTTTGGCGGGTGAAGAGATCGTGAAAGAGCATATTCTTGAAGAGTGTCACCCAGACTTCTTGTTCCCATCTGTCGACAAAATGCTATCAGCCGACAACAGTGCATTGATTGAACGTTTTACTGAGATGCATCACTGGATTCGTAAAGATGCTGATAAGCAAGCCGCCAACGCGGTGCTGAAATTGATCGGTCGAGAGTTTGTTGAATCATAAAGTGCAGCTCCATCAAGCACTGACTTATAAGTTACAAAGAGAATTGTCATGGCAGTAAAAGAAAAAAAAGAGCTTCCTCCGTTTGAATATCCGCAAGGTTACCAGTTGTTTGCTGGTGTGGATGAAGTAGGGCGCGGGCCATTGGTAGGCGATGTGGTGACTGCTGCGGTTATCCTCGATCCAAATAATCCAATCGAAGGCTTAAACGATTCAAAAAAACTGTCTGAGAAAAAGCGCCTTGCTCTGCTTCCTGAAATTAAAGAGAAAGCCTTGGCGTGGTCGGTTGGTCGTTGTTCACCACAAGAAATTGATGAGTTGAACATTCTGCAGGCAACCATGGTCGCCATGCAGCGCGCTATCGCTGGGTTGAGCGTTCAGCCTGACATGGCACTGATCGATGGTAACCGTGTTCCTGAACTGCCAATGGACGGTCTGGCTATTGTAAAGGGCGATTTACGAGTAGCAGAGATCAGCGCGGCGTCTATTATCGCTAAAGTGGTTCGTGACCAGGAGATGGAAGAACTGGACAAGCTGCATCCAGAGTTTGGTTTTGCGAAACACAAAGGTTACCCAACCAAAGCACATTTCGAAGCGATTGAAAAACATGGTGTTACCGAGCATTACCGTAAGAGCTTTAAGCCAGTAAAGCGTATTCTTGGCATTGATTAAGCTCTATATAGATTAGAGCTTTACGTTAACTAGAGATAGGCATCGAATAAAGTTGCTTACTTGCGTCAGAAAAAAATAGAATACACACAGTTGTAACCCTAGGCTCAAACCTAGAATTCAGGAAAAATAATGTCAGATCCAAAATTTGTTCACCTACGCGTACACAGTGACTTTTCTATGGTGGATGGCCTCTCTAAGGTGCCGCCATTAGTTAAAAAAGTCGCTGAAATGGGTATGCCTGCTCTAGCACTTACCGACTTTACCAACCTTTGTGGTTTGGTTAAGTTCTACGGTACTGCTCATGGGTGCGGGGTTAAACCAATTATTGGTGCTGACTTCTTGATGCAGTCTCCAGAGTTCGGTGACGAGCTAACCAAGCTCACCGTCATTGCAACCGACAATAAAGGTTATAACAACCTAACGCTGCTTATCTCAAAAGCTTACCTTCGCGGCCATGTACAGCATCAGCCTGTTATCGATAAAGAGTGGTTGATTGAGAATGCCGAAGGCCTAATCATCCTATCGGGTGCGAAAGAAGGTGAAATTGGTAAAGCCTTGCTGAAAGGCAACCGTGATCTGGTTGCAAGTAATGTCGAGTTTTACAAAACATACTTCCCAGACCGTTTCTATCTTGAACTGATTCGTACCGGACGTCCGGATGAAGAGTCTTACCTGCACTTTGCGTTGGAACTGGCTGAGCAACAAGACTTACCTGTTGTTGCAACCAACGAAGTAGTATTCCTAACTGAAGATCTTTTTGATGCCCATGAAATCCGTGTAGCGATTCATGATGGCTTTACGATGGTCGATCCTCGTCGCCCTAAAAATTACAGCGCGCAACAGTATCTTCGTAGCGAAGAAGAGATGTGCGAGTTGTTCTCAGATATCCCAGAAGCACTTGAGAACAGTGTTGAGATTGCTAAGCGTTGTAACGTCACTGTTCGTCTTGGTGAGTACTTCCTGCCTAACTTCCCAACGGAAGGTTTGGCGATTGAAGACTTCTTGATTAAGAAGTCAGAAGAAGGCCTTGAGCGACGTCTAGCGTTCCTATTCCCTGATGAAAAAGTGCGTGCTGAGCGCAGACCAGAATACGATGAGCGACTCAAGATCGAGCTCGAAGTTGTCAACAACATGGGTTTCCCAGGTTACTTCTTGATCGTAATGGAGTTCATCCAGTGGTCAAAAGACAACGATGTGCCAGTAGGTCCTGGCCGTGGTTCTGGTGCCGGCTCTCTAGTCGCTTACGCATTGGATATCACCGATCTCGATCCACTTGAATACGATCTCCTTTTCGAACGTTTCTTGAACCCAGAACGTGTCTCGATGCCCGATTTCGATATCGACTTTTGTATGGATAAGCGCGACCAAGTTATCGACCACGTAGCTGAAATGTACGGTCGTGATGCGGTATCTCAGATCATCACCTTTGGTACCATGGCGGCGAAAGCGGTAATTCGCGACGTAGGCCGTGTATTGGGTCACCCGTTTGGTTTCGTTGACCGAATTTCAAAGCTTGTACCGCCAGATCCGGGCATGACGCTAGAGAAAGCATTCCTTGCTGAACCAGCACTGCCGGAGCTTTATGATGGCGATGAAGAAGTTCGTGAGCTGATCGATAAATGTCGTATTCTTGAAGGTTGTACGCGAAACGCCGGTAAACACGCGGGTGGTGTTGTAATCTCACCAACTACGATTACTGACTTTGCGCCAATTTATGCCGATGCTGAAGGTAACTTCCCAGTAACGCAATTCGATAAGAATGACGTTGAAACGGCTGGCTTGGTTAAGTTTGACTTCTTGGGTCTGCGTACCCTGACCATCATCGACTGGGCACTAGGCCTAGTGAACCCACGTTTGAAGAAAGAGGGTAAAGAACCGGTTCGTATCGAGTCGATTCCTCTTGATGACCAAGCGTCGTTCAACCTATTACAAAATTCCGAAACCACCGCGGTATTCCAGCTGGAATCGCGTGGTATGAAAGACCTGATCAAACGTCTACAGCCCGACTGTTTTGAAGATATCATCGCATTGGTAGCCCTGTTCCGTCCGGGTCCTCTGCAATCGGGCATGGTAGATAACTTTATCGACCGTAAACACGGCCGAGAAGCGGTTTCTTACCCTGATGAAACGTGGCAACACGAATCACTGAAAGAGACACTAGAACCGACCTACGGCATCATCCTGTATCAAGAACAGGTAATGCAGATCGCACAGATTCTGGCGGGCTATACGCTTGGCGGCGCGGATATGTTGCGTCGTGCGATGGGTAAGAAAAAGCCAGAAGAGATGGCGAAACAGCGTGGTACCTTTAAAGAAGGTGCTGAAGCCAACGGTGTTGATGGCGAACTTGCCATGAAGATCTTTGACTTGGTTGAGAAATTTGCGGGCTACGGCTTTAACAAATCTCACTCGGCTGCATACGCACTGGTTTCTTACCAAACGCTGTGGTTGAAAACGCACTACCCAGCGGAATTCATGGCTGCGGTAATGACGGCGGATATGGATAACACCGAGAAGGTTATTGGCCTTGTTGATGAATGTTTCCGTATGAAGCTCAAGCTGCTTCCACCTGATATCAACTCGGGCTTGTACCGCTTTAACGTGGATGAAGATGGCGCGATTGTTTATGGTATCGGCGCGATCAAAGGGGTTGGTGAAGGCCCTATCGAAGCGATCATCGAAGCGCGCAATAAGGGCGGTTACTTTAAAGACTTATTCGACTTCTGTGCACGCCTTGATCTGAAGAAGGTCAACAAACGTGTTATCGAAAAGTTGATTCTATCCGGTGCCTTAGATAGATTAGGTCCTCACCGTGCTGCGATGATGGCTTCATTGCCGGATGCAGTTAAAGCGGCAAGCCAACATCACCACGCAGAGTCCTTTGGACAATCAGATATGTTTGGCGTGTTGACCGACGCTCCGGAAGAGGTTGAACACAAGTATACCCAAGTGCCAAAGTGGCCTGAGAAGGTTTGGCTTGAAGGCGAACGTGAAACACTTGGTTTGTATCTAACTGGTCACCCGGTTAACGCTTACATCAAAGAATTAGCGAAATACACCAGCTGTCGTTTGAAGGATGCCACACCAACGCGTCGTGACCAATCATTAACGATTGCAGGTTTAGTGATTGCGGCTAGGGTGATGACCACTAAACGCGGTACACGAATCGGTTTGATGACACTTGATGACCGATCTGGTCGAATGGAAGTGATGTTGTTCTCAGATGCGCTCGATCGCTACGCAGAATTGCTCGAAAAAGACAAAATTGTGGTCGTTTCTGGACAGGTCAGCTTTGATGACTTCAACGGTGGGCTTAAAATGTCCGCGCGCGAGGTCATGGACTTAGGAAGCGCCCGTGAAAAATATGCTCGTGGGGTATCGATATCTATCGACCAATCCCAGATTAATGGTCAATTTTTTGAACGCTTTGGTCAAATCTTAGAACCTTATAGAGCCGGAACGGTCCCAGTCAATGTATACTACCAACGTGCCGACGCTAGAGCGCGGTTAACATTGGGCACAGAATGGCGCGTGACGCCAAGTGATACATTACTAGACGAATTAAAACAGCTGCTTGGAAATAGCCAAGTAGAACTCGAATTTAACTAAAATTTAGCTCCATGACTGTGGAGCTGAATCAACAAGGATTCATAGATGAGCCTGAACTTTCTAGAATTTGAAAAGCCTATCGCTGAACTTGAAGCAAAAATCGAAGCGCTACGTGACGTTTCGCGTCACGGTGGTGACACAGCGGTAGATCTAGACAAAGAAATCGAACAACTAGAGAAAAAAAGCTTAGAGCTTAAACAGAAAATCTTTAGTGACTTAGGTGCATGGCAGGTAGCTCAACTTGCTCGTCACCCTCAACGTCCTTACACAAAAGATTACCTGGAGCATGCATTCACAGAGTTTGAAGAGATGGCGGGCGATCGCGCTTACGCTGACGACAAAGCTATTGTGGGTGGTATGGCTCGTCTAAATGGCCGTCCTGTTATGGTTATTGGTCACCAGAAAGGTCGTGAGACTAAAGAGAAAGTGATCCGTAACTTTGGTATGCCAAAGCCAGAAGGTTACCGTAAGGCGCTACGTCTAATGGAAACCGCTGAGCGTTTCAACATGCCTATCATTACTTTCATCGACACAGCGGGCGCATACCCAGGTGTTGGTGCTGAAGAACGTGGTCAATCTGAAGCTATCGCGAAAAACCTAAAGGTTATGGCTGGTCTTTCTGTTCCAGTTATCTGTAACGTTGTTGGTGAAGGCGGTTCTGGTGGTGCACTAGCGATTGGTGTTGGTGACTACGTGAACATGCTTCAATACTCTACGTACTCAGTAATCTCTCCAGAAGGTTGTGCTTCAATCTTATGGCGTGATTCAGATAAAGCACCACAAGCGGCTGAAGCGATGGGCCTAATTGCTCCTCGTCTTAAAGAGCTTGAGCTTATCGACGAAATCATTCCTGAGCCTCTAGGTGGCGCGCACCGTGACCCAGTACAGACTGCTCAGAACATGAAAGACATGCTAGTTAAACAGCTAGAAGAGCTAGAGCAGTTTGATAACGAAACGCTTCTTGAGCGTCGTTACCAGCGTCTAATGAGCTACGGCTACTGCTGATAAGTTGCCTTAGCGATAAGGTCTGCTTAATGTAACAAGTTGATGAAAGGGTTGGACTCAGTGCCAACCCTTTTTTATTATTAAAACATTATCCCTTCACACACGACCTCTTGGTTTATTCGCCTCATGACGCACCTAATCGAAATCTTCACATCCGTACTTAACCAAAGCGCACTTAAGCCTCGTAGGTTGGTGGTCGCTTTCAGTGGTGGTGTCGATTCACGAGTGTTGTTGGAGTTAGCTGCTCAATATGCCCAAGCGCACGCCATTGAGTGCCATGCGGTTCATGTTCACCATGGTCTAAGCAAGAATGCAGATCACTGGGCAGAGCAATGCCAAACATGGTGTGATGCTTTGTCTATTCCACTAGCTATTGAGCGAGTGTCGCTGGATGTTAATTGTGGGGAAAGCATAGAAAAGCTCGCTCGAGATGCTCGATACCACGCCTTCAAACAACATATCCGACACGGGGATGTGCTTGTCACTGGCCAACATATCGATGATCAAGTCGAGACTTTCCTGTTAGCGTTAAAGCGAGGCAGTGGTCCGAAAGGTCTTTCTTCGATGGCGAAAGTGATGCCGTTTTCTGATGCTCATATTGTTCGTCCACTGCTATCGGTAACTCGAGCCGAGATTGAAGCAGTCGCTCATGACATGGGCTTAACGTGGGTAGAAGATGAAAGTAATCAGGATGTGCGTTTCGACCGTAACTTTATTCGTCATCAAGTGACTCCGGTGCTGACTGAGCGTTGGCCGAGCTTTCGTGAATCGGTCAGTCGCAGTGCTCAGCTTTGTGCGGAGCAAGAGTTATTGCTCGATGAGTTGCTTGAATCACACTTTCAGCAAGCTTTGGGAAATAGCCAGAGCTTAAACATTGAGGCGTTATCTCAACACTCAGACTTGTTACGAGCACGACTGCTAAGGATGTGGTTGAGTCAGTGTAATCAAGCAATGCCGAGTCAAAAGCAACTCAAGCTTATCTGGAATGAAGTGGCGTGCGCTCAGGCGGATGCCAACCCTAAATTGGTGTTGAATGAGGTTGAGGTTAGGCGTTTTAATCATCAGCTCTACATAGTGAGAGAGACTAAGGATTTGTCGAGTTGGCATGCCGATGTTGTGCTTGGTGATAGCTTGCAACTGCCCGATGGTTTAGGGGAGCTGAAATTAATGCCGTCACAGAGTGATGCTGTATCGAATGGTAGCTATTCACAAAACTTCAGTTTGAAGGACTCAAGCGGAGCGCTACGAGTGATCTTCAACCCTGAAGGATTATCTGCGCATCCTGTTGGGCGTGGACATAGTCGAAAGCTCAAGAAACTCTTTCAGGAATACCAAATACCCAGTTGGTTACGACGCAGAACGCCAATATTAATGGATGGCGAGCGAGTGATCGCTGTTTTAGGCTTATTCGTAGATAAAGACTACGAAGGTCAAGATTGTGAAGCGCTTTGGAGCAAGTAGAAAAAGTTTGTGTCACAATTCGACGTCACTTTAATAAAAATAATTAATGGAATATGCAATGAAGAAAATTACACTAGGATTAGTTCTTGGATTTGGACTATTGAGTGGTAACGCTCTGGCGGGTGATGTTGCTGCGGGTCAAGCTAAAGCAGCAATTTGCGCAGCATGTCATGGTGCCGATGGTATCGCAGTGATCCCAGGTTACCCAAACCTTAAAGGTCAAAACGAGCAATACATCGCCTCATCAATTAACGCATATAAGAACGGCCAGCGCACCGGTGGTTTGGCCGCTGTAATGCAGGCTCAAGCTTCAATGCTGAATGATGCAGATATTGCTAATCTAGCCGCTTACTACGCAAGCCTTAAGTAAAACCTTCTTAAAGCGCTGATTAAACAAGATGATAAATTTCGAGCCAGAGCTTTAAAGCTCTGGCTTTTTTCATTGAATGTTTACTATAGCTAACCGATAATGAGCCATTCGCACAGTTTAAGGGATGAACATGAAAAAGATTGAAGCCATTATCAAGCCATTCAAACTTGATGATGTACGTGAAGCACTTGCAGAAGTGGGTATTACGGGTATGACAGTGTCTGAAGTTAAAGGCTTTGGACGTCAGAAAGGTCATACTGAGCTATACCGCGGCGCAGAGTACATGGTCGACTTTTTACCTAAAGTGAAATTGGAAATTGTTGTGACCGACGAAGTGGCTGACCAATGTGTTGATACCATTATCGAAACGGCGCAAACAGGCAAAATTGGCGACGGTAAGATCTTCATTACTGACGTTGAACGAGTAGTACGTATTCGTACTGGCGAAGAAGACGAAGACGCCGTATAAAAAAACTATTACCCTAAAAGGAGCGTTTATCGCTCCTTTTTCATTTCTGGTAGGGTGCTGTATGTTTAAGAAAACCATCATTGTTATCGTAGTCTTGATAACACTCGCTGTTGCTAGTTTTCATCTTATCTTCGTGATCCCGAATAAACCTAACCTGATCACTTCCTCTCAAAATACCAGCAATGATATCTACAGTTGCTACCAAAATTCTGAGCCGAAAGCGATTGATGTGTCAGATGGGTTAAGCCTCACCGTCTGGAACATCTACAAGCAGAACCGCAACAACTGGCAGAGCGAGCTGAATAAGTTCTCGGCGGGCAGTGATTTAGTCTTACTGCAAGAAGCGAGCATGACGGATGGGCTTCGCCAATGGGTGACGAGTGGTCAATGGGGAAGTACTCGTGTGAATGCGTTTGAAGCTTTTGAACAAAGCGCGGGCGTGCTCAACCTAGCGACTCATTTACCGATAGAAGCGTGTGCTTATACTCATGAAGAGCCTTGGCTTCAACTGCCTAAATCGGCTCTTTGGTCTCGTTATCAGTTGAGCAATGGTGAAGAGCTTGCGGTGATTAATATTCACGCGGTGAACTTTACGTTTGGTACGGAAGATTACGAAGCTCAACTCAAAAGCTTGACCGATAACCTACAAAAATATCGCGGTGCCGTCATCTTTGCGGGAGACTTTAATAGTTGGAGCGAAGCGCGCTTTACGGTATTAAAAGATGCGCTTGAAAAGGTGGGCTTAACGGAGGTGGCGTTTGACCCAGATAACCGAACTCAATTTATGACGGGTTTGGTGCTCGACCATGTGTTCTATCGAGGGCTAGAGGTAGAAAAAGCAAAAGCGCCCATGACGGACGCTTCTGATCATAATCCAATGCTAGTGACCTTTAAGGCGAAGTAGCTCATTCAGGTACTCAGTAGGTTTACTAACTTATTCTATTTTCTGGGTTATTTACGATACTAAAATGTAGATCGCCCAGATTAGGTAGTAACCAACCCACGGTAAGCCTGAAATTACCAATGCCTGCCCACGTTCAAACTCAGTCCAAGTTAGTACGGCTGCGTAGCCAAGTACGATGTACCAAGGTAATAGCAGTGGTAATGAGCTTGCAAACTGAGACCAGTCGCTGGTTAGAGGTAACTTGATTAAGCCGTTTAAGCTGTTCAGATCCGCCGCGTAGTTCATCACATGGCCGTGCTTGAGGATTAGGCTTGCGTAGCTCGCTACATCACCTAACACTGCAGGGAATATCACAACCGATGCCGCCGCGAACCAGCGCCAAAAGCTATGCTGATGTTGGCTTGGCTTAGTTGCGAGGTTAAACCAGAACGCCAACAGAACGATGGTTAACGTTCGGCCAAATACATCGTTGATGATTTCACTTGCGAGTAGGGTATTGCTGTCAAGTAACGCCAATTGGTCAGGGTTAGTTTGAGCCAGTTGTTTTGATAACTCTGCGCTTAACCAAGCAAAATCTACATTCGAAAAATAAGCACCCCAAAATAAAAATGGGCTGAGTATTAATACGACGTAGGGTTGCCATCCCCAAGCGCTTCTTTGATAAAGCGCTAAGAAACAAGCTGTTGGTGAACGGAATATATCCAACAGCATGACGAGTGGGTTACTTGACGGGTTCATACACTTACCTTAGTTACATCAACATACAGCTTCAGTTTTTGTCCTGGCTGTAAGTATTTCTTGTTCTGCAAAGTGTTCCATTTTACAACATCTGCACTTTTTACTTTGAACTTTGATGCAATACCGCTGACTGTGTCACCTGATCTTACGTTATAGAAGATCGTGCGGATGATGGCGCCGTCTGAACCATTCTTCCAAATGACCAGTTCTTGACCAACTCTAAGGGTGTCGCGTGGTCCCATACCGTTCCACTTAGCCAGTGATTGGTGAGATACCTTATTTGCGCGTGCAATCGTCCATAGGCTGTCACCACTTTTTACTGTATGGCTAAGCTTATATTGACCACGACTCTTCGACTGTGTGCTTGCTAGGCGGTTTGAAGCGCTTAGTGCGTATGTTTTGTCGTCTTTGGTTGAGGTTGGGATAAGCAGATGCTGGCCAATACGAATATTGTTGTTGCTCAACCCGTTTGCAGAGCGAATCACTTTGCTGGTGGTGTTGTATTTGCTTGCCAGTACGCTAATGCTGTCTCCCGACTGAACTTGGTAACGTACCAACTTCATGCCTTTGCCTTTATTCGCTGCCACTTCTTTGTTGAATTTTTCAACTGAGCTGATAGGAAGCAGTAATTGTTGGTGCTTCTCAGGTGATGTCGCCCACTGGTTATAAGCTGGGTTGTAGCCTTGCAGTTCTTTGACTGGAATGCCCGCATAGTTTGCAGCAATCGCTAAATCAAGTTGCTCTTCAGGGTTAACCAGAGTCAGTACCGGCTTGTTTGGAATCGCAGGGATATCAATGCCGTACTTTTCTTGGTTAGCGATCACGTCTGCTAGTGCCAGAAGTTTAGGTACGTAGCTGCTGGTCTCTTTTGGCAGATCCAGTGAGAAGAAGTCGATTGGCTTACCAAGCTTCTTGTTCTTACGGATAGCACTGTTTACACGACCACCGCCACTGTTGTAGGCCGCAATTGCGTGTTGCCAGTTACCATCAAAACGCTTGTTAAGATCGGTTAGGAAGTCTAATGCCGCATCGGTAGAAGCAGCAACGTCACGACGGCCGTCGTACCAGAAGTTCTGTTCTAGTCCGTAAGCCTCGCCTGTGCCAGAAATGAACTGCCATAGGCCGGCAGCGCTGCCGTGAGAATAAGCAAACGCGTCAAATGAGCTTTCAACAACCGGCAACAGTGCCAATTCTAAAGGCATATCTCTTTCTTCAATCTTAGTGGTGATCAAATAAAGGAAAGGTTCAGCTCGTTGTGAGACGGTTTTTAGATGACTAGGGTGCTTTAGATACCAAGTTCGGTAGTAGTCGACCTTCTTTTGGTCTGGCACTTCCATTTCAAGTTGCATCGCAATGCGTTTCCAAACATCTTCTTGTGTTTGTGGAGTAACGACTGGTGCTTCAACTTTTGGTTCTTCTTTGGTCGCTTCTGGTGAAACGTTCGCTTGAGAAACTTCTTTAGTAGGAGATGTGTTGGTTTGCTCGGAAGCTTGGTCTGGATTCTCTGACTGAGTTAATTGGCAACCAGAAAGTAGTAATACCAAAGCCCAGCTGTACTTAACTCGCATGTTACAGCCTTTTTAATAAACGGCCGATGATAATACTTGCCACCCCCTATGAGTGACAAGTCTGTATTTGTTAAAATTCGTTCTTCCACGCACGTAAAGCGGTGAATACTGATAGAGGATCGGTCTGTTCGGTACGATTAGATACTGATTTGACTACACTTGGTTCGGTGTAGCGCAAGAAAGGGTTCACAAACTTCTCTTGTCTCAAATTTGTGGGGATGGTCGACTTATTTTGAGCACGCAGTCGGTTCACTTGGTCGCGATATTGCTGCAAATGTTGGTTATCAGGCTCAACCGCCAATGCGAAAGCGATATTGGCTGCAGTGTACTCATGTGCACAATACACTTCAGTTTCTTGAGGCAGCGTTGTGATCTTATTCAGCGCATCGAACATCTGTTGTGGTGTGCCTTCCATGATTCGGCCACAGCCTGCTGAGAACAATACATCACCACAAAATAGTTTGGCATCACCCACATAGCCAATATGACCAGCCGTGTGTCCACTGAGTCCTAACACGAGGAACACTTCATCAAACAGCTCTAACTGGTCACCATCATCAACAGGATGCGTTAATGTCGGGATAGGTTCATTTCGAGGGCCAACAACATCGACGCCGGGAAACTGTCTTACCAGCTCTGGAACGCCACCAATGTGATCGTGGTGGTGGTGTGTAATCAAGATTGCATCTAAAGTTAGCTCATGGTTCGCTAAGTACTCTAATACTGGAGCCGCATCACCAGGGTCGACGACAGCACAACGGCTATCGCTATTTTCAATCAGCCAGATGTAATTGTCGTTAAATGCAGGTATGCTTTTGATATGTAACATTATTGGTTCTCCAGTCACTTTCAGTGCGACAGAATAAGTGAGACAGATTATTGATGAAGCCAGCACGTAGCAGAAAGAAGTTTGAACATCCCTACACTTGGGCACAGTTGCACAATGGGGATTGGTTGAGAGAATCTATTCAAACTCGACTCGATGAGTGGTGCCCAAAGCTATTTGGTTACCATATGCTCAAGCTCGGCGGCCTAAGTAGTGAGATTTCTAGCTGCACATGCAACATTCAACATCAAGTAAACCTAGATATCCAGAACCCATTACATAATGTGATAGCGGATGGCTATAATTTGCCCTTTTTGGAGAAAAGTTTTGATGTTGTGGTGCTCAGTCATCAATTAGATTATAGCAATGACCCGCATCGATTATTGAGAGAAGTCGACCGAGTGATGATGGACGATGGCTATATCATCATCACTGGCTTCAATCCTTTCAGTGTGACTGGGCTGGCTAGTTTTATGCCTTGGCGAAAGAACAGCTTGCCTTGGAGCGGGCGCATGTACACGCCAAATCGAATTAAAGATTGGCTCGGTGTGCTTAATTATGAAGTGATTCATTGTGATACCTACGCGTTGTTTCCGATGAGTAAGTATCAAGCGATGTGGACGTGGTTGGAGAACGCTTTAGGTGGTTGTGCCTCTTTTGCTGGCAGCCAATACTTTATTGTTGCTCGTAAACGTACTTATCCGCTCAAACCTATCAAGCCGCATTGGCACCTTAAGCGACGATTCTCTCCTGTGGGAGCAAGTTTTAGAACCAACTCTCGTCGTTCAGTGCATTCCACAAAAGCACCATACCCGTTAAAAACAGAAAAAGCCGACTCGTAGTCGGCTTTTCATTTATCTGTCCGTTTAAGAAACTATAAATCTGCTTCGAAACGTACATCTCATTTCAAAAGGTGATTAGCTTGGCTGATAACCCGTGTCTTCTTGAGTTGGGTTCTCTGCGGCCGTTCTTGCTAAATCATCACACATTTCGTTTTCTCTGTGTCCGGCGTGTCCTTTAACCCATCGCCAGTCAACATTATGACGCGCTGTTTCTTTATCGAGCCTTTGCCACAAGTCGGCATTTTTAACCGGTTTTTTATCGGCAGTCTTCCAGTCACGTTTTTTCCAGTTGTGAATCCACTGTGTGATGCCTTGGCGCACGTATTGGCTATCCGTGGTCAGAATGACGGAGCAAGGCTCTTTGAGGGTTTGCAGAGCCACGACAGCGGCGAGCATTTCCATACGGTTATTGGTTGTTAGGGTAAAACCTTCCGCTAATGTCTTTTCGACTTTTTTGTAGCGAAGTACGATGCCATAGCCACCCGGGCCAGGGTTACCTAAACAAGAACCATCAGTGAAAATTTCAACTTGTTTCGTCATGATTTGATACTATTACCTCAAGCACATTATCGGCATAGTCTGACACAGTTATCCTTATGAATACCAGTAGCACTCCAGAACAAAGCACGAACGAAAAAAACAGTTCAAACGAAAATAAGCGCATCGTTGTACTCGATACCGAAACCACCGGTATGAATACAGAGGGTGGCCCTCACTATATGGGGCATCGCATCGTTGAGATTGGTGCGGTAGAGATCATCAACCGTAGGCTGACCGGGCGTCATTTCCACGTCTACATCAAGCCCGATCGTGCGATTCAAGAAGAGGCGATTGGCGTTCACGGTATTACCGATGAATTCTTGGTGGATAAGCCAGAATACCAAGACATACATAAAGAGTTTCTCGACTTTATCAAAGGCGCTGAGCTGGTGGCTCATAACGCGCCCTTCGATACGGGCTTTATGGACTATGAGTTTGAGAAGCTTAATCCTGCGATAGGTAAAACGGATGACTACTGTAAAGTTACCGATACCTTGGCAATGGCGAAGAAGATATTCCCGGGTAAAAGAAACAACCTAGATATCTTATGTGACCGTTACGGTATTGATAACTCGCACCGTACTCTCCACGGCGCATTGCTCGATGCGGAGATCCTAGCCGACGTCTACTTATTGATGACGGGTGGCCAAACTTCGCTGCAATTTAACGCTGGCCAACAAGAAGGCGAAGCCGAAAGCATACGAAGAGTAGAAAGTGGTCGAAAATCCCTAAAGGTTTTACGAGCTACGGCCGATGAAGTAGAAGCGCATCAAAATCGTTTAGACCTCGTCGAGAAAAGCGGAAGCTGCCTTTGGCGTCAGTAGGGAGAAAGTATGTTAAGGGTATTGGCTACCGGTTACTTATTGCTGTTAAGCTTTAGCTTACATGCGGCAACGGAATCCGTAATGAGTTTATTGGACAACCGTTTTCGCGTTGATCCCAGTATTGAACAAGTCACCTTTGTGATTTATCGAGCCGATAACTCTAAGCCAGTCGTTTTGGTTCGCCCTGACGGCAAGAAATACTACTCTTGGCGTAATGCTGATAATGTCCGTTGGTACGAAGAGTCGTCCATGGACATTATCTCTATCGACAAGCCGATGCCAGGCCCTTGGCAAGCGGTCGGTAAAGTTTCCCCTAAGAACAACATCAAGCTCCTGTCTCACCTTGTTTTGGATGCCAATGAGTTTCCAGACAAGTTGTATCAAACCGAACACATCAAATTTACCGCTCGTTTGACCTCTGACGGAAAGCCTCTTGTACTGCGTGATTTTCTCGATCGCGTGAAGCTCAAGGTGACGTTCACCAAGTTTGTCGAAAACGAAGAATCTTTAGTGAGAGAAGCGCGCCCAGTGCCTGTTGTTATGGGCGAGTTTGCTGACGACGGTGTGGATCTCGACGAGAAAGCGGGAGATGGCGTCTTTACTGTGTCACTGCCGATTGATATTGAGCCGGGAAAATACCGCGCGCGTATTACTTCTGGCAATGGCGTGTTCTTGCGAGCGCAGGAACAAGAGGTTTTAGTCTACCCAACACCGATTACCACTACTTTTATTCAGTCACGCAAAGAGGGGTTACCTCACACCATTGTTGTGTCTGGCGAACAAGGCATGATCGCACCGAGCTCCTTAGCGGTTCACGTTGAGCATAGAGCGCCTGATGATTATGTAACGTACAAGCAAGGCCAAGCTGACGTCGATGCAATGAAAGTACCTTTAGAGGTGCCTTACAATGGTGAGCTTGGGATCTATAACTGGTCTGGGATGGTTTATGCCACCGACGCTTCAAGTCAACGTCCGCTGATCTTTCCAATTACCGAGCAGTCGTACAGTGTTGTGGAAGATATCGACTTAGCAGAATCTCGACGCCTTCAAGAAGAAGCGCTTGCTGAACAGAAGCGCATTGCTACGGAATTAATGATTCTTCAAAAGCGTGAAGATGACAGACAGCGCAGCATGATCATTATCGGGGTGGGTAATGTGGTTGCCATTCTATTGGGCTTGCTGATTTGGTTTGTGGTTCGTAAAGTGACAGCTAAGAAAAGAGCTCAACCAGAGATGCAACTTAAGGCGCCAAAGTAACTCGCTTAGATGATTAGGTTGTCTAGAGAGGATAAGCCTCTAGAGGTATAGCATTAGAATTTGTGACAACGATGTCATGAACAAAAAAACGGGACTCAAAGGAGTCCCGTTTTCGTTTCTATTGCAAAATCTAGGCTACGTTATCAATTGATTGGCCTGGATATTGTGGCTTTGCTGCTAGTTCCTCTGGAGAGAAGTCATCAACATTAATCGTGTACAGTCTGTGTTGTTCTGCACTGATTAGAAGGTCAGCCTCTTCTTGCGTTAAGATGCCTTTCTCTAAGCCTTGTTCAGCAACAAGATCCAGTCTTAGGAAGGCGCGTTTTTGATGCGTCTCTTTGCAGACTTTGTCGAACAGAGGTTCAGCTTGAAGAATCACTTCTAGTGCTTTCTCAATCTTACCAACCGCGTTGTATTGAGTATCCGCTAAGTATTGGCCACGACCGATACGTGAACGCGTCTCGCTTGGTGTTTGTAGGATGTGTGCTACTTTGCTATCCAGCTTGTCATTTGGTGCGCGACGAATACGACCAAATGGCATTAATACAACACGTAACAGACGACCAACTACTGGATTAGGAAAGTTCGCCAAGAACTCATCAATCGCCACTTCAGTTTGACGTAAGCTATCTTGCATCCCCCAATGTACTAGCGGTAGATCTTCAGCGTGGCTGCCTTCGCTCTCAAAGCGTTTTAGCGTTGCAGAACCTAAGTACAATTGACTCAGGATGTCACCCAGTCTTGCTGATAGGCGTTCTCTGCGTTTCAGTGAACCGCCTAACACTGCCATTGAGATATCAGATAGTAGCGCTAGGTTAGCACTGTAACGGTTCAGTTGTTGGTAGTAACGTTGTGTCTGTTTGTCAGTTTTATTGGCTGGCGTTGGCGTATCTGAACCACGGCCATCGGTTAAACCAAACCACAAGCTGCGGACTAGGTTACTCATAGTAAAGCTAACGTGTCCTGCTAACGCTGAATCAAACTTATCCAGAGCATCACTGCTTTCAGAGTAAGCCGCTTCCATTTCATTAAGAACGTAAGGGTGACAACGAATTGCACCTTGACCATAGATGATCATCGAGCGAGTCAGGATGTTCGCACCTTCAACCGTAATCGCAATTGGAGAGCCTTGGTAGCCACGCGCTAAGAAGTTCGATGGACCCAAGCAAATACCTTTACCGCCTACGATATCCATCGCATCGATGATGCTGCGTTGACCACGGTGGGTACAGTGGTACTTAACGATGGCAGAGATAACCGAAGGCTTTTCACCAAGGTCGATACCCGCAACGGTGAGGTTACTTGCTGCATCCATTACGTAAGCATTACCTGCTAGGCGTGCTAGTGGTTCTTCGACCCCTTCCATACGACCGATAGGCTGTTTGAATTGACGACGAATACGAGCGTAAGCACCAGTAGCAAGCGCGGCTGTTTTGATACCGCCAGTAGAGTTTGAAGGCAGTGTGATACCACGACCCACCGACAGACATTCAACCAGCATTCTCCAACCTTGGCCTGCCATTTTCTGACCACCAATAATGAAATCAATAGGAACGAAAATATCGTCACCTTGAGTTGGACCATTTTGGAAAGGAACGTTAAGCGGGAAGTGGCGGTTACCAATCTCCACACCTTTCAAATCGGTTGGGATAAGGGCACATGTGATGCCAAGGTCTTGTTGGTCACCCAGTAAGCCGTCTGGGTCACGCAGTTTAAAGGCCAAGCCAAGTACGGTGGCAACTGGTGCAAGAGTGATGTAGCGCTTGTTCCAAGTTAGGCGCATCCCTAGAACTTCTTCACCTTGCCATTCGCCTTTACATACCACACCGTAGTCTGGGATAGAGCCAGCATCAGAGCCTGCCTCTGGGCTAGTTAGGGCAAAACAAGGGATCTCTTTACCTTCTGCCAAGCGTGGAAGGTAGTGGTTTCTTTGTTCTTCTGTACCGTAGTGTTGCAACAGCTCACCTGGGCCTAACGAGTTAGGTACACCAACCGTTGATGACAGCACGCTGGAAACGCCTGTTAGCTTCTGTAGAACCAGAGATTGAGCGTAAGCAGAGAATTCTAAACCACCGTATTTTTTCTTGATGATCATGGCGAAGAATTTATGGTCTTTCAGGTATTGCCATACTTCTGGCGGTAAATCTGCAAGCTCATGAGTGACTTGGTAATCATTGACCATTTCACACACTTCATTGACTGGACCATCTAAAAACGCTTGCTCCGCCTCAGAGAGTTTCGGGTCAGCAATGTTCTGCAGCTTCTTCCACTCTGGCTTGCCCTTGAACAGTTCTGCTTCCCACCATACTGTGCCAGCTTCTAGTGCTTCTTTTTCTGTCTGAGACATCGCCGGTAGAACTTTCTTAAATAAAGAGAGTGCTTTTTGACTGATTAAAGTTTGGCGAATAGTTGGAACTGCAAAGATCGCAACGGCTAACAAGTAGCATAGCCAACCGGTGACAGCCACGCCGCCAAACAGTGTTAATGCTACCATCGCGCCAGTTAATACGATTAACGCGCGTACCAGACTAACTCTGTGGTAAAGACAGACGCCTAAGATGGCTGTCATGCCGAGTAGGGAGAGCAATATGTTCATGATCGATTTCCTTTTCAGAGATCACTTATCGTTATGATTTTAGGTAAGAGGTCTAACCAGTTAAGTGTAAACAAAATATTAAATATTTGTAAAACTCTAAATTGGGTAAAAAGTGATCTTAATAGAGTTAAAATTCTAATTGTGAGAGGTCGGTGGTGAATAATTGGACGGTTCTGCAGTGAGATATTAATTAAGGTGGCAATCTTTGGGCTTAAGTGTCGACACTATTTCATGTTTGTGGGTAAACTCAGGTAAAAGAGGGAAAAACCCTCAGCTCTCATTTCACGTACCTTAAGTTGCGTAAAAAAATATAAGAGATAAGCCTTATGTACCAAGACCTAATCAAAAGTGAATTGAACGAAGCTGCTGACGTTCTTAACAAGTTCTTGAGTGATGATCACAACATTGCTCAAATTGAAGCGGCTGCAAAACTGATTGCTGACTCATTCAAACAAGAAGGCAAAGTGCTTTCTTGTGGTAACGGTGGCTCACACTGTGATGCGATGCACTTCGCGGAAGAGCTAACAGGCCGATACCGTGAAAATCGCCCGGGCTACGCGGGCATTGCGATTTCAGACCCTAGCCACTTATCTTGTGTGAGTAATGATTTTGGCTACGACCACGTATTTTCTCGTTATGTAGAAGCGGTAGGTCGTAAAGGCGATGTGTTGTTCGGTCTGTCGACTTCAGGTAACTCTGCCAATATTCTAAAAGCGATTGAAGCGGCTCAAGCGAAAGGCATGAAAACTATCGCATTGACGGGTAAAGATGGCGGTAAAATGGCGGGTTGTGCTGATATCGAAATCCGAGTACCACACTTTGGCTACGCAGATCGCATCCAAGAGATTCACATTAAGATCATCCATATTGTGATTCAACTTGTTGAAAAAGAGATGGAATAATAGTTATACAGACATTTGGAGCCCAGCTTGTGGCTCCATTGGTTTTAATAGGGAGTAGATTAAACCATGTGTGAATTGCTCGGTATGAGCGCGAATGTGCCAACTGATATTTGTTTTAGCTTTACTGGTCTTATGCAGCGTGGAGGCAATACTGGCCCGCATCGTGATGGCTGGGGTATTACCTTTTATGAGGGTAAGGGTTTTCGCACCTTTAAAGATCCGAATCCGAGCTGTGAATCTAAGATCGCTGAGTTGGTTCAAAACTACCCAATTAAAAGCCAAGCTGTTGTCAGTCATATCCGTCAAGCCAACCGCGGTGGTGTTAATCTAGAAAATACGCACCCTTTTACCCGTGAGCTTTGGGGGCGATATTGGACCTTTGCTCACAATGGTCAATTATCAGATTACGATGATCTGGTGAGTGGGCGTTTTAGACCTGTCGGCGAAACGGACAGTGAGCTCTCTTTTTGTTGGCTACTGAAACAATTAGAAGAACGTTTTCCTGAACCACCTCAAGACATGGAAGGTATGTTTCGTTTCGTGGCTGAGTGTTGTGACAAGCTGCGCGAGAAAGGCGTTTTCAACATGTTGTTGAGTGATGGTGAGTACGTTATGACTTACTGTACCAACCATTTGTACTGGATAACCAGACGCGCACCTTTTGGTAAAGCGAGCTTAATTGATGAAGATGTTGAGATTAACTTCCAAGAAGAGACCACGCCGAATGATGTGGTGACGGTCGTTGCAACTCAACCTCTTACGGATAATGAAGAGTGGTTTAGAATGAAGCCGGGCGAATACGCACTGTTTCATTTTGGTGAGCTGATTGGCAACAACCATAAAGCATTGGAAGACGTTGCTTATGCGCCGAAAAAGGTCGCGAGCCAAGCACCGACAGAGCCATTAAGCTAATACTATAAATCGTATTGCTTAAACCCGAACAAGCGAAAGGCCGCTCACTGCACTAATCAGTCAGTAAGCGGCCTTTTTGTTTTTAAGCAATTTGTCGCGTGAGAGTCGTTTGACGAATTACTCTTCTGCGTAACCGTGCTTACCTAATGTCTTACCGTCTAACACAGCCTGCCCATTTAGCATTGATAAACGGTCTTCCGCGAACCACTTGCAAACCATAGGATAAATGCAATGTTCTTGAGTCAGCACTCGGCTTGCCAACATATCAGCAGTATCATCTTCAAATACCGGTACCTTAGCTTGTAAGATCACAGGACCGCCATCGAGCTCCTCGGTAACAAAGTGGACGCTAGTACCGTGTTCTTTGTCTTGCGCATCAATGGCACGTTGGTGGGTGTGTAGGCCTGGGTATTTCGGTAACAGAGAAGGGTGGATGTTGACCATTTTCCCTGCATAGTGACGAACAAACTCTGAACTCAGGATTCGCATGTAGCCAGCGAGTACGATTAAATCTGGCTGGTAAGCATCGATCTGAACCATCAATTCATGGTCAAACTCTTCACGTGAATCAAAGTCTTTTGGATTCACGGAATGAGCGTCAACACCTGCGGTTTTCGCTCGCTCTAATCCAAAAGCCTCTGCTTTGTTTGAGAAGACAGCTTTAACTGACGCGTCAATCATATCGCTATCGCAGGCATCCAAGATTGCCTGTAAGTTGCTTCCGCTTCCTGAAACTAACACAACGATGTTTTTCTGAGAGAGACTGTTTTTATTTGAGTGATTGTTTTTCATAGAGTGGGTCATACGATTGAATAACTGGAGTTTATACCAATCACAGTAAGTAAGTGCTCATAAATAGCGCAGGGAAAAGGCTTGAGAACAAGGCAGAGATTTTAGATAAGTAGTTATCCTACAATCAAAATTTCTAACGACGTGATCGAGCGTTTTAACAAGCTAGGATGACCAGTTACTTACTACGATTGGTATCTATATTACCTACATAAACTAAGGTTTTCTGCGGGCTAAATAGCAAAATGAGGACCATTAGGTCCTCATTGATTGACTAAGTAAGCGAACGTATCACTTATTTGATTTCAACTTGCTCTTCACCAGCTTCAGCGTTTGCGATCTCACCGATAACCCAAGCGTTTTCGCCTTCAGCTTTCAGTAGTTCAACAGCAGCGTCTGCTTGATCTTTAGGTAGAGCAACAACTAGGCCAACACCACAGTTGAAAGTGCGGTACATTTCGAATGTCTCCACGTTACCTTTCTCTTGTAGCCAGCTGAAGATAGCAGGCCATTCCCAGCTCTTACCATCAATCACTGCTTTAGTACCTTCAGGAAGTACACGTGGGATGTTTTCCCAGAAACCACCACCAGTGATGTGCGAGATAGCATGAATGTCATGCTCAGCAATCATCTTAAGTGCTGATTTGATGTAAATCTTAGTTGGTTCTAGTAGGTGTTCACCGATAGTGCGACCTTCTAGTTCTTCATTCTTATCAGCACCAGACACTTCTAGAACTTTACGAATTAAAGAGTAACCGTTTGAGTGTGGACCACTTGAGCCAACAGCGATAAGTGCATCGCCTGCAGCTACTTTAGTACCGTCGATGATGTCAGCTTTTTCTACAACACCAACACAGAAGCCAGCTACGTCGTAGTCGTCGCCTTCGTACATGCCTGGCATTTCAGCCGTTTCACCGCCGATTAGTGCACAACCAGCTTGAACACAACCTTCAGCGATACCAGAAACAACGTCTGCTGCTGTATCTACATCTAGCTTACCTGTTGCGTAGTAGTCTAGGAAGAATAGCGGCTCACCACCTTGAACGATTAGGTCGTTCACACACATTGCCACTAGGTCGATACCAATGGTGTCGTGTTTTTTCAGATCCAAAGCAAGGCGAAGTTTAGTACCAACACCATCAGTACCTGAAACTAGTACTGGCTCTTTGTATTTCGTTGGAAGTTCACATAGGGCGCCAAAGCCACCAATACCGCCCATTACTTCAGGGCGACGAGTGCGTTTAACAGCACCTTTAATACGGTCTACTAGTGCATTACCTGCGTCGATATCAACACCAGCGTCTTTGTAGCTTAGAGAAGAAGTATTACCACTCACGGGATAGTCCTCGAACTTAAGTTGGATGTGAAAACGGCGCTATTCTAACAGGGCTTGATTACGAAGAGCAAACGTTTGCGCGGTTTTTTTTATTAGAATAAAGATTCTGAAATAACCACAAAGTTCGTGTATAATCTACAGGTTTGTTTAAATATTGCCGGAGTTGGAAATGAAAGTTGTTGAAGTGAAACACCCGCTAGTAAAACATAAAATTGGCCTGATGCGTGAAGGTGAGATTAGCACTAAGCGTTTTCGTGAGCTAGCGACAGAAGTGGGTAGCCTTCTAACATACGAAGCGACATCAGACTTTGAAACTGAGCGTGTAACTATTAACGGTTGGAACGGTCCAGTTGAAGTTGACCAAATTAAAGGTAAAAAAGTAACTGTAGTGCCAATCCTACGTGCTGGTCTAGGCATGATGGACGGCGTTCTTGAGCACATCCCAAGTGCACGTATCAGTGTTGTTGGTATCTACCGTGACGAAGAAACGCTTGAGCCAGTACCATACTTCAACAAGCTTGCATCTAACATCGACGAGCGTATTGCTCTAGTGGTAGACCCAATGCTTGCGACAGGTGGTTCTATGATCGCGACTATCGACCTGATGAAAGAGAAAGGTTGTAAGCACTTTAAGATTCTTGTGCTTGTTGCTGCTCCTGAAGGTATCGCTGCTCTAGAAAAAGCGCACCCAGACGTTGAGCTTTACACTGCTGCAATCGATGAAAAGCTAAACGACAAGGGCTACATTGTTCCTGGTCTTGGCGATGCTGGTGATAAGATCTTCGGTACTAAGTAATTCGGTTTCAGCTTAAGTGACTCTAAACCGTTTCTTAACTCGCTGAATTAGTCGTATTAATAAAAAGGGAGAGCATTTAATGCTCTCCTTTTTTGCTCTTGTCGGTTTGTGATTCTTTTGAATCTAGCCTTACCGAAGGATTAATCGATTTGAGCTTTGTCTACCACAGTGTTGTCACCTAGCTCTTCAGGAAGTACTAGGTTAAGTAGAATCGCCACGATACCGCACAAGCTTACGCCCTGTAGGCTGAAGTCACCGATACCAAAGGCCATGCCGCCAATACCAAAGACTAAAGTAATGCCCACAATCACAAGGTTACGTGATTTGTGCAGGTCAACGTTGTTCTTGATTAGCGTGTTAAGACCAACGGTTGCGATAGAGCCAAACAGCAGAATCATGATGCCGCCCATTACAGGAACCGGAATCGTTTGAAGTAGCGCGCCTAGCTTACCAACCAATGCAAGAACGATGGCTGTTACAGC
Organism: Vibrio sp. Isolate33; assembly: GCF_022397895.1. Lineage (NCBI taxonomy): Bacteria > Pseudomonadati > Pseudomonadota > Gammaproteobacteria > Vibrionales > Vibrionaceae > Vibrio > Vibrio sp. Isolate33. The sequence goes on from NZ_JAKEUP010000015.1 coordinate 52,703, forward strand.
AGCCCAAGTCATGATTACTGGGTTGAATGCTTTCGTCAGCATTACTGCGCCTGTTACTTCACTGTAAGTAGTGTTTGGCGGAGCGCCCAGCATAGAAGCTGCGATTGTCGCCACGCCGTCACCTGTGATAGTGCGGTGTAAGCCTGGCTTCTTAAGGTAGTCTTTGCCGGTTACGTTAGAGATCGCAAGCATGTCGCCAACGTGCTCAACGGCAGGTGCAATCGCAACAAATACCATGAAGAAGATAGCGTTAATGTTGAACTCAGGTGCTGTGAAGTTTGGCAGTGCCAACCAAGATGCTTGAGCCACTGGCGTGAAGTCTACCGCGCCGTATACCAAGCTGGTGATGTAACCCGCAACAATACCACCAAAGATAGGCAGTAGTTTTAGGAAGCCTTTTGAGAACACACTGATGACAATCGTTACTAGTAGTGAAATCGAAGAGATCCAAAGTGCTGCGTCTGCATCAACAAGCTGAACTGCACCATCGCCAGTCTTACCAAGCGCCATGTTTACCGCGACAGGCGCCAGACCTAAACCGATAACCATGATTACAGGGCCAACGACGACGGGTGGAAGTAGCTTATGAATGAAGCCAACGCCTCTGACTTTTATCAATGCCCCCATCAATACATACACAACACCTGCCGCCATAAGGCCACCCATGGTTGCGCCAACGCCCCATGTTTGAATACCAAACATGATAGGAGCGATGAATGCAAAAGAAGACGCTAAGAAGATTGGCACTGAACGGCGTGTAATAAGTTGGAATAAAAGGGTACCGATACCTGCGCCAAAGAGTGCAACGTTAGGATCAAGTCCTGTTAGTAGCGGCACGAGTACAAGCGCACCAAAAGCTACGAACAGCATTTGCGCACCTTGCAAAGCATTTTTCATGATATGTCCTTAAAAATGGTCGTTATATGAAAAGTGAAAAATAAAATTCGCGGGATTCTATCACTTAGCAATCGATTGCTACACCAGATAGATCAAATTTATTTATCTTAGTGATGTTTTATATCCATCTAAGCCCGGAAAATTCAGTTTATAAGTTAGCGATTTATCATGGCCAGGTGATATTTTGTGGTTATTAAACACAGTGGGCGCTATCGACCTTGCCCCTCAATCCATAGTTGCTTATCATCAAGGCACAAGCTTTGAATATTAGGATCAATATGCGCTACATAGCATTGTTGTTGATGGGACTATTAGCCTCTCCGAGTTATGCCTTAACTCAAGTAGATATCTTTAGTGCTGAAGTTGCGATTAACGCTGAAGACAAACAGCCAGAACAAGTGGCAAGAAATACAGGTATGGAGCAGGTATTGATACGTGCGACTGGCCAAACTGATGTCGCTTCAAATGAAACGATTCAAAAGGCGATGCGTAAGAGTGCGCAGTACATGTCTCAAATGAGTTTTGGCGAAAGCAATGACCAATCAACATTGCGTATGCGTTTTAACGGTGCTCAAATCCGTTCTCTATTAACTCAAGCGCAATTGCCGTATTGGCCTGATACTCGTTCAAACATCTTGGTTTGGCTTGTAGAGGAAGACAGCTACGACAAAAATATTGTGTGGGAGCACTCGAACTCACAACTGGCTGCAGGCTTACAAGCGAACGCAAAAGAGCGTGGCTTGCCTTTGACGCTGCCTGTTGGTGATTTTGATGATATTACGGGTATTGCGACTTCCGATTTATGGGGCAGCTTTGTCACGCCAATCAGTAAAGCGAGTCAACGCTATCCAGTTGATGCTGTATTGGTGATTAAGGCTCAACCTTCAGGCCTACGTTGGACTCTGTACGACCAAAAACCAAGTCAATTGACGAGCGCACCAACATCGCCAGTAAGTGGTTCTTTGTCGGGTAACAGCGCAACAACGTCTAAGAAGCTCGTCGACCAAATCAGTAACTACTACGCAGGCAAGAGTGCTGTGACGGTAGCAAGTGAATCATCAGAGTCGATTTTAACGCAGTTTATTAGCCTGAATAATGCTCAAGACTTCTTCCAGTTAGAGAACGCACTTAAGCGTCTAAACTCGGTTGCAAGCCTAGATATCCTTAAGATTCAAAACAACGAAGTGACTTTCCGTATCCACTTATTGTCGACTCAACAAGAGTTTGAACAAGAAGTTGAAAGCATCCGTCAAGTAGCGAAAGTTGAAGAGTCTTACATTGAACCTGAAGTTAGCCCTGAGTTTGAAACACAAGACAACACTATGTCTGTAGGTGATGATTCAACGAACACTGTGACAGGCGAGGAAACTGACTCAGGCGTGCAAGTGATTAAGGGTAACGAGGTATCTACAGATACTGAGCTAACAAGCTCTTCTGATGCTACGCTAGACGAATCTAACACGGAAGAGTTAACCATTACTGCGCCAGTGCATGCTAAGCCAAGTTTGGTCTACGAATGGGTTCGTTCGTAATTGTCTGCTGACATGACTGATTAAAATGAAACACTAAAAAAGCCCCGTAAGAGTAATCCTGCGGGGCTTTTTGTTTATCGAGTGTCAGTTCAAGAGTAACGAATCAATATTACTGCTCGAATTTCGCTTTCTCTTTCTTCTCTACTTCAGAAAGGCGCTTCAGCTTGATGCCTAACTCTTTGGCGCGAAAACGAGTAAACAAGATATTACCCGCAAAGCCTAATGTCGTCAGAAGCAGCTCTACAGCCGCTAGTAAGCGTTCACCACCGTCTATATACAAGATGGTTAAAGCGTGCAGGAAGTAGAGCATCAGGACGAAGTTCGCCCAAGCATGGGTATAAGGTTTACCCGCTAGAATGCCCGGTAATGGGAGTAATAGCGGTACCGCCCAAGCAATCGCAAGTGTGGTGTTACTCAGGTGCGGATGTGGGGAAAGTGTCATCTGCCACGCCACAACCCAACCTAATAGTAAAAAGTTGCCAGCTAAAGCAAGGTAGCGGAATAACTTTGTCTGGGGAGACATAGCCCTGTCAGCCATATACATCATTGAGAAATTCCCTTCTGGTTGATGGCGATGCGCGCTAAGCGTTTACCTAGATTCTGTGCCAGTTCAATCTCTTCTTTGCTCAATGAAGCGCTCTCTCCGGTACTGCTTGCACCGTAAGGTGTGCCGCCGGTTTGAGTGGTGTGCAACGCAGGCTCTGAGTAGGGGATACCTACGACTAACATGCCGTGGTGAAGAAGTGGCAACATCATGCTTTGTTGTGTTGTTTCTTGACCACCATGCAGTGATGAAGAAGAAGTAAATACACAAGCTGGTTTATCGATAAGATCGCCATTGATCCACAGTGATGTCGTGCTATCCCAAAAGTGCTTCATTGGCCCTGCCATGTTACCAAACCAAACCGGACTGCCTAACGCTAAACCATCGCAAGAGCGTAACTCTTGTAATGTTGCAATAGGGTCGGTTGGCTGGTGACGCGAATTGGGCTGCTCTTCTACCGTGTACACGTCGTTCACTGTTCTCAGCATAGCTTCACACTCAGGGATGGACTCCACCCCTCGTGCAATCTGTCTTGCTAAAGCTTGTGTGTTGCCGTGGCGACTGTAATAAAGAACAAGAATGTTAATGCTCATATTGGATTACAGAATCTCTAATACTTGCTCTGGTGGACGACCAATTTTTGCTTTGTTGTTCGCAACAACCACAGGGCGCTCGAACAGTTTTGGGTTGGTTGCCATTGCTGAGAAAAGATCTTCATCAGTGACTGATGCATCACCCAAGTTTGCTTCTTTGTAATCCGCTTCTTTGGTACGCATCATCTCGCGAACACTGTCAAAACCCAGTTGAGTGAAAAGCACTTTCAGTTGCTCAACAGTTAAAGGCGTATCTAGGTACTTGATAACTTCAGGCTGTACACCGTTTGTTTCAAGTAGTTCAAGCGTTTGACGGCTCTTTGAGCAACGTGGATTATGATAAATCACGACAGACATGGTTCTTCCTCATTATTATTTTTGATTTCGTTATTCAGTAGAAGCCATTCGAGTGGCTTCATTGTATTCGTTGAGCGTTCTTTTTTTGCTACGAGTCTTTGTTAATCAATCCTACTTATTGCAGTGACAAGAAACGTTCACGCTGAATCATCAGCTGATCAATTCGAGCATCGTAGCGGGCTTGCTTTAGACTACCGAGTTCTGCGATTTGGCTCGCCTGCGTGTAATACTGAATCGCTTTGTTCCAGTTCGCTTGCAGTGCCAAAATTTCTGCACGAGCGGCAAGATCTTCGTCGCTGTTCCCAAGGCTGGTGTTGGCTTTTGAAAGCAGGTGCCAACCGTTGGTGTCGTTCGGATTATCGTGCGTATAACGCTGCAATACGCGAACGGCTTCTGTAAGATCTTCTTTTTCGATTAAGGCATTCGCATAGTTAATGGTCAGAACCGGGTTGTTTGGCTGGCGAACCAGTGCAGATTTAAGTTCTTTAATCGCAATCTCAGGCTGCTTCTTTTCAATGTGAAGATCAGAAATAGCATCTAAATAAAACAGGTTGGTCGGATCGCTGTTGATAAGCTTGGTCAGAATCGGTTCTGCTTTGTCTAGCTTCTTAGAGTCGAGATAAACCAACGCTTGTCCGTATTCTAAAGATGGGACGATCTCTTTTGGTGCCTTTTTCAATTGACGTGAAAACCAGTCCAATGACGCATCATTATTGATGCCTGCATAGCGTGCCACGATGCGAGCTCTTGCTAGGTGGTAATCCAGAGATGGAGCCAACTTCAATGGTGGATAGCTGCGTGCACGAGCTCGTGAATCTGTAATACGATCTTCAGGCAATGGGTGAGTTAGCAACATTGGTGGTGGTGTGCTTGCATAGCGGTATTCGTCTGCCAAACGGCCGAAGAAACGTGGCATTGCATTCACATCAAAGCCAGCTTTTGCCAGCGTGTTGATACCAAAGCGGTCAGCTTCTTTCTCGTTGCTACGCGTATAGTTGATTTGGCTTTGCATGTTACCCGCAGTTGTTGCGGTTAAGGCTGCAATACCTGCTTCAGGGGCTGCAATCGCCAGTAATACTGAAGCCGCAAGTGCAGCGATAGTCGCAGGAGAACGACGAGCTTGGTCTTCCATACTACGTGCTAAGTGACGTTGGGTAACGTGCGCGATTTCGTGCGCTAATACAGACGCGAGTTCACTCTCAGATTGCGCGTGCAGGAATAAACCTGAGTGCAAAGCAACGTAACCACCAAAGAATGCGAAGGCGTTGATGTTGCGATCACGGATCATAAAGAACTGGAAAGGTGTCTTTACATCATTTGCGTTGGCTACAAGGCGATGGCCCAGCGTGTCTATATAAAGGTTTAGAACCGGGTCATTAACAATAGGCTGGCTGCTTCTGATGATGCGCATGTAGGCATCACCATAGATAAGTTCTTGGTCAATAGAGAGTGTGCCGCCAGCAGCGGTACCGATATCTGGTAGCTCCAAACTGTTGGTATTCGCCAACGTTGGGGTGCTTAATGTAGCTGCGATGCATAAGCAAGCAATTGAGCGAGCGCGTTTAAACATATTAGTCAGTAATACTCCGTTTCTTCTGACAGTAAGACAAGTGCGATGCAAATTGGTTCTTTATCTGATTTAACCTTTGCCAAGTGCGTGCGCTATCATGAAGGAAGATGAATGAATGATGGCGCGTTTTCAAAAACAGATTACAATACGACCCTTATAATAAGCATCGAGCTCAAGAATGACACCTAATATTCTAGATTTACGCCAAGAGCGCTGTCCAATGGCGCTATTATTAGCCAAGCGTCACAGTGTAAAGTTAGAAGTAGGGCAAACATTGTCAATTTATGTCTCTGACATCAGCTCGATGAAAGATATTGTTACGTTTTTATCTAAGCAAGCCTATGTCGTCGTCACTGAGGTTTGTTCTAATTACCACCATCTCCTCGTCACTAAAAAGGAATTGCAGTCAAATGCTTGAAATGGTCAATCGTTGGTATAAACGACGTTTCTCTGATCCCCATGCTGTCAGTTTGGTTGCCATCATTCTATTCGGCTTTATTACCATCTACTTCTTTGGTCACCTTATAGCACCATTATTGGTGGCTATCGTGTTGGCTTACTTGCTTGAGTGGCCTGTTACCCAACTTCAAAGACTCGGTGTTCCAAGAACCCCATCTGTGATGTTGGTGATCATGATGTTCTTTAGCGTGATGTTACTTGCGCTGTTTGGTCTAGTACCAACGATTTGGGAACAAGTAGGTAACCTTATCAATGATATTCCAAGCATGTATGGTGGCTTACAGAAGTTCATCGCAACCATTCCTGAGCGTTACCCTGAGCTAGCAAACCTGCAGATCGTTGAGTCGATTGTGTCTAACGCGAAAAACAAAGCACTAGGCTTTGGTGAAAGCGTTGTGAAAGGCTCTTTAGCTTCATTAGTGAGCTTGGCAACGTTAGCGGTTTACCTAATTCTTGTACCACTGCTTATCTTCTTCCTTTTGAAAGACAAAGAAGAGATGATCAGAATGGCAAGTGGTGTTCTGCCTAAGAACCGTCGTCTGGCGACCAAGGTTTGGGTTGAGATGAACCAACAAATCTCGAACTACATTCGAGGAAAAGTGTTAGAAATTCTAATCGTTGGTGGTGTGAGCTACGTGACCTTTGCGATTTTGGATTTGCGTTATTCTGCACTATTGGCTGTCGCGGTGGGTTTCTCGGTTCTAATTCCGTATATCGGTGCTGCGGCCGTGACGGTTCCAGTGGCGATTGTAGGCCTGTTCCAATGGGGACTAGAGCCTCAGTTCTATTGGCTATTAGTTGCTTACGGCATCATTCAAGCTCTAGACGGCAACGTGTTAGTGCCGGTTCTGTTCTCAGAAGCTGTGAACCTGCACCCAGTCGCGATTATTGTTGCAGTATTGGTATTTGGCGGTCTGTGGGGATTCTGGGGCGTGTTCTTTGCTATCCCACTGGCAACGCTAGTGAAAGCGGTTTGGAATGCCTTACCGAGTCATGCATTAGACGATGACCCTGAGCACTCGCACTAATTAGTGTTTTCGTTTAAGCATTAACGAATACCCATTATCAAGAAGGCCGAATCTCAGTGAGATTCGGCCTTTTTAATTTGGGTGTTGCTGAGGTTTATTCAGTTAAAAAGCTTTCTTTAACTTAGTGCTTCAACCAGAATCGACGATTAAGCTTCTTGATTGAAGTAATCGAGAACCACTTCGTGGTGAGTCTTAGTTTTGAACTTGTTGAAGACGTGTTCAATCTGACCTTCTTCATCAATTAGGAAGCTAATACGGTGTAGACCATCGTATACCTTGCCCATGAATTTCTTCTCACCCCAAACGCCAAACTGCTCAGCAACGCTGTGGTCTTCGTCAGACAGCAGTGTGAAGTTTAGAGATTTCTTCGCAATGAAGTTTGGTAGGCGTTTTACTGGGTCAACACTCACACCTAAAACAACCACATTCAGGTCATCAAGCTGTGCTTTGATATCACGCAGGCCTTCTGCTTGCACAATACAACCTGGAGTCATTGCTTTTGGGTAGAAGTAGAAAAGTACTTTTTTACCTTTGAAGTCACCAAGAGATACGATATTGCCATCTTGATCTGGAAGAGAAAAAGCAGGTGCTGGAACACCAGCCGTTAGCGTATTCATGACATTTCCTTTTTAAAGACTGTTTTTGATAAAGTTGAGCGAGCCTTGGACTGATAGGCTCTGACACAGCGAATTGAATTCTTCTTGTAGCTGCATCAAATTACATTCTGATTGCACAGAAGCGGTAATAGAGATATGGAATTGGTCGTTATCGAGCTGAACCTTGGACTTATTGATGGTTTGCGCGCTAAGCGAATCGAGGCCGATGTTTCGGTCTGCGAAGAACTGAGTGAACTGCTCGGTTAGGCCGAGTTTGTCGTCTGACTCAACGAAAACTTCTAGCGTGTAGGAGTTCTCAATAACATCATGAGGCGAGGTTCGCTTCATAATCGTAATCAAGTCGTGCTCTTGGCCAAGCAAGGGCAGGGTGGTTTCAACGCGGGTAATGTTATTTGCCTTTCCAGACAGTAGCATGATAAGCGTAAATTCTTCGCCAAACAGAGCGATACGGCTATCAATAATGTTACAGCCTGATTGGGTGACTAAATGAACCACTTGGTTGCATACACCTGGGCGATCAGTGCCCACAGCTGTGATTACTAGATGTTGAGTCATAAAATCACGTCTCTATATATTCCATTGATGCTTGCATGTTAGCACAGTTAGCCTGAGGAATAAGCGTATGGACGGGGCTTTTTATGAGGCACCTTGCGTCTAGTTGGTAACAAATGATAGGAATATCGAGAGCGTTAAAAACAGAGATAGCAAAGTGAGGCGACAGCTTACTTGTTACTGACATCCGGTGATGCGCTATCCGCTAGATTGAGCGCAGGTTACCCAAATTACAGGTATAACGCCGTTAGAAGTCGTTTTACCTCAAACATACGACAATATTTACTGCAGATGTTGCCGCTAAGCCACTTTAATGTCTTGTGTTTATTGATGGGCTTACAGTAACATGCAAAAAGAATAAATTAAGGGAGATAGACATGTTTTCAGGAAGTATCGTTGCGCTAGTTACGCCATTTAACGCAGATGGCGAAGTGGATTTCGACAGCCTTAAAAAGTTGGTTGATCACCATGTTGCTGCAGGTAGTGATGGTCTGGTTGCGGTTGGCACAACAGGTGAGTCTTCAACACTCACAATTGAAGAGCATGTCAAAGTCGTCAATAAGATCGTTGAATTTGCTGATGGTCGTATTCCTGTTATCGCTGGTACGGGTGCAAACGCAACTCACGAGTCTGTGCTATTCAGCCGTTTACTTAATGGTTCTGGCATTGCTGGTTGCCTGAGCGTAACGCCTTACTACAACAAACCGACTCAAGAAGGTTTGTACCAACACTACAAAGCAATTGCTGAAGTAAGTGACGTTCCTCAAATCCTATACAATGTACCGGGTCGTACCGCTGTCGACTTGTTACCAGAGACAGTTGCTCGCCTTGCTGAGATCGAAAACATCGTTGCACTTAAAGATGCGACGGGTGATCTCGACAGAATTGCAATTCACCGTGAACTTTGTGGCGAAGACTTTATCTTACTAAGTGGTGATGACTTAACAGGTCTAGAATTTGTTAAGCGTGGTGGCGATGGCGTGATCTCTGTAACTAACAACGTTGCAGCCGCTGATATGGCAACCATGTTCAAACTAGCGAAAGAAGGTAAGTTTGAAGAAGCAGAAGCGATCAATGAGCGTTTGATGCCTCTACATAAGAATTTGTTCGTTGAGTCTAACCCTATTCCCGTAAAATGGGCGGTTCATAAAATGGGTCTGATTGCTGAAGGTGGCTTACGTCTACCGCTGACTGAACTGTCAGAACCAGCTCAACCTGTTGTTGCTCAAGCAATGACTGAAGCGTGCATTTACTAAAACGTATGAAGTGATGCCGAAGCGAACCTTCGGCATTTAGGAGTATAAATGAAGTATTCTCACCAGCTAGTGATTGGGTCACTGGCTGTTTTCGTTCTTACAGCATGTTCTGGTAGCCCGACTCAACGTCGCCAAGCCAAAGATGATTTCGAATACTTAGAAACACCTGAGTTTTCACAATGGCAGTTGCCTGAAGATGCTCAGCCTCAGTTCTACCCAAATTTTGACATCCCAAGCGGTGAATTCAGTGGTGGTACAGGTCGTGAAGTGGATATTCGTCCACCGCAACAAGTGCTTGAGCTGATCCCTGGAGCTCGTGCTGAGCGTCAAAATGGTGAAGTGACACTATGGCTTCTTCGTGCTGAAGAGGCAGACCGTGTATGGCAAACCGCTGTAGACATGCTAACTCAGCGTGGCATCGGCATTCGTGAGCAATCAGAGAATGAGATTGAGACTGATTGGGTAACTTGGGTTTCTGAAGATGAAGATGTAGAGATTGGCAGCCGCTACTCTATCTCTCGTTTCCAAGCGAATAACCGCCACGGCTTCAAGATTAACCTGATTGATTGGCGTGAAGGCTCTGAAGTGAAGCCGGTAACAGCTACTAATAAAGAGCGTTATAACGCGTTCCTAACTAACTTAGTAATGGCTAAGTACGATGAAAACCTTCGTGCTGAAGCGGCGCTGAAAGCGCAAGAGTTGGTGAAGCGTATTCCAATTTCAATGGGTGCTGACCGTAGTGGTTTCCCTGTGATTATTGCTCGAACACCATACAATGTATTCTGGCAGCGTCTGCCAAGCTTGTTGCCAGCTATGGGCTTTGAGCTTGAAGAGCGTAACCAGTCTCAAGGTACAGTGAAAGCTAAGTACGCCGCGCCAGATGATGAGTTCTGGGAAGAAATTGGCCTACAGCCTATCGATTTAGCGCCAGGCACTTACAACTTCCTATTTGGTGACCTTGGCAACCGTACGTCGATTAACGTAACGGATGCATCGGGTAAACCAGTAGAAGAAGAGCTACTTAAGTCAATGGTTCCGGTACTCGCGCATATCGCTGACCAAACCAAAGATGACAAAGAAGCGAAAGCTGAGTAGTCGAACTTAAGCCGTTTCAGAGCTGAGTAAAACCAGCTCTGTGATGAGCTAAAGCCAATAAAAAAGAGGACACACTGTGTCCTCTTTTTTTGTATTCGTTTTCAGCAGTCTATTGGTTAAGTCGGCGAGTTTACCAAAGTAAAAAGGCTAAACGTCTTTGCTGTCTTTAGACTCTTCTTTTTGAGCTTTCTCTTGATTCTGTTTATCCAAGCGATTGAGCTTATCTAAGTCTCGCTCTGTTTTACCACGACCAGTCAGATCCATATTGGCGGTCTGTTTAAGAGCTGCGATGTTACCCACCACAACGCTAACCACGATGATGATGATAACCCAAGGGTTTGTAAGCCACTCCAACATAAGCGCTCCTAATGACTGATATTCGCTACGAAGCGGGCGTAGATCTCGTCTAGCTGCTCCATAATAATCTCATACCCTAATATTGGCTTAGATTGGAGTTGCTTGCCAAGTAAAGTGGGAGATAACTGTGATAAACACGACTCCGAAACGTTACGATGGCTAATATGCCAAGGTTCTATCGCTACACCACCCAAATCTTGGCTGTAAGGAAAGAAGAACCCAAATTGCGCAGCATGAGCCGATAGCCATTGGTAAAACGCTTGCTGGTGGCCAGTAAAGTATTCCCATGGTTCTAATTGCAGCTGTATGCCTTCAGGTAAGTGGTTACGAGCAAAAACATCGAAGTCACAACCCCAATGATGACGACTCGCACCGGGAAGAGCAGACCATCTCAGAATAGCCGATAACTTTTGATGTTCAGTCAGTGTTGATTGATCAAGAGGTTGGCTTTCTGAATCTAATATCGGTGCTTCGCCAGAAAACTTACGGTTCCAAATCAGAGATTGCCTTTCATAGTCGCGAAAGCCACTGGCAATCTCCATTTTAAAACCAGCGAGTTGAGCAGCTTCAATCAAATTACTCAGGTCATTCTTAACCTCACTGTGGACCAAGAAGGTCTTGGTGCCGATCAGGCTAGGCTCTAGGTGAGAATCTGATTGTCCGGTAAGCTGCTCTGGTGTCATAACGAGTCTCTCAATAATTAGATGCTATGAATCGCTGATGAAAGACTATTTAGCGAATAGGTTCACTAATGTTCTTTCGTACATGTCAGTTAGCTTTTCTAAATCGGCTACCTTCACGCATTCGTTAACCTTGTGAATCGTTGCATTCACAGGGCCTAGTTCAACCACTTGTCCGCCCATACGCGCAATAAAGCGACCATCAGACGTACCGCCAGTCGTTAGCAGAGCTGGTTTCACATCATTGACGTGACCCACAGCATCAACAATAGCATCAAGCAGTGAACCTGCATCTGTTAAGAACGGGTCGCCATTGAATGTCCATTTTAGGTCGTATTCGAAATCATACTTGTCGAGTGTTGTTGTGATGCGCTCAACGATGATGTCGTTGCTTAACTCGGTGCTAAAACGCAGGTTAAACTGAACATTAAACTCACCAGGAATTACGTTTGACGCACCTGTTCCCGCACTCACATTTGGAATCTGGAAACTGGTTGGTGGGAAGTAATCATTACCTTTATCCCACTCAGTTGTTGCTAGCTCATTAATAGCAAGCAGAGAACTGTGTACTGGGTTGTTTGCTAGGTGAGGGTAGGCAACATGGCCTTGTGTACCTTTAATCGTTAGATCGCCTGTGATAGAGCCACGACGGCCGTTCTTCACAACATCGCCTACGAACTCAGTGCTTGATGGTTCACCAACAATACACATGTCGATGTTCTCACCACGTGCCATCAGAGTTTCAACAACACGTACGGTACCGTTGATGAACGGACCTTCTTCATCCGATGTGATAAGGAAACCGATTGAACCTGTGTGGTCTGGATGCTCCGCAATGAACTGCTCGACTGCAACAATCATCGAAGCCAGAGAGCCTTTCATATCCGCTGCGCCGCGGCCGTGTAGGAAACCGTCTACGATAGTCGGTTCGAATGGTTTAGTGTTCCACTGATCAATCGGACCAGCAGGAACAACATCAGTGTGGCCAGCAAAGGCAAACAGAGGCGCTTCAGTACCACGACGAGCCCAAAAGTTCGTTGTATCTTCAAATACCATTACTTCGATTTCAAAACCGAGTGCTTTTAAGCGATTAATCATCAGCTCTTGGCAGCCAGCATCTTCAGGGGTTACCGATTGGCGGCTAATGAGGTCTTTTGCCAGAGCCAAAGTTGGGCTATCTGTCATCCTTGAATTCCTTGTTTAAATAAAACGTCTAGTCATTAATTTCAGGCGTTGAACAGAGGGAAGTTCAACGCTTTGTTATCTGTTCTAATATTTCTTATTACGCAAAAATAGCAGCGTATTGGTCTGCTTTGAAGCCAATATGAAGCTTGCCATCGACTTTCAAGATAGGGCGCTTAATCATTGCTGGTTGTTCAACAAGCAGAGCGACGGCTTTTTCTTCCGTTAATGTGTCTTTTTGCTCTTGAGAAAGTTGGCGATAAGTCGTACCACGTTTGTTTAGCACAAGCTCCCAACCAAGCTCTGAACAGAAGCTTGTTACTAGCTCTTCAGTGATGCCTTGTTTGCGATAATCGTGAAATTCGAACTCGATACCTTCAGCTTCGAGCCATTTCTTTGCTTTTTTGATGGTGTCACAATTTGGGATACCAAACATAGTGATAGTCATTATTCTTCCTTTGGGTGATTTTATTTCATTGTTATGAGTTGAATCCTATCAGGAAGAGGCAATTCAGACAAAATAGAGTGAGGAATATTTCATTGAGCGAAAAAAAACAGTAAGAAAATGTCACTATTGGAGACTTATTGATCAGCCTCAACATGTTGTCAGCGAAAAAAGAAATAATTGAGTTGCACATATATAGGAGGTGTCAATGGAGTTGAGTCCTGTTTTTGCAAGGCGGCTATATTTAGCATTGTTAGTCGAAAGCCTTGATAGGCCAAATGTGCCTAAACTCATCGAAAAAACGGGTTGGCCTCGTCGTACTATTCAAGATGTACTCAAGGCGTTACCGGGGATCGGTATCGAACTTATGTTTGTTCAAGATGGGCGACGTCATAATGATGGTTATTACCAGTTATCCGACTGGGGACCATTTGACAGTCAGTGGGTTCTAGAACGTAAAGGCGATATAGCAACAAGCCTTGGATTTAGTGCATAAGCCAGCGAAAGCTGGCTTTCTTTTGGGCGTCATAAAATCAAAGCATATCGATATGCCGCTTTATTTGCTTACTCACATAGGTAGGCTGTGCCGAGCATAGTCACGGAAGTGCTGAAGTCTTGGGGAAGGGTAAAGATAACGGTGTCTGCGCCTAGCTCAATGGCATTCGACTTAAGCTCATTGATAGCACCTTGAATCAGGGTGTCATTGGGGAAGAACAAGTAGCTGTACCAGTGACCTTCGCTGCCAGTGACTTCCCCTTTATATTCACATTGCTCGATGTTAATCAGACCGTGGTAATCCATTTGTACCTTGTCCGCTTTACTATGAGGCGTTGATGTGGGCGTTGTACATCCCAGTAACATGCCACTCATAGCCAAAGCGACTAATTCCTTTTTCATACGTTTACCCTGCTATTGCATCAAATAAATCGCGAAGCCTATCCAGCTTGCAATCAGTAGTAACCACGGCAGTTTAGTGGCGTGATTTGATGGTGTTTCAACACTTGTTTCGATCGTGTCTTCTTGGTTTTGACTAGCTTGTTGAGTCTGCTTCTCTTTCTGTACGCGCTTCTTCGCTTTATCGGCTTGGCGGCTGCGCTCTTTTTGCTGCTTCTTATACAGTGCGATGCCTTTCTCGATACCCTGAGCAATCAGTTTAGTTTGTTCTTTGGTTTGAGCTGGCTTTTGAGTCGCTTTGGCTATCTTCAGTGCTTCTTGTTGAGATTCAACAGACGGCGTATTAGTTTTCTTTTTCATACTGAGTTCGATAATTAAAACGGATTGGCTACTAAGATAACGCAAAGCTAGTTAAGTATGAATGATTTGCGTTAAAGTGTTGGTTTGAAAATAAGTGAAAGTGAGATTTGTGCGGTACTCCATAGAACAATACGACAAGCACGGCTTTTTGAAAGCCCCAATCTTGCTCTGGTTAGGTTGGCTGTTCCTTGCGAAAGCCTTGGTCGTTTTCATTGTTGCAGGCGCAAGCCGAGAATCGGGAACCGATATTCTTGAGATAATCTACCCAGACCATCAGATGTTTTATGTTGGAATTGCGTTGAGTGTTCCTAGTTTGCTACTGATGTGGTTATTTGGGCTAAGATCTCCAGATAGAAAGCGCCTTAACAAAGTCGTGTCATGGGGGCGCGGGGTGACCATGATGGCTATCTTGGCACAAGGCTCCCATACGATTTATTTAATCTATTTGGATAACGGATGGTTCCGTTGGTCAAATGGCATCACCCTATTGTTGCTGCTTTGGTTAGCGCTTTATCTAACCAATAGCCATGCTGCAAGGGATTGCTTTAAAGTGGTTGAGCTCGAAGACTGATTCTCATCAAAACATTTGTCCCATTCACAATTATACTTAGAAGCTAAAACTGGAAGGAATAATCTATGCTTAATGTTTCAAATGAGCAGCCTAACGTTCAAAGTGCTATTTTGCCTGAAGCTGGGCCTTTCGCTCTTTACGTTCAACTTAAAGTGAACGCTAATACTGCTAATGTACTAGCAGAAATTCAAAAGCTTCCGACTCTAATCGACGAGCTAAACCAAACTCAACCTGATGCAAACCTAACGGCGTCGGTTGCGTTCTCAAAAGCTTTTTGGGATAAGTTCGAGCAAGCTGCTCCATCTGACCTAATTGATTTCCCTGCGCTTGGCGAAGGTGATGTGACAGCACCAAGCACACTGTCTGATGTTTTGATTCACTGTCACTCAAACCGACATGATCTGCACTTCTTCATCCTACGTAAATTGCTATCTGAAGTAGCTGCGGACGTGGAAGTGGTTGATGAAACTTACGGTTACCGCTTCCTAGACTCTCGTGACATGACTGATTTCGTTGATGGCACTGAAAACCCGAAAGACGCGCAGCGCGCTGAAGTGGCGATTGTGCCTGAAGGTGAATTCGCGGGTGGTAGCTACGTGATGGTGCAACGCTTTGTGCATAACCTACCTGCTTGGAACCGATTAAACGTATCGGCACAAGAGAAAGTGGTTGGCCGCACTAAGCCAGACTCTATCGAACTAGATGATGTTCCAGCGGCGTCTCACGTTGGCCGTGTGGATATCAAAGAAGAAGGCAAGGGCCTTAAAATCGTTCGTCACAGCCTGCCTTACGGCACAGCAACGGGCGATCACGGCTTACTGTTCATTGCTTACTGTAACGTTCGTCATAACTTTGATGCGATGTTAGAGAGCATGTATGGCGTAACCGATGGCAAAACAGACCAACTGCTTCGCTTTACTAAAGCCGTTACTGGCGCTTACTACTTTGCTCCTTCAACTGAGATGTTGAGTGCATTAACGATTAAGTAAGTCGTCTCAAATAGAATAAACAAAGGGAGCCTCAGGGCTCCCTTTTTATTAAAGCTTTATCTGAATTGGTCGATATAAGAGCAATCGTGAGTTTTATTCGTCTTTTTGTAAGTGAAGGTCTATGGCTATAACTGTTAATACAAATGTCTCAGCGCTGGTGGCTCAGAGAAACCTCTCTAATGCCAACAACATGCTGAACCAATCTTTGGAGCGCTTGGCTTCAGGGAGCCGTATTAACAGCGCTAAAGACGACGCTGCAGGCCTACAAATCTCGAATCGACTCGAAGTGCAGATGAGCGGTATTGATGTCGCAGTTCGAAATGCGAATGATGGCATCTCCATTATGCAGACCGCAGAAGGCGCGATGAATGAAACCACCAATATCATGCAACGCATGCGAGACCTGTCACTGCAAGCGAGCAATGGTTCAAATAGCCAGTCGGAAAGAACAGCGATTCAAGAAGAAATTACTGCCTTAAACGATGAGCTAAATCGTATTGCAGAGACTACTTCTTTTGGTGGCAAAAAACTCCTCAACGGTAGCTTTGGTAGCACGTCATTTCAGATTGGTGGCAGTTCTGGTGAAGCAGTGCAGATTGGCCTGAAAAGCATGCGTACTGATGACATCAACATGGGCGGTTTTAGTTATGTCGCGAATGGCATGGCCAATGACTCGTGGGAAGTGAAATCCAATCAGAATGATATGACGATGTCGTTTACCGACCGTTTTGGTCAGCCTCAAGAGATCACCATTAATGCGAAAGCAGGCGATGACATTGAAGAGCTGGCGACTTACATCAATGGTCAAACGGATCTGGTTTCGGCTTCCGTCAATGATGACGGTCAGCTTCAGATTTATATGTCTGGTGAAGATACCGCGGGCACTATCTCTTTCTCAGGTTCTTTAGCCAGTGAGCTTTCGATGTCGGCGGGTTATTACGAATCAGTCGATGACATCAATGTGGCCGATGTGGGTGGTGCGCAACGTGCTGTTTCTATCTTAGACACAGCCATGAAGTATGTGGACAGTCATCGTTCTGAATTAGGCGCAATGCAAAACCGCTTCGATCATGCGATTAATAATCTCGAAAATGTTCATGAGAACTTGGCGACATCAAATAGCAGAATCAAAGATACTGATTACGCCAAGGAAACCACTCAAATGCTTAAGCAGCAAATACTGCAGCAGGTGAGCACCACAATACTGGCTCAAGCAAAGCAGGCGCCGAACCTTGCCTTAACCTTGTTAGGCTAATAAATTAGCTCAAATCTTATAAAGTTATTTCAGCTTAATCAGTCTATTTGGTTAATTAAAATACAAATTATCGCTCGACTGACTTCTCGGCAACTTTAGCGTTTTTCTCATCTTTTTTTGATAATTTTACTGCCAGTCACGCTTTCTTCTCCTTTATCGCTATTTCTTTAATTTTGTTGTTTTTTTCCTAAAGGTTTCGTCAATCACGCCGTTATTAAAAGTAACTTAGAGATAACTACTTGGTTTTCCGAGACGTCGGAAACCGCTATATCGGAAAATCAATTGGAGAAATCACCATGGCAGTGAATGTAAATACAAACGTTTCAGCGATGACAGCGCAACGTTACTTAAACAACGCAAACAGCGCACAACAAACATCAATGGAGCGTCTAGCTTCAGGTTCTAAAATCAACAGCGCAAAAGATGACGCTGCAGGCCTACAAATCTCGAACCGTTTGAACGTTCAGAGCCGTGGTCTTGATGTTGCTGTACGTAACGCGAACGATGGTATCTCTATCGCACAAACTGCTGAAGGTGCAATGAATGAGACAACGAACATCCTGCAACGTATGCGTGATTTGTCACTACAATCTTCAAACGGCTCAAACTCAAAATCTGAGCGTGTAGCGATTCAAGAAGAAGTGACCGCACTGAACGACGAACTAAACCGTATCGCGGAAACGACGTCTTTTGGTGGTAACAAACTGCTTAACGGTACTCACGGTACTAAATCATTCCAAATCGGTGCAGACAACGGTGAAGCGGTAATGCTTCAACTGAAAGACATGCGCTCTGATAACGCTCAGATGGGTGGTAAGAGCTACCAAACTGAGAACGCGAAAGACAAAGACTGGAACGTTCAAGCGGGTTCTAACGACCTAAAATTGTCGTTCACTGACAACTTCGGTCAAGCACAAGAAATCGACATCAGCGCAAAAGCGGGTGACGATATCGAAGAGCTAGCGACTTACATCAACGGTCAACAAGATTCTGTTAAAGCATCTGTTACTGAAGACGGCAAGCTACAAATGTTCACAGGTAACAACAAAGTGAGCGGCGATGTGTCTTTCTCTGGCGGTCTTGCGGGTGAGCTAGGTATTCAAGCAGCTAAAGACGTAACGGTTGATACTATCGACGTAACATCTGTTGGCGGCGCACAAGAGTCTGTAGCAGTAATCGATGCGGCACTTAAGTACGTAGACAGCCACCGTGCTGAACTGGGTGCTTTCCAAAACCGTTTCGACCACGCTATCAGCAACTTAGACAACATTAACGAAAACGTTAATGCATCTAAGAGCCGTATTAAAGATACCGACTTCGCGAAAGAAACGACTCAGATGACTAAGTCTCAGATCCTTTCTCAAGCTTCAAGCTCGATTCTTGCTCAAGCGAAGCAAGCTCCGAACTCGGCACTTAGCCTACTAGGTTAATCGATTAAAAAGCCACGTTGACTATAAGCGTTGTTGAGACAAAGCGTTGACGTAAGGCTTCCACAAATTAGCTCGTGGTGAGAGATGAGCGCTAAACAGACCCAGCTTCGGCTGGGTTTTTTATTGCCTGTTATTTGGCAAAGTTAAGAATTTAGGTCAGTGGTAAAGGTTAAAAGCGAGATTCCCTATCACGTTCGTTCCTCACTGTAGGGAATGACGGGAATAGGGCGATGATGATCCTATTGCTTTGCAATAGTAAGTGCGATGGTCGTCGTAAGTAACGACTCAGCTAGAATAAAGACTTTTACCGTCATTCCAGAACCGAGTAGAACAAGGTATCAGGAATCTGTTCTCTTGGGGGGAGCTTCTCGCGAACCGATGTTTGTCATGAAGGAAAAAAATGACTATCTGCAAACCAGAGCGAGCGCTTAGCGTCATCCCAGAATCGAGTAGAACGAGATATCAGGGATCTATATCTGCTGAAATTCACACAGAGCACTCAATATGCAGGGTTAGTGTCTGGAATGGATTCTAACACCACTTAACTAGAAGTTAGCTAGAGACAGACATCCGTTATTTTTACGTTTGTGTAGGCAGTTTTGTGAGGATTAATAGTGGGGTTGTAGTATCTTACGGAAGAAGCACTGAGAAAGGGTAAGCCGTGAATAGAACAAATACAGCAGGCACAAAAAACGCCACCCTTAGGTAGCGTTTTAATTAAAGCAGATAAGTAATCGAGATTACTTAGTTACTTTAAGAACTGGAGTTTCGCCAACAGTTACAGAACCAGAAAGCTTGTTCAGCTCTTTGATTTCGTCCATGTTAGAGATAACAACTGGAGTAAGCGTAGATTTCGCTTTCTCTTCTAGAAGCGCTAGGTCGAAAGTGATGATAGTGTCACCAGCTTTAACAGATTGACCTTCTTCAGCTACACGAGTGAAGCCTTCGCCTTTAAGTTCAACAGTATCGATACCGAAGTGAACGAAAAGCTCAACACCGTCGTCAGACTCGATAGAGAATGCGTGGTTAGTTTCGAAGATCTTACCGATAGTACCGTTAACTGGAGCTACCATTTTGTCGCCAGCTGGTTTGATCGCGATGCCGTCACCAACGATTTTTTCAGCGAAAACTACATCTGGCACATCTTCGATGTTTACGATTTCACCAGAAAGAGGTGCGATGATTTCGATTGCACCAGCATCAGCGCTGTCATCAGATACAAGCTTTTTCAGTTTGTCAAACAGACCCATTGTGTCATGCTCCTAACGTTTAGTTTTATTCTGTAGAATATACTATACCAATCTAACAAATTAGACGACTATTTTTAGCCGTCTAACGTTATTAAGCGATTGGCGATTACTGAGTTTTCTCAGCGATGAACTTTTCTACGCAAGCTTCAATTTCAGCAGCTGTTGGTAGAGATAGTGCTTCGTCAGCCATAGCTTTAACTTCAGCGAAGTTAGAGTTACGGATTACTTTCTTAACTTTAGGGATAGAGATACCGCTCATAGAGAACTCATCTAGACCCATACCAAGAAGAAGTAGCGTTGCACGCTCATCACCAGCAAGCTCACCACACATACCAGTCCACTTACCTTCAGCGTGTGATGCATCGATCACTTGCTTAATTACTGTAAGAACAGCAGGAGATAGCGGGTTGTATAGGTGAGAAATCATTTCGTTACCACGGTCTACCGCAAGAGTGTATTGCGTTAGGTCGTTAGTACCGATAGAGAAGAAAGATACTTCTTTCGCTAGGTGGTGTGCGATTGCAGCAGCTGCTGGAGTCTCAACCATTACGCCGATTTCGATTTCTTCATCGAAAGCTAGGCCTTCAGCGCGAAGTTCAACTTTGTACTCTTCGATTGCTTTTTTCAGTTCACGGATCTCTTCAACAGAAATGATCATTGGGAACATGATACGTAGTTTACCGTGTGCAGACGCACGTAGGATGCCACGTAGTTGGTCACGTAGGATTTCACGACGATCCAAGCTGATACGTACTGCACGCCAGCCTAGGAACGGGTTCATCTCTTGTGGAAGGTCCATGTATGGTAGGTCTTTGTCGCCACCGATATCCATAGTACGGATAATCACTGACTCGCCCTCCATTGCTTCTGCTACTTCTTTGTAAGCAACGTATTGCTCTTCTTCAGTAGGAAGCGCGTCACGGTCCATAAATAGGAATTCAGTACGGTACAGACCAACGCCTTCACCGCCGTTACGCAGGATACCGTCACAGTCTTTTACTGTACCGATGTTGCCGCAAACTTCTACACGGTGACCGTCTAGAGTTTCAGCATGCAAATCTTTTAGTTTTGCTAGTTCAGCCGCTTCTGCTTCGAAATCTGCTTTGATTTTCTTAGCTTCTGCTAGTTCAGCTTCAGAAGGGTTGATGATGATCTTGTTGTTCATCGCGTCTAGCACAAGCATGTCGCCGTTCTTAACTTGCTTAGTGATATCGTTAGTACCAACGATAGCAGGAAGCTCAAGAGAGCGTGCCATGATTGAAGTATGAGATGTACGACCGCCGATGTCACAAGCAAAACCAAGAACGTAGTCTAGGTTGATTTGTGCAGTTTCAGATGGCGTTAGGTCGTAAGCAACTAGGATAACTTCTTCATTGATGTCTGCTAGAGAAACAATGTTGATGCCTAGTGCATTTTTAACGAAACGAGTACCGATATCACGGATATCAGTTGCACGTTCTTTTAGGTACTCATCATCAAGAGACTCTAGTGCAACAGCTTGCTCTTCGATCACAGTGTGGATCGCGTTGTCTGCGTGCATCTTGTCTTTCTTGATGAGTGCTAAAATCTCTTCTTCTAGCTCTTCATCTTCAAGCAGCATGATGTGGCCTTCAAAGATTGCTTCTTTTTCTTCGCCAAAAGTTTCAAGTGCTTTTTGCTTAACAACTTCAAGTTGTTGAGAAGATTTGTTACGAGCGTCAAAGAAACGCTGTACTTCTGCTTCAACTTGGTCGTCAGAGATAGATTGAGTGTTTAGGACAATTTCATCTTCTTGAAGTAGTAGTGCTTTACCGAAAGCAATACCAGGAGATGCTAGGATGCCTGAAATCATAGCCTTACCTTAGTTGTTCAACTGTAAACGGGAGAGTGTGTGACTTTAAGTCGTCGACTAATGTCGCGCTTATTCCTATCTATTTCGAACAAAGCCACTTTGCTATGCAAAATGGCTTTGAAAGAAGGAGACCGTATTAGTGTAGTTGATCCATAAGAGCAACTAGGTGGTCTACTGCTTGCTGAGCTTGAGGACCTTCAGCTGAAATAGTAACGTTAGTACCTTTTACTAGGCCTAAAGTTTGTAGTTTGAACAGGCTTTTCGCGCTAGCGCTTTTGCCGTTAGAAGTCACTGTGATGTCAGCGTCGAAAGATTTTGCTTCTTTAACGAACTGTGCAGCTGGACGAGTGTGAAGACCGTTTTCTGCTGTGATTTCTACTTGCTTCTCGTACATTTTATATACCCCAATTAATTTATTTTTTGTAAGTTTGTAACCAGATTAGCTTAACTGCTTTAGCCCAAATGCGCTAGAGGCTAGTACGCCATGTTCGTGTTAGAACTTAGACTGGTTATAAATTTTTATCCAGCCATGGTCGTCTTTTGTTGAGTACTCATGACTTTCAGAATTTGTTTATTGCTTCTTTTATTTTGAAGCGAAAAATAAAACAGACCCGATATTACCAAAGGTGGGGCAGGGATCAACAAAAAAGCCCCTAAACGGGGCTTTTTTGGACGAAAAATTGATTTGACCACATATTATTGTTGGTTCTCTTTTTCCGTAAAGATGCCAGCAAACAGGGCGGTACTTAGGTAACGTTCACCAGAACTTGGTAGTACCGTTACGATAGTTTTCCCTGCAAATTCAGGGAGTTCTGCGATTCTGTTTGCAGCTACTACAGCTGCACCAGATGAGATGCCAGCAAGGATACCTTCTTCTTTCATTAGGCGTTGAGCCATCTCAATCGCTTCTTCAGAAGTTACCGATTCTACGCGGTCAATAATCTCTAAATCTAGGTTGCCAGGGATGAAACCTGCGCCGATACCTTGAATTTTGTGCGGAGCTGGCTTGATTTCTTCACCTGCAAGCGCTTGTGCAATAACTGGAGACTCAGCCGGCTCAACCGCTACTGAAGTGATCGCTTTGCCTTTTTCGCCTTTAATGTAACGACTTGTACCAGTGATCGTACCGCCCGTACCAACACCCGCTACAAACACGTCGATTTCGCCGTCTGTTGCTTCCCAAATTTCTGGACCAGTCGTCTGCTCGTGAATCTGTGGGTTAGCTGGGTTGTTGAACTGTTGAAGTAGTAGGTACTTGTCTGGGTCTGAAGCAACAATCTCTTCTGCTTTAGCAATCGCGCCGTTCATGCCTTTTGGTGCTTCAGTCAGTACTAGGTTTGCGCCAAGTGCTTTAAGTAGCTTACGACGTTCTAGGCTCATTGACTCAGGCATAGTTAGCGTTAGCTTGTAACCGCGTGCCGCAGCTACGAATGCAAGAGCAACACCAGTGTTACCACTAGTAGGTTCAACAAGCTCGATACCTGGCTTTAGCGTACCTGCTTTTTCTGCTTCCCAGATCATGTTTGAACCGATACGACACTTAACACTGAAGCTTGGGTTACGAGCTTCGATCTTAGCTAGGACGTTACCTTTGCTTACTTTGTTAAGGCGGACTAGAGGTGTGTTACCAATCGTTAGGGTGTTGTCTTCGTAGATCTTGCTCATGCGATATTCCTTCATTTAATGACAGAACTAAACGTAGTATATCAATCACTTTACCGTCTAGTGTCTTTCGATGTTTGTTCAGCTTGAATTTAGATTAAACAAGTTGAAAAAAAGGTAAAAGGATTAAAAAGTTATATCATATAGATATGTAGCAGAATTGACGCCTATCTTTATTGAAATCAGAACTTCAAAAAGATAGGCGAAACTAGGGAGTATAGGCAGGGTTAGAGACGAGAACTTATAGACGTGAGCGTAGAGCTTGGTCTTTAAACTCAGCAACCCACATTGCCGTTGCGCCACAAACGGCAACGGGCATAACAATTAGGTTTAAAATTGGAATGGTAGTGAAAACAGAAACAAGCGCACCGAAGCTGTAGCTCTTACCTTGTTTTTGTTTCAAATTGTTTCTCATGTCATCGAACTTGATTTTATGATTATCGAACGGGTAGTCAGCGTATTGAATCGCTAACATCCATGCTGTGAAGATGAACCATAAAAACGGTGCAACGGTTTGTCCTAGTGCTGGAATTAACAAAAGTAGGAATAGACCGATCGCTTTTGGCAGAACGTAGACAAGCTTGCGCCATTCTCTCGCTAATATACGTGGGGTATCTTTGAGAACATCAAGTAAACCATCGTCATTGACTTTTTTACCACTCAGCAACTCTTCCACTTTTTCAGCGAGTAAACCGTTGAACGGCGCGGCAATGAAGTTAGCGAGTGTACTAAAGAAATACGAGAACGTGGCCAAGACGGTTAAGACAAGCAACGGCCATAAAATGTATGACAACCAAGACAAGAAGCTTGGCAATGCACCAATCCAACCTTCAATCCAAGTGTTTAGATTGGAGAAGATATAAAACAAGGCACCACCAACAAGCAACACGTTAGCGATCAGAGGAAGTAGTACAAACTTACGAATGCTCGGTGATAAAGCGATTTTTATTCCGAAAATAAAATAGCCAAAGCCTGAGCGTGGAACAGATTCAATAGTCATATTTAAATTAGGTCACATGTGAATTTGATTAAATAGCAAACATGTCTAGTGTACTCGACCGAAATTAAGAAAAAAAGCGTGGCGAAAATCACACCATGTAAGGAACTAATTGTATTAAGTTGTTCTAAAACAGTGGCTACTTTTGATAGAGTAGTGTGATTGGCCAAATTAACCCAACTTAGTGACAGCGTCTTTATCGCTAGTTGACTAAGAAAGCTGAGAGCGAAAAATGCAGGAATTGCGATTTGTACTCATTATTGTTGGCGCACTAGCTATCGCCGCATTATTGTTCCACGGTCTGTGGACGAGTAAAAAAGAAGGGAAAGCAAAGTTTGGTGATAAGCCGCTTGGTAAGCTTGATAACGATAGCTTAGATGAAGCAGAAACTATCCCAAATCGTTCATTCGCCCCAGAAGATGATTTTGAGATAATCCGAAAAGAACGCAAAGAACCGGATTTTGCTGTTTCGCCATCGGCGACTGATCCTCTTATCGATTCAGATCCACTTACAGCGCCACAAGTGAAAGAAGCTCGCGAAGACGATATCGAATTGAATGACCTTCCTTCTTTTAGTGTTGAAGATCCAATTAAGGTTGAAAGTGAACCGGAAGAGCTTGAGGAAGAGAAGGTTATTGAGCCTGAAGTTCCAAGCTTTGAGTTGACCGACGAACAAAAAGAAAACCATGCAGGCTTTAAAGAGCAGTACGGTTCGTTTGAAGAAACTTCTGAGACGGTTAATGATCCACTTGTTCCAAACGAAACGTTCACTCAAAGTGAGCCTGTTGTTTCGAAAGAAGTGGTTACTCCACAAAGCGCACCTGTTGAAGAAGTGAAGCCAGATGAAGAACTTGGTTTAGATGTGATCGTTCTTAATGTTCACTGTGCTGGAGAGATCCCATTCGTGGGGACTGAGCTGTTCCGCAGCATGGAAAACAACGGGTTAACTTATGGTGAGATGTCTATCTACCATTGCTTTGCACAATCGAGTGACGAACCAAAAGTTATTTTCAGCGTAGCGAACATGATGCAGCCAGGCACTCTAGAACATGACGACCCTGCTGACTTTACCACTAAAGGTATTTCGTTCTTTATGACGTTGCCTTGTTACGGTCAAGCTGATCAAAACTTCAATGTAATGTTGAGTGCGGCGCAGAAAATTGCTGATGATATGGGCGGAAACGTATTGGATGAGTCACGTAACTTAATGACACCAAACCGTTTGTCTGACTACCGTAAGCAAATCAGAGACTTTATGACGGCATCGAATGCCTAGCCGTATTGTTTAGCCTTGTAAATAATCTATATTTATAGAAAAGGGCTCCTAAGGGAGCCCTTTTTGATATTTCAATCACGACAGAGAATGATATGAAAGAATCGATTCAAGTTACCTTAGAGCAGTTAAGAGAAACTCTGCATTATCACGCCGTTCGTTATTACGTAGAAGATAGCCCTGAGATCCCTGATGTCGAGTACGATCGATTAATGCAGCAATTGCTAAAGATTGAAGAAGAGAACCCAGAGCTTGTGACGGTGGATTCACCAAGCCAGCGTGTTGGCGGTCAGCCTTTAGATGGCTTCACGCAAGTAACTCACGAAATCCCAATGCTTTCTCTAGATAATGCATTCTCTGACGAAGACTTGGATGCGTTTAATAAGCGTATGTCGGATAGAGCACCAACCGCGAACCTTAAAACTTTCTGTTGTGAGCCTAAGCTCGATGGTCTTGCTGTGAGCTTGCTCTATGTTAATGGCACCTTAGTTCAAGCTGCGACTCGTGGTGACGGTGCGACTGGCGAAAACATTACAGAAAACGTACGAACGATCAGTTCGATTCCACTTAAGCTGCAAGGCGAAGGTTGGCCCGAGCGTATCGAAGTTCGTGGTGAAGTGTTCATGCCAAAAGCAGGTTTCGATAAGTTAAACGAAATGGCGTTGAAGAAAGGCGAAAAAGTCTTTGTTAACCCACGTAATGCCGCTGCAGGTAGCTTACGTCAGCTGGATTCTCGTATTACAGCGAAACGCCCGCTGGCTTTCTATGCCTACAGTGTTGGTGTTGTAGAGGGCGCTGAGCTTTCTAATAGCCACTATCAACGCTTCTTACAGCTGAAAGGTTGGGGTTTACCTATGTGTCCTGAGACTAAGCAGCTTAGCTCACTTGAGGACGTAAAGGCTTATTACCAAGATATCATGACTCGTCGTGATGCTCTGGCTTATGAGATTGATGGTGTGGTTATCAAAGTCGACGATATTGCCGCACAAGAGGTGCTTGGCTTTGTTGCTAGAGCTCCTCGCTGGGCGATTGCTTACAAATTCCCAGCGCAAGAAGAGATCACTCTGCTTAACGATGTTGAGTTTCAGGTAGGACGTACAGGCGCTATTACGCCTGTTGCTAAACTGGAACCTATCTTTGTTGGTGGCGTGACGGTGAGTAATGCCACACTCCACAACGCAGACGAGATTGCTCGTCTAGGTGTTAAGGTAGGCGATAGCGTTATTATTCGACGAGCTGGTGACGTGATTCCACAGATCGTCGCGGTTGTACAAGATCGTCGTCCTGAGACAGCGAAAGACATAGTTTTCCCTGATGCTTGCCCTGTATGTAGTTCTGCCGTTGAGCGTGTTGAAGGCGAAGCGGTAGCGCGTTGTACTGGCGGTCTCGTGTGTCAGGCGCAGCGTAAAGAAGCACTTAAACACTTTGTTTCTAGAAAGGCGCTAGACGTTGATGGATTGGGCGTTAAAGTAATTGAGCAGCTTGTGGACCGTGAAATGGTAGAAACGCCTGCTGACTTATTTAAGCTTAGTGCTGGCGTGATTACTGTCCTTGACCGAATGGGGCCTAAATCGGCACAAAACGTCGTGAGTGCGCTGAATAAAGCTAAAGACACGACATTAGCGCGTTTCCTTTATTCACTCGGTATTCGTGAAGTCGGTGAAGCGACAGCGATGAACTTGGCGCAACACTTTAAAACGCTAGAACTGGTTCAAGCAGCCACTCATGAACAGTTAGTAGAAGTGTCAGATATTGGTGATATCGTTGCTAGCCACATCACCAGCTTCTTCTCACAAGAGAAAAACAGAGCGGTTGTCGATCAGTTGATAGAGCTTGGTGTGAATTGGCCAATCATCGAAGAAGCTGCCGATGACCAAGAGTTACCATTAGAAGGCAAAGTCGTTGTGTTAACAGGTTCACTGTCGCAATTAGGTCGAAGTGAAGCGAAAGCAGCTTTGCAAGCATTAGGTGCGAAAGTGACGGGTAGCGTATCGAAGAAAACTGATATCTTATTTGCTGGTGAAGCTGCGGGTTCTAAACTAACTAAAGCACAAGATTTAGGAATCGAAATAAGAACCGAAGAAGATCTAATTGCCCTTATATCGTAAGTAAATTCAGATAAAAAAAGCTCAAAGGCACTCCTTTCAAAGGAGTGCCTTTTTTGTGTTTGTTATAAATTCGCAATCTTTTTGTTTGTTGAGAATTTTGTGCCTATACGAAGTCTCAAATCAGGACAGTGATGGTGCTCAACATTAATGAAATGCTGTTCTAGTTGTACTTAAAATGCGAGTCATATCTATTTTTATAAAAGGTGTTTTTGTTTAAATTGTTGTTTTTATTTGGAATTACTGTTTTGGGTTGTGAGGTTTTCATTTTATCGATCTGGATCACTAAGTACCTACTAAATTTGCACCAACTCATATTTTTTTAGATGAAAATTAAGTTCTCATTGATCTTTTTGAGGGCGAAGTTAGTCTTAATGCCATGGATGCACGATGTGTATACCCAGAAAGGAAATAGAGAATTCAGCGTTAAGGGTTCTCAAACAAGAAAAGGTATTTCTCTCTACGGCGGCCAACTTTAGGCGGGAAATATTCAAACAGCTATATCCATTTTTAGGAGTTTTATTCCATGGAAAACAAAATTTTCAAACGTACTCTACTAGGTGCATCCGTTGCACTTTTATCGACAGGCGTAATGGCGAAAGAAGTTGGTATCAACTCTGACTTCAACGTTGACGTATACGGTGTTGCAGCTATCTCTCTAGTGAACTACAACACAACTGACAACAATGACTCTAGCTCTGGCTATGCTGTAGAGAATGAATCTCGTATCGGCTTCCGTGCTCACAAAGATATGTTTGAAGACGTTACTATCACAATGCAGATCGAATCTGGCTACGTAGATAGCACAGACTGGTCTCACGGTGGCGTTTCAGGTGGTGTTCTAGGTTTCCGTGATACGTTCGTTGGTGCTTCAGGCTCTTGGGGTAACCTTCGTGTGGGTCGTGTTCTTACACCACTATACGAAATCGTCGACTGGCCATTCTCTAACCCTGGTCTAGGTTCTGTATTCGATTGGGGCGGCATCAACGGTCACTACGATCGTCAATCTAACCAAGTACGTTACGATTCAGCTAAATTTGGTGGTTTCTCTTTTGCAGCTTCTGTTGGTCGTGATGATAACGACAACGGTGGTGGTGCAGCTACTCGTGATGCAAACTTTGTTGGCGCAAGTGCTAAGTACAGCTTCGAAAAAGTAACATTCATGGGTGCGGTTGAATCTGGTACTCGTGTAGTTGCGGAGACTGGTGGTGAGTATGTTGTAGCTCAAGAAGACATTAAAGATGCAAACGGCAACGTAACTACGCCTAAAGGTGAAATTTACCTAACTGATACTGTAGCTGGTTACGATGACGACACATTCGCATACATCGTTGGTTTTGAAGCTAGCCTACCAGCAGGTTTCGGTTTCGCTGCAGCATATAAAGGCGAAGAGCTAGACAACGGTATCCGTAAAGTGACTCAAGATTCTTACTCTATCATCGGTCAATACTGGAATGGTCCAATCGGTTTCAAACTAGGTTACGCAGCTAACCTTGAGTCTGAAACAAATGGTTCTAAAGATGCTAACTCAGACAGCAACACTATTTCTGGTCAGCTGATGGCTGTTCATAACGGTTTCGTACCTTACCTACGTGTAGCGGGTCGTACTGTTGGTGACGCTGATACAGATATCGTAACTCGCGTTGGTCTTGAATACGGTTTCTAAGCTAGAATCTTTAGCTTAAACAGTTAGATAAAAACCAAAACGCTGGTAAATTTTGTTTGCCAGCGTTTTTCCATAGTGAACATAAGGAATTAGTCATAATGAATAAAGTTAGTGTAGTTGTATTATCATTATTTTTGGGAGCTTGTAGTTCACTCGATTCACAAAGTAATTTTGCAGACTCAGTTGCAGATGTACAGCCAAAAGGTGGTTACATTCAAGTGACTGGACAATCTTATGTAGCGGAAAGTAAAGCGAACGTCGGTGCTGATATCCTGAAATCGTCACTCTACTTTACATACAACAAAGAAGTAACACAGAACTCGGCTCCAGAATCTTCAATTATCATGGATGTGAGTTACTTCCAGAGCTATAAAGAATACGAAACCGTAAGCTTTTTTGGAAAGACGATAGACCTTGAAGAGAGACAGGTTCCAAGAGAGAGCTGCAGCGAACACTGCACAAAGACTCAATATATTGAATTTCCATTGAGCGAAGCTGACATTCAGCAAGCAAGAGAAAAGAACTTAGAATTTACACTTGATGGACAAAACTCAGTAATGAGTACAACTTTCATTGTGCCGAAAGCGTATATCGACACAATCTATAATGGCGCAAATAATCATACAGCTATGGCTGTTGCGCCAGTAGCGGTGCCTGTTGCGGCTGTAGTTGCTGAAGAACCAAAAGCGTCTCAAGCTCAAGAGATGGTTAATTATTGGTACGGTGAAGCAACAAAAGAAGAGCAAGCTGCAGTAACAGATTGGGCATTCAAGAACCGTAAGAACGCGAACCCAGCATCATTAGAAGGCTCAAAAGAGATCGAAATGGTTTCATACTGGTTCAACAAGCTAGACAGTGAAGAAAAATCTCAAACTATGATTTGGTTGTTAGAGCAAGAGTAAGCCTTTAACGTTACGCCCTAACTATGTTTTTCAACCGCAGTATTGTATAACAGCAGTACTGCGGTTTTTCATTTTAGGCTTACAGGTAAGATTGTGAATATTGGTGAAGTAGCGAAGCGTGTTGGTACAACAGCGAAATCCATTCGTTTTTACGAAAGTAAAGGCATGATGAGTCCTCCACATCGTTCAGAAAATGGCTATAGGCAATACGGTGAGATTCACATCGAACAGTTAGAGTTTGTACTAAGAGCTAAAATGGTTGGGTTTACCCTTGATGAGTGTAAATCACTGGTTGAGTTGGCAATGAATCCCAATAGAGAAAGCTACGAGGTAAAAAAGAAGGCAACGCAGAAGTTAGATGAAATAGAGTTGAAGCTTGCTGAGTTAAATAAGATGAAAGCTCAACTGCAATCTTGGGTCCATGACTGCCCTGGTGATGCTTCAACGGAATGTCCTATCTTAAACAATCTATCTGGCCGCAGTTAGGTTGTGTCAGTTATAAATAATCGTCAGGCTGCAATTACATTACTAGCCTGACTTTAGTCTCCTATCACAGCACTTTTCCGCCGTAATGTTTACAAATCAGTAATGGCACGTGAGTGACTGCATTACCATCTGAACATTTTACAATAGGCCCCATGTTTCCGTTACCAGGAGACTGGCTGCTCGCGAGAGCGCTTCCGAATGATAAGCTGAAAATAGCCGTTAGAATTATTAAAAAATGTCTCATACAAACTCCATTAGGTTTATCTCTGATTGAGATAAATGAAAGTATGGACAAGGAAAATAAAATTTCAAAAATTGGACGGACTTAACATTTTTAATAATTATAATTAAGCGAGAGTCAGGCTAATCATTCATATATATCTTGGGTAAGAAATCTGGCTTTCTTATACCTTTTTAGCTTAATCAAACTTTTTAGCTTTACGAAATAAGAACTTATTTTTTTTTCAATTCAATCTATCGCAATGATAATTCTAATATTATTAAGGTTCAAAAATAGAAAAAGCCTGCATTTATTGAAAACACAGGCTCTATATAGCACTTGATTATAAAGGTTCTATTATTAGAACTATTCCGTCTAAAGCGACAATCTTAATTTCGGTGCCAGATGGAATATCTTGACTCGCCTTTGCAGACCAAGAAGAGTCACCGAACTTAATTCGGCAGCTACCTTTCTTTACGTCTTCACTTAGAATAACGGTTTGACCTACCAGTTGCTTTTCTCTTTGGTTTAACTCTCGCCCTGCATCCGATTGTTTGTCATTCGAGAGTTGTCTTCTCCACCACAACCAAGTCGTGATAAGTGAAAAGCTTGCAAAGGATAGCCATTGCATCTGCCAACCAATTGGTAGAGCACCCAAAAGTGCACCGACCAACATGGCAGATATGCCTATCCATAAAAAGTAACCAGCGGTTCCAACCAGTTCAAGTGCAAGCAGCGCTAGACCAAATGCGAGCCAGTGCCAGTGGTTTACTTGTTCTAGTAATTCGACCATAAGTTAGTCCTTACTACCTTTGTCATTCTTATGCGCAAACATCTCTGCAATACCCGCGACAGAACCCATTAGGCCTGTGGCTTCAAGTGGTAACATGATGATCTTACCGTTTTCTGCTTGACCTATTGATTTCAGTGCGTCGGTGTAGCCTTGTGCAATAAAGTAGTTTACGGCTTGCATGTCACCTTGAGCAATCGCCGTTGATACCATTTCTGTTGCTTTCGCTTCTGCTTCTGCAGCACGTTCACGAGCTTCTGCTTGAAGTATCGCGGCTTGTTTTTCACCTTCTGCTTTCAGGATCTCTGACTGCTTGTGACCTTCTGCTTTTAGGATCTCTGCTTGTCTTACGCCTTCTGCTTCTAAGATATCAGCACGTTTGTTTCGTTCTGCCTTCATTTGAGCATTCATCGCGGCGGTAAGATCGGCTGGCGGTTGTACGTCTTTAATCTCAATACGCGTAACTTTTACGCCCCAAGGGTTAGTTGCTTCATCGACGATGTTAAGCAATTTGGTATTGATCATGTCACGCTGGCTGAGCATTTCATCCAGTTCCATAGAACCCAGTACAGTACGGATATTGGTGAGGGTTAAGTTACGGATCGCGTGCTCAAGATCGTTCACTTCATAGGCCGCTTTAGGGGCATCGATAACCTGAACAAAACACACCGCATCAATAACTACGTTCGCGTTGTCTTTAGAGATGACCTCTTGAGCTGGGATGTCGAGAACACGCTCCATCATGCTGATGCGTTGTCCTACTTTATCAATAAACGGAATGATTAAGTTTAAGCCCGGTCTTAGGGTATGTGTGTAGCGACCGAAGCGTTCTACCGTCCAGTTATTGCCTTGCGGAACGGTTTTGACTCCGGCGAAAATAAATAGCAGTGCGACGACGGTAAAGACGCCGATAGTAATTAATGTATCAATAGCCATACAAAATCCTTTGCAAGTTTAAGTTTTTGATAGTTCATTATTGATACTGGCTCATATTTAAAATCGGAGCAAATTTATAAACGAAAAATGGGCCATAAAATATTGATTTTATGGCCCATTTGGCATTCTTACATTCGATAAACTAATTGATTAAATTGTTAGTTTTCGAAGTGTTTTACAACGCTTAACTTAACTGGCGTCGACGATTGCTAATAAAGCAGAGAGTACAACTGTCGACGGTATTTACTCGCAACTGGGTTGCCTTGTCCAAGCGCACTTAAGATATCCATGAATTCTTTCTTCATGTCACCATCTAGAGTATTCAGGTCTTTTGCTAGGAAAGACCACAGTAGCTCCATTGCTTCTTCGCTACGGTTCACTTGGTGGTATTGCAGTGCCAATTCAGAGGCCGTTTTAGCATCGCTTGGGTTTTGCTGAAGAGCGGATTCTAGTGCTTGAATCTCAGGGCTGTCTGCTGCCTGTTTATGAAGTTCAAGCTTCGCAACTAAGCCTTTGTAGTAGTTGTCTTGGTACTCAAGTGGGATGGTTGCTAGCTGAGTTTCAGCAAGGTCAAACTGTTGTGTTTCTAACAAACACTCTGCTATCGCCAGTTTTACTTCACCTTTGTTTGTAAGTTCAGCAGGAAGCTGTTGCATTGCCGCTAGAGCTTGAGTGTGATCGCCTGCTTGCATTAACTCAAGAGCTTGGCGCAGTGCGAGTTCATCTTGACTAGGAAGGTGTTTGCTTAGCATCTCTACAATCGCGTCTAAGCTTTGAGGACCACCCAATCCGTCGACAGGTTGACCGTTAACAAACAGTGCAATCGTAGGCAATGCTTGAACACCAAATTGACTAGCAATCGCTTGTTCTTGCTCGCAATTCAAGAGTGCTAACGTGAAAGCACCGTTGTATTGCTGAGTTAATGTTTGGAGTTCAGGAATGACTTGGGCGCTCTCTTGGCTCATTGGTGCCCAAAAATGGATGAGTACAGGGGTCTGCATCGAACCTTCTAATACTTGACGAAAGTTCTGCTCATTAAGTTCAACAATATGCGGAGATTGCATTTACGTTCCTTGAGGTTTGTTTTGTGGATACGTTGCAAATATGGGGTGAGAAGTCGGTAACTTCAAGATCTAACTCAGTTATCTCAGATAAAAAGCGCCAAAAATAGAAAAACGCCATGCTTCGATGTTGATAGAGTTGTTATCTCAACACGGAAGACACAGCGTTCTCATTGAGGTGGTCAGTGAGGTATTACTTAAGATATTCAAAACAGAATAAACAACGTAATAGCCAAACTCACACCTACCCAATTAAGGCGGTTTAAAGTCATGAAATATCCAGAAGTCGCGTCATCAATTGGGAATAATTGATGAGATAGGCTAAATCATGACATCTTATTGTTACGAATAAATTACATCGTTACATTAAAGTTTGCGACTATGCATTCAAAGTTAGTAATTTATGCTGCTTTTCTCAAAATAGGGTCTAGCAAGCGGCTTGGTAGTAGCCTTTTTAACACTGCGAACACCTTAGTTGGTGTCGTCACTCGGTATCTTAACTTAGGTTTATCGGCTGTCAGCGCGTGAAAAACGGGTTCAATGCAGCTTTCTGCAGGCAAAACAAAAGCGTTATTCGACGACTCTTTTTCAAGTCGGTCTTTTTGCTGCTGGTAAGCTTCTTGATGGACACTGCCCTCGATGCGTATCCACTTATTAAAGGCCTTTAGGGCGTTGGTTCTAAACTGGGTTTCGATAGGGCCGGGTTGAAGTAATGAAATGTGTATGCCGCTGCCATGCAGTTCTAATCGCACTGTATCCGTCCAACCTTCAATCGCAAACTTTGAAGCGTTGTAGGCACCGCGATATTTCATAGCGGCGAAGCCTAATACTGAACTGTTTTGTACGATTCGTCCTTCGCCACGTTCACGCATGTGCGGGAGGATCTGGCAAACGAGATGGTGCCAGCCGAAAAAGTTGGTTTCG
This sequence comes from Vibrio sp. Isolate33, assembly GCF_022397895.1. NCBI lineage: Bacteria > Pseudomonadati > Pseudomonadota > Gammaproteobacteria > Vibrionales > Vibrionaceae > Vibrio > Vibrio sp. Isolate33. The sequence continues at coordinate 87,469 of NZ_JAKEUP010000015.1, forward strand.
AATTGCTCTCTGAGTCCTTGAGTCGGTAAGTCTTCTAGCGCACCTGCTTGGCCGTAAGCGCCGTTGTTGAATAATCCATATAGTCCGTTAGGTGCGAGTTCAATTGCAAGCTTGGCGCCATGTTCAATACTTTCTTGGTTGGAAAGATCGAGTTGAATGCAGGTGAGACCTTCATCTTGAAGGCGTTGAACATCTTGTGATTCACGACAAGATGCAATGACATGAAAACCGCGTTTTTGCAGTGCATGAGCACATGTATAGCCAATACCCGTTGAGCAACCGGTGATAAGAATCGACTTGTTCACGCTTAATCCTTTATTAGAGTCTCTATGACTCTAGAGTAAAGAATTAGTCTTGATGTTGTAACAAGTTTTTTAGTGCAGGCTCGATTCTTGAGTAACTAAAGATGAACCCCATTTCAGTGAGCTTTTTTGGTTTGGATCGGATGCTATCAAACAGCAAACAAGATGATTCTCCCATCAGAAGTGACATTGCCCATTTCGGTGTGAACAAGAAATGCGGACGGCCTAATTGTTTGGCTAACGTGCTACTGAATAGCTTGTTAGTCACAGGGTGTGGCGCGCACATATTAAACTCGCCTTGAGCGTGAGGAATAGACAACAAGTGGTTAATGGCTCGCACCATATCTAGCATGTGAATCCATGGCATGTACTGTTTGCCAGAACCTAGAGGCCCACCTACGCCGAGTTTGTAGGGCATTAGCATTTTCTTTAGCGCGCCGCCATTTTCTCCCAATACAATCCCAGTTCTGAGTAGTATCACTCGCGTGTTATCTGATTGAGCTCGTTTAGCTATCTCTTCCCAGTGAGCACAAACTTTATGAGGGAAGCTCTCATCCTCCACTTGTAATGATTCATCAAACGGATGCTGTTGTTGATCGCCATAATAACCGACGGCTGAACCACTAATGAAAACCTCAGGCGGATTGCTGCTGGCATGAATTAACTCGACCAACTTTTCTGTGATGTGCCAGCGGCTACTGCAGATTCTCTCTTTTTGTTCTTCGCTCCAACGCTTGTCGGCTATCGGTTCGCCAGCAAGGTTAACCACCACATCGAAGTCATTAAGGTTGCTCAGTTCGTCAAGGGATTGAATGTAATGAAGGTTGTTCTGGTTCAGGTGATTTAGATTTTGCTTTGCTTTTTCAGGGCTCCGCGTCAGCAATGTCACATCGTCAGTGTTCCAGCTTTTAACCAATTCAGAGCCAATAAATCCCGTACCACCAGTTAACAATATCTTCATACCAATCTCCTTATTAAACATAATTATAGACATGGCTTGTTTTTAATCGCCAATCAATACGAAAAAATCACTATAACGATCAGTTGGTTTCAATCGTGTGATACCCAAATTACGCCTTTTAAAATTAAAGAATGAGTGAAATAAAATTCATTTGGCCAAGATGTGTACCGTTATCACACTTATGGATTTTACTCGGATATGTTACCAACTGCGTAATATTTATCACATAAGGAATGATAAGGATTTGCCATGATTATTAGTAACTAATAACCCGACACAATTTCAGCGATAAGGAGTGGTGATGGCAGCAGTACTTGCTTTGTTTCGAGCCATGCTAGGCAGCCTCCGAGATCTATTGCCGATTGTCGCGGTGATCGCCTTTTTCCAGCTGGCTGTGTTGCAAGAGCCGCTTCCTCATCTGTTATCAATTCTAACTGGCTTAGTGCTGGTGGTCTTTGGGTTAACCTTCTTCATATTCGGCCTAGAAATGGGCCTATTCCCAATCGGTGAGTCTATGGCTCAAGCCTTTGCTCGCAAAGGGAGTGTGTTCTGGTTACTGACATTTGCTTTTTGTTTGGGCTTTGGAACAACCATTGCAGAACCTGCGTTAACTGCGGTGGCGGCTGAGGCAGCAGAAGTGGCCGCCGAGGGAGGTGTTATCCCCAATACTCTTGATGAAATGGAAGAATATGCAGATGGTCTGCGTTTTACCGTAGCATTGTCGGTCGGTATTGCCATCTTACTTGGGGTATTGCGAATATTAAAAGGGTGGCCAATTCAATACATGATCGTCGGTGGGTATATTGGCGTGGTGGTGCTTACTGCTTTCGCCCCTGAAAATATCATTGGGATAGCGTATGACTCTGGTGGAGTGACAACATCAACCATCACCGTTCCGTTGGTGACAGCATTAGGAGTGGGTTTAGCTTCAGCAATCAAGGGCCGTAATCCAATGATCGATGGCTTTGGGTTGATCGCCTTTGCGTCACTGTTGCCGATGATGTTTGTCATGGTCTATGGGATGGTGGTGACATGATCAGTGCACAGCAGTTTATCGATACCTTTTTAGGTACCGTGATGGATGTGATTCCGATTGCGGTGATCATTTTTGGTTTTCAGCTGGCGGTGTTACGTAAGCCTGTGAACAATTTAGCCAAGGTGCTGATTGGTTTTTTCTACGTCATCCTTGGGTTGTCCCTTTTCTTGATGGGACTGGAACTCGCACTGTTTCCCTTAGGGGAGACCATGGCCATGCAGTTGACCGAACCAAGTTTCCTGACTGAGTTTAAAGTCAGCTCTGGCCTGACATTAGCTTGGTTTGATTATTATTGGGTTTATCTTTTTGCATTCTGCATTGGTTTTAGTACCACGATCGCTGAGCCTTCATTGATTGCGGTGGCTATTAAGGCAAATCAAGTATCCGGCGGCAGTATCAGCGTGAATGGATTGAGAATCGCCGTGGCGCTAGGAGTCGCTATCGGTATCTCGCTCGGAAGCTATCGGATCGTTGCGGGTGACCCAATCCATTACTACATCATTTTTGGCTATGTTGTCGTGGTCATTCAAACCTTTTACGCCCCCAAATTGATCATCCCATTGGCCTATGATTCTGGCGGAGTGACAACATCCACCGTGACCGTTCCATTAGTGACGGCGTTAGGGCTAGGCCTCGCTTCAACTGTACCTGGACGAAACCCTGTGATTGATGGCTTCGGCTTAATTGCTTTTGCCAGCTTATTTCCGATTATTTCAGTGATGGGCTATGCCCAAATAACACAATGGTTAAACCGTTTACACACCTCTAAGGAGAGCAAAGATGCGCTTTAAACTTATCTTAGCGTTTGTAGAAGAGAGCAAGACAGACAGTGTGCTCGATGCCGCGCGTGATGCGGGCGCAACTGGAGCAACGGTGATCAACAATGCCAGAGGGCAAGGTCTAAACCAAAAAACCACCTTCTTTGGTTTAACCTTGGAGGTGCAAAAAGATGTGTTGTTGTTTGTCGTCGAGGAGCATTTGGCGAGACATATTTTAGAAACCATCGGTGAAGTCGGAGAGTTCGACCAAGAGTCAGGGCAAGGCATTGCTGTTCAGATCGATGTTGAAGATGCGGTCGGGGTCGCGCACCAAGTCGAGACATTAACCAAAGTTGTGGAGGATGAGCTATGAATACGGGTGAGACAATTCGAGTCAGCGATGTAATGGCTAACACTTATGTGATTATTGACGGGCTAACGACGGTGTTAGAAGCGATTGAGATGGCAAAAAAGCACAAAGTAAAAGCCATCATCGTCGATAAACGTCATGAGGATGATGAATACGGCATCGTGTTGATGAATGACATAGCTAAGAAAGTGTTAGCGAAGAACCGATCGCCTAAGCGTACTAACGTTTATGAAATCATGACTAAACCGGCTTTGAGCGTGTCTGCCGATATGAATGTGAAGTATTGTGCACGCTTATTTGAGCGTTTTGGTATCAGTCGTGCTCCAGTGGTCAGTGACCATAAGATAGTCGGTATGGTTAGTTACAATAATATCGTGATCAACGGTATGGCGAGAGATGACGTGTAGCCGTTAGATACGTACAATAGGCTCATAAATTTTATGGAGAAGTACGTGTGAAATTATTTTTTGCTTCAGACCTACACGGTTCGCTGCCAGCAACAGAAAAAGTATTAGAGCTATACCAAGCATCTGGTGCGCAATATTTGGTTCTATTGGGTGACATTCTGAATCATGGTCCAAGAAACCCGATTCCAGAGGGATACAACCCGCCGGCGGTTGCAGAGAAGTTGAATGCGTTTTCTCAAGAGATCATTGCCGTTCGTGGTAACTGCGACAGCGAAGTGGATCAGATGCTGTTGTCTTTCCCAATGATGATGGATTACTCATGGGTACTGCTTGAGTCAGGTCAGCGTATCTTCTTAACTCATGGTCACCTGTACAACACAACGAAGCGACCAGCACTGAAAGCGGGCGATATTATTGCTCACGGTCATACTCATATCCCAGTTGCTGAATACCAAGATGACATCTTCATTTTCAACCCTAGCTCGGTGACATTCCCACGAGAAGGGCACGCAGCAAGCTATGGCCTATATGAAGACAACACCTTCAAAGTGATCAGCCTTGAAGGTGACCTGATTGTGAGCGGTCAGCTTTAATTAATAAAATCGGTCGCGTAGCTTTACTTTGAATCCACGTGGCCGAGGTCTTTGTCTGGAGCAATGATGTTTCGTACTCTTTGTTTCAGAACTTTAGCCTCAGGAAAGCCGCCATCTGCTTTTCTTTCCCAAATCTGTGTCCCATTACAAAAGATCTCGAATCGTCCGCCCGTATCAGGGTGTAGACTGACTTGTTCTATCTCCTCACTGAAAGTGTGCAGCAATTCTTGGCACAACCAGCTTGAGCGAAGCATCCAATTGCATTGACGGCAATAGTGTATTGCTATCGTCGCTTTCAATACTGTTGTCGTGGTTGGATTCGATTCCGTATTCATAGTTAATCCTTTAAAATTTTAAATCAATAGCTTGATACCGACGGCAAACGTCAATATTTCGAAGGCCGTTTTGACGAGCTGATTGCTTGAACGGTTGGCAAGAAATGCGCCTAGGCTTCCACCTATAAATGAGCTAAGTAGAAGTATGGGTAGCCACAACCAGTATATGGGTGCGCCAGCTTGTACGATTGCGATACCGCCGATGCCATTCCAGAACAGGCCAACACATATCATGGTGAGCGCCACGGCTTGTTTATAAGTGAAACCAAACCAGCGAACAAGAAACAAGGTCACCAACAGTCCTGAGCCAGCAGTCAGAGAGCCATTGATGACGCCAATCAGCGCAAGCCCAATGCCACCAATAATCCAACCTTTAGTATCTCTATTCTTGGGTTGTTCCTCTTGCCCTAATTGTTTCTTGAGTCGTGAGTAGATGCCAAGCGCTAGGATCATCGCCCCAAGCAGTTTTTGTGCAATATCATCTGGAATCAGTAACACGATATTTGCCCCAATAACAACGCCGACGCTGCCAACAAGGATCAGATAACAACAAATTCTCCAACTGAGCGTGCCGCCTTTAATATGTGTATAAGCTGCGCCCAAACCTAAAGCGACACTGGCGACTTTGTGTGTTGCTAAGGCGACTGAGAAGGGGAGGCCAAGAAAGATAAGCAGTGGGAATTGAAGTAGCCCAGCACCACCACCCGATAAGGAAGCGAGGGTATTGGCGATCAATGAACCAAAAAAGAGGGCAAGTGAGTTTATCCAATCCATAGAATTTCGTACTTGTAAGTTTTAGATAACAAAAAGGGGCATCATGCCCCTTTTCTATTGGTTTACCGTTTCATGGTATTCAGCTATTGATACACAGTAAATAGCTTTCCAATGTTAGTTTGAAAACAATACGGTTGAACCGTGATTTAAGCTAGTCAGTAGCAGTGCTTTCGGGTTAACGATGTCGATGCGTCGGCTTTGCTCTGCATCCATCTTAATAACCTGAGTGATCAATTCGAGCTGCCCTTCCGAAAAATCTTGGCGTTGAGCTGAAGTCACATCTTTAAACTCTGTTGGAGAAACTAATAGGTAGTTGTCGTTGATATCCCACTGACCCGTTTCCGAAATGTTGATGACATTCGCAGGCTCAGTTTGAGTACCATATAGTCTAACCACTGACATTCTCAGGTATGTACCATTTGGTAGGTATTTCGCATTCGAAGACAGCTCAACTTTACGAAGCGGGCCGATTGAGTCCGCTTGCTTGTTGTCGCTGATCAGAGTGACCATCTTAGATTGCCATTCATGTGCAGTAAGTAGGCGCTCTACTTTTGCATCGCTTCCCCAATATAGCCAACCACTCAAAAATGCAGATAGAACCAGTAAAATAATCGATACTTTTAATTTCATGTTACTGACCACCGTTACAAATGTCGTTTACATCCGACTGGTTTGCGTAAATTCTTAGGGTTACATTCTCGCTCGAGTAATCTTGCGGGTGAATGTAGTTGAGGGCAAGGTTGTTGGTTTGTCCACCTGTTGCGATCACTTCAGTCGGCTTAAGCATGCCAGTGTGATTGGTGTTGTAACGTAATACACACTTCTCTATCGCTGGTAGCCAACTGCTGAGGTCTGGGTGGTTAACTGGTGATTGAACCTTTACGCCATCCACTTCAGCCAATGTTTTGAACTCGGATTCTGCCGGGTTAGTAAACGTTAAAACGAGAATCGGCATGATGAAAGCAATAAGTAGCAACCAAAACGTTAACCCCTTATTTGTGCTTTTAGCTGGAGTTGCAGCAGGAGCTCGTGTTGGTTCAGCTTCGACATTGGTTTCTTGAACCTTTGCTACTGGCTCTGACTCAACCGTTTCAGTAACCGTTTCTTCAGTCGCTGCAGGCGTTGCAAACGTCAAGATAGGTTCTACGTCATTTTCGGCAATTTCAGCAGCTACTGGCTGATCATTTGATGAAAGTGGTGCAGAGCGCTCAACGGTCGCAATGAATTGATAACCGCGTTTAGGCACTGTCTTTACGAATTCTGGGGATTTGGTCGAATCTTTCAGCATCTTTCTTAGTGTTGATACAGCTTGCGTTAAGCTAGAGTCATCAACCTCAAAGCCTTGGTCTCGCCAAACATACTCGTGTAATTCATTACGAGTGATAACTTCATTGGGTCTTTCCGACAGCATAAGGAGAATGCGGCTTTCATTGCTGCCAAGGCGTACGACTTCGCCGTCGCTCATTTGGTCAACAAGTGAGTTGCTGTTTGGATCGAAGACGAACCGCTGCGCGAGAATAAACTTTGTGCCGATATTGCTCATTGAATTCTTCTACTTTTGGATGATTTGGGGTGCGAAATAGACAAATCTCAGGTGAAGTTCAGTTAATTCTTCACCAAATCATGGCTTCTTTTATGTTCTTTTATATTTATCAGACTCAAGGATAATAAAAACAGATCAAAAAAACAGTGTTTTTATGATTTTTGACCTTGAATTTACATTTGTCATCCTCATGTTAATGAACATAAGAGTGGCATCAAGTGTTACGCCCCTATGGTTATTCAACATAAAGTATAGATGTTTTGGAGTAAAAATGAGCGAAACGGCAACGCAAAATAAAGAGACTCGTGGCTTTCAATCTGAAGTAAAACAACTACTTCATCTAATGATTCACTCACTGTATTCAAATAAAGAAATCTTCCTACGTGAGCTGATCTCTAACGCATCTGACGCGGCTGACAAGCTTCGTTTTCAAGCCCTATCTAATGGTGACCTTTACCAAGGCGATGCTGATTTAGGTGTAAAACTTTCATTTAACGCTGAAGCAAACACTTTAACTATTTCTGATAACGGTATCGGCATGAGCCGCGACAACGTTATTGAGCATTTAGGTACGATTGCTAAATCAGGCACTGCAGACTTCTTCTCAAAACTGTCTGAAGACCAAAGCAAAGACTCTCAATTGATTGGTCAATTTGGTGTTGGTTTCTACTCAGCATTCATCGTTGCAGACGCGGTAACCGTTCGCACTCGTGCGGCTGGCCTAGCAAACAATGAAGCCGTTCAATGGCACTCTGCTGGTGAAGGCGATTACACAATCGAAGACATCACAAAAGAATCTCGCGGTACTGACATCATTCTGCACATGCGTGAAGACGGTAAAGAGTTCTTAAATGAATGGCGTCTGCGTGAAGTGATTGGTAAGTACTCTGATCACATCGGTATCCCTGTTTCTATCTTCACAGCTGTGAAAGATGACGAAGGTAAAGACACCGAAGAGAAGCACTGGGAACAGATTAACAAGGCGCAAGCGCTTTGGACTCGTAACAAATCTGATATCGAAAAAGAAGAGTATCAAGAGTTCTACAAGCACGTATCTCACGACTTTGCTGATCCACTGACGTGGAGTCACAACAAGGTTGAAGGTAAGAACGACTACACAAGCCTGCTTTACATCCCAGCTAAAGCACCTTGGGACATGATGAACCGTGACCATAAGAGCGGCTTAAAGCTTTATGTACAGCGTGTATTCATCATGGACGATGCTGAACAGTTCATGCCATCTTACATGCGTTTCGTTCGCGGCTTGATTGATTCAAATGATCTGCCTCTGAACGTGTCGCGTGAAATTCTTCAAGATAACAAGGTGACTCAGTCTCTTCGTGGCGCATGTACTAAGCGTGTTCTAACTATGCTTGAGCGCATGGCGAAGAACGACAACGACAAGTACTTAGAGTTTTGGAAAGAGTTTGGCCTAGTAATGAAAGAAGGCCCAGCTGAAGACATGGCGAACAAAGAGAAGATCGCGGGTCTACTTCGTTTTTCATCAACGGAAGTGGATTCAGCTGAACAAACTATCAGCCTAGAATCTTACGTTGAGCGCATGAAAGAAGGTCAAGATAAGATCTATTACCTAACAGCAGATAGCTACGCTGCAGCTAAGAACAGCCCGCACTTGGAGCAGTTCAAAGCAAAAGGTATTGAAGTGGTTCTAATGTACGATCGCATTGATGAGTACGTAATGAACTACCTAACTGACTTTGATGGCAAACAGTTCCAATCGATCACAAAAGCGGGCTTAGACTTAAGCAAGTTTGAAGGTGAAGAAGAGAAAGAGAAGCAGAAAGAGACTGAAGAAGAGTTCAAGTCTGTTGTAGAGCGCACTCAATCTTACCTAGGTAGTCGTGTAAAAGAAGTTCGCACAACATTTAAGTTAGCAACAACACCGGCTGTGGTTGTAACTGACGACTTCGAAATGGGTACGCAAATGGCTAAGCTTCTTGAAGCTGCAGGTCAAGCGGCACCTGAAGTGAAGTACATCTTCGAGATTAACCCTGAGCACGCTCTGGTTAAACAGATGGCCGACGAAGCAGACGAGCAAGCGTTTGGTCGTTGGGTTGAGTTGCTACTTGGTCAAGCGATGCTGGCTGAAAAGGGCTCAATGGAAGATCCGTCACAATTCTTGGGTGCAATCAACGAGCTACTGACAAAGCGTTAGTCTTTCGACTTTAGGTTAAGCCAACAATTGTAATAAAAAGCTCGCAAATGCGGGCTTTTTTTATGAACGTCGCTGAAAATCTATTAAACGTGGTCAACGTCACCGTTATCGTAACAACAAATGTTGCCGATACATTCTTTAGTCGTAAATTCAGCCAAATTGAATATTAATGTGATAGAATGCTCGACCTAATCAGCTGGAGCTAGGAACTCATTCCTTCCAGTTGTATGATTTTTAAACGTTATACCGAAACTTACCGTTTTGCTTCTGTTTACAGTTTTGCTTAACCTCAGCTGTTACCTAACTTTTCCTGTTTATCTTAAATATGAACGAGGAAGGTGGGATAGTGAGCTTCGGTATAAATCATAATTTTATAAGAGGATTAAACATGCGCATCATTCTTCTAGGTGCTCCTGGCGCGGGTAAAGGTACTCAAGCTAACTTCATCATGAACAAATTTGGTATCCCTCAAATTTCAACTGGTGACATGCTACGTGCTGCTATCAAAGCGGGTACTGAGCTTGGTAAGCAAGCAAAATCAGTAATCGACGCTGGTCAGCTAGTTTCTGATGAAATTATCCTTGGTCTTATCAAAGAGCGTATCGCTCAAGATGACTGTGAGAAAGGTTTCCTACTAGACGGTTTCCCACGCACAATCCCACAAGCTGATGGCCTCAAAGAAATGGGCATCGCTGTTGATTACGTTGTTGAATTCGACGTAGCTGACGATGTGATTGTTGAGCGTATGGCTGGTCGTCGTGCTCACCTTCCTTCAGGCCGTACATACCACACTGTGTACAACCCGCCTAAAGAAGAAGGTAAAGATGACGTAACTGGCGAAGAGCTAGTTGTACGTGATGACGACAAAGAAGAAACAGTTCGTGCACGTCTAGGCGTATACCACGATCAAACAGCTCCGCTTATCTCTTACTACGGTAAAGAAGCTGAAGCAGGCAACACTCAGTACCTTAAGTTTGACGGTACTAAGCAAGTTGCTGAAGTTAGTGCAGAACTTGAGAAAGCACTAGCATAATTGGCTAACAGCCAGTTTTAGAATTTGATATATTGGAAGCGACCTTAAGGGTCGCTTTTTTTGTTTCAATTTTTAGTACGATACCAATCTAGATAATTCGATTACACATCGTTCAAAACGAAACCGTTTTTGATGAAGATGGCTCATAATCGAGAGTAGATGTTGCGATCCCATTTAAAGAATGATTATTCAGACATTTAGTGGGAAGCAATGATCTTAAACTTATGCAGATTAGTATATTACTTTCCAGAAAATCACATATTGGTCTCAGGTATCTATGGAAAATAATAAAAAGCAGGGCGTTTTACTGGTGAACTTAGGTACGCCAGATTCTGCGACCCCAGCTGGCGTTCGTCGATTTTTGAGTGAGTTCTTGCATGACAAGCGAGTAGTGAACCTAACTCGTTGGCTTTGGTGTCCTATTCTGCATGGGGTGATTCTTCCTATTCGTTCACCTAAGGTCGCGAAGCTATATCAATCGGTTTGGATGGATGATGGCTCACCACTGCTTGTTTACTCGCAAAGACAAGCGGAAAAGCTAGAGAAAAAATTAGAGATGCCGGTTGCATTGGGAATGACCTATGGTAACCCAAGCCTTAAGACGGGTATCGAGCAACTGATGGAGCAGGGCGTAGAAGACATTATCGTACTACCTTTGTACCCTCAGTACTCTGGCACAACGACAGCGGCTGTTTCTGATGGCTTAACCAAAGCTTTTAAGCAGATGCCTGTAATCCCGAGTTATCGCTTTGTTCGTGACTACTATTCACACCCGAGCTATGCCAAAGCACTGGCTGAAAGCGTTCGTAGCCATTGGGATCAAAATGGTAAAGCCGATCATTTGGTTTGTTCGTTCCACGGCATTCCGAAGCGCTTAGCTGATGAAGGCGATATCTACCCACAGCATTGTGAAGCAACGACAAAACTGCTTGCAGCAGAGCTAGGTTTATCTGAAGAAGACATTACCATGACCTACCAATCTCGATTTGGTCGAGAGGAGTGGTTGAAGCCTTACACAGACGAAACACTAGAGTCATTGCCAGGAAAGGGTATTAAGAAGATTGATATCATGGCTCCTGCATTCTCGGTGGATTGCTTGGAAACATTGGAAGAGATTTCAGACCAGTGTAAAGAGACTTTCATCGAAGCTGGTGGCTCAGACTTTAGCTACATTATGTGTCTTAACGATAGAGACTCGCATATCGACATGATGGCTGAACTGGTAGCGCTTCATCGCTAATTGATGTGTCGATTGAATAGATAACAAAAGGGCTGCTCATTGAGCAGCCCTTTTTGATCTTGATGTTTCTTCTCGAAATAGAGCTAGATATTAAGCCACAGAGGTTTCTGCTGTTTCAGCTTTTGGCTCTGCTTCAAGCGTCATGTTGGTTTCTACACCGTGCATCCATGATACAAGCTTACCAGCACAAAGAAGTAGTAATACGCCACTAACTGTTGCTGTAATCGCGATACCACCAAAGATAGACATCGCGCCAAGTTCACCAACGTGAGAACCCACTAGGCCTGCTACGTAGTTTGCAACCGCATTGAAGCCGAACCAAGCACCCATCATTAGTGATGCTAAACGAAGTGGAGCTAGCTTAGTGACCAACGACAGGCCAATAGGCGATAGACAAAGCTCACCAAGTGTATGGAAGAAGAATGCACCTACTAGCCATAACATCGATGTTTTCACTGTTAGGTCGCCACCTTGCTCCATTACCGCACCCATCATGCACACAAAGCCAAGTGCTAAGAAGAACAACGCCATCGCAAATTTAACAGGTGAGTTTGGTTCACGCTTACCTAATTTCACCCAAAATGCAGCGATGATCGGTGCAAGTGTAATGATGAAGAATGGGTTTAGAGATTGGAACCAAGCCGCTGGAACTTCAAAACCACCAATCATACGGTCAGTATATTGTTGAGTGTAGATGTTCATTAGGCCGCCAGCTTGTTCAAAGCCAGCCCAGAAAACGATCACGAACAGACCCATAATCAGAATAACTTTTAGTCTGTCGAACTCTTCTTTGGTGAGTGGCGCTTTCTCTTTTGATTTGTTCAGCTCTTTTGCTCGAGCAGCCGCAGGTACAGAACCGATGTTGCCTAACCAAGATTGAGCCATCGTCATTTGCATGATCAAGCTAATAACCATACCAATACCAGCTGCCAAGAAGCCTGCTTTCCAACCGAATGAATCCACTGCTGCACCCGAAATCAAGCCACCAAGTAGTGCGCCTAAGTTGATGCCCATGTAGAAAATGGTGAAAGCACCATCACGGCGGTTATCGCCTTCTTGGTACAAGTCGCCAACCATGGTCGAGATGTTTGGCTTAAACATACCGTTACCGCTGATAAGCAGTGCTAAACCAAGGTATAGAGCGTTGACTTGGTCTAAGCCAATGAAGCCGTTAGGTAGAGCAAGTGTAAATTGGCCTAGAGCCATTAATACACCACCAATTAGGATCGACTTACGTTGTCCTAGGTAGTTATCGGCAATCCAGCCACCAATTAATGGTGTGATGTAGACTAAACCGGTGTAGATCCCGTAGAGATCGAGTGCGTCTTTTGTTGACCAACCAAGGCCACCATTAAGAGTGGTATCAGTTAAGAATAAAACAAGAATTGCACGCATTGCATAGTAGGAGAAACGTTCCCATAGCTCTGTGCTAAATAGTAGAAATAGGCCTCTAGGGTGGCCAAAGATGTTGTGAGTGCTTGGCATAAGTTTTACTAATTTTAGGTATTAAAAGATTTTATAGTCACTTATGTATACAGAGTGGAATAACCATCTGCAATAGGCGTCTTTTATGGTTACGATAACTAATTTTTTATAAGCTTATGAAAGTAAGGGGTTTTTTATGCAATGTCACCCAGACAATGCGTGCTGCAAACTAATTTTCCAGTTTTGAGCTGGATGCATAGTGAGCGTTTTAAAAGAATTACCGAATAATAAAAGTGAAATGTATTGGTTGGTTGTATCATTTTGAACTTCATATGGTATGGTGTGTTTTATTTGTCTGGCATACATACGCTTACAAGAATGCGCCTTTTTATCTGTAAATGATCCCTGTACAATGCTTAACCACTTTTCGGACCTATGACTTTTTGTTGATAAGTTGGTCTGTTACGCATAATTTCTTGCTTATCAGTCTTCATTTTATTAACGGTGATTAAACCGTTTTAGGCTTGTGGTAAAATGTCCAAAAATAGAAAATGGCTAGTAAAATGAAACGTTGGTATTTGCTCTACTGTAAGCGTGGTGATCAAAAACGCGCTCAACAGCACCTAGAAAATCAGGGGGTAGAGTGCTTTTACCCTCAAATAGAAGTCGAAAAGGTGGTTAGAGGGAAAGAGAAGCAGGTCAAAGAGCCGCTGTTCCCGTCTTACATCTTTGTTCGCTTTGACTATGAACAAGGCCCTAGCTTTACGACAGTTCGTTCAACGCGCGGTGTGGTCGACTTTATTAAGTTCGGCGCAAGACCGCATGAAGTCCAAGGTGACTTAGTTTTCGAACTCAAAGAGTTTGAGAAGTGTTGCAGTAACGAAACTGAAGATTGTTGTGTTGAGTTTGAGTCTGGGCAGGTGGTTAAGATTAAGAGTGGCCAGTTCGCTGGTATTGAAGCGATTTTCCATCAGAAAGATGGTGAAGCTCGTTCTATCATGCTCGTAAAAATGATCAGCCAAGTGGTTCCTATCAGTATTGAGAACGAAGCACTACAAGCTCACGCATAAATGCAACAATAAAAAAATCGGCTTAAAAATAAAAAGGCGCATCATGCGCCTTTTTTAGTATTTAGAATTTACCAATCGCTTTAAGCGTTGTAAGCATCGTTGTGAACGGCTTGTACTGCACGGCCAGATGGGTCAACACAGTTTTGGAAAGACTCATCCCATTCGATAGCTTTTGCTGATGAACAAGCTACAGACGGACCACCAGGTACACATTCTGCTGCTGACTCTAGCGGGAACAACTCTTCAAAGATTTCACGGTAAGCGTAGCCTTCTTTGGTCGTAGGTGTGTTGTAAGGGAAACGGAACTGAGCTGTTTCCATTTGCTTATCTGTTACTTTCGCTTCAGCTGTTGCCTTCAATGTATCAATCCAATCGTAGCCAACGCCGTCAGAGAATTGTTCTTTTTGACGCCATGCGATTGAGTCTGGTAGGTAGTCTTCAAAACACTCACGTAGGATGTGTTTCTCCATCTTACCGTTACCACACATCTTATCTTCAGGGTTCAAACGCATTGCCACATCGATGAACTCTTTGTCCAAGAATGGTACGCGACCCTCAACGCCCCATGCTGCTAATGATTTGTTTGCACGAGCACAGTCAAACATGTTCAGAGCCAGTAGTTTACGTACTGTTTCTTCGTGGAACTCTTTCGCGTTTGGCGCTTTGTGGAAATACAGGTAACCGCCGAAGATTTCATCCGCACCTTCGCCAGAAAGTACCATCTTGATGCCCATCGCTTTGATCTTACGAGCCAGCAAGTACATCGGAGTTGATGCACGAATCGTCGTTACATCGTAAGTCTCGATGTGGTAGATAACGTCGCGGATCGCGTCTAGGCCTTCCTGAATCGTGTACGTCATCTCGTGGTGTACAGTACCGATCTTGTCAGCCACTTCACGAGCAGCGATAAGATCTGGTGCGCCTTCTAAGCCAACAGCAAACGAGTGCAGTTGTGGCCACCAAGCTTCAGATTGCTCATCATCTTCAATACGCATTGCGGCATAACGTTTCGCTACTGCTGAAGTAATTGATGAATCTAGGCCACCTGATAGAAGTACACCATAAGGTACGTCAGTCATTAGTTGGCGTTTAACCGCTGCTTCTAGTGCTTCAGTAAGCTCTTCTTTGCTTGTGCTGTTGCCTTGAACCGCTGCATATTCGTTCCAATCACGAATGTAGTAACGCTGAGGCTCTGCATCTTTAGAAGAGTAGAAGCTACCAGGAGGGAACTCACTGATTGTTTTACATACTGGAACCAGTGCTTTCATTTCTGAAGCAACGTAGTAGTTACCGTGTTCATCGTAGCCTTGGTAAAGAGGGATGATACCGATGTGGTCACGGCCGACTAGATATTCGTCTTTCTCTTCATCGTATAAAACGAAGGCGAAAATACCGTTAAGTTCTTCTAGTAGGTCAGCACCCATTTCTTGGTATAGCGCAAGAATCACTTCACAGTCAGAGTCTGTCTGGAATTGGTACTTGTCTTCGTAGCGTGCACGAAGTTCTTTGTGGTTATAGATTTCGCCGTTTACTGCAAGAATATGCTTTTTGTCTTGGCTGTATAGTGGTTGAGCACCACTGTTTAAACCAACGATAGCTAAACGCTCGTGAGCAAGGATTGCTTTTTCACCAGCATAAATGCCAGACCAGTCAGGACCGCGGTGACGAAGCTTTTTAGACATTTCTAAAGCAATTGGGCGAAGTGCTGCGGCATCACTTTTAATGTCGAGAATGCCAAATACTGAACACATAGAACTTCCTTTTAAATAATTTCTAAATCAACTGTATTCAATTTGCCATTCTGGCTAAAAAAAGCAACCGGATGTAAGCAAAAAAATAATATAAAGGGGGTTATGTTAGAAAATATCTAATTATTGATTGGTTTTGGTGTTTGATATCTAATTGCAGTTGGTTTTTTATACGAAAACCTCTCAAAAGTGCAAAAATTCGCAATTTTGAGAGGCTTTGAAGAGGGCGTTTTAGGCTAGATTTTATTGATGTTTGGGTTTAACTGTTCACATACGTGGCGAGCAAAACCACTACCGGCTTCGCTATAAATGTTAAATGCCGCATCAACACCGTTTTCTTTGAGCGTTTCGAGTTGATCTGGATATTCAGCAATCGCCGCAATTTGGCCTTTGAAGTTTCGAGATTTTAACTGGTCTAATGCGGTTTGATTACCTTGGTGGTGAGGCATAGCCAAGATCACCAATTTCACATTGGCGGTATCTAAGATACGTTCCCAGAAGTCCGGGTCAGTCGCGTCGCCAGAAATCACGTTTCTGCCATGACTTCTGTGGTTGTGTGCTGCTTCTTCACGAACTTCGACACCTAGGCTGACTTTGCCATAGCGAGAGCGCAATTCGTCATAAGCACCAGTGCCAATTCGGCCCATACCAAGAATAAGTACTTGTGCACGACCCGGGTCAATTCGCTTATCACGTCGGTGAAGCTTTTCTGACGCATGCTCTTTCAGCCATTTACCTGACTGCTGATAAAGCTTGTGACCAGCTCGGTTTAAAGGTGCAGCGATTAAGAACGACAGTGAAACTGCAATGGCTACGGCAACCAAGATATCACCCGACATCCAACCCATCTTGAAGGCGAGGCCACCAACGATGAGGCCAAATTCGCTGTAGTTAAACAGTGATAATGAGGCGAGTAGAGAGGTTCGAACACGGAACTTGAAACGGTTGAGCACCAAGAAGTAGAGAACACCTTTCACTGGCAGCATCAGCAAGAACAAGATTGCAAGCATAAAGCCTTGAATGGTTGGTTGCTCTGACAAACCAATGTTCAAGAAGAAACAGACAAGGAAAAGCTCTTTAAGATTAAACAGCGATTTTGATAACTCTGAGGCTTTTGGGTGACCAGCAAGTAACATACCTAGAACAAGAGCCCCTAGGTCTGGTTTCACACCAACCAAATGGAATAAACCAGCACCGACGACTAATGCGAAGAAGATGCCGGACAGAACTAGCATCTCGCCGTGACCTACCCAATCGAGCACTTTGTAGAACAGTGGGCGTAGTAAGGGCAGGGCAAACAGAGCAATCGCATACCACTCAGGTATTTTGCCTGTAGAAGCCGTTAGGAATACTACGGCGAAGATATCCTGCATGACCAAGATACCAATCGCCAACGTTCCGTAGGTCGCATTCATTTCACCTTTCTCTTGCAGAGTCTTAACCGCAAATACCGTACTAGAGAATGAAAGAGCAAAACCGAGCAGAACGATCTGTTCTACCGACATGGCGGCCAGCGATGAAATACCTAAGAACTTAAAGCCAAACAGGGCGACGGCGAAAAACAGAGTGGACAAAAGGTTGTGGATTGTCGCGCCAGCCCAGATCTCTTTAGAGAGCAGGGTTTTGATGTCGAGCTTTAAGCCGATAGTAAATAGAAGCAGTGTGACACCAAGGTCAGCTAAAGTAATGATGGTGTCATTGGTTTCAAAGCCAAAGGCAAAAAGCCCAAAGCCCGCAACCAAAAAACCAACTAATGGGGGAAGGTGACACTTTAAAGCAATAAATCCTGCGATAAACGCAGTGGATATTAATATAAGTTCCATAACTTGTTGTTGTAGTTCCCTAGCTTAAAAAAACGGGCCGTGTTTATACAAACACGGCCCGCGGAAAATCAGAATTGTTTTTCTCTAGTCTTCGAGAAGCTTCTGCAGCAACACACCGTTGAGCATGGCGCGCTTAATCATGGCAAAAGCTCCCATTGTAGGATGTTTATCGATCTGTGATGCTACAATAGGCAAGCCGCTATGGAAAGTCGTTAACGACTGATTCTCTACATTGCGCTTAATTGCAGGGAAAACAATCTCTTGTGCCTTCGTAATATCACCCGCGATGATAACTTTTTGAGGGTTAAATAAGTTAATCGTCATAGCGATCGCCTTACCTAATTGGTTTCCTACTCGAACTAAGCTTTGTTTCGCCAGTTCGTCACCATTGATTGCATGGTCACACACATCTTGAATCGTAATACGGTCAAGCTCTGTTAAAGAAGACTCATAGCCTTGTTTAATCAGTTTTTGAACTCGTTCAACGATAGCTGGGTTTGCTGCTACGGTTTCAAGACAACCGAAGTTACCACACTGGCATTGCTCGCCTAGTGGATCGATTTGGATATGACCAATCTCACCTACGTTGCGGTTGTGACCTAAGAAGACCTGACCATTCACGATAATACCTGCGCCGGTACCGCGGTGAACACTCACTAAAATAGAGTCTTGGCTGTCTTTACTTGCGCCGAAGTAGTGTTCAGCAAGCGCCATTCCTCGAACATCGTTACCCACAAAACAAGCGACATGGAATGTGTCGCGAATAATGTCGCTTAAAGCTAGGTTATCGATGTCTGTGTTTGGCATGTACTCAACAACACCAGTCGTTGGGTTAACCAAGCCTGGAAGAGTAACGCCAATAGCAATCAGCTGGTCAATCTTTGGCTGGTGCTCAGCAATGAAAGCCTTCAAATTATTAACCAAGCCTTGGGTAAGGTCTGATTGGTCTGAATAATTCAGGTCTTGCTGTTGGAAAGCCAACTCACGACCGCCAAGGTCATGAAGGCTTATTTGAATATAGTCTCGGCCTAAGCGCACAGCGACAGAATGAAAAGGTTCTACTTCTGTGGTTAGGGAGATAGCGCGTCTACCGCCAGTAGACGCTTGCTGCGCAACCTCTTTGATTAGGCCGCGCTCTAAAAGTTGGCGGGTAATTTTTGTAACACTTGCCGGTGCGAGTTGGCTTACATCAGCCACTTGTATACGACTGATAGGCCCTTGTTGGTCTATTAGTCGGTATACCGCCGCACTGTTTAGTTGTTTAACTAAGTCTACGTTACCTATTTGTCCGCCATTCATACTTAATTGTGCTCGTATTGTCCATTAACAACAGTCGCTTTAACGTTAAAGTCTCGGTCAAATACAGCAAGGTTTGCAACCATGCCTTTTTTGATTCGACCTAGCTTGCTTTCTACACCGATAGCCGTAGCTGGGTATAGCGTAGCCATGCGAAGAGCTTCGTCTAAAGCGATACCAGCGTGCTCAACTGTATTCTGAACTGCTTCAATCATAGTCAGAGCTGAGCCGCCCAGTGTGCCGTTTTCATCAACACACTTACCATCTCGGTAATATACTTTCTTACCGACAAAAATAAAGTATTCCATGTCAGCACCTGCAGGAGCTGTGGCGTCCGTCACTAATACGAGCTTTTCTCCCTTGATTTTGTGCGCAATTCGAATGTTTGCGTAATCAACGTGGAAGCCATCGGCGATGATACCTGCATATACTTCAGGCGTATCGTAAATCGCGCCAACAACGCCTGGCTCGCGGCCAACCATAGGTGTCATCGCATTGAATAGGTGAGTTGCGAAAGTAATGCCAGACTCGAAACCTTGACGTGCTTCTGCATAAGTTGCGTTTGTGTGGCCGATAGAAACCACCACGCCCGCTTTCTGAAGACGTTCGATGTGTTCAGGATCGTTCAGCTCAGGCGCTAAAGTTACTTTTGCAACAAGGTCGCTGTTTTCACAGATAAGCTCAATCATCTCGTTATCAGATTTACGAATGTGATCGACGCTGTGAATGCCTTTTTTCGCAACGTTTAGGTACGGACCTTCAAGGTGAAGACCTAAAGACTGGTTTTGGTACTGATTGTGGTATTCACGAGCTGCCGTGATAACCGCACGCATGTCTTCGTCTGAAGAGGTGATAAGCGTAGGTAGGAAGCTAGTACAACCAGATTTCAGGTTTGCTTTGTGCATGATCTGCATAGTGTCTGCAGTGATCTCATCGTTCAGCATTACACCACCACAACCGTTCAGTTGTAGGTCAATGAAACCTGGGCTTAGGTTTGCTCCGTCTAGGTCGCGAAGCTCAATTCCTTCTGGCAATTCAGAGATAGGGCAGACTTTTTTGATCAGTTCGTTTTCGATTACTACTGCATGATCGGTCAGAACATCACTACCAGTGTAAATTTTACAGTTACTTAGCGCGTACATAGTCAGCTAATCCTTATTTCGTGAGATCTTTAAAAATTCTTCGTTACCTAAATGGGTACTTAGTTTGCGAGCATCATTTACGTAACGATTTATCTTTTATGGGCAAACGGCTTCAAAATGGGAAGCGATTTTAAGTGTTTGAAAAATATGTGAACAATTCATTTTATTTATAAGTTCAGGCTAAGTGTTATCAGTGGTTTATCTGGCATTGCTTGCCTCAAATAACCCGTTGTTAGCCCAAACATTAGATCTAGATTTTATCTATAAATGTTCATTTTTTTGAATGATAAAATAAGTTTTATGATCTCGCTAGCAAAAACCTCTGGATTTGGTAAAAACTGGTGATTACGATCACAAATGGTAAGGTTTTAATTTGCGGAGCAAAATTAATTGAATACACTGAATAGGACTAAATTGAGCGACTAAAATAAGTTTCTCAAACGAATTCTAAAAAATCCTATAGGGGGAAACAACTGGTGAATATTCTAGGATATGCACAGAAGCTGGGTAAGGCATTAATGCTACCTATCGCAACGCTTCCGATTGCGGCGCTTCTATTACGTTTAGGTCAAGGCGATCTACTTGATATTCCATTTATGGCGCAAGCTGGTGGTGCTATCTTCGGTAACCTACCATTGCTATTTGGTCTAGGTATCGCGATTGGTCTTTCTAAAGACGGTAACGGCGCAGCAGGTCTTGCTGGTGCAGTTGCTTACTTCGTACTAACAGCTACAGCAACGACAATTAACGCAGACGTTAACATGTCATTCTTCGGCGGTATCTTCGCAGGTATCATCGCAGGTCACTCTTACAACGCTTTCCACGCTACACGCCTTCCTGAGTGGCTGGCATTCTTCGCGGGTAAACGTTTAGTACCTATCATGGCCGGTCTATTTGCACTTGTTGCAGGTGCTGTGTCTGGTGTGGTTTGGCCTGGTGTTCAATCTGGTCTAGACGCACTGGCTCACGCAGTATCAACGTCTGGCGCTATCGGTCAATTCGTTTACGGTACTCTTAACCGTGCACTTATCCCTGTAGGTCTACACCACGTATTGAACTCATACTTCTGGTTCGGTATGGGTACATGTCAAGAAATCATCGTTGCTGGTCAAGGCGCATTCGCTAACATCACTCAACTTTGTGTTGACCCATCACTAGCTAAAACTCTAGTTGTTGGCCAAGAGCACACATTCACATTCGCTAACTCTGTAACTCCAGAAATCACTACTGTAGTTAAAGAAGTGACTGAAACTGTTAAATCTGGCGACCTACACCGTTTCTTCGGTGGCGATAAAGGCGCTGGCGTATTCATGAACGGTTTCTTCCCTGTAATGATGTTCGGTCTACCAGGTGCTGCACTTGCAATGTACCTAGCTGCTCCTGCTGAAAAACGCAGCCAAGTTGGTGGCGCACTATTCTCAGTAGCATTCTGTTCATTCCTAACAGGTATCACAGAGCCGCTAGAATTCATGTTCGTATTCCTAGCTCCTGCTCTATACGCAATGCACGCTGTATTTACTGGTCTGTCTCTAGTAGTTGCAAACATGTTTGGTACTCTGCACGGTTTCGGTTTCTCTGCTGGTCTAATCGACTTCGTATTGAACTGGGGTCTAGCAACTAAACCATTCGTACTACTACTAATCGGTCTAGGCTTCGGTGCTCTATACTTCTTCACTTTCTCTTTCGCAATCCGCGCTTTCAACCTGAAATCGCCAGGTCGTGAAGATGATGACGAAGCTGCTGCAGCTCCTGCTGGTGAAGCTCCAAAAGGCGACCTTGCACGTCAATACCTGAAAGCTCTAGGTGGTCACGACAACCTAACTTCAATCGACGCTTGTATCACTCGTCTACGTCTAACTCTTAAAGACCGCTCTGTTGCAGATGAAGTTGTTCTTAAGAAACTAGGTGCTAAAGGTGTGGTTAAACTAGGTGAAAACAACCTACAGGTTATCCTAGGCCCACTAGCTGAAATCGTAGCTGGCGAAATGAAAGCTATCGGTGCAGGTGAAGACCTATCTGATGTAAAACTTCCATAGTAAGGGAAGTACTTAACTGAGACGTAAAGTTCTCTTAAATAAGTTTCAAATTGAAAGCCTCCCACATGGGAGGCTTTTTTGTGCCTGCCGTTTAAGGCCAGCGAACACGGTTCGTTCTATTCTTCATCGAATAGCAGAAATAATCGCAATTAACGGACGGTTCTTATTGTGCAAAGGCGAAGAATTGTGGATGATTAGCAACAATGATCTTTCTATCTTTGACTTGCGCTTCAAGCGTCCGTTTTCTTGGAGATGAAAGATAACTTTCTCTGACAATACTAAATACATAGAGGTGCTATAGATGAGTGAAGCTGAGGCTCGTCCATCGAATTTCATTCGCCAAATTATCGATAAAGATTTAGCGGATGGTACACACAGTAGCGTGCATACTCGTTTCCCGCCGGAGCCGAACGGTTACCTGCACATTGGTCACGCTAAATCTATTTGCTTGAATTTTGGTATTGCTCAGGACTACCAGGGACAATGTAATCTTCGTTTCGATGATACAAACCCTGAAAAAGAAGACGTTGAATACGTTGAGTCAATTAAGAATGATGTAAGCTGGTTAGGCTTTGAATGGTCTGGTGACATTTGTTACTCATCAAACTACTTCGATACGCTTTACGCTTATGCTGTGGAATTAATTAATAAAGGCTTAGCGTACGTTGACGAGCTAAGTCCTGAGCAGATCCGTGAATACCGTGGCACGCTAAAAGAGCCAGGTAAAGCGAGCCCGTACCGTGACCGTAGCCCAGAAGAGAACCTAGCGTTATTTGAAAAAATGCGTGACGGTGGCTTTGAAGAAGGTAAAGCGTGTCTACGTGCTAAGATCGACATGAGCTCTTCATTCATGGTAATGCGCGATCCTGTTATCTACCGTGTTCGTTTTGCTCACCACCATCAGACGGGTGACAAGTGGTGTATTTACCCAATGTACGACTTCACTCACTGTATCTCTGATGCGTTAGAGGGTATTACGCACTCTATCTGTACGCTTGAATTCCAAGACAACCGTCGTTTGTACGATTGGGTTCTAGATAACATCACGATCGATTGCCAACCTCGTCAGTACGAGTTTAGCCGTCTGAATCTTGAATACACAGTGATGTCTAAGCGTAAGCTGAACCAACTTGTGGTTGAAAACCTAGTTCAAGGTTGGGATGACCCACGTATGCCTACTATTTCTGGCCTACGTCGTCGTGGTTTCACTTCTGCGTCTATCCGTGAATTCTGTAAGCGTATCGGTGTGACTAAACAAGAGAACATGATTGAATTCGGTTCACTTGAATCTTGTATCCGTGACGATCTAAACGAAAATGCACCTCGTGCAATGGCCGTTCTGGATCCAGTTAAGATCGTGATTGAAAACTACGATGCGGATAAAGTAGAGACACTAACGGTTGCTAACCACCCGAACAAACCTGAAATGGGCACTCGTGAAGTACCATTTACTCGTGAAGTGTGGATTGAGCGTGATGACTTCCGTGAAGAAGCAAACAAGAAGTACAAGCGTTTGGTTCTAGGTAAAGAAGTTCGTCTGCGTGGTGCTTACGTGATTAAAGCTGAACGTATCGAGAAAGATGCGGAAGGCAACATTACGACTATCTTCTGTTCTTACGACAATGAAACACTAGGTAAGAACCCTGCTGATGGCCGTAAAGTAAAAGGTGTTATCCACTGGGTATCTGCTGATAAAGCACTACCTGCTGAGATTCGTCTTTACGATCGTCTATTTACTGTGGCAAATCCAGCCGCAGCTGACGACTTTGCAGCAACGCTTAACCCTGAGTCGCTTGTTACGCTAAACGGTTTTGTTGAGCCTAGCTTAGCGGAAGGTGCAGCTGAGCAAGCGTACCAGTTTGAACGTACAGGTTACTTCTGCGTAGATTCGAAAGACTCTAAAGCAGACGCGCTAGTGTTCAACCGTACGGTTGGTCTACGTGACACTTGGGGTAAAACTGAAGCTTAATGCTTGAGTGTTTAGCTTGTTAAAAGCAACCCAATAAAAAAACCGGCCTAGAGCCGGTTTTTTGTGTTTGGGGATCTGTATCTGGCGAGGGCGTTGTTAATTCTCCTCCTCGTTGAGGTTAGATATCACTTGGTCGAGAGTTTGTGATTTCACCGGTGCGGGAGTTATACCAAAATACGTATTCAGCTCTGTCTGGGTTTCTATGGTGACCTTCAGCTGTGAAGATGTAATAGCAGAGCGCTTGAGCAGTAACAGGATTACCTTCTTTAGTTAAAAAAGTAAGATTTTGGCGGCGAGATACAAAGTCAAATCCATCAAAATTGTCTCGATCTGTTGTAACCGTAAGATCGGTATTCATGATGGCATCCCAGATAGACACACATCCTTGATGCCCTTGGCCTATATTATAAGGCGCACCCATTGGTGAGTTTTTATCCACACCTAAAGGATAGCCTTCATCATTGATGTCTAGTTGCGGGTTGCCATTCTGGTCTTCACCGAAGCCGGGTAGGTCGTTCATTTCTGAATTTCCGCCCCCATTCACAAGCCATTTGCTGTGCGCGAAGGTTATTGCACTTTGAAATTGAGATTGAGCAGCCTCAAACTGAGCGATACGACCATCAGTTTGAATGTTAAGGAAGCGAGGAAGGGCAACAACAGCAAGTACTGCAATAATCACCACAACAACTAACATCTCAATTAAAGTAAAAGCCTTAACTAACGGTATTCTTCTCATGGATACTTTATGATGCCCTATATAAAAAACGCCGGCCTAAGCCAGCGTTTAGTATTACTTCTTCGGTTTGTGTGCGTCAGGGTTACCTTTGCAATCACCGGTAATACTTTTTCCGTACAAGTATAAACTGTGGTTAGTCAGTTTCACGTTGTAACGTTCTGCGATTTCTTTCTGTCTCTCTTCGATGATGTCATCAGAGAATTCAATAACTTCGCCACAATCTAGACATACTAGATGATCGTGGTGGTGTTGTGTTGAAAGTTCAAATACAGACTTACCGCCTTCGAAGTGGTGGCGAGTTACAATGCCAGCGTCATCGAATTGGTTTAATACTCGATAAACGGTCGCAAGTCCGATCTCTTCACCTAAGTCGATCAGCTTTTTATATAAATCTTCAGCACTAATATGTTGGCAGTCTGGTTGTTGTAATACTTCTAAAATTTTGAGCCTTGGGAGGGTCACTTTAAGCCCAGCATCTTTTAGCGCTTGATTATTGTCTGACATATACTTTCCTGTTGATGATCTGCAGCAATTAACAGAATTCAATATTAATACCATTATAGTTTAGTCAGGCATAACAATAAACCACGAACTTCAAAGGGTTACTAATCGACATCACAATCTGTTTTGTAAATTGGAAGTATCTCACTTATAGTGGAGGTACGACCAGTCAAGGTGGCGGTAATTCTAATATGAACACGGAATGTTGTTATGAATAAGCAACTTGCAAAAATATACAAACCAAACATCGTAAAATTCGCTCTTAATATTTGGCCTCCGTTCTGGGGAGCGGGCATTAAGATAGCGCATATAAGTTCAGACTTCAGGGTAGTAAAGACAGTGCTCAAGCTACGTTGGTGGAATAAAAATGCCAATCGTACTCAATATGGCGGCAGCATATTTTCCCTGACGGATCCGGTTTACTCATTGATGTTAATGGGAATTTTGGGTGAGCGATATTATGTTTGGGACAAGGAAGCGAGCATCAACTTTATCAAACCTGGTCAATCTGACTTGTATGCCGATTTCGAAATAAGCCAAGGGCAACTGGATGAGATTTATCGTCAAACACAACTCGGTGAGAAGTGTTTTCCTGAGTTTATTATCTATGTCAAAGATAAGCAGGGGAATGTGGTATCAGAAATTCAGCGTACGCTTTATGTAAGAAAGAAGCCGCAATTTAGAGATGATGACGAAGCACTAGAAGCTGAGTGCTAATTGGTCACCATTGAATAGCAAAAAACCTCCCAAAAGGAGGTTTTTTCATATCTACATAGTAGTCATTAATTGTAACAATTAACGACCGCTAGAGAGTTAGTCTTCTAGCTCTGCTAGGCACATTTCTTCGTGGATTTGTTTAACCCAGTTAGATACACGCTCATCAGTTAGCTCAGGTTGACGATCTTCATCGATACATAGACCAACGAATTGGCTGTCATCGCCTTCAACTAAACCTTTCGATGCTTCGAATTCGTAGCCTTCAGTTGATGTATAACCTAGGATAGTACCGCCTTTCGCTTCAACGATGTCACGGATAGTACCCATAGCATCACAGAAGTATTCTGCGTAATCTTCTTGGTCGCCACAACCAAAGATAGCAACAAGCTTAGTTGAGAAATCAATAGCTTCTAGCTCAGGGAAGAAATCATCCCAATCACATTGTGCTTCGCCGTAGTACCACGTAGGGATACCAAGCAGCAGTAGATCGAAGTTATCGATATCTTCTTTGCTACTTTTTGCAATGTCTTGAACGTGAACGAGCTGCTTGCTCAATTGCTTTTGAATCATCTTAGCAACAGCTTCAGTGTTACCTGTATCGCTACCAAAGAAGAGACCTACACTTGCCATAGAATCATTACCTTTCATTTTGTCTGTTGTCGGTGTAATAAAGTTCGGAAGGGAATCGTTAGATCCCGGTTCCTTCCCAGCTTAGTTGGATTATCCCTTTGGCGATAAAACCTGCACAGCCAAGGAAAAGTACTAACCACACAATGCGACGACCAAATGGAGGAACATTTCCTTGTTTTAGAACGTCCTTAATTGCCATACCGATTAAAAAGAAAATCGCGGCAAATAGGAGATCTAAACCAACAGATTCAATGATGTTCATGTAGTCGTAAAGCATGGGAACCTTATATACCAATTTTGCTTGGGCGCACTATATCACTGTTGCGAGATAAAGTTAATGTGCAGTGATTACTCAGCTCTCATTTATCTGCATGAAAAAGCGCGCTTAAGCGATGAATTTTCGAATTGCTCTGAGTACTTCTGCTGGCTTTTCTGCGTGTAGCCAGTGACCCGTATTCGCAATGACGTGCGCCTTTGCGTTAGAAAATTGCTGCTGAACCGCGGTTTGGTGTTCAGCCGTGAGATAGTCAGAGTCCCCACCTTTTATTAGCAAGGTTTTGACCGAGGTTTTGTCGATCGGTTCCCAGCCAATGATGTGCGCGTAATTGGCGAGCAGGGATGCGACGTTAAAGCGCCACTCCATGATGCCTTGCTCTGATTTGAACAAAGATTTGGTCAAGAACTGGCGAACCCCATCAATCTCGATATGTTTTGCGAGAACCTTTAGCGCCTCTGAGCGAGAGGTTGGTTGTTCTGCGATCACGGCTTGCAGGCCAGCGAATACGTTATCGTGACGGCTCTGAGTGTAGGCGACCGGAGCCATGTCCAGTACAACCAACTTACGCAGTTCGAGATGTTGGGTGAGTGCCATCGCGACTTTGCCACCCATAGAGTGACCAATCACAGTCACATCTTCTAACTCAAGATCATTCAGCAGTTGAGCCACATCTTGTGCCATCGCTTGATAGTTGTGAGTGTCACTATGGAAAGATTGACCGTGGTTACGTAGATCGATACTAAGCACTTGATGATCGGCTTTTAGATCCCTAGCGAGCAAGCCAAGGTTGTCCAGATTACCGAATAATCCATGGATCAAAACAATGGTGTGACCCTCACCTTCAATTTTATAGTTGAGCTGTACTGACATTTTTATCTTATTCATGGTGGGTTTGACGTAGAGTATCCGCGCGGATCTCGCTATAATCCCCCAGAGTTTAAACATTGAGATTGTGAAAAGCGAATGAAAACAATTGAGGTTGATGAGGACCTATACCGTTTTATTGCGGGTCAGACAGAACGTATTGGCGAAAGCGCTTCAGATATTCTGCGCCGCTTGTTACAGGTTGATAGCCAAGGCATGGTTCCGATCGAAGAGATCGTTGAGCCAAAAGGTATCGTTGTTAGCAAAGAGGTAGGCTTTACTCCAGAGAAATTCGATGGCGTTAAAGAAATGCGCTCACTACTAATATCAGATGAGTTTGCATCATTAAAGAAAGCCATTGATCGTTTCATGCTTGTGTTATCAACACTGCATAAAATCGACCCTTTAAGCTTTTCAGAAGCAACTCAAGTAAAAGGCCGTAAGCGTGTTTACTTTGCAGACAACGAAGCGACGTTGCTAGCAAACGGCAACACCACTAAGCCTAAAGCCATTCCACAAAGTCCTTTTTGGGTTATTACTAATAACAATACAAGCCGTAAAAGACAGATGGTTGAGCAGCTTATGAGCCGCATGAGTTTCCAAGCAGAATTGATAGAAAAAGTAACAGGTTCAATTTAACGAAATCTGATTTAAACCTCATAATATCCATGGATAAGAAGATATTATGAGGTTTTTTTGTTTTTAAATTTTATATATAAGGATGTCGAAAAATGGCTATGCACCCTCGTGCTGGGCAAAAAGCTCAGCAGGAAGATCTTCATAATATTCCGGCTTTAGTGGCTAACTATTTCTTACAGCAACCGGATGCTACCAACCCAAATCACAAAGTACTGTTCGGTACTTCAGGTCACCGTGGTACAGCAGACAAATCAACATTTAACGAAAACCACATTCTAGCGATTGCACAAGCGGTTGCTGAGGTTCGTGCCGAGCAGGGTACAACAGGCCCACTTTTCTTAGGTAAAGATACTCACGCTCTATCTGAGCCTGCGTTCTCTACGGTTATCGAAGTGCTTGTAGCGAACGGTGTTGAAGTTATTATTCAAGAAAACAATGGCTTTACTCCAACACCGGGTATTTCGCACGCGATTCTTACGTACAACCTAGTGAATGATAAGAAAGCTGACGGCATTGTTATCACGCCTTCGCATAACCCACCACAAGACGGCGGTATTAAATACAACCCGACACACGGTGGTCCTGCTGAAGCTGAATTGACTCAAGCGATTGAAGACCGTGCGAACGTGATCATTGCTGAGCAAATGCAAGGTGTTAAGCGCACTCCTATCGCACAGGCTAAACAGTCTGAGTTAGTAAAAGAAGTGGATCTGGTTGCTCCATACGTTGCTGATTTGGTTAACGTGGTTGATATGGAAGCGATCCAGAAAGCAAACATCAAGATTGGTGTTGATCCACTGGGTGGCAGCGGTATCGATTACTGGCGCCAAATTGGTAAAGCGTACAACCTAGATCTTACTCTGGTAAGTGAAGCGGTTGACCCTTCTTTCCAATTCATGTCTCTAGATAAAGATGGCGTGGTTCGTATGGACTGTTCTTCTCCATACGCAATGGCAGGCCTACTGGCTCTTAAAGACGAGTATGCACTAGCGTTTGGTAACGACCCTGATTACGATCGCCACGGTATTGTGACACCAAAAGGCTTAATGAATCCAAACCACTTCCTAGCAGTTTGTATCGACTACTTGTACCGTAACCGTGAAGGTTGGGGTAAAGACGTTGCTGTTGGTAAAACACTGGTATCAAGCGCATTGATTGACCGTGTTGTTGCTGACTTAGGTCGCGAACTTTGTGAAGTGCCAGTTGGTTTCAAATGGTTTGTTGATGGCTTATACAACGGTCAGTTTGGTTTCGGTGGCGAAGAGAGTGCGGGTGCATCTTTCTTACGTAAAGATGGAACGCCTTGGTCAACAGATAAAGATGGCCTAATTCTTTGCCTACTTGCGGCTGAGATCACTGCGGTAACGGGTAAGAACCCACATGAGTACTACGAAGAGCTTGCTGCTAAACACGGCGAATCTAAGTACAACCGTATTCAAGCGGTAGCAAATGGCGCACAAAAAGACGTGCTGAAGAAGCTGTCTCCAGAGATGGTTTCGGCTGAAACACTTGCTGGTGATGCGATTACTGCTCGCTTAACGCATGCTCCAGGTAATGGCGCTGCGATTGGTGGCCTTAAAGTGACAACTGAGAACGGTTGGTTTGCTGCTCGTCCATCAGGCACTGAAGACATTTACAAGATCTACTGTGAAAGCTTTAAAGGTGAAGAGCACCTAAAAGCAATTGAAGCAGAAGCTCAAGAGATTGTTAATCAAGTATTTGCAGCCGCGGGCCTATAATCGAATCTCGATTACTAGAGTTGCTAAGCAAATAGAAGAAGGGTTGATGTGAAAGCATCAACCCTTTTTATTGGCCTGTTTGTAAGTAATCAGCTAAGACTAAGTCAATTCAATGACGAATGGGTTAGCCGTGTGGCCAGCTATGCGGCATCACAAACCAGAATTGACCAGACTGGGTTTGTCCATGAACAAAGCGATCACCAAACTCAGTGATAGGTATACCGCTGAAATCATCCGTCCCAGCTGCCCATTGTTCTTTGGTGAGAGGGTAGAGAGCTTCAGTGATCAGATGAGCTTGGTTTTGATAGCACCAAAAACCGTTTACTTGGCTTGGGTTAATGTCGTAACCCAAACATGTAGTAGGTACGTTTTGCTCTAAGAATGGATTGGTATATAGGCGACCTTGCATGAGGAGATGTTTTGAGTCGACTTCGATCTCTGGATACTGCTCAATAAAGGCGGCTGAAGATGACATTCCAAGCTGGTGGCTGAGCATTCTATCGAGCTTCTTATCCAATTGGTCATGAGAGTTAGGGCCAAACCATGTCTGTTCATGAAGTAGGTAAAACTTAATCGCGACTTCCCAGTGTTCTAACTTTTGGCTGTTCGCGTCTTCGAGAATAAAGTCGATAGCACCTAGTGTTCTACCCTCAACATTAATCTGAATCTCATCGTGCTTGATTGAATAATTATCCGAAGCAGTGATGACTTGTTCACATAGGTGTTGGTAGAGGAAGCCTAGTCTAGGATTACCATTATAAGCATGTGATGCGTCGAGTGCTTGGTGGCTTGAGAATACACCGAGGTCAGAAATGGGTGGCTTGATTTCCAGTAGTGGTGGTGAGCCAATCACCCATTGGTAAAAACGTTGCAGTTCAGTCATCGGTTCCTCGTAAACTTTAGTCATCTGTTCTTAATAAACAGAGGGCTGGGCTTTCGACATTCTACCCGTAAATTGATATAACGACGTTATTATAAAGGTAAGCTGGAAATAAAAATGAATAACTTACAATTAGAAAAGCTACTGAACGAAAAACTGCAGCCACAGCAGATTAAAGATTACTGTCCTAATGGTCTTCAAGTCGAAGGTGCTTCTGACGTGAAGCGCATCGTTACTGGTGTAACAGCTTCTCAAGCGCTGATTGATAAAGCGGTAGAATTGAACGCCGATGCTTTATTGGTTCATCACGGTTTCTTTTGGAAGGGTGAATCAGAGGCAATTCGTGGCATGAAAGGCAAGCGTATTCGTACTCTGATTAAGAATGATATCAACCTGTTAGGTTATCACTTACCTCTCGATATCCACCCTGAACTTGGTAACAACGCTAAGCTCGCTGAACTGCTTGATATTGAAGTAGAAGGTGGCTTGGAAGGGCACCCACAATCGGTTGCAATGTTTGGTAAGTTGAAAACACCAATGACAGGTGCTGAGTTTGCCGAAAAAATCGACCAAGTTCTGAATCGCAAGCCACTGCATATCGCTCCTGAAAATGCCGATAAAATGATTGAAACGGTAGGTTGGTGTACTGGCGGTGGCCAGGACTACATTGAGCTTGCAGCTTCTCAAGGTATTGATGCGTTTATCTCTGGTGAGATTTCAGAACGCACAACCTATTCAGCACGTGAGCAAGACATTCATTATTTTGCTGCAGGCCACCATGCGACAGAACGTTACGGTGTTAAAGCACTAGGTGAGTGGTTAGCTAAAGAACACGGCTTGGATGTTGAGTTTATCGATATCGACAATCCAGTTTAAGAACAGATCCTAGATGAGGGATACGAGTAAATAACATTCGTCATTCCCTAGACTGACGAAGGAGGGAGTAGGGAATCTCTTCGGGCTATCTACTCGTTGAATGAGATCCCCAACTCACTCGTTCCTCGTTCTTGGGGATGACGAGGAACTGTAAATTTGTACCTGTCGATGAAATGAGCTCGTTCGTCTCTCACTCTTGAGGGTGACGGAGTTGAGAGCTGATAAAAGAAAAGGGTTGATGTTAATACATCAACCCTTTTTTATTTTATTGGCTCCTCAAAACCACCGCCTAGGGCGGTGGTGATTGCTCCTTGAGGCTATAGCCTGAAGAAGTGCCCATGTTAGAAGTAACCTCTTATTCACCACAAGTAAGAGGAAACAACCACATGGGCGATTACAGAAGTTCATCACA
>NZ_JAKEUP010000016.1:0-102202 GCF_022397895.1 Vibrio sp. Isolate33
TGGGCTTTTTAAGGATAATCTGGCGCGGATATCATCGTGGAGCTGGGAAGCTAGTGCTCCCAACAAGGACTCCGAATACATTAGCGCAAACCAACTCCGTTATTACTTAATTGTAGTTGCAATAACGGGGCGGACCATACATTTTTGTGTCTGATATTTGTCAACGCATATAAAAATGGCCGCTCAAACTAGCGGCCATTTTTATATTCTCGATATTTCGACTTTAAATCTCTTTCCACTCACCAGGCTGAAGCTGACCTACGTTCATGTCACCCATTGAATAGCGAATCAAGCGCAGGGTAGGGAAGCCGATATTTGCTGTCATACGTCTTACTTGGCGGTTGCGTCCTTCGATGATAGTAATCGCTAACCAGGTTGTCGGTATTGCAGCTCTAAACCTTACTGGAGGGGTTCTCTCCCAAACAGCAGGCTCTGACATTACTTCCACTTTAGCTGGCAGTGTCATACCGTCTTTTAGCTCTACACCTTTTCTCAATTTATCTAAATCTTCCTCAGAAGGTGCGCCTTCAACCTGTACCCAGTAAGTCTTTGGTGATTTTGAGTTCGGTTGAGTCAGCTTAGCTTGAAATATGCCATCGTTGGTCAAGACCAATAACCCTTCGCTGTCACGATCAAGTCGGCCTGCGGCATAAACATCTTTAACTGGAATAAAATCAGCCAGTGTCTTTCTGCCTTCTCCGTCGGTGAATTGGCTTAAGGTATCGAATGGTTTGTTGAACAAAATAACCTTGCGATCTTCGAGTGCAATTTTAGGTTTTGCGTTCGCCAGTTTCGCTTTGTATCTGTGTTTACTTGAGTGCGATTTCTTATGCGAGTTGCCAGTGTTATTTTTATCACTGTTTCGGCCTTGTCTGTTGCTGCTTTGTTTTAATGTGGCGCCAGAACGAGCCGGTTTGTCTGAACGAGATGCGCTGCGTGAGCGAGTAGACATGTTAACTACCTTGCAAAAATGTAAACGAAGTGTGCTGAAAAGTTTTCACTGAAACGGAATTGAGCTATCATTTGCGCGCCTAAAAGACACAAAATAGAACAAGTTTATGGACTCTTAAGCCTGATTTGTTTAATTATACCTACGTGTTTTATTATAACAACGCACTCACGGATTTGGTTCATGCTGTCATTAGATTGCATGAAAAATAAGATAGAGTACGACTATCGAGTAAGCAGTTTTCACTCTTAGAGTAGCTTACTGGTCAATTTATAACATTCTCACTATTTTAAGTGAGCTTGTCAGAACTATAGGGAAATTTCATGCCTACTGAAAAACCAACTATCATCTATACCATTACAGACGAAGCTCCGGCACTAGCAACTTATTCTTTGCTGCCAATCATTCAATCTTTTACGGCTTCTTCTGGTATTGACGTTGATACTCGCGACATTTCACTTGCAGGGCGCATTATTGCCAACTTCCCTGACTACTTGAATGAAGAGCAACGTATTGGTGATGCATTAGCAGAACTAGGTGAATTGGCTAAGACACCAGAAGCAAACATCATCAAGCTTCCAAACATCTCTGCATCTGTACCTCAACTTCAAGCAACCATCAAAGAGCTACAGTCAAAAGGCTACGCACTTCCTAACTACCCAGAAGAAGCAAACACTGACGAAGAGAAAGCAGTAAAAGCGACTTACGACAAGATCAAAGGCAGTGCAGTAAACCCAGTACTACGTGAAGGTAACTCTGACCGTCGTGCACCACTTTCAGTTAAAAACTACGCAAAGAAAAACCCACACTCAATGGGTGCTTGGTCTGCAGATTCTAAGTCTCACGTTTCAAGCATGGACGACAAAGACTTCTTTGGTAGCGAGAAATCGACAACAATCGAAGGTGCTACAGAAGTTAGCATCGAGTTTGTAGGTAAAGATGGCGCTAAGAAAACACTTAAGCCAGCTTTTGCATTGCAAGATAAAGAAATCATCGACACATCAGTAATGAACAAAGCTGCTTTGGTTGCGTTCTTCGAAAAAGAGATCGCATTGGCTAAAGAGCAAGGTGTACTGCTTTCTCTTCACATGAAAGCGACGATGATGAAAGTATCTGACCCTGTGATCTTCGGTCACGCGGTTAAGGTTTACTACAAAGACGTATTTGCTAAACATGGTCAATTGTTCGATGAGCTAGGTGTTGATGTTAACAACGGCATTGGCGACGTGTACGCTAAAATTGCGGCACTTCCTCAAGATCAAAAAGAAGCAATCGAAGCTGACCTACAAGCGGTATACGAGACTCAACCGCCACTAGCAATGGTTGATTCGGATCGTGGTATCACCAACCTACACGTACCAAGCGATATCATTGTTGATGCATCTATGCCGGCAATGCTGCGCTCTTCCGGTCAAATGTGGGATCCAGAAGGTAAGCAAAAAGATACCAAAGCAATGATCCCAGATCGCAGCTACGCGAGCATCTACCAAGCGGTCATTGATTTCTGTAAAGAGAACGGTGCATTCGACCCAACAACCATGGGTAGCGTACCAAACGTTGGTCTGATGGCTCAAAAAGCAGAAGAGTACGGTTCTCACGATAAGACTTTCATCCTAGAAGCTGCTGGTCAGGTTCAAGTGGTTGATGCTTCTGGTGCAGTACTTCTGGAGCAAGACGTAGAGGAAGGCGATATCTTCCGTATGTGTCAGGTTAAAGACGCACCGATTCAAGACTGGGTTAAGCTTGCGGTAACGCGCGCGCGCGCTACAGGTGTTCCAGCTGTATTCTGGCTAGATGCTTCTCGTGCACACGATGCAGAGCTTATTAAGAAAGTAGAAGCTTATCTTCCTGAGCACGATACTGATGGTCTTGAACTTAAGATTCTTGCTCCGCTAGAAGCAACTCAATACTCTTTGGTTCGTATCAAAGAAGGTCTAGATACTATTTCGGTTACTGGTAACGTACTGCGCGATTACCTAACTGACTTGTTCCCAATTCTAGAACTTGGTACATCAGCTAAGATGCTATCGATTGTTCCACTAATGAACGGTGGCGGTCTGTTTGAAACAGGTGCTGGCGGTTCTGCTCCTAAGCACGTGCAACAAGTAGAGAAAGAGAACCACCTTCGTTGGGATTCTCTGGGTGAGTTCTTAGCATTAGCAGCATCACTAGAGCACTTAAGCGTAGTAACTGGTAACGCTAAAGCACAAGTTCTAGCTGACGCACTTGATAAAGCAACGGGTGAATTCCTAGACAACAACAAGTCACCTTCACGTAAAGTTGGCGAGCTTGATAACCGTGGCAGCCACTACTACCTAGCAGCTTACTGGGCTAAAGCACTTGCAGAGCAAACAGTTGATGCTGAGCTAGCTGCTGAGTTCGCGGGTGTTGCGAGCCAACTGGCTGAAAGTGAAGAAGCGATTGTTGCTGAGTTGAACAACGCGCAAGGTGTTGCGGGTGATTTAGGTGGTTACTACCTACTTAATGATGCACTGGTTTCAACACTAATGCGCCCAAGCTCAACACTAAACGCATTTATTGATGCATAGTGATGGGGCTCATCGTTAGTAACTCATGAACGTGATTTGTTAACGAGTTACTTAGTTTGATGGCTAAGTAATAGATAAAGTCAAAACGAGAGACGCTTTAACGGTAACGTTAAAGCGTCTTTTTTGTTCTTTTGTCATCTCCTAGGCCTGGCTTGGTAGGAACACATCCTCGAACTCATTGTTTAGTGGGGAATCTTAGAGCTCCCAAAACGAAAAAACCGCTCACGTAATCCTGTATTACAGGTATTAAATGAGCGGTTTCAATATTCTGTTTACCTGTCAGCCGTTAAGCACGACGTATGAAGGTTAACATGAGTTGGCATTCGCCTATTTTGCGGCGCTGCCTTCTACAGGAACAACAGAGCTAGCGTGCGAGCCTTTAGGTCCACTTTCTACTTCATAGTCGACCTGCTGACCAGCCTTTAAGGTTCGATAACCTTCCATTTGTATTGTGGAGTAGTGCGCGAAAATATCGCCGTCTTCACCTTCTGGACAAATAAAGCCAAACCCTTTGGCATTGTTAAACCATTTTACTGTACCTGTAGCCATGCTATACATCCCTCATGCATTTTGTTACTAACGTTGTTATATCAATTGTTGTAAGTCAGATTGATATCATTCCTATCACCTAAAGAATTTCAGCTGATAGCTTGAATCTCATACATTGCTTACGGAAATTAACGCTACCCTGCGTAATTATTCCTTATTGTTAAGTTTTAAAGCGTGTTACTGGTTTTAAATCATGTTGCAAAAATGTATTAAAAAACCTTTTAGCTCCAATGTAGCTAATGATTGAGCACAGTCAATAGCAAATTGGTATAAAATTGATCAAATTTAATAACAAATCACATTCGAGATTAACTGCAAACTATTAACTAAATAGTAACTTAGCGGTGATCTTATCGTCAGTATCAATAGTTATGGCGTCTTTTTAATCAATCACATATGTTAATCCTGTTAATCGAGATCTTTTATTTGCAGCGATGGAAATGGTGGATTAGGCTCAGTATAGAGGAATATTTTTTGGTACTGTTTCTCGGTGCAGTTTCTTAGTACACCGTAAAGCGTGAATGTGGTAAATTTGAATTAGGCAAACACTCACGACTTCCGAAAAATAACCCTTAGCAAAGCGATATGAGCAGAAACTTTGAATGGGCATCTCCAGGCTCAGATTTACTGGAGAAAGAAGCAACAAAAGTAAAGCCACCGGCAATGTATAACGTTGTGTTAAATAACGATGACTACACGCCCATGGACTTTGTAATCGAGATCCTAGAGCGATTCTTCTCACTAGATATCGAAAAAGCAACGGAAGTGATGCTCAAGGTTCATTATGAAGGTAAAGCTATATGCGGCACGTACAGTGCTGAAATAGCGGAAACAAAGGTAGCGCAGGTCACGATGTACTCAAAGGAAAATGAGCATCCGCTACTATGTACAATGGAGC
Organism: Vibrio sp. Isolate33; assembly: GCF_022397895.1. Lineage (NCBI taxonomy): Bacteria > Pseudomonadati > Pseudomonadota > Gammaproteobacteria > Vibrionales > Vibrionaceae > Vibrio > Vibrio sp. Isolate33. The sequence goes on from NZ_JAKEUP010000016.1 coordinate 4,946, forward strand.
AAGTATAAATTGCTCGAACAACACTGTTGTTCCCTTAGGAGGTACTTATGCTAAATAAAGAATTAGAGTCGAGTTTAAATGGCGCATTTGCTCGTGCGCGAGACAAGCGACATGAGTTTATGACTGTCGAACACCTCCTACTAGCATTATTAGAAAATGATGCGGCCAAGGAAGCGCTCCAAGCTTGTCAGGCTGATCTCGATGCTCTTCGCAATGAGCTCGATATTTTTATCGATCAAACGACCCCACTTATCCCTGAAAGCGACGAAACTCGTGAAACTCAGCCAACATTGAGCTTTCAACGAGTACTTCAGCGCGCTGTTTTTCATGTTCAATCTTCAGGTCGCAGCGAAGTAACAGGTGCAAACGTACTTGTGGCTATTTTTAGTGAGCAAGAGTCTCACGCGGCGTATCTTCTTAAGAAAAACGACATCAGTCGCTTAGACATCGTTAACTTCATCTCACACGGCATTACTAAAGCCAGCAACGAAGGCGATAGTGCTTCATCATCGGATTCATTTGGTGGTGCAGAAAATGCTGAAGAAGCAAACTCCGAAGATCGTTTAGAAAATTTCGCGACCAACCTTAACGAAGTTGCGAAGCAGGGTAATATTGACCCTCTAATTGGTCGTGACAAAGAGCTTGAACGTACTATCCAAGTCCTATGTCGTCGTCGTAAGAATAACCCTCTACTAGTGGGTGAAGCGGGTGTAGGTAAAACTGCTATCGCTGAAGGTCTTGCATGGCGTATCGTTGAAGGGCAAGTGCCTGAAATTATTCAGAGCAGCGTGATCTACTCTTTAGATATTGGTTCACTGCTTGCGGGAACGAAATATCGCGGTGACTTTGAGAAACGTTTCAAAGCGATTCTTAAGCAACTAGAGAAAGAAGAAGACGCGATCCTATTCATCGATGAGATCCACACCATTATTGGTGCGGGTGCAGCATCGGGCGGTCAAGTTGATGCCGCAAACTTAATTAAGCCGCTATTAAGCAGCGGTAAATTACGTTGCATTGGCTCAACAACCTACCAAGAGTACAGCAGTATTTTTGAGAAGGAGCGTGCGCTATCTCGTCGTTTCCAGAAAATCGATATTGTTGAACCATCATTAGATGACACGACTAAGATTCTGATTGGTCTTAAGCCAAAATACGAAGCTCACCACGAAGTACGTTACACCAACAAAGCGTTGCGTGCAGCGGTGGAACTGTCTGCTAAATACATTAACGAACGTCACCTACCTGATAAGGCGATTGACGTAATTGATGAAGCAGGCGCTCGTAGTCGCTTAGCACCAGCAAGCCGTCGTAAGAAAACAGTAAGCGTGGCTGATATTGAGTCAATGGTTGCGAAAATGGCGCGTATTCCTGAGAAGTCAGTATCGTCTTCAGACAAAGATACGCTGCAGAAACTGGATGACCGCATGAAAATGTTGGTATTCGGACAAGACCCAGCTATCGATGTATTGAGCGAAGCGATCAAGCTAACTCGTGCAGGATTAGGTGCAGACAATAAACCGGTTGGCTCATTCCTATTTGCTGGTCCTACTGGTGTGGGTAAAACCGAGGTTACGGTTCAACTGTCTAAACTGATGGGCATTGAACTGCTGCGCTTTGATATGTCTGAGTACGGTGAACGTCACTCAGTGAGTCGTCTAATCGGTGCTCCTCCAGGTTATGTTGGTTATGACCAAGGCGGTCTACTGACTGACGCGGTAATCAAGAACCCACACTCTGTTGTGCTACTTGATGAGATCGAAAAAGCTCACCCAGACATCTTTAACTTGCTACTACAAGTGATGGATAACGGCACACTAACTGATAACAACGGCCGTAAAGCGGATTTCCGTAACGTGATCTTAGTGATGACAACCAACGCTGGTGTTGCTGAAACTGAGAAGAAATCGATCGGCCTGATCCAACAAGATCATGCGCCAGACGCGATGGGCGAAATTAAGAAGGTGTTTACTCCTGAATTCCGTAACCGTCTTGATAACATCATCTGGTTCAACAGCTTGGATCCAAGTGTGATTAGCCAAGTAGTAGACAAGTTCATTGTTGAGCTTCAGGTTCAACTGGACGCACGTGGTGTATCTTTAGAAGTTTCTGAAGATGCTCGTCACTGGTTGGCAGACAAAGGCTACGATAAGACCATGGGCGCTCGTCCTATGGGACGTGTGATTCAAGAGAAGCTTAAGAAGCCTCTTGCGAATGAATTGCTGTTCGGGAGCTTGGTTGATGGCGGTACGGTTAAAGTATCTCTGAAGAAAGACGAACTTGACTTCATCTACGTTGGTGCGAAAGAAGAGGTTATGCACTAAGCAATTGATGAATAGCTCAAAAGCTTAACTATAAAACGCATGACTTAGGTTGTGCGTTTTTTTATGCTTGCGAGATGCGAGATGCGAGATGCGAGATGCGAGATGCGAGATGCGAGATGCGAGATGCTGCGACGGAAAGGTTTTGCTAAAGGGCAATGTTCAGGCGATAAAAAACGGAGCATTAAGCTCCGCTTCTTATTGTATTCGCTAATTAATAATTAACGAGCACGGAAGACGATGCGGCCTTTAGAAAGGTCGTATGGAGTCATCTCAACAGTTACTTTATCACCAGTAAGAATACGGATGTAGTTCTTACGCATTTTACCAGAGATGTGTGCTGTCACTACGTGACCGTTTTCAAGCTCAACACGGAACATTGTGTTTGGTAGAGTATCAAGGACAGTGCCTTGCATCTCGATTACGTCTTCTTTAGCCATCTAATCCTCTTTCGAAATTTGGCGGTTTTCAACGGCTTGATTGTGCCGTTAAAATCAAAATATGTAAAGTTGTCGCGTATTCTACCCTTGCCACCGCTGATTTACTAGCCTTTGATGACGTTGAAATCGTACTTTATAGTTCATCGCAGGGCATTCATCGATTTGATAACCCAAATATAACCACTGTTTTTGCTCTTTCTGGGCATGTTGGATCTGGAATAGAACGCCAAGTGTTCCCATGGATATATCGATATCAGGATCGAAGAAGGTATAAAATGCGCTGGTGCTATGAGCCATAACATCGGTAACCGCGATTCCGATTAACTTGTTCTCGTCATAGATATGCATGAACTTTGTTGTAAGCCACTCATTTTGTGAGAATTGTAGAAACTCTTCTTTCTTTGGTGGATACATGGTACCCGAACGATGACGAGCGGTAATATAGCGACTATATAAATCAAACCAGTTGTCATCCATCGTGTCTTTTAGTTCCCAACGAAGTGATTTTGCCTTGTTGAGGACGCGTCGTTGGCTCTTAGAAAACTTAACTTCTGGAATAGAAAGACGAATGGCTTGGCACGCTGAGCAACTATCGCAATGTGGCTTATAGATCGTTGACCCGCTACGACGAAACCCGTTGGCAAGTAGAACTTCATAGTTATCTGAGGTGTGCATGTGTTCATCAAGCGTGACTGCCACTCTTTCTTCGAGGTGAGGCAAGTAGCTGCAAGCGTGATTGTCTGTTAATCCAATTCTGATTTGTTGTAAATCTGGATTCATTAAGGCGTTTCCTCTAGCCATTGGCTTTCAAAGCATGCATCGTCAACGGGCGTTTCTTTGAGTAACTCTAGAGAGCTCAGAAATTCGTCTCTCTCGACCTCGATAGCGCCTAAGGATTCCAAGTGAGGATTCATAACTTGGCAATCGATGAGCTTGCCACCGAATCGGGTAAAGTGTTTACAAAAGTACCATAGCGCAATTTTAGAGGCATTGGTCTTCAAGCTGAACATCGATTCACCGCAAAAGACTTGGCCTCTTTGTAAGCCATAAAGCCCGCCGATCAGTTCATCGCCTTGCCACACTTCAACGGAATGACAGAACCCTAATGAAGCGAGTTCACAGTAGGCCAACTGCATGTCATTGTTCAGCCACGTTTCTTCTTCGGGCCTTAGTGACGAGCAGTAACCAATAACTTTGTCAGTCGCTTGGTTTATGCTGACACGATAATTGTGTTTTCTTTGAAACTTTTTAAGACTTTTTGACGGTTCGAATGTCTTAGGATTAAATACCGCTCGCGGTGCTGGGCTCCACCAAAGTATAGGCTCACCTGGGCCATACCATGGAAATATACCTTGGCTATAAGCATTTAAAATTCGCATTGGTGACAAGTCACCACCAAAGGCGAGCAGACCGTTGGGTTCATCAAGCGCGTCGAAGGGCGAAGGAAACTCTATACTAGTAGTATCAAGTTCTGTTAGGTATATAGTCATAAGTACCGCGTTACAGATTAATCACTGACCAAGAGGTCTTTAGGAGTTTTACCATGAAGAAGTTGCTTTGGATTTTACTTGTTTTGCCCATGTTGGCAAATGCAGCTTACAACAGAAACGAAGCTCGACCAGTGAACGAAGTTGTTTATGGTGAGATCGATACGGTTAGATACATCACTCAACAAGAGATCGTTGAATCGAAAGCGAATGGTTGGGAAACCTTATTGGGCGCTGCGATCGGCGGTTTGATCGGCAACCAGTTTGGTGGTGGTACCGGCAAAGAAGTAGCGACGGCTGTTGGTGCCGTGGCTGGTGCTGGGATTGCTCGAAATCGAGGCAATACACAATATAAAATCGAGTACAAACTTGTCGAGTTATTGGTTAAAACCAAAGACAACAAGCTGGTTAACATCATCCAAGATGTCGATAACTCGATGTTGTTTAACCGAGGCGACGATGTGCGAATTCTCTATTTTTCCGATGGTGTACGTGTTGATCTAGCGTACTAGTATGTAAATACGATTGATTGGCTAATTAATCACCTTTATAAGGGGGATTAGCTCTGGAGTTCGTCGGAAAAGTTCGTTAGTCTGCAAGTACGAAGAATTATTCATCACCCGAAAATAAATACGCGCCAGTGACTTCGGGTGGTACAAGGACTATAAGATTTAATGGAAAGCCTTACGTTACAACCAATTCAAAAAGTGAGTGGGGAAGTTAACCTACCTGGCTCAAAAAGTGTTTCTAACCGTGCACTTCTTTTGGCTGCACTTTCAACTGGAACGACTCGCCTAACAAACTTGCTAGACAGTGATGACATTCGCCATATGCTGAACGCCTTGACTCAGTTAGGTGTTAACTATCAGCTGTCTGCTGACAAAACTGTTTGTGAAGTAACGGGTGTTGGTGGTGCATTCTCAAGCGATAAAGCTCTTGAACTTTTCTTAGGTAACGCAGGTACGGCGATGCGCCCGCTTGCTGCAGCATTGTGTTTAGGTCGTGGTGAATACGTTCTGACAGGCGAGCCTCGTATGAAAGAGCGTCCGATTGGTCACTTAATAACGGCACTACGAGAAGCCGGCGCTGAAGTCGAATATCTAGAAAACGAAAACTACCCACCACTGAAGATCACAGGTACTGGCCTTAAGAGTGGAACGGTTTCAATCGACGGTTCTATCTCTAGCCAGTTTTTGACGGCATTTTTGATGGCAGCACCGTTAGCTGAAGGCGAAGTGACCATTAAAATTGAAGGTGAATTGGTTTCTAAACCTTACATCGATATCACGCTACACATTATGAAACAATTTGGTGTGGACGTGATCAATAACGACTACCAAGAGTTCGTAATTCCGACTGGTCAATCTTACACAGCTCCGGGTGACTTCTTAGTTGAAGGCGATGCATCTTCTGCTTCTTATTTCCTTGCGGCAGCAGCGATTAAAGGCGGTGAGATCAAGGTGACGGGTATTGGTAAAAACAGTATCCAAGGTGATATTCAATTCGCTGATGCACTTGAAAAAATGGGTGCTGAAATCGAATGGGGTGATGACTATGTTATCTCTCGTTGTGGTGAGCTAAAAGGTATTGATATGGACTATAACCATATCCCTGATGCTGCGATGACTATCGCAACAACCGCACTGTTTGCGAAAGGCACAACGGCTATCCGTAACGTCTACAACTGGCGTGTGAAAGAGACTGACCGTTTGGCTGCGATGGCAACCGAATTACGTAAAGTCGGAGCTGAGGTTGAAGAGGGGGAAGATTACATCATCGTTAACCCAGTACCTGAACTGACACACGCGGCGATTGATACCTATGATGACCACCGCATGGCGATGTGTTTCTCGCTAGTTGCTCTTAGCGATACGCCTGTGACCATTAATGATCCAGGTTGTACGTCAAAGACATTCCCTGATTACTTCGACAAGCTGAAAATGCTGAGTCAATAAAATACGAAGTATATAAAGGTTCAGGAAGTAAAAAAGCTTGCCTAAATGGCAAGCTTTTTAATTATTGCTGAAGCGTAAACTCTTTCGAAAGATGGTGCGCTAAGTATTTAAACATGTTAAACACTGCGGTTGTATTCTCTGTCGGCATTCCATTGCTGTCTAGGAAGTATTCACCTTTGAAGATGAGTACATCGTCTTTCTCTACTACGCTGTTTGTGCGCATGCCTTCAATGTAGTCATCATGTGATTGGATAATTTGGTTTGCGATAAGCAGTAAATCAAATTCTGCTATTACTTTCTTTGTCATGAGTTTATCTCTGATAACTGAATATAACGTTGAGTTTATGGTGTCGAACTAGAAATTCAATGATTTCACAACCGATTAAGAGAGTCTTTTCGGATATCCACAATTTATTTTGTGATTTACGGCAAAAATAATTGAATGGGGCTCGCGTTAGATTCGCGGACAAGCTTAGTATGAGCCCGTTTAGACGTAATGCCTGATGAATAGGCTCTTGCAAGTATTCTTAATGAGTACTTTATAGCTTCTTTATATTGTGCCCCTTTTATCTATGAGTCGTCGAATTGTCGAGCGATCAGATCCAATTTTGAAAAAAGCGGTTGATCTTCTAGTAATCTCGCACAATAGTAAAAAAAGAAGCAATGAATTTAGAATATCATGCGTAAAAGCCCACAAGTTAAATTGTTGGTGCTGAAGCATCGTGATTAAGGACGTTAGAGTCAATATGGGTAAATCGCTCGTTATAGTGGAGTCGCCGGCCAAGGCTAAAACTATCAATAAATACCTTGGCAAAGACTTTGTCGTTAAGTCGAGTGTAGGTCACGTACGTGATTTACCAACGGCTGGTCAAAGTACTGGTAAAAAGGCTGCTGCAGTTTCAACAAAGGGTATGAGCCCAGAAGAAAAAGCTCGTATCAAGAAAGAAAAAGATCGTAAAGCTCTTATCAAAAAAATGGGTATCAACCCTTATAAAGAGTGGGAAGCGAACTACCAAGTACTACCTGGTAAAGAAAAAGTCGTTGCTGAATTGCAAAAACTGGCTGAGAACGCAGACCATGTTTATCTCGCAACCGATTTGGACCGCGAAGGAGAAGCTATCGCATGGCACCTTCGTGAGATCATCGGTGGCGATGAAACGCGATACAAGCGAGTGGTTTTTAACGAAATCACCAAGAATGCTATTCAACAAGCTTTCGAAACTCCGGGTGAGCTAAATATTGATGGCGTAAACGCACAGCAAGCACGACGTTTTATGGACCGTGTTGTTGGCTTTATGGTGTCACCTCTGCTTTGGAAGAAAGTAGCACGAGGCCTATCCGCTGGCCGTGTTCAATCAGTAGCCGTAAAGCTATTGGTAGAGCGTGAGCGCGAGATTAATGCCTTTATCCCTGAAGAGTTCTGGGATGTGCACGCTGATACCAAAACAGCAGAAAAAACCGACTTCAGACTGCAAGTTGCACAGAAAGACGGTGTTGCGTTTAAACCTGAAAATGAAGCGCAAACTCAAGCTGCAGTTAGTGTTTTAGAAAAAGCGCAATACGAAGTATGTAAACGTGAAGACCGCCCAACGAAGAGTAAGCCGTCTGCACCTTACATCACGTCAACACTGCAACAAGCGGCGAGTACACGTCTTGGTTACGGCGTAAAGAAAACCATGATGTTGGCTCAACGCCTGTATGAAGCGGGTTACATTACTTATATGCGTACTGACTCGACCAACTTGAGTTCAGAAGCGGTAGAAGCTGCTCGTGAATACATTGGTTCTGAGTTTGGTGCTCAATATCTTCCACCGAAAGCACTGGCATACGGCAGCAAAGAGGGCGCTCAAGAGGCCCACGAAGCGATTCGTCCTTCAAGTGTCGATGTTAAGTCGGAAGATCTAAACGGCGTAGACGCAGACGCACACAAGCTTTACTCGCTGATTTGGAATCAATTTGTTGCGTGTCAAATGACACCTGCACAATACGATTCAACAACGGTAAGCGTTAAAGCGGACGAGTACACGCTAAAAGCGAAAGGTCGTATTCTTAAGTTCGATGGTTGGACTCGCGTTCAACGCCCAATGGGTAAAAACGAAGACACGATTCTTCCAGCAGTGCAGATTGGCGATAAGCTTGATCTGATTGCTCTAGATCCTAAACAGCACTTCACTAAGCCACCCGCTCGTTTCACTGAAGCGGCGCTTGTTAAAGAGCTTGAGAAGCGTGGTATTGGTCGTCCTTCAACGTATGCATCGATCATCTCGACGATTCAAGATCGTGGTTATGTGAAAGTTGAACAACGCCGTTTCTATGCTGAGAAGATGGGTGAAATTGTTACTGACCGTCTAGATGGCAGTTTCAATGACCTAATGAACTATGACTTTACGGCTCGTATGGAGCAGAAGTTAGACCAAATTGCTGAAGGCGAAGCTAGCTGGAAAGGCGTGCTGGATAACTTCTTTGAAGATTTCACTGGCGATTTGGAAAAAGCGGATCTTGATGAAGATGCGGGCGGCATGAAGCCAAACCACATCGTAGAAACTGATATTGAGTGTCCAACTTGTGGTCGTAAGATGGGTATCCGTACTGCTTCGACAGGCGTATTCCTAGGCTGTTCTGGTTATGCACTTCCACCAAAAGAGCGTTGTAAGACAACGATCAACTTGGGTGACGAAGAAGGCATTATCAATGTGCTTGAAGAAGACGTTGAAACAGCAGCACTTCGAGCTAAGAAACGTTGTCCTATCTGTGAGACGGCAATGGATGCTTATCTGATTGATGATAAGCGTAAGATGCACGTATGTGGTAACAACCCTAACTGTGAAGGTTATGTGGTTGAGCATGGCGAGTTCAAAGTGAAAGGCTACGATGGTCCGCTTGTTGAGTGTGACAAATGTGGCTCTGACATGGTTCTAAAGAACGGTCGCTTCGGTAAGTACATGGATTGTACCAATGACGATTGTAAGAATACTCGTAAGATTCTGAAGAATGGCGAAGTTGCGCCACCAAAAGAAGACCCAGTGCACTTCCCTGAGCTTCCATGTGAAAACTCAGACGCGTACTTCGTGCTTCGTGACGGTGCTTCTGGTCTGTTTATGGCGGCGAGCAATTTCCCTAAATCACGTGAAACACGTGCACCATTAGTGGAAGAGCTGGTTCGTTTTAAAGACCGAATTTCACCTAAGTTCCAGTACCTGACGTCAGCACCAGTTGCTGATCCTGATGGTAAGCCAGCAGTGGTTCGTTTTAGTCGTAAGACAAAAGAAAACTACGTTCGTACTGAAGTCGATGGAAAACCATCTGGTTGGACCGCTCTGTATATCGACGGTAAATGGGAAGTTACGGATAAACGTAAAAAGCCCAAAGAAAAGTAACTGAACGTTATCGATTAAAAAAGCAGCCTCTGGCTGCTTTTTTTTGATCTAAATATGACTAATTATGCAACCTGTTGACTTGGTGTTTCGTCTGCGAGAATTTATTAAATTCACACTGTAAAATAAATGATGGAAATTAATAATATCTTCTTATGCAACTTTAACGAGAATGTAACTTAATTAAAATATTGTAAGTCACAGATCAGTGTTTAGTTGTATACCTGATGTGTGTCGGGTGTTAATGTAATGTTTCGCTCAGACGGTGTAATGTGAGCTGCTTTAAGTCTTAGGAAAGCAATCAGCTTACGTAGCACAGAATGGCGTATTAAAAATTGAAATCGGCAGGAAAGTCGATAACGTATATAAAACCAAGTGCAAAGAATAGTGCACGGACAACAACGTTTGGCTTAGGATACTGTCACTGTATGTGAATGGATATTCGCTAAGTACCGAAATAAGTGTTGGTGCTCATCCCCCAGAGGAAGATACCTCTACGAGCACTGACATCGACAAGCTATAAATATATGGAGAATAAAATGGCTGGTGTATTGGGAATGATTCTTGCTGGTGGTGAAGGCTCTCGCTTAAGACCTTTAACTGAATCTCGCAGCAAACCCTCGGTTCCTTTCGGTGGTAGCTACCGCTTAATTGATTTCGCTTTGAACAACTTCGTTAATGCTGATCTTATGAAGATCTATGTATTAACACAATTCAAGTCACAATCTCTGTTCCACCATATGAAAAAAGGTTGGAATATCAGTGGCATAACAGACCGTTTTATCGACCCAATTCCTGCGCAAATGCGTACGGGTAAGCGTTGGTATGAAGGTACTGCAGATGCCATCTATCAAAACCTTCGCTTCATGCAGTTGGAAGAACCAGATCAAGTTTGTATTTTTGGTTCAGATCATATTTACAAAATGGACATTAAGCAGATGCTTGATTTCCACAAAGAAAAGAAAGCTGCGCTAACTGTTTCTGCACTGCGTATGCCGCTTGCTGAAGCATCAGAGTTTGGTGTTATCGAAGTGGATGCGGAAGGTCGTATGATTGGTTTTGAAGAAAAACCAGCTAACCCTAAGTCAATTCCGGGTGACCCAGAATCTGCGCTTGTTTCTATGGGTAACTACGTATTTGAAGCAAACGAGCTTTTCGCTGAGCTTGTTGAAGATGCAGATAAAGAAGATTCGACGCACGACTTCGGCAAAGACATCATTCCAAATATGGTTCCACGCGGTGATGTGTTTGTTTACGACTTCAGCACCAACCGTATTACTGGTGAGAAAGAAGAAGTTTACTGGCGCGATGTAGGTACGATTGACGCGTACTGGCAAGCTCACATGGACCTTCTTGAAAAAGATGCGCCATTCTCTCTATACAACCGCAAGTGGCCACTACATACTTACTATCCGCCATTACCACCTGCGACGTTTACTGATTCGGCAAATGGCCGTGTTCAGATCATCGACAGCTTAGTGTGTAACGGTAGTTACGTACGCGGTTCTCGTATTGAGAAGTGTGTACTGGGTTTCCGCAGCAATATCGCATCAGCGTGTGATATTAGCGAAAGTATCTTATTGGGCGATGTGAAAGTGGGCGAGGGTTGTGTACTTCGTCGTGTTATCGTTGATAAAGATGCAGACATCGCACCTGGCACGCAGATCGGCGTAAACCTGAAAGAAGATAAAAAGCATTACCACGTATCTGACGATGGTGTAGTAGTTATTCCTAAAGGAGCACGAGTTGGTTACTAAGACTCTCTCGGTACTTTTTGTAGCGTCTGAAGTTGAAGGCTTGATTAAAAGTGGTGGCTTGGCTGATGTAGCCAAGGCACTGCCGAAAGCGTTACAAACACTCGAACAGGACGTTCGAGTGACCATCCCCGCTTACCGCAACATTCCAAACATTGATTCAGCAGAAGTCATCTTAGCGACTGAGCTAGACCATTGGCCTCATACCGCTTATCAAGTAAAAAAACTGAGTGTAGAAGGCGTTCAAGTCTTTGGTATTGAATGTGCCAAGTACTTTGACCGTCCAGAAATGTACGCAGAAAATAACCAAGCTTACGCTGATAATGGAGAGCGCTTCTCATTCTTCAGTGCAGCATGCCTTGATATGCTTCCTAAGCTTGGCTTCCAACCTGATATCATTCACGCGAACGACTGGCATACTGGCTTTGTTCCTTTCTTGCTTAAATCGCGTTACCAACAACACGACTTCTTTGAAAATACACGCAGTGTTATCTCAATTCACAATGCGGTTTTCAAAGGTGTGTTCTCTTACGATGAGTTGCAGTCTCTTCCTGAGATGCACAGCTACAATGTTCCAGAAGCTTCGGTAAGTGATACTCATGTCACCATGCTAAAAGCCGGTGTGATGTGTGCAGACAAAGTGAATGCAGTAAGCCCAACCTATGCAGAAGAGCTCAAAACTGAGCTTGGCAGCCATGGTATGGCAGCGGAGTTCCAACATAGATCTTCTGACTTAGTGGGTATTCTGAATGGCTGTGATTACGGCGCTTGGAACCCTGAAACGGATGCTTTCTTGCCTCGTAAATACAAAGCAACTAAGCACAGCATGGTTCGCGGAAAGTCAGCTTGTAAGCAAAAACTGCAACAAGATGTTGGCCTGCCAGTCATCGATTGCGCTGTGTATGGCATGGTTTGTCGCCTGACAAATCAAAAAGGCGTGCATTACTTATTGCCTATCATTGAGCAGTTTTTGAAGAACGATCTTCAGATCGTGATTGTAGGTACAGGCGATCCTGTGTTGGCGAGTCAGTTGAAAGAACTATCGGCACTTCACTCAGACAAGTTCTCGTTTGTAGAAGCATACAACAACGAGCTAGCGCACTTGGTTGAAGCGGGCTCCGATTTCTTCTTGATGCCTTCCGAATTCGAACCTTGTGGTTTAAACCAGATCTACAGCATGGCTTACGGTACGTTACCGATTGTTCGTTCTGTGGGTGGTTTAAAAGACAGCGTGAATGATTACGATCAGGATCCTGAGGTAGCGACTGGGTTTGCTTTTGAAGAGCCGACGCCGCAAGCGTTATTGGCTGTACTGCATCGTTCATTACTGCTTTATGCACAAAACCCATCTGAAATTAAGCGTGTTCAGCTTTATGCTATGCAGAAAGATTTTAGTTGGGAAGATGCGGCAAAAGAGTATCTTGCGATGTATCACTCTGCATTTTAACACCTTGTATTAGCGTCTAAAGTTAGCTGATGTATAGCAATTGTCTTTAATGAAAGAGGCGCTCTAATCATAGGGTGCCTTTTTGTTTTCTGGTCAGATCACATCACGTTTACAAAGACAAAGCTTGCAAACTCATTTTAGTCAGGTAGAAAAGGTGAGGTTGGTATTCACATGACTAATGACAGGTTTGACACTATTATCACTTAAAGTTCTTAATTGCGTGATATCCTTAGTCATCGCCTCGTGATGAGGCATAGCTCCATTTTAATAATTAAAGCGATAGGTATGTCTGAGAGTTTATTATTTCATAAAACATTTACTCACCCTACGAGCGATGAGTGGGTTGTATTTGTGCATGGCGCAGGAGGCAGCTCCTCTATCTGGTTTAAGCAGATCAAAGCGTATAAGCAGCACTTCAACTTGCTTCTCATTGATCTGAGAGGACATGGTAAATCAGACAACATACTTAAAGAGCTGATTTCGAATCGCTATACGTTCAAATCGGTCACGCTCGATATTCTTAAAGTGTTAGATCACCTCAAAATCCGTTCCGCACACTTCGTGGGCATGTCTCTTGGGACGATTATCGTTCGTAACGTTGCAGAGCTAGCAGCAGGCCGTGTTCGCTCAATGGTACTTGGTGGGGCGGTAACCAAACTCAACACTCGTTCGCAAGTGTTGGTCAAACTCGGTAACCTGAGTAAGCACATCATTCCTTACATGTGGCTTTATAGCCTGTTTGCTTACATTGTGATGCCGCAGAAAAGCCAGAAAGAATCGCGCCACTTGTTTATCCGCGAGGCCAAAAAGCTTTGTCAAAAAGAGTTTAAACGCTGGTTCATCCTGACGGCTGATGTAAACCCTCTGATGAAGTATTTCAAAGATAGAGAGCTACCAATCCCGACTCTCTACTTGATGGGAGAACGTGATTACATGTTCATCAAGCCCGTTAAAGAAATGGTAGAGGCACATGAGTCGAGTGAACTGGTTGAAATCGCAAACTGCGGTCACGTGTGTAATGTTGAAAACCCTGAAGAATTCAACCAACATTCTATCGAGTTTATCCAAAAGCAAATCCAGTGATTTTTTAGGTTCATTCTCTGAGCCGAGTATCAAATCGAATTGAAATAAAACGGGAAGCTAAGTTAGCTTCCCGTTTTTATTTGGAGGAGGTATCTGACTAAATCTCAGGTTGCCTTCGTGAGATATTATTCAGGAGAGGCGGCGCCACACTGCCAACAAGAACCGAATTGCGCTTCATTGACTTCATGACACTCACCACAACGCCACTCTTCATAGATGATCGAATCTTGCTGTTTTTGGTAGTCATTGACAATCGTTCGGGCTTTACTGGCCAATTCTGGCTCATATAACCATACGTAAGGGTCAGTTTCTTCTGTAAATGGGATTTCCCCTTTTAAACCAAACAAACCTTCACCACGGACTTCACACGCAATATTCTCACTTTCTAACAATCCACAGATGATATGGGCTTCTGTTGGATTCGATGCACTGAAGATTTTCATTGAGATAGAACCTTATTCGGCTTTAGGTGTTCGTAAGCTATATACGTTATTCAGCGACAGGTGTTGAGCGAAACTTGCTCATCAACCATTTGGCAATAATTGGGAATACACCCAGTAATGCAAACGATAGTAGTACTGAAGGTGAAACGATACCTGAAAGTGAATCAATTTCTGCGAGTTGAGTACCAGCATTCAAGAAAACAGCAGTACCAGGTAGCATGCCTATTTGGCTCGTAATGTAGTAACGAGAAACTGACATTGGGGTTAAACCCATCAGTAGATTGATAAGGAAAAACGGGAATACAGGAATTAGGCGAAGCGAGAATAAGTAAAATGCCCCGTCTTTTTCTACGCCCTTGTTAATTGTCGCTAATTTGTCACCAAATTTGGTTTGGATCCAATCACGTAACAGGTAACGGCTACTCAGGAAGGCGAGGGTCGCACCAATAGCGCTTGCGAAAGATACCAGCAGTAAACTGTTCCAGAAGCCAAACAGTGCAGCCCCTAAGAGCGTGACGACTGCAGCGCCAGGAATTGAGAAAGCAGTGATCATTACGTACGCGATAAAATAGATAGCAGCGGCGGCAATAAAGTTGCTGTCAATGTAGTCATTCAAAACGGCTTGTTGGGCCTTGGCGTTTTCAAGCGTTAGGTACTGGCCAAAATTGACGCCTAACAAGATGATGGTTACGACCAACACAATACCCAATATCATTTTCTTACTCATTGATACTTCCTCTAATTTTCAATGCATACCATTAGTATAGATAGACAGGCAAAGCATAGATTAACTTTCAGCAGATATAAAAAAAGCCGCAAAAAATGCGGCTTAGTTATATAAGTAGTTTGAACTGACAAAGTTAATTGACGCGATTGATAAGCTCTTCACGACGCTGCTGCGGTATAACAGACCAATGTGTTCCATTGATCGCACCTTCTAGCGCCCACAGTAATTCAATACTGACAGAGGACGCATGCGATTCCTTGATGGCGTTAAAGGCGTTTACAGAGCCAGATTCATATAAACGTTCAACGGAATCGATTCCTGCTTTTTTCAACATACGCTCAGTAGCGAGTCGAAGATTCGGCAGATCTTTGAGTCGAGTTGGCTTAGCAGAAGACTGTTCAGCTTTTTCTTCTTTAGCGAAACCCAGAGACGTCGTTGCAAGTTCCAAGATCTTCTCTTGGTCTTGCCACAAGCCTTCAGGTAAAGCGAAATATTTAGTAACGACAGGGAAACCACGTTTTTTGTAGACGTACGGTTGAAACCCTTGTTGTTCGAATTGCTTCGTTGTGCATTTGTCTGCCCGGATATGCAGCTGGTCATTAACAACCAGAGCAAACATAGTGTCATCAGCAAAAAGACCGAATCCACCAAACATTGAGCGTGACTTTATTTTTCCTAGGGGCTCAAATAACTTCATTGAGTCCTTTAGTATCGGTTTATCCATGTTATTTATCTCGGTGTATTTGAACTACGCCACCAAATAAGCAGGTCCGAGAGATTAGCAAAATGTTGCAATTAAATTGTCAATAGGCTGTAAATTACTAAATTATCAGTAGTTACTGCATTTTGCCATCGGTAACCCCGCTACCATACCAACGAGTGGTTTAGGCCGGAAGCTTTGCGTCCCACTTTTTCAAGTGGTTTGCCCTGTGCGTGACTGATTGAATAGAATAAAGTTTTTGTTGAATGAGGCTCACACTTGTTATTTCAAAATGTGACATTGCTTCAATTAATGATCTTCCTATTGTGCATATAGGTTCATTGTGGTTGTTGATAAAAAAAGCGCACCCAAAGGTGCGCTTAATGAAATAAAACTCGTTTTATCAATTAATTTAACGTTTTAACTGTACTTCGTTCAACAATCTCAGGATGCATTTCGAAGACACGCTTCTCGTGATCTTTGTCTTTTATGCGTTCTAATAAAATCTCGAATGCATTCTTACCAACACGACGTTTAGGTTGGTGAACCGTTGTTAACGGTGGAGAGAAGTACTCAGCCAGTTCGATGTTGTCGTAACCGATCACTGAAATATCTTCAGGGATACGGATGCCTTTTTCTTGCAGTCGGCTCATTAAGCCCAGCGCCATTGTATCGTTGAAACAGAATACCGCTGTTGGGCGATCTTTCATTTCGACGATTTGCTCTGCAGCAAGAACAGCAGTATCACACTCGAAGTTACCTTCAATGATCATGTTGTCATCGGCAGCAATCTTAGCTTCATTGAGTGCGCGTTTGTAACCTGCGATACGTTCTACACAGGCCGCTTTGTCTAAGTGGCCACTTAAACAAGCAATCTTAGAGTGACCGCGCTCAATAAGGTATTTGGTTGCTAGGTAGCCACCTTCTTCAGAGTTATCGATGATCTTGTCAGCTTGAGAACTCTCTGGGCCCCAGTCCATGATAACTTTAGGGATGTCAGCGTGACGATCTAACATCTCTCTTAGTTCTTCAGTTAGGTCTGAACACATAACTAAGATGCCATCTACACGTTTCTCTGCAAGCATTCGAATGTAGTCACGTTGCTTCTCATAGATACCACCCGTGTTACACAGGATCAAAGTGTAACCTTGACGGTAGCAGTAGCTCTCAACACCATCGATAACTTCAGAGAAGAATAGGTTGGTTGATTGAGTAACAAGCATGCCGATAGTGCGTGTTGTATTGCACTTCAAACTACGAGCAACCGCGCTTGGTGCATAGTTCAGTTCATCTACGGCTTTGTTTACTTTTTCTTGAGTCGCTTCTGCAACAAAACGTGTTTTGTTGATTACGTGAGAAACGGTTGTTGTTGATACGCCGGCTAAGCGAGCGACATCTTTTATAGTGGCCATGGTTTTATCCTATTAGAAGCTACTTTCCCAAAGTACGGAATGAAGTAGCCGTTAAGCTACCTAACTAAGAGCTTAAATTTGTAGGGCTCTTTGGGTACTAAAGTGCTAAAAAACAAAAAACCGCTATGAGCGGCTTGTCTTAACACCGAAATGCTCTGAACTTTAATAAGCATAGCATTTCGTGAATGTTTCATATTTTATCGTTTGCGGTCACAATTTTAGACTGACTAGAAATTACTCGCAATAAAATTCACCCAGAAATCCGGGTGAATTGTCACATTCTACTGAATTTATTTACTTAGTCGCCCAATAAGCTATTCACCAGCTAAATATTGAGTGTCCAACTGACAGAATGCGAGTAGCAGAGATGAGACTGAAGCGTAGAAACCGAATTCATCAACGTCATGACATTTAACGTTGAATTTTGGTACCCAAGTTAGGAGTTGTTGTTCGATAAACTGTTGTTGAACAGCAAATGACTTCTCTAGCTCTTCTTCAAGCTCTGTTTCGTTAGAACGAATGATCAAGTTACCAAGGAAGTCGAGTTCGATAGCAATGTGGTCTGCTGGCTCTTTCAGGTCTTGGTTAACCACTAAGTTGTGTTTAGCCATGATCTCTTCCATCTCTTTTGCAGGCTTATCGTTCAAAAGGCCTGTCTCACCGATGTACATAGAAGCGTATGGAAGGGCACCATGTTTATCTGTCTTTAAGAAAAGATCGCAAAAGTCAGCAGACAGTTCCAGTTGAGCGTCTTCACGTGTTTGCAGACGGTTTAGCGCGTCAACTAAGCTATCAATCGATGGCTTTAGTGTTTCATTTTCGCCTAAACCAGTTAGGAAAGAACGAATCTCAACAGAGTGGTAATGATCGAGTTCTTCTTGAGTGAGCTCTTTGGCGAATAAGCTTGATAGCCACCAGTAGATTTCTGCTCTTTGCTCGTTGAACGCTTTCGTATCTTTCATTTCTTGGATCCTGATTTAGTCTTGCGGCGTTTGTATACTCAATATCGTCAAGTGATTTGGGATATAAACACCAAGGCTGAATAACAAGGTTATTTGCGAAACGCAAAGTTACTCGTTAGTAGTAATGCCTATATTGAATTGCGATGGGCGATAAATAGCAAGGTTTAAGATTGTCTTGTATCAAAAAAGATTCATCTTTCTGGCTTTTATCTTCTGTAACACTAGAATTGTTACTAGTTATGAATAGAATAGTTACTGAAACTATTAAATAAGAAAAGTGGTGTAGATGAGCTATCACGTATTAGTCGTAGAAGATGATGTGGTAACCCGCAGTAAACTGGTTGGATACTTCCAGAACGAAGGTTACACAGTGAGCGAAGCAGAAAGCGGCGCTCAAATGAGAAACGTGTTAGATGAAAACAACGTTGACCTCATTATGCTGGACATCAACTTACCAGGCGAAGATGGATTGATGCTAACTCGCGAATTACGCAGTCAATCAGACATTGGAATTATTTTAGTTACTGGACGCACGGATAGCATCGACAAAATCGTTGGCCTTGAAATGGGCGCGGACGATTACGTTACTAAACCTTTCGAACTTCGCGAGTTATTGGTTCGAGTTAAAAACCTACTTTGGCGTATTTCTGCCGCTCGTAAAACGGCAGCAGGCGCAGTAGAAGAAACATCAGACGAGTCTGTGGTTCGTTTCGGTGAGTGGACATTTGATATCCCTCGTCGCGCGCTAAGCAAAAACGGCGAGCCAGTGAAGCTGACTAAAGCTGAATATGAACTGTTGGTGGCTTTGTCTTCTTACCCTAACCAAGTATTAAGCCGCGAGCGTATTCTGAATATGATCAGCCACCGAGTGGATGCACCTAACGATCGTACGATCGACGTATTGATCCGCCGCATGCGTGCAAAAATGGAATTCGACCCTAAGAATCCACAAATCTTTGTGACGGTTCATGGTGAAGGTTACATGTTCGCTGGTGACTAATGTTCTGCGTGAACTTCTAGTTAGTAACGGCATATGAACGAAAAAGCCGAGACATCAATGATGTCTCGGCTTTTTTATTGCTTAGCTTTTTTTATTACTTAGCTTTTGTCGTTATCGAACTGACAGCCTACGAATTGTTTTGCGATTTCGTCTGCCAATAATCTGAGTAAAACATAAGCAGAGAGAAACATCAGATTGAGTTTACTGTGCTGCAGAAACTTCACCGTCTTCCTCGATTAAGCTTGAAGGCTCAGGAACAACAAGTGGCTCTTCCGAAATATCGTTACTGGTGTCTAGCCAGTCACGTAGGCTTTGCCAAACCAATCCCATGGTCTCGTGCCAGTAACGCTCTGTCTGTTCTAGATAGATCGCTTTAGGCATGTACTTATTCCAAGGCTCAACAATACCTTCTTGTGCAAGGTAGTTGGTTGGTGCTGGTAATGGTTTCATGCCAGCAGCGTGGAATTCATTCAGCGCACGAGTCATGTGGCTCGCAGATGTCACCAATACCATCTTTTTGTTTTTAACAAACGCGGCAGCTTGGCGAGCTTCTTCCCAAGTGTCTTTTGCTGTCTCAAGCAAAATGATATCGGGTTTTGCAACGCCAAGGGCTAGGGCAACCTTAGCCATCATTCTTGCGTTACTCACTTCAGTACCAGCGCCGTAGCCTGACAAGATAAGCTTGGCACCAGGGTAAAGACGTAGAATACGAATCCCTTCACTCAAACGCATCAAACCTGTGCGGCTAAGTTCTGATGTTGGTGGGATTTGGTCGTCAACGACATGACCACTTCCAAGCACCATCACGTAATCGACGGTGTCGTCGACAGGTAAAAAAGCGGTGTGTTGCCTTTCCATTGGCATTAAAAGTTGGCTAGAAACTGGCTGGAAAGCGATTAGGAAAATACCACAGAGGGCTGAAAGGGTAATTAGGCAACCAGTCTTCCTTTTGGTAGTAAACATCACTAGGGCTAAGCCCAGAAAAGCGAGAATTAACATTGCTGGCAGTGGCATCAATAGTGAAGACACTACTTTTTTCAGCTCAAACATATCCGAATAGTCCGAAAAAACATCACTTAGTAGTAAAAAGAGACATCGCCTCTTTATTCCTGAAATTCCTGTGACAGAATAGCAGGCACGATAGGACATAATAACTCAAGTAGCCGTGACTGAAGACCGTAATTTCGACGATATTGCCCACAAATTTGCAAAAAATATTTACGGCTCTGACAAAGGAGAGATCCGTCAGATCATCGTATGGGAAGATTTAGAACAAGCTTTGAGCAAATTTGAGCATTCAGCGTCACCGCTGCATGTGCTTGATGCTGGGGGCGGGTTGGCACAGATGTCGCAAAAAATTGCGGCACTTGGTCATAAGGTTTCTCTATGTGATCTTTCTTCTGAGATGCTAAAGCTTGCAGAAGAAAGTATCAACGAAGCGGGTTTGTTAGAGCTGTATCGATTTATCCATTCTCCAGTGCAAAAAGTGTCAGAACACCTCGATGAAAAAGTCGATGTTGTGATGTTTCATGCCGTAATGGAATGGCTAGCCGACCCGAAAGAGGCGCTTGATTTATTGCTTGAACAAGTCAAACCGGGTGGCGTTGCCTCGATAATGTTTTATAACCACCACGGATTAGTCCTGAAAAATGTGATTTGTGGCAACATTCCTCATGTATTGAATGGGATGCCACATCGAAAACGGTTTAAGCTGCAACCACAAAAAGGCTTGAAGCCAGAAGAGGTTTACCAATGGATAGAAGACGCTGGTCTAGACATCTGTGGTAAATCAGGCATTCGCTCGTTCAGTGACTACATAGGTAATATGGAGTACATGGGCGATTACCAATTTGAAGATGTATTGGAACTAGAAAAACAGCTATGTCGCCAAGAGCCATATCTGTCGTTAGGCCGTTATATTCACGTTTGGGCTCAAAAACCTGCGCAATAACAGCGGTGAATGTGGTAAAAGAAGCCACAACATGCGCTATGCAATCGTAAGAAGCCCGCGTCATAAAGAAATAGGCGTCATATCTAACATGTTCGATATGACGAAGAACAGTAACAGGAACCACAATGAGTGAAATGACTCAAACTGCCGAAGAGCAGCCAATTGATGAGTTGGTGGGCTGGGTCAAGCAGCATGATTTTTCATTAAACTTGCCGCCAGAGCGCTTAGCATTTTTGATTGCTATCGCAGTACTAAGCAATGAAAGGTTCGATGAAGAGTTGGGCGAAGGTGAACTGCACGATGCATTTACCATCGTCACTCGACTGTTTGAAGATACTGGCGAAGCGTCTGCGTTTCGTGCCAACAACGCCATCAATGAGTTGGTTAAACAGAAGCTGATTAGCCGCTTTACTAGCGAAATCACCGATGGTGCGAGCATTTACCGTTTGTCGCCATTAGCGATTGGTATCTCAGATTATTACTTGCGTCACCGTCAGTTCTCAAAACTAAAATTGTCTATCCAGCTTTCTATGGTTGCCGACGAGATGGCGAAAGCTATTGAAGCAGCGCAGAAGGGCGGAACTCCAGGACATTGGAGAAAGAACGTTTACGGCGTGCTCAAGTATTCTGTTGGTGAAATTTTCGATCAGATCGATCTTAACCAACGTGTTATGGATGAGCAGCAGCAAACCGTTAAGCAGCAAATTGCCGATCTTTTAAACAAAGATTGGCGAGAAGCGATCAACAACTGTGAAACCTTGCTATCAGAAACCTCGTCCACGCTAAAAGAATTGCAAGACACCTTGCAAGCGGCGGGTGATGAACTGCAAACACAGATCCTCGATATTCAAGAAATTGTTTACGGTGACGATGAACTCGAGTTCGTTGGCGAAACCCTATTCGGCTTGCAGATGAAGCTCGACCGAATCACTAGTTGGGGCCAGCAAGCGATCGATTTGTGGATCGGCTACGATCGCCACGTTCACAAGTTTATCCGTACCGCGATTGATATGGATAAAAACCGTGCCTTTAGCCAACGCTTGCGTCAGTCGGTTACCGACTACTTCGATGCGCCTTGGTTATTGACCTACGCCGATGCTGAAAAGCTGACTGATTTGCGTGATGAAGCTTTGGTACTTCGTGATGATGAAGTCATGGGCCAAGCACCAATCGACGTAGAATACGAAGAATTTGAGCAAGTGAATGATCTGCTTTCAGACCGAATTGCAGAGATGTTAAAAGCTCACAAACAGCAAGGTGCGCCAATTGATCTAGGCCTTGTGCTACGCGATTACCTCGCTGCACACCCTCGCACACACCATTTTGATTTAGCCAGAATTGTTGTCGACCAAGCCGTGCGCTTAGGTTACTCAGAGTCTGACTATCAGGCTATTCAGCCAGATTGGCAGGCAATCAACGATTTCGGTGCAAAGGTACAAGCAAATGTCATTAACAAGTACTGATGATTACATGCCAGAGAAACTGGTAAAAGCGATAGCGAACCCATTGTTCCCTGCGCTAGACAGCATGCTGCGTTCAGGTAAGCATATTTCAACAGAAGACCTAGATAACCACGCGTTACTTTCTGATTTTGAAGTTGAGCTTCAGCATTTCTACCAACGTTACAACACCGAGCTTGTGAAAGCGCCAGAAGGCTTCTTTTACCTGCGTCCACGTTCTACGTCGCTAATTGGTCGCAGCGTTTTGTCTGAGCTAGACATGCTCGTAGGTAAGGTACTGTGTTTCTTATACCTAAGCCCAGAGCGTCTTGCTCATGAAGGTATCTTCACTAACCAAGAGCTGTTTGATGAGTTGATGTCGTTAGCGGATGAGAAAAAACTCATGAAGCTAGCAACCAACCGTGCGTCGGGTTCTGACTTAGACAAAGAGAAACTGTTTGAAAAAGTGCGTACTTCTCTACGTCGCTTACGTCGTATTGGCATGTTGATAGCGATTGGCGAGACAGGCAAGTTCCGTATCAGCGAAGCGGTATTCCGTTTTGGTGCTGACGTACGTGTTGGCGATGACATGAAAGAAGCTCAACTGCGTCTTATCCGTGATGGTGAAGCTGTGGTGCATACTCAAGAGCCTAACCAAGGTAGCTTGTTAAATGAAGAGCAAGCTGAAACCACATCAGAAGTCGATGCAGGCGTAGACGAAAACGGTCAACAAGACATTTTTAACGATCAAGCTGACTTTGACCTTGAGTCAAACGACGGCGAACCAACAAAAGTAGAAGGTGAAGCATGATTGAAAGAGGTAAGTATCAATCATTAACCATGGTCAACTGGAACGGCTTCTTCGCGCGTACTTTTGATATTGATGGATTGGTTACAACGCTTTCTGGCGGTAACGGTGCAGGTAAGTCGACCACAATGGCGGCATTCATCACAGCACTTATCCCTGACCAAAGCCTTCTGCATTTCCGTAACACAACGGAAGCGGGTAGCTCACAGTCATCTCGTGATAAAGGCCTTTACGGTAAGCTTCAGCCTGGCGCATGTTATGCAGCGCTGGATGTAGTGAACTCTCGTAATCAACGCTTGTTGTTTGCAGTAAAACTGCAGCAAGTTGCGGGTCGTGACAAGAAAGTAGACATCAAGCCGTTCGTTATTCAAGGCCTTCCAAGTCATGTGAAACCAACGGATGTATTGATTCAGAACGTTTCAGACAGCCACGCTCGTGTATGTCAATTGAACGATGTGAAAGCAGCGGTAGCGCAATACGAAGGCGCTCACTTTAAAGCGTTCTCTTCGATTGTTGATTATCACTCACAGATGTTTGAGTACGGTGTTGTACCGAAGAAACTGCGTAACAGCAGCGACCGTTCTAAGTTCTACCGTCTAATTGAAGCATCACTTTACGGTGGTATCTCAAGTGCGATTACACGTTCTCTGCGTGATTACCTTCTACCGCAAAATGGTGGTGTGAAGAAAGCATTCCAAGATATGGAATCGGCACTGCGCGAGAACCGCATGACGCTAGAAGCGATCAAGACAACTCAGTCGGATCGTGACTTGTTCAAACACTTGATCACTGAATCTACGAATTACGTGGCTGCGGACTACATGCGCCATGCCAACGATCGTCGTAACAAGTTAGATCAAACCATGAAGTTCCGTGGTGAACTGTTTGGTTCGCGTGAAACTTTACTTGAGCAAAACAACCTGTTGAATCGAGTTCAAGAAGAACTCGAACTGCTGGTGGATCAAGAATCAGCGCTAGAACAAGACTACCAAGCGGCTTCAGATCACCTTCAATTGGTTCAAACTGCACTTCGCCAGCAAGAGAAAATTGCTCGCTACAGCGAAGATCTAGAAGAGCTTAATGAGCGTCTAGAAGAGCAGATGATGGTGGTTGAAGAAGCTCAAGAGCGAGTACTTCTTGCAGAAGAGCAGGCAACCATTACTGAAGAAGAAGTGGATAGCCTGAAAACTCAGCTTGCTGATTACCAACAAGCGTTGGATGTTCAGCAGACTCGTGCGCTTCAATACCAGCAAGCGGTTCAAGCATTAGAGAAAACCAAGCAGTTACTAGGTGATGAATCTATTACTGCAGAAAGCGCGTTAACCTTGGTTTCTGAGCTAAAAGCACAAGAAGAATCAAGCACTCAGACGTTACTGTCGACTAAGCACAAGCTAGACATGTCTTCTGCAGCTTCTGCACAGTTCGACAAAGCACTGTCTTTGGTTAAGAGCATCGTTGGTGACGTTGAACGTAAGGAAGCGTCTCACAGTGCTAAGCAAGCTCTAGAAAAAGGCCGTAACGCTAAACACGTTGTTGAGAACGAACAGCAATGGCGTGCTCAGCACCGCGACATGGCTCGCGATGTCGCGCAGCAACGTCAAGCAAAAGAGCTTGCGACTGAATACCAAAAGCAACACAACATTTCACTGACTGACGAAGCGGTTTTTGACGAAGAGCGCGAACGTCATGCCATGCAGATCGAAACGCTTGAGTATGCTCAAGAAGAGCTGCGTGAAGCGAAAAGTGAACAACGTCGTGTGCAGCAAAACCACGATCAAGAGATTCAAAAGCTAGAGTCTATTGCTCCTGCTTGGATCACAGCAAACGATGCGCTTGAAGCATTGAGAGATCAAACTGAAGCTGAACTAGAAGATAGCCAAGCGGTAATGACTCAAATGCAGCAAGTACTTGAAGACGAAAAGTCTCAAGCGGTTGCAAAAGATCAATTGGCAACTCGCCGAGCTGAACTTGAGCAAGAAATCGAGCGTCTAGCATCTCCAGGTGGTTCTAACGATCCTCGTCTGAAAGGCCTAGCGGATACGCTTGGAGGCGTATTGCTTTCTGAGATCTACGACGACATCACGATTGGTGATGCGCCTTACTTCAGTGCGATGTACGGCCCGGCTCGTCATGCAATTGTGGTTTCAGATCTTGATGGCATCAAAGAGAAGCTGATTGATCTTGATGATTGTCCAGAAGACCTTTACATCCTAGAAGGCGATGTAGACGCGTTTGATGACAGCTCATTCAACGCGGACGAGTTAGAAGGCGCAGTATGCGTTCAACTGAACGATCGCCAAATGCGTTACTCTCGTTTCCCTGAGATCCCACTGTTTGGTCGTGCGGCTCGTGAACAGCGTTTAGAGAAATTGCGTGAAGAGCGTGATGTGGTTGTTGAAAACCATGCCAAAGCAGCGTTTGACTCTCAAAAACTGAATCGCCTATACCAAGCATTCAACAGCTTTGTTGCGAAGCACCTGCACGTTGCGTTCAACGCAGATCCAGAACAGGCGCTCGCGTCTATTCGCGATAAGCGTAACCAAATTGTTCGTTCTCTGGCAGAGCTAGATTCTAAAGAGCAACAACAACGCAGTCAGCTTCTACAAAGCAAACAGGCACTTGGTGCATTAGACAAACTCGCGCCTATGGTTCGTATTCTTGAAGACGAAACATTAGCTGAGCGTCTCGCTGAATTAGAAGCACAACTAGAGCGTTTGAGCGAAGCGAAGTCTTACTTGAACACTCATGGCAAAGCACTTGCGTCACTAGAGCAAATCGTTTCAGCACTCGATGCTGACCCAGAGCAATTTGAAGCTTTGGAAGCGGAGTACCGTCAGGCAGACAACGCACTACAAACGCTAAAAGGCAAAGTATTCGCACTGTCTGATCTGATTGAACGTCGTCACTACTTTGCTTACGCTGATTCTGTTGACCTGCTTAACAAGAGCAGCGAACTGAGCGAGCAGTTGAAAGCGAAACTGGTTCAAGCGGAACAAGCAAGAGCGAAAGGTCGTGATGGCCTGAAACAAGCTCGTGAACAGATGAACCAGTACAACCAAGTATTGGCAGCACTGAAGAGCTCGCACCAAGCGAAACAAGAAACGGTTCAAGAGTTCAAGCAAGAGCTGCAAGAGTTCGGTGTAAATGCTGATGAAGGCGCTGAAGAACGTGCTGTACGTCGTCGTGACGAGCTACAAGAGCGTCTACACACGTCTCGCAGTCGTAAGAGCGAATACGAGCGCACGATTACCTCAACTGAACTTGAGATGAAAGCGCTGGCTAAGCGTCTTAAGAAAGTACAGAAAGAGTACACCGAGCTTCGTACCTTCGTGGTTGCAGCAAAAGCAGGTTGGTGTTCAGTTCTACGTTTAGCTCGTGAGAATGACGTTGAACGTCGTCTACACAAGCGTGAACTGGCTTACCTAACGGCAGGCGAACTTCGCTCAATGTCGGATAAGTCACTGGGTGCACTACGTTTGGCTGTGGCTGACAATGAGGACCTACGTGATTCGCTGCGTCTATCGGAAGACAACGCGCATCCAGAGCGTAAGGTTCTTTTCTACATTGCGGTTTACCAACATCTTCGCGAACGTATTCGCCAAGACATCATTCATACGGATGATCCGGTTGAAGCAATCGAAGAGATGGAAGTTGAGCTAGCTCGATTAACAGAAGAGCTGACCCAGCGTGAAAACCGCCTAGCGATCAGCTCTGAGTCGGTAGCAAGCATCATTAAGAAGACGATTCAGCGTGAGCAGAACCGTATTCGTATGCTGAACCAAGGCTTGTCGAACATTTACTTTGGTCAGGTTAAGGGCGTACGTCTGAATGTTAAGATCCGCGAAAGTCACGAAATCTTGCTATCAGGCCTCGCGACTCAACAAGAGCAGCACAAAGACTTGTTCGAGACGACTCGTTTCACCTTCTCTGAAGCGATGGCGAAGTTGTTCCAACGTGTGAACCCACACATCGACATGGGTCAACGTTCTCCGCAAGTTCTAGGTGAAGAGCTACTGGATTACCGTAACTACTTAGAGCTAAGTGTTGAAGTTAACCGTGGCTCTGATGGTTGGTTACAAGCGGAATCGGGCGCACTGTCTACCGGTGAGGCGATCGGTACTGGTCAATCTATCCTATTGATGGTTGTTCAGAGCTGGGAAGAAGAGTCTCGTCGACTTCGTAGCAAAGACATTGTTCCATGTCGCTTGTTGTTCCTTGATGAAGCAGCACGTCTGGATGCGAAGTCTATCTCTACACTGTTTGAACTGTGTGACCGTCTAGGTATGCAGCTTCTGATTGCAGCGCCAGAGAACATCAGCCCAGAGAAGGGTACTACCTACAAGCTGGTACGTAAGGTCTTCAAAGATCACGAACACGTACACGTTGTTGGCCTGCGTGGTTTTGCACAAAACAAACCTGCATCGCCAGTGCAAGAGCTGATTGAAGAAGCTGAGCAGTAAGCTTTAAGCCGGTTTATCATATCAATTCAAAGCCCCTATTCACTTTATATACAGTGGTAGGGGCTTTTTAATATCTGAAATCTAATCTCCCTGATTACACCTGCCTTCCTCAAATTATCTTTATCTTCAATTTAATGTTTTCCATATACAGATAAGACCACTCATACCTTATGGTTATTATCAATGGAACTTGTTTGAGGTCACACGCACAAAACCATAATTAATGTATGGTAATTACATAGATTAAATAATATTAATAATATTGTATTACTTTATTTTTAATTATTGATAACTCGCAGTGTGCGAAAGGTAAAGGTAGGACAGGCTATGATTCAAATCGTCATTGATGGGAAATTTCGAATCGTCGAACAAGGGCAAACCGTTCTTGAGGCGGCAAAAACATGTGGTTTAGAGATTCCATCGTTATGTGGTTTGAACAAAACAGCGGACAAGGTGCCGTGTGATTTGTGTGTGGTTGAAGTGGATGGGATGGGCGTGACACGCTCTTGTGAGCTTGAGGTAGCCAATGGGTTGAACATCACCACTCAATCTAAACAGCTAACGGTTCATCGACAAGATGCGCTGAATCGTATCATGGCAGACCACTACGCTGACTGTGAAGCGCCATGCCAAACTGCTTGCCCTGCGGGAGTCGATATTCAATCTTATCTTCATCATATTGCGCAAAATGATCATACCAAAGCCATCGAAGTGATTAAGAAAACACTGCCGATGCCACTATCGATTGGTCGTGTGTGTCCTGCTTTCTGTGAAACCGAGTGTCGAAGAAATTTAGTCGATGATTCGATTGCGATTCGCCAACTCAAGCGACACGCAGCCGATGCCGATTTGGCTGCTCAAGAGAGCTACATGCCTGCGAAGAAACCCAGCAAAGGCAAGAGCATTGCGATTGTCGGCAGTGGACCTGGTGGTTTAACAGCAGGCTATTACCTGTCTAATGAGGGCTATGACGTCAGTGTTTATGAATCGATGCCCCAAGCTGGTGGCTGGTTGCGTTATGGGATTCCTGAATATCGTCTACCGAAATCGATTCTAGATAAAGAAATCGAACTCATGTGTCGTAACGGAATGGCAGTAGAGTGCGACAAGAAGCTTGGTGTTGACTTTACCTTGTCAGATCTTAGTCGTGACTTTGATGCGGTCTGCTTAGCAGTGGGTGCATCACAAGCCGTTGAGATGAATTATCCCGGTAGTGACCTTAGTGGCTGCTACCTAGGTGTTGATTATCTGAAAGATTATGTGACTGACAAACACTTCACTACGGGCAAAAAAGTCGCTGTGATTGGTGGTGGTAACACGGCGATTGACTGCGCTCGAACCGCAGTACGTGATGGTGCGGACACCACGCTGATCTATCGTCGCACACGAGATGAAATGCCAGCTGAAGATTATGAGATCGAAGAAGCTGAACACGAAGGTGTTAAGTTCCACTTCTTGACTAACCCGGCTGAGAACATTGCTGATGATAATGGCCATGTATCTGAGATTCGATTAGAACGTATGGCGCTTGGTCCTGCAGATGCTTCTGGTCGTCGTAGTCCTAAACCAACGGGTGAGTTCTTTGTTGAAGCGTTCGATACGGTTATCGCTGCGGTGTCGCAGAAACCAGATTTAAGCTTCATGGATAATGAAGAGATTGATATCCCACTAACTCGTTGGAACACTGCGGATGCTGATCCGCAAACTATGCACACAGGTACGGGCAATATATTTAGTATCGGTGACTTCCGTCGTGGTCCAGCGACAGCAGTCGAAGCGGTAGGAGACGGGCGTATTGCTGCGCAAGCGATCGACCGATTCTTCAATGGTGATATGGAAAATATTCCGGCTAAACCGTTTAACTCAAGAAAGCATAATCAGCTCAAAGCCGTTGATCCCGAGCAGTACAAGTCGATACAACGTATGGCACGTAAAATCATGCCAGAGCTAACACCAGAGCAGCGAGAGCAAAGCTTTGAAGAAGTAGAAACTGGCTTTGATAATACTGATGCAATCGCAGAAGCCACAAGATGTCTAGAGTGTGGTTGCCAAGCCAATACCGACTGCGACCTTCGTGATTACTCGACTGAGTACAAGGCAACCCAAACACATCCAGAATACAAAATTGATGTCGCTTCTAATGAGAGCTGGCAAGCTATTCGCGCAGAGGAATCCAAAGTTGGATCGACAAGGCAGAAGTTTGCTGTCGATGATAGCTCTGAATTCATCATCTTTGACGCCAACCGCTGCATCAGTTGTGGTCAGTGTATCCAAGCGTGTCGTGAACAGAACGTTCATGGCGTTCTAAGCTTCATGAATCAGTCTGACGGGAAGCCAGCTTCAAGACCTGAATGTCGCCCGAATTTTGGGGCTGACAAGACCTTAATGGGCGACTCTAATTGTGTTCAATGTGGCTCTTGCATTCAGGCATGTCCAACAGGTGCGATGGTGGATGCGAGAGATAAAAAACAAGGCGATACCGACATCCTTAAAAAGGTCGACACTATCTGCACCTACTGTGGTGTGGGCTGTAAGCTGACTATGCATGTTGACGAAGCGAAGAACAAAATCCGTTATATCGAGGGCGGTGATTCTCCGGTTAACGAAGGCATGTTGTGTGTTAAAGGACGTTTCGGTTTTGACTTCGTCGCTAGTGATGCCCGCCTTACAACACCGTTAATTCGTAAAGATGGCTGGTTACAACCTGCGAGTTGGGAAGAAGCCATTACGCTGATTGCCGGCAAGTTCACGGCGATCAAACAAGGTTTTGGTAGTAATGCATTAGCAGGTTTCTCATCGGCTAAAACCACCAATGAAGATAACTACGCTTTCCAAAAATTCATTCGTCGTGAACTTGGCACCAACAACGTCGACCATTGTGCTCGTCTTTGCCATGCTTCAACGGTAACCGGGCTTGAAGCTTCGCTAGGTAGTGGAGCGATGACCAACGATATTCCAAGCATCAAACACTCGGACGTGATCTTTATCATTGGTTCTGACACCACATCCGCGCACCCAATTATCGGCTCACACATCAAACAGGCAGTAAGGCATAACGGTGCTCGACTGATCGTAGCAGATCCTAAGAGAATCGATATTGCCGATCATGCTGAGCTTTACCTAGCACACCGACCGGGTACAGACGTGATGCTGATTAATGGTGTGATGCAGCAGATCATCAAGCACGGTTGGTACGACCAAGAGTACATTGATGATCGTGTCGATGGCTTTGATACCTTGCTACAAGAGGTAATGTCACCAAGCTACTCGTTAGACAAAGTAGAGTTGGTGACTGGTGTTAAAGCGGAAGACATCTTCGCGATGGCGCGCTTGATAGGTACTGCAGAACGCACTGCGGTGTATTACTCCATGGGTATCACGCAACACACCACTGGCCATGACAACGTTCGCTCGATTGCTAACCTGCAGCTCTTGTGTGGCAACATCGGTATCGAAGGTGGTGGCATCAACCCGCTGCGTGGTCAATCGAATGTTCAAGGTGCATGCGACATGGGCGCGTTGCCAAATAACTTGCCGGGTTATCAGAAAGTCTATAACCCAATGGTTCGCCAAAAATTCGCGATGGAGTGGGGCGTTGCTGATTTGCCTGCTGAAACGGGCTTAACACTGACCGAGATTATTGATGGCGCGTGTAATCGAGATGTACGTGGTTTATATGTGATGGGTGAAAACCCTGTGCTAAGCGATCCGAATCAAGCACACGTTATTGAAGGGCTTGAAGCGTTAGATTTCCTTGTGGTGCAAGACATCTTCTTAACCGAAACGGCGCAGTATGCCGATGTGGTTCTACCGTCTTGCTCGTTCGCCGAGAAGTCTGGTCACTTTACCAATACTGAGCGACGCGTTCAGCGCATTAACCCAGCGGTATTGCCTCCAGGTGACGCGAAAGAGGATTGGGTGATTATCCAAATGCTAGCCAACGCGATGGGTGGTGGTTGGAGCTACGATTCAGTTGCGGATATTACCAATGAGATTGCTCGCGTCACGCCACAATATGGTGGTTTACGTTGGGAAAACATCACGGTTAATGGCGTGCAATGGCCAAGCAATAAGAACAACCCTGACGGTACTCGTATTATGCACCAGACTCAGTTCACTCGTGGGCGTGGTCAGATGGAAGCGATTCCGTTTCGATATGCGGCAGAGCTGCCAGATGCAGAATACCCGCTAGTATTAACGACTGGGCGTATCCTAGAGCAATTCCATACAGGTACTATGACGCGCAAAACGAAAGGTCTGGATAACTTAGCAGGGCCACGTGCTATGGTTAGTGTTCATGATGCTGAGGCGTTAGGGATATCGAATGGTCAGATGCTCAAAGTATCGACACGTCGTGGTGAAATTGAAATCGCGGCGTTTGTAACCAAGCGAATGCAGAAAGGCGTGGTGTTTATTCCATTCCACTTTGTGGAATCACCAGTCAACCGTTTGACAACCACAGCGACCGATCCGCATGCCAAGATCCCAGAGTTTAAGGTAGCGGCAGTGCGTATTGATCCGATTCGTGAGCCTGAAATTGAAGCGACAGAGGCTTAGCCCAACCAGTTAAATTAATGGCAGATACTAAAAAGCCGCGTAACTCTGAGAGTTATGCGGCTTTTTTATTGAGCTCTATTAGGTATCAAGTGACCTAGTCAGCAAATAGCTTAGTTTGGAACAATCTCGTTACCGTGAACACCGAATTGCTTAGCAGCGTATGCCACGCGCTCTGCAGGTTTCGGGTATTCAGCTGGTGTACCAAGGTTCTCAATATGGTGCAATCGAGGTAGCAGACCAGCACCGTTCGCTATTTGGATAGCTAAACCTGGACGTGCGTTAAGCTCAAGTACCATTGGGCCTTCTTCTTGGTCTAGAACCATGTCAGTACCCATGTAGCCAAGACCTGTCATTTCCCAAGCGCTTGATGCCAGTGTTAGCAGTTTTTCCCAATGCGGCACTTGAAGTAGTGCCAACTCTTTACCCGTATCTGGGTGGTGAGTGACTGGGTGGTCAAACTGAACTGCACGAACGGCTTTACCCGTCGCGATACAAATACCTACACCTACAGCGCCTTGGTGCAAGTTAGCCTTGCCGTCTGAAGCTGAAGTAGATAAACGCATCATCGCCATAACAGGATAGCCCTTGAATACGATGATTCGTACATCTGGCACACCTTCGTAACTGAAGCCATCGAAACACTCATCAAACTTAATGAGGTTTTCAACTACCGCCACATCGTTCTTACCACCAAGTGAGAAAAGACCCGCAAGAGCATTACTGATGTGACGCTCTACGTCTTCTTCATTGATAGTTGAACCTGATGGCTTGGTATAAACGCCATCCTTGTGAGAAGTCACAACAAGGATGCCTTTACCACCACTGCCTTGAGCTGGCTTGATTACGAACCCCGGCCACTCTTTTACCATCTTGTGGATTGTTTTTACTTCAGCTTGGTGACCAATAACGCCAATCAGCTTTGGCACCGTAGCGCCAGCCTGTTCAGCAATGATCTTAGTCTTAAGCTTGTCATCAACGAGTGGATATTTGGAACGATCATTGTAGCGACCAATGTAACTATGGTTACGCTTGTTCATTCCCATTATGCCTTTGTCTTTCAACCTAAACGGTGAAGTAAACTGATCAAACATAACTTAGTCCTCCGCTAGCGGTTTAAAGCGACGAAGCTCAGTTAGACGGTAGCCTGTGTAGTTACCTAGTAGCAAGATGGTCGCTAGAATAACAAGCTGTAAACCAATAAAGTTAAACGTTAAGTGCTGAATGAACGGGTTAGTCATGCCTAAGTAAACAAGAACCGCAGTGAATAGAGAACCACCACCTTGTAGCATTACTTCTTTCGCGCCTTCTTCTTCCCATAGGATAGACATACGTTCGATAGTCCAAGATAGGATGATCATCGGGAAGAACGTAATTGATAGACCTTCAGTTAGACCGACTTTAAACGCGACCACGGTAAACACAGAGATAATCATGATTACCGTAATGATTACGGCGGATATCCTGGCTACCAGTAGCAAGTTGAGTTTGGATAAGTAACTTCGAATAATAAGACCCGTACCAACGATCAGTAGGAAGCCCACAATACCTGTTACCAGTTGTGTTTGAACAAAGGCCACCGCAATCAGAACTGGCATGAAGGTACCAGACGTTTTCAAACCGATGATGACACGCAAGAACACAACAATAAGCGCACCGATAGGAATCAGCATGATGGTTTTAAACATCGCTTGCTCTTCCAACGGTAGGCTGTGAATTGATAGGTTTAACAGCTGATCAGCAGAAACTTTACTGTTGGTTGCTTCAGTCGGTGAAACCTCTTGAGCAATCATAGAGAAGTGAACTTTACTGTTCTGACCGCCCACTACATCTAGCAGAGACACGTTTGACTCGTCCCAGATCAGTAGGTTTGGTTGAACTTGTTGTTCGCTGGATTCAGGAGAGAACAGGATCCACTCATCGTTATCCCAAATCTGAATCATGTTCTGAATAGATTGACGACGACGACCATCTTCTAGCTCGATAACACCAACCACTTTGTTGTGTATTTTCGCTGCTGAAAGTAGCTTGTGTGTCGCTTCCACTTTGGTCATGTTGTTCAGAATCAGCGCCGAGTTTTGGCTGTCTGGATCATTAAGCGTTTTGATGAGCTCACGAGTGAACGTTAGATTGTCTGCAGAACGCTTTGTTGCTCTATCAATCAGAGCAAGAGACGCCGCTTCTTCCGGACCGTCGAAGCTTGGTTGAACCACTTCACCTTCTGGTGGTGTGTCGTTCACTTTAGCTTGGTTGTCTACGAGGAATTGTGTCTTGTAGTAGATGGTTTGAGGGCCATCTGCGTAGCGAATAGACCACTCAGCACGACGACCTGACTCAGTATTTAAGTAAGAAATACCGTAACCTGGTGATGAAGCCGATTCGCCGATAAGTGTGTAGTTAGACTGAGTATGAGGAGCCGCTAAGGAAACTTTCGCTTCTTTGCCTACAGCGTTGAACTCAATGCGAGCTTCAACGTCCCAAACCTGCCTGGTTTCCCCTGGAGTCCAAGGTACACCGTAGGTCGTATGTCTGAACATACTCAGTGTTATACCTGCCACGATAAGCAGGAATATAGAGATATAAAATGGAATTCTTGACGTCATAGCTTACCCTACTATTGTTATTTAACTTCCGTTTGTACGTACTTTTTACTTACATCTACTAGCGCTATGTCTTTGATAAATTCGCGCCCTAGTAATACAGGGTGACTCATTTGAGAGCGATCCGCCAATGTAAATTGCGCTTTTTCATGGATTTTTCCAACTTTAACCCATAATTCAATCACAGCTCGACGTTCTGTCTGATCATTCGTTGATTGACGGATTTTTACATAACGTACAACAGGTGCTTCAATCCATTTTTGGTCTTCTGCCGCTTGTCCTTGGTCTTCTAGGTGGAACTTAACCCAATTCTTACCATTTCGTTCGAATTCTTTGATATCTACTGCATTTAAAGAAGAGGTCGTTGCGCCAGTATCAACTCGAGCATCAAAGCTTTGTTTGATTGAGTCGATAGACACTTTTTCGATTCCGCCAAGGATAGTTGGTTGTGAGGTAGGAGCGATAGGAGCCGCTGCAACTGCCACGGGTTCTTCTTCCTCTAGCTCTTCAATGACTTTATGTTCCATGCTGGTTAGATGAACATCTAACTGATTTGAAAGGGTGATGATTTCGTCTTCTAAGCTTTCAATGTAATCACTTTGATTGCTGACTTGCAGTTCAAGATTTTGAACCTTATTTGCGATGTTTGTCTCTGAGCGGGCAATAGCATCGAGAGTTTCTTGGTGGTAGGCGGCACCGTTAGTAAGGGTACAGCCAGAGAGCAAACCAACCGCCACAATAGGCGATAATCGCTTAAACATAAAAAAACCTTTGGAAATTAGAGAATAGTTCAGACTATTTAGAAGTTTAGCCCACAAAAAAGGATGCGTGAAGCATCCTATTGTAAGAGTCTGGTCATATTGAATCGCAATGTGAGCGCTACGCCAATTATTGTAATTTGAAATAGCTCACTTATTAAACATAAGTCAATTTTCGTTCAATTTACGCGCATTTTTGTGAAAGCTAACAGCGAAGCAAAAGGTGGTGCTGTAGCCACCAAAAAGCCATTACTCTGTTATCAACTAAATAATGGCTTTCGGACATCACATTTATGGCTTGGTCGCCACAAGAATGGCACGTCTTGGTGCTGGGTGACCTTCAACCGTTTTACTTGGATCATTCGGGTCTAAGTAATCTGGTAGTGAGTTGTGTGTCATCCATTCTGTCGTGCGTTGCTCGCCGATTGTTGTGACATTCTCATCCACGATACGAACATCTTCAAATCCAACTTGTTCAAGCCAACGTTTTAGTGCGCGAGCAGAAGGGAAGAAGTACACGTTTCTCATCTGCGCGTAGCGGTCAACAGGAACCAGAACAGCATTTTCATCGCCTTCAATCACTAAGGTTTCAAGCACCAATTCACCGCCAGACACCAATTGGTCTTTCAGTTGAATCAAGTGATCAAGCGGTGAGCGACGGTGGTATAGCACACCCATGCTGAATACAGTGTCGTACGCTTCCAGTTTTGGTAGTTGTTCGATACCTAAAGGTAACAGGTGCGCACGTTGGTCATCGCCCATTAACTTACGGATCGCTTCAAACTGAACCAAGAAAAGATGAGAAGGGTCGATACCCACGGTTAAACGTGCGCCTTCGCCAAGCATGCGCCACATGTGGTAACCATTGCCACAACCTACATCGAGCACAGAACGGTTTTTAAGTGGTGAGATATGTGGAAGCACACGATCCCATTTCCAGTCGCTGCGCCATTCCGTATCGATATGAATGTCGTGAACCGTGTAAGGGCCTTTTCTCCAAGGGTGGAAAGTCTTCAGTAAGCTTTCTAACTTTTTAAGTTCACCCGTGTGAAACGGTGTAGAACTGCTAATGGTCACTGAGTTTTTCAGATCAACTTGGTCGGGCACACCTTGTGGAATCTTGTTCAGTGCACGTAACCAGCGGTCGAAGTCGCCGTGTTCTGCATTTTGCCAATCCGTCAGCTGTTGAGGAAGAACATTTAGCCACGGCTGAAGGCGAGTATCTTGGGCAATAAGTTGATAAAAATTGGCAAAATTAAACATTAGAACAAGTTCCTAAATTTTGTTACCCGATACTATCGTCATCCTCGAACGCGAGTCGACGAGTGCATCGGGGATCTATAAATAGATGCTAGAGTGTTTTGTTAAGGGGCGCTTTCTGAGTCGCTCGACACTCATAAAAATACTAGTGATTAAGGTAAAGCTAAAAAGAGAGATTCCCTATCACGTTCGTCCCTCACAGTAGGGAATGAAGGGTATCATTCAGTATCACTTAGCTAGACTATTTAATGGCGAACATCGAACCAAAGTTGAAACACTGGAACCATACTTCGCTGCTAGAGAAGCCAATCTTATCAAAGCGCTCTCTGTGCACAGGGATAGAATCAGGACGCATCACGTTTTCGATCGCGCTACGCTTTTGGCTCACTTCTAGCTCGCTGTATCCGTTAGCACGTTTGAAATCATGGTGCAGATCGATCAGCAGTTCATTTGAGCTTTCGTCTTCGAATACGTATTTTTCTGACAGGATTAAGATGCCACCTGGGCGCAAGCCTGCGTGAATTTTCTCGAGCAAAGCGTATCGGTCGTCTGGAGACAAGAATTGCAGCGTAAAGTTAAGCACCACAATAGAAGCGTCTTTGATTTCTACTTCACGAATATCAGCTTCGATGACTTCGACCGGCGTGTCGCTGCGGTAAGCGTTAACGTGCAATTTGCAGCGCTCAACCATCGCTTCTGAATTATCGATAGCGAAAATTGTGCAGCCTTCTTGTTGGATGTGACGACGCATTGAAAGCGTTGCAGCACCAAGAGAACAACCAAGGTCGTAAATATTTGAATGCGGCTTAACGAAGCGCTCAGCCAGCATGCCGATTGCAGAGATGATGTTGCTATAACCAGGCACCGAACGTTGAATCATATCCGGAAATACTTCAGCAACCCTTGCATCGAAGGTGAAGTCTCCAATTTTATCAATAGGAGCGGAAAAGATATTGTCTGTGTTGCTCATGGCATTCTCTCTCGACAGTCAGCGTAATTGGCACAGAATTCGTACCAAATAAAAGGGGACGTATTTTACGTAAAAAAAGGACTGCTGTCACGAAAACTGAGATTACTGCTGAGGATTACAGCCAGATGTACAAGAAGACTTAAAACATTGAGATTTGATGGTTGCCTTTCTGAGCAGGAAACTGAGCAAGATCGGGCAATAATAATGACGTATTTTCAGACACTTGCTTCTGCAATAGCTCGTAAATAGCAATCGCGAGTTCAGGCGCATGGTTATTGTCTGGGGTGTGAATCATTAAATACGGCTGTTTGCCTTCACTGAGCCAGGTTGGAATTTTGCTAAACCATGGCTTAAAAAACTCGATGTTAGGCTCTTGGTCAGGATGGCCAATAAAGCGAATCATCGGGTTGTTGGCAGTCGCTATGGCATGAACGGGCACGCGTGGTTTTTTCTGATGCGCATCGATCACTGCCTCTGTGGTTGGCGGCGCGGAAAAAACGGGGCGGCTATCCATAATAATGCGATTGATACCTTCTTCAACCAGCCATTGATTGAAACGCTTTTCGTCGTCACCTTTGTCAAAGAAACCCAAGTGGCGAACTTCAACACCCAACTGCATGTCTTTTGGAAACAAAGTACAAAACTTTTGCAGGGCAGGGAGCATGCTCGGTTCAAAACTGTGTGGTAGCTGAATCGTCCATTGACCAATGCGATCATGCAACGGTGACATGGTCATTAAGAACTCTTTGAGTTCGGCTTGGCAGTGTCTCAGTTGTTGCTGGTGCGTGATGAACTTGGGTAGTTTAAAGGTGAACCTGAAGTCATCGTGGCTTGCCGCTTTCCAGTTATGCACTGTAGTCATACTCGGCGTCGCGTAGAAGGTCGTATTGCCCTCTACGGTATGGAAAACTTGAGTGTACTTTTCAAGGCGTTCTGCGGGTTTGGTGCCTTTACCGTAGAACTGACTTTGCCACTCAGAATGAGACCACATGGTTAATCCAAGTCTTAAAGGTAAAGTGTCCATCGTTTTTGCACCATTAGTCATCACATTACTGCTTTTAATCGAAACGAAAATCT
Organism: Vibrio sp. Isolate33; assembly: GCF_022397895.1. Classification (NCBI taxonomy): domain Bacteria; kingdom Pseudomonadati; phylum Pseudomonadota; class Gammaproteobacteria; order Vibrionales; family Vibrionaceae; genus Vibrio; species Vibrio sp. Isolate33. The sequence goes on from NZ_JAKEUP010000016.1 coordinate 43,925, forward strand.
ACTTTACGAGAGTTTTGCTGATTAAGGTACTTTCGAGATATAATTATCGCAATTTTTTCGGTTTTGATGAATCTTTGCGCACTTGGTGGGCTAAAAAGCAGCAAAGCCAGATAAAACACAATAAATTCGAATGTGGAAGGTCGATTTTAACCGAGTTTCCGCGTATAAATGTTTCTTTGCTCTGTTGTGTGGAATGACCACTGACAGCTTGGAAATTAGTAAATAATTAAGAGATTGGGAAATTCATTATGCGTACCCATTACTGTGGTAACCTGAACAAGTCCCTGGCGGGACAAACTGTAGAATTGTGCGGCTGGGTAAACCGTCGCCGTGATTTAGGCGGTCTTATCTTTATTGATATGCGTGATCGTGAAGGCATCGTTCAGGTTGTTGTCGATCCAGATATGAAAGATATCTTCCTGATCGCTAACCAACTGCGTAATGAATTCTGTATCAAATTTACTGGTGAAGTACGTGTTCGTCCTGACAGCCAAGTAAATAAAGACATGGCTACTGGTGAAGTAGAGCTTTACGCGACTGGTCTAGAGATCATCAACCGTTCAGAAGCGCTTCCACTAGACTTCAACCAAACAAACTCTGAAGAGCAACGTCTTAAGTACCGTTACATCGATCTTCGTCGTCCAGAAATGAGCGACCGTATCAAGCTTCGTGCACGTGCTTCTAGCTTCGTTCGTCGTTTCCTTGATGAGAACCTGTTCCTAGACATCGAAACGCCAGTACTAACTAAAGCGACGCCAGAAGGTGCTCGTGACTACTTAGTACCAAGCCGTGTTCATAAAGGCAGCTTCTACGCGCTTCCTCAATCTCCTCAGCTGTTCAAGCAACTGCTGATGATGTCTGGTTTTGACCGTTACTACCAAATCGTTAAATGTTTCCGTGATGAAGATTTACGTGCTGACCGTCAGCCTGAATTTACTCAGATCGATATCGAAACATCGTTCATGTCTTCTCAAGAAGTACGTAACATCACTGAAAAGCTAGTTCACGATATGTGGAAAGAGCTTCTAGATGTTGAACTTGGTCAATTCCCAGTAATGCCTTTCTCTGAAGCGATTCGTCGTTTCGGTTCTGATAAGCCAGATCTACGTAACCCACTAGAGCTAGTTGACGTTGCTGACTTAGTTAAAGATGTTGAGTTCAAAGTATTCTCAGGCCCTGCTAACGACGAAAAAGGTCGTGTAGCGGTTATCCGTGTACCAGGTGGTGCTAAGCTAACTCGTAAGCAAATCGACGGTTACGCAGAACACGTAAACATCTACGGCGCGAAAGGCCTAGCTTGGATGAAGGTTAACGACCGTGCTGCAGGCATGGAAGGTATTCAATCTCCAGTTGCTAAATTCCTAAGTGAAGACGTAATCAACGGTATTCTAGATCGCACTCAAGCTGAATCTGGCGATATCATTCTGTTCGGCGCAGACAAAGCGGGCATCGTTGCTGAAGCAATGGGCGCACTTCGTCTTAAACTTGGTACTGATCTAGAGCTAACAGACACATCTGCATGGGCTCCATTGTGGGTTGTTGACTTCCCAATGTTCGAAGAAGACGGCGAAGGTAACCTACACGCAATGCACCACCCATTCACATCGCCACTAGGTGTGAACGCGGAAGAGCTAAAAGCGAACCCTGCAGCAGCAAACTCTGATGCATACGATATGGTAATCAACGGCTACGAAGTTGGCGGCGGTTCTGTACGTATTCACAATGCAGAAATGCAAACGGCTGTATTCGGTATCCTAGGTATCGAAGCACAAGAGCAACAAGAGAAGTTCGGCTTCCTACTAGATGCTCTTCAATACGGTACTCCACCACACGCTGGTCTAGCATTCGGTCTTGACCGTCTAGCTATGCTACTTTGTGGTACAGAGAACATCCGTGACGTTATCGCATTCCCGAAAACAACAGCTGCAGCATGTCTACTAACAGACGCGCCAAGCCTAGCGAACCCAGCATCACTGGAAGAGCTAGCAATCGCAGTTAAACTAGCGAAGAAAGAAGACTAATCAAACGATTAGCCTAACTTTCTAAAGAGCTTATTTTTTTTAGAACTTAGCTTTTTAGAACTCAGTTTCGCAGTAGAACAATAAAATGCCCGTTAATTTGACGGGCATTTTTTTTTGCGTTCGATATACTAAGCTCATAAAGCATGTATAAATAATCAGTATTTGAAGTTATGTCTATTATCTTAGGGATTGACCCTGGCTCACGCATTACCGGTTACGGTGTTATTCGTCAAAATGGCCGCCACCTATATTACTTAGGGAGTGGTTGCATTCGCACCTCAGAAAAAGAGTTACCGGGTCGACTCAAGCAGATCTATGCAGGTGTGAGCGAAATCATTACTCAGTTCCAACCAGATGTGTTTGCGATAGAGCAGGTCTTCATGGCGAAGAATGCGGACTCGGCACTTAAGCTTGGTCAGGCTCGTGGCAGTGCGATCGTAGCGGCTGTAAATGCGGATCTGCCTGTTCATGAATACGCGGCTCGTTTAATTAAGCAAGCGGTGACAGGTAATGGTGGTGCAGACAAGTCTATGGTTCAGAACATGGTGATGAGTATGCTTAAGTTACCTGCTAAACCACAGGCCGATGCGGCAGATGCTCTGGGCGTAGCGATCACTCACGCTAACACCAACAAAACCTTGATTGCACTGGCGGGTAAGGCGACAGGCGCAAGAAAAGGGCGTTACCGTTAATTCCCATTCTTCTGTTAGCTCCTACATACAGTATTTTAAACCAATTCTACTGATGAGCCTCACGCCCTGTTTGGCTCATATCAAAACACTACGCAGCTAAATCCTTGATGAAATGAGATCTTTCGAACACAAACCAAATAATAACATTGCGTATCATTTAACATGTTATTAACATTGGTCGGAGGTCTAACAAGTTAATCAAGGATGATCACTGATGAACCCTATAAAGCTGTGGCGTGCGCTGTTTTTACCCAAAAGTAATGGGTGGAGTAACAACGAAGTCAGACAAGCCGATATCTTATTACTCTTTACCTTTATCGCCTTCTTTGTGGGTGTCTACAGCTTAATCAAATGGACAAAGCACGAAGAGCAACTCCTGATCGCCACATCTGTATTCCTTATCGTGTTTGAACTGATCTCCGCACTGCTGTTGCGTGTTACCAGTAAACCCAGCCTTGCACTCAATTTTGGCTTTGTAGGGATGGCAGTGCACGCGCTGAATATCATCTACCAAAGCGGTGGTGTGGTGGCATCGACACAGGCTTATTGGGTGCCTTTGTTAGTGGTCGCTTTTTTCTTGTCAGGAACACGCATTGTCGCCTTGGTATGGAGTGGGTTGGTGATTGGTGTGTCATTGGTGATGACGTCGGCTCATCTTGATGGTTTTGAATTTCCGCAGTTAGTACTTACTCCGGAAGCGGTGGTGGTTGAAACCTGGTCTGGTGTGATCATGCCGCTGGTGGTGATTTGCATTGCTCAAGCGTTTACTGCCAAGCAAAAAGAAGTGGCAATCGAAATGGCCGAAGAAGCGATTTCAGAAAGCCAACAGATTGCCAATCAAGCGACTCAAAGTGAAGGGCGACTATCGGTTGTGCTAGACCAAGCTAATTCTAACTCTGAAAGCTTACAGGGGGTGTCTGTGCATCTAGACCAACAGTCGCGAGACTTACATTCCCAAGTTGAAGTGCTGAACATCAACTGTGAATCTCAAGCAAGTGCCGCAGAACAGATGAGCCAACAATTGCACCAAATGACCCAAGGTATCGAAGAATCCAACTCATTTGTCGGTGAACTGAAAGAGCGCAGTGAAGCGGTGGGCACTAAAGCGCAAAAGAGCTCTGAGTCATTAGAGGCTTCAACCAGTGCAATCACTCAGATCATTCAAAGTAATCAAGAGATCATGAAGGTCGCCGATTTGATTACTTCAGTAGCGGAACAAACTAACTTGTTGGCATTAAACGCGGCAATAGAAGCGGCTCGCGCAGGTGAACAGGGAAGAGGCTTTGCGGTAGTCGCTGACCAAGTGAGGGAGTTATCGGCGAAAAGCAGTCACTCCGCAATAGAGATTCGAACCTTGTTGGATCGCAGTAAAGACGAAGTGGAGCATGGTCGAGCGATTATTGAAACCACGGCGAATGAGATGAATGGCATCATCTCAGAGGTGCAAACTATCTCGACTGATGTGAATCAGCTGACCAACATTATGGCGATGCAGATGAATTCCTTGAAAGAGCTCGATCTCGCGAGTTCAGAAGTGGCGCAAAGTGTCGCGGAAACTAAATCTGTTTCAGGCTTAGTGGCTAATTATGGTTCTGAACTCACAGGACACGTTACCTCTGTCAAAGAGCTGGTCGAAAGCTTAAATAACGTGGTTTCACAAGCCAAACAAGCGTAAATAAATCACATGAATAAACACAAAGAACTGGATAAGCATCCAGTTCTTTTATATTCTGTCCCTCAAATTATATTCCATCAAGAGAGTGAATTGTGATCGGACGTCTACGCGGTACATTAATAGAAAAACAGCCACCAGAGTTATTAATTGAAGTGAGTGGCGTTGGCTATGAAGTTCAAATGCCAATGAGCTGTTTTTATGAATTACCAAACGTTGGCGAAGAGGCAATTATCTACACTCACTTTGTTGTTCGTGAAGATGCACAACTGCTTTACGGCTTCAACACAGTAAAAGAACGCGCGCTGTTCCGTGAAGTAATCAAAGCGAACGGTGTTGGCCCTAAACTTGGCCTTGGCATCCTTTCAGGTATGACGGCGAGCCAGTTTGTTCAGAGTGTTGAACGTGAAGATATTTCTACGCTAGTGAAATTACCGGGTGTTGGTAAGAAAACGGCCGAGCGTCTTGTTGTTGAAATGAAAGACCGCCTGAAAGGGTGGGGTGCAGGTGATCTATTTACGCCTGCAACGGATGCAGCACCGATTGACTCTATGCCAACCGTTCACGACGCTGAAGAAGAAGCGGTAAGTGCACTACTTGCATTAGGCTACAAGCCGACTCAAGCTTCTAAGGTTGTTTCTCAAGTGGCTAAAGAAGGCATGACAAGCGAACAACTGATTCGTGATGCCTTGAAGTCGATGGTTTAATTAAAACCAACACTGAAATCGCGATGTAAGCTCTGTGCTGCATCGCGTTAATCTCTAGCGAGTACGATCTCGTTAGAATATGCTTAGTATTCATGTGCTTCACTATTGGTGAGCGACTAAGCAAGAATTAAAGATAACAGAGTTAACACTCTTAAATTGGAACCCTCTATGATTGAAGCTGATCGCCTCATTGCTCCTGATAATCCGGTCTTTAAAGATGAAGATGTTATTGACCGCGCGATACGACCGAAAGCATTAGCCGACTATCAAGGTCAGGATCACGTTCGTGGTCAGATGGAAATTTTCATTAAAGCAGCTCAACTTCGTAATGAGGCGCTCGATCATCTGTTGATATTTGGTCCTCCAGGCTTGGGTAAAACTACCTTGGCGAACATCGTTGCCAATGAAATGGACGTTAACATTCGTACCACTTCAGGGCCTGTATTAGAAAAAGCAGGGGACTTGGCGGCATTGCTGACCAACCTTGAAGAAAATGATGTGCTGTTCATCGATGAGATCCACCGTTTAAGCCCTGTGGTTGAAGAGGTGTTGTATCCAGCGATGGAAGATTACCAACTGGACATCATGATCGGTGAAGGCCCTGCGGCACGCTCAATCAAGATCGACCTTCCACCTTTTACTCTGATTGGCGCGACGACTCGTGCTGGTTCTCTGACGTCTCCGCTGCGTGACCGTTTTGGTATTACCCAGCGTCTTGAGTACTACAAAGTTGAAGACCTGCAAAACATCGTTCAACGCAGTGCCGATTGCTTAGGTTTATCTATGGAATCTGAAGGCGCATTGGAAGTTGCTCGCCGTGCTCGTGGCACACCTCGTATTGCTAACCGTTTACTGCGCCGCGTTCGCGACTATGCGGAAGTGAAAGGGGATGGCCATATTTGTCCAGAGGTTGCCGATAAAGCACTTAACATGTTGGATGTCGATGCTAAAGGTTTCGACTACATGGATAGAAAGCTTCTGCTCGCAATTATGGAGAAGTTTGGTGGTGGTCCAGTAGGTATCGACAACATGGCAGCCGCGATTGGTGAAGAGAGAGACACCATTGAAGATGTGTTAGAGCCTTACTTGATACAGCAAGGTTATCTACAAAGAACGCCAAGAGGCCGAATCGCGACCGACAGAGCGTATTTACACTTTGGAATAGATAAACCTTCTAATCGTTAAATTATTCATTTTAAAAGATCCCAGTTGCATAAGCACTGGGATTTTTTGCTTTTTACTGAATAACAACTCTTTGAGCGAGTCGATAAAAAGGTCGAAAAGGGCGCTTCAAAAATGAAAACTTTGATTTCAGGTTTGATTTGGATAACAGAAAATGAAATAAGTTGTCATATTTTTTGTTAATACTTTATAGGTAGTTGTAATTCGTATGTTGAGGTGGTGCTGAGCATTTGTCACAGATATCATGCGCTGTTATTAAGACAAGCATAATTGGTGTGATTTTAATCATAATTGTACAAAAATAACTCTAATTTGCTCGAATAAATTTGATACAAATCAACGCAGGGTTCTCCCATAAACCTTTTGAAACATACTGATTTTACCAGTAATATTAGCGCCAGCTATATTAGCTCATGCTTAACAATAATCTAACTATAACGGTACGTTTTTGCTACAAATTTCAATTTGTAATAACAATTACATAAATTGTTTTAACATGGATTTTTGAGGTGAATAATCACACAAGTGTCATTCAGCCGACACAAAGGAGTTACCATGATTGATGTTGTTGATCTGTCGCGATTGCAGTTTGCATTTACAGCGATGTATCACTTCCTATTTGTTCCACTGACTTTAGGTATGGCATTTCTACTTGCCATTATGGAGTCAGTTTATGTAATGACTGGCAAGCAAATTTACAAGGACATGACCAAGTTCTGGGGTAAATTGTTTGGTATTAACTTTGCTCTTGGTGTAGCGACAGGCTTAACCATGGAGTTCCAGTTTGGTACTAACTGGTCTTACTATTCTCACTATGTTGGCGACATCTTTGGTGCTCCGCTAGCTATCGAAGCGCTTGTTGCATTCTTCCTAGAGTCTACTTTTGTTGGCCTATTCTTCTTCGGTTGGGACAGACTGTCAAAGCGTCAACACTTAGCGGTAACTTGGTTAGTAGCACTTGGCTCTAACTTCTCAGCGCTTTGGATCTTGGTAGCAAACGGCTGGATGCAAAACCCAGTGGGTGCGGAATTTAACTTTGAAACCATGCGTATGGAGATGGTGAGCTTCGCTGAAGTTGTACTAAACCCAGTAGCACAAGTTAAATTCGTACACACAGTAGCGTCTGGTTACACAACGGGTGCAATGTTCATCCTTGGTATCAGCTCATACTACATTCTTAAAGGTCGTGACCTTGCCTTTGCTCGTCGCTCTTTCGCGATTGCAGCATCTTTCGGTATGGCGGCGATCCTGTCAGTAATCGTACTAGGTGATGAATCTGGTTACGAGCTTGGTGAAGTTCAAAAAGTGAAGCTCGCTGCTGTAGAAGCAGAATGGCACACTGAAGAAGCACCAGCAGCATTTACTGTTTTTGGTATTCCAAACCAAGAAACAATGAATACTGACTACGCAATTAAAATCCCTTACGTAATGGGTATCATCGCAACACGTTCTTTCGATAAAGAAGTAACGGGCCTGCGTGACCTACGTGATGACCACGTTGATCGTATCCGCACGGGTATGTACGCGTACGAATTGCTTGAAAAGCTACGTGCAGGCGACAAGTCTGAAGAAAACATGGCTGCTTTCGACGAAGTGAAAGGTGACCTAGGTTACGGTCTACTTCTTAAACGCTACACAGACGAAGTTGTTGATGCAACAGAAGACCAAATCCAAATGGCTGCGGATGATTCTATCCCAACAGTTTGGCCTCTATTCTGGTCATTCCGTCTGATGGTTGCTTGTGGCTTCATCATGTTATTCGTATTCGGTGCTGCGTTTGTTCAAACGTGTCGTCAGAAGATCGAACAGAAACCATGGGTACTTAAAGCTGCGCTATTCTCAATCCCACTGCCTTGGATTGCGATTGAAGCAGGTTGGTTCGTTGCTGAGTTTGGTCGTCAACCATGGGCGGTTGGTGAAATCCTACCGGTTAACGTTGCTGCATCAGCACTAACTATCGAACAGCTTTGGACTTCTCTATTCGCTATCCTTGCACTGTACACAGTGTTCTTGATTGCTGAAGTTTACCTAATGCTGAAATTCGCACGTAAAGGTCCAAGTAGCTTGAAGACAGGCCGTTACCACTTCGAACAAAACGATAACTCTGTTGAAGACAAAGTTAGCCGTTCAGTTGAAGTATAAGTGAGGGAATATTATGTTTGATTACGAAAGCTTACGACTTATTTGGTGGGTATTGATCGGTGTTCTACTGGTTGGTTTCGCCGTAACTGATGGCTTTGATATGGGTGTTGCAGCTCTGTCACCTGTTATCGGTAAGAGCGACACTGAACGTCGTATTATGCTGAATACTATTGCCCCTCACTGGGATGGCAACCAAGTATGGCTAATTACGGCTGGTGGTGCATTGTTCGCTGCATGGCCACTGGTTTACGCGACGTCTTTCTCTGGTTTCTACTTTGCAATGTACGTGACGCTAGCAGCACTTTGGCTACGTCCACTTGCTCTTGATTACCGTTCAAAGATTGAAGAGCCAAAATGGCGTAAGGCTTGGGACTACGCACTTTGCTTCAGTGGCACAGTTCCGCCAATCATCTTCGGTGTAGCATTTGGTAACCTAATGCAAGGTGTTCCATTTGACCTAAACGACCTGATGATGTCTAAGTACCACGGTACGTTCTTTGCTCTGCTAAACCCATTTGCATTGCTATGTGGTGTGTTGGCTCTAATGTTGTTCGTGATGCAAGGTGCAACATGGCTTCAAATGAAGACAACAGAAGAACTGCACAACCGTGCACGTAACGTTGCTCAGATCACTGGCCTAATTGCTATTGCTCTGTTCGTTATTGGTGGTTTCTGGGTTCAATCTATCGAAGGCTATGTGATTACAAGCACTATCGATACGTTTGCTGATTCAAACCCACTAAACAAAGAAGTATCACTTCAAGTTGGTGCTTGGATGACAAACTTCGAAACCTATCCAGCAATGTGGGCTGCGCCGATTCTTGGTGTGGTAATGCCACTGCTTGCTGTGATTGCATCTCGCTTTGAGCGTGGTGGTTTCGCATTCTTGTTCTCAAGCCTATCTAACGCTGGTGTTATTCTAACGGCTGGTTTTGCAATGTTCCCATTCGTAATGCCATCAAGCCTGAATCCTAACCATAGTTTGACTATGTGGGATTCAACAGCGAGTGAGCTAACGCTTGGTCTTATGACTGCAGTTGCGGCGGTAATGGTTCCTGTGATTCTTGGCTACACAACTTGGACATACTACAAAATGTTCGGTCGCCTAGATAAGAAACACATCGAAGATAACGACGTTTCAGCTTACTAAGCTAGAAGTGAAATAACTTAGGAGAAATTTTATGTGGTATTTCGCATGGATTTTGGGTGTACTTCTAGCATGTGCATTCGGCATCATCAATGCTCTATGGCTAGAGCATTCAGAAATGATGGACAAAGACAGTGAGTAATCTCGCAGAGCAAGTTGCTAAGCTGCATCAACCAATGGACAAGACTCTGTTAAGAGCTTTATCTCTAGTATTGGGTTTCATGCATGTTGGTTTGGTAATGTGGGATCCTGAAGCGTATGCGACAAGCATCGGTGGCTTTAACGCGATCATCGGGCCAATGTTTATCTGGGCAGTATGCTCAAGCATGGTTTACGGTATCGGATTTAAGCCAAGAGCTTGGATGTGGCAGCTGCTGTTTAGCCCGTACGTTTCGCTCACAATTTTGCTCTACCTAACGGTGCTGCGCCTTATCTAAATAAGGTTATGAATTAGGTTTATAACAAAGTAAACCTAGGTAACTGTTGGGTTTTTAGTCAAAAAGAGGTCATCTTATACAGATGGCCTTTTTTTTCGTCTCTAAACTCAAAAAATTCACTGCCATATACTATTAATGATAATGAGTTAGGTTATAGTAATCTCTTTACCGTTTTAGGGTTGTGGAATCAATTTGCAGGGATTATCGAAGCCGTTTACGTGGCCAGTAACCGTATATTACGAAGACACCGATGCCGGTGGCGTGGTGTACCATTCTAACTATCTCAAATTTTTTGAACGCGCTCGAACTGAGATGTTGCGCTCAATTGGCGTTTCTCAGCAGGTATTATTAGAACAAAACATCGGTTTTGTAGTCCGACATATGGACATAGATTTTATTCAAGGCGCGCGCCTTGATGATTCTTTACAAGTCATTACAAATATTTACGAGTTGAAGCGAGCTACCTTGGTCTTCTGTCAAGAGATCGTAAATCCTGATGGCAAAGCATTGTGTAAAGCAATGGTTAAGGTAGCATGTATCGACAATCAAAAAATGAAACCAAAGGCAATGCCAACATTTATTCTTACGGAGCTAACGAATAGTGACTGCTGAAATCTCAATCTTAGGCCTAATTTTAGAAGCTAGTTTACTAGTGAAGATGGTCATGCTGACTCTTATGGGCATGTCTGTTGTGTCTTGGGCGATGATCATAAAAAGAAGTAAAGTGTTATCTCAAGCTTCTAAACAAACTGAAGTGTTTGAAGATAAGTTCTGGTCTGGTGTTGATCTGGCTAAATTGTATCAAGAGAGCAATAAGCGCAAAGATGAGCTTTCTGGTACCGAAGAGATTTTCTACGCAGGATTCACTGAATTTGCTCGCCTTCGTAAATCAAACGCAACGTCTCCTGACTTCATCATGGAAGGTACTGGCCGTGCAATGCGCGTTGCCGTAGCTCGCGAAGTCGACGAACTAGAAACAAACTTACCTTTCTTAGCGACAGTCGGTTCTATCAGCCCTTACATCGGCCTATTTGGTACGGTTTGGGGCATCATGCACTCATTCATCGCTTTAGGTGAAGTGAAGCAAGCGACACTTGCTATGGTTGCTCCTGGTATTGCAGAAGCACTTATTGCCACGGCAATGGGTCTGTTCGCCGCAATCCCGGCAGTAATGGCGTACAACCGCTTCAGCAGCCGAGTAGGTAAGTTAGAACACAACTACGCAACTTTCTCTGAAGAGTTCCACAGCATTCTTCACCGTCAAGCGATGGCTGGCAGGGAATAATAGATGGCTGGATACCAACCTAAAAAACGTAAAATGACAGCAGAGATTAACGTTGTACCTTACATCGACGTTATGCTTGTTTTGCTGATCATTTTTATGGTGACTTCACCGTTCGTGACTCAAGGTGTCGACGTTGAATTGCCTCAGGCTTCAACGGCTAAGTCTGCACAAGATCTTTTGGGTGACGACAACGCGAGCTTTATTATCGTTGAAGTGAACAAAGACGGTGAGCTTGGTTTGAGTGTGAATGACGAAGAAGTACAACGTGGTTTATCCATGGAAGATATTATCGTCCGAGTGAAAGCTGAGTTGTCTTTGAAGCCGAATTCTCCAGTGGCGGTTGGCGGTGATGCCGCAACGCCTTACGCTGAAGTGGTTTTATTACTTGATGAATTAAGCCGTGCAGGTGTGCCAAAGGTTGGCCTTTTAACGGATATAAGGGAATAGCTCCGTAGCATTCATGAAAGCGACTAATAAAAAATCCAATAGTTTCAGAAAACCGCTTCTTATTTCACTTGGGCTGCACGTCATTCTATTCGTTGCGCTCATTTGGGGAGCGGATTTCACGATGTCAGAACCTAAGCCGACAGGCCAAATGGTTCAAGCTGTGGTGATTGATCCTCAGTTGGTTCGCCAACAAGCTCAACAGATTCGTCAACAACGAGAAGCCGCGAGCAAGAAAGAGCAAGAACGTCTAGACAAGCTCAGACGTGAAAGCGAACGACTTGAAAAAAATCGTAAAGCGGAAGAAGAAAACATCCGTAAGCTAAAAGAGCAACAAGCGAAGGATGCAAAAGCCGCTCGAGAGGCTGAAAAACGACGTGTCGAGAACGAGAAGAAACGCAAAGCTGAAGAAGCGCGTTTACAGCAAGAACAAAAGAAAGCCGCTAAAGCCGAAGCTGACCGCAAGTTGAAAGAAGCGGCGTTGGTGAAAGCTGAAAATGAGCGTAAAGCCAAAGAAGCTGCTATCGCGAAAGCTGAACAAGAACGCGTGGCAAAAGAAAAAGCCGCGCAACAAGCTGCTGAAAAAGCGCGTAAAGAAAAAGAAGCCGCTGAGCGTGCTGAGAAGCAACGTATAGCGAAAGAGAAAGAAGCCGCCGCTGCAGCAGAGAAAGCCCGAAAGGCGAAAGAAGCGGCAGCAAGAGCGGAAAAAGAGCGTAAACAGCAAGAAGCAGCATTGAATGACATTTTTGCTGGCCTTGAAACTGAAGCGACTCAAAACTCTTCGGCAAGACAACAATTTATTAGTGATGAAGCACAGCGTTACGGCGCTATTTATACCCAACTAATTCAGCAGAACCTATTGTTAGAAGACAGCTACAGAGGGCGCTCGTGCCGAGTGAACTTGAAGCTTATTCCAACGGGATCAAATGCTATTTTGGGTAGCTTAAGTATCTTGGATGGCGATAGCCGTTTGTGCGCAGCAACCAAGCGTGCGGTGGCACAAGTGCAATCTTATCCATTGCCTAAAGACCCTGACATCGTGAAATCACTGAAAGACATTAACTTAACTGTATCACCAGAGTAAAAGGACGAACTTGTGTTAAAAAAACTATTACTGAGTTTTGTTTTTGTAATAGCGACAAGCAGCCAGTTTGCACATGCGGCGCTGGAGCTGGTTATTACAGACGGCATTAACTCTGCACGACCTATCGCTATTGTACCTTTCCGCTGGGAAGGCGCAGAGCCGCTACCACATGATGTATCAGCAGTTATTGCTTCTGACTTACAACGTAGTGGTAAATTCAGCCCAGTTGCGACAAGCAAAATGCCTCAAACGCCTTACAGTGAAACTGAGGTGAATTTTGATGCTTGGACCAACCTAGGTGTTGACTCATTACTTACCGGTAGCATCACCAAAAATGCCGAAGGGCAGTATGTGGTGAATTACCAATTGATCGACATTGTTCGTGGTCAACTGACCAAAGGACAAAGCCGTGCACTAAGCGATGAAGGCCAATTGGTTCTTTCTAAAGATCACGTGTTGTTCAACAAGAAGGCTACGGTTCCAGGCAAACGCTTGAGAGAGTACGCACACCGAATCTCAGACTTAGTGTATGAAGAGCTAACTGGTGAGAAAGGCGCGTTCTTAACTCGCATCTCTTACGTGGTAGTGAACGACAAAGACAAGTACCCGTACCAACTTCGTGTTGCAGACTACGATGGCTTTAACGAGCGTTTAGTGCTTCGTTCTAAGCAGCCTCTAATGTCACCTGCATGGTCACCAGATGGTAAAAAGCTGGCTTATGTGAGCTTCCAGAATGGCCAAGCTGAAATATTCATCATGAATATTTACACCGGTGAACGTGAGAAAGTGACGTCATACCCTCGTCACAATGGTGCGCCAAGATTCTCGCCAGATGGTAAAACATTGGCATTGGTATTGTCGAAAACGGGCAGCCTTCAGGTGTACACACTTGACCTTGCTAGCCGTAAGCTGACTCAAATTACCCGCGGCCGTTCGAACAATACTGAACCATTCTGGCACCCAGATGGCAAGTCTCTAATTTTCACATCGGATCGTGGTGGTAAACCACAGATTTATAATGTAAATTTGTCAAATAATTCGACTTCTCGTATTACTTGGCAAGGTAGCCAAAACTTAGGTGGCCAGATCACACCTGATGGACGATTCCTAATCATGGTAAATCGTAGCAACTCAGGCTTTAACTTGGCTAAGCAGGATTTGGAAACAGGTGCGGTTCAGGTACTAACAAAAACATTGTTAGACGAATCTCCAAGTATTGCACCGAATGGAGGTATGGTTATCTATAGCTCTATTTACAACAAGACAAACGTACTATCGATGGTTTCTATCGATGGCCGTTTCAAAGCTAGATTACCGGCAACCAACGGACGTGTAAGAGCGCCTGCATGGTCACCGTTCCTCTAGTTTAAGTGATACATTCTATTAGCTATTGATAGTGTTAACTATTGTGGCGTTTAACTATCTATAGCACTTAGTCGCTGTAGAAACTAAGTTTGATAACGTAAGGAAAAAAAGATGCAACTTAACAAAGTTCTTAAAGGCTTGATGATTGCACTACCAGTGATGGCAGTAACGGCATGTAGCTCAACTGATGAAGCAACATCTGCAACATCTGGTACTGAAAGCAACCAAACAACTTCAGGTTCAGAAGGCAACGTAGACACAACTGTTGTAACGCCAATTGACGCTAACGGTCAACTGTCTGAGCAAGAGCTTAAAGAGCAAGCGCTACGTGAAACTCAAACAATCTACTTCGCATTCGATAACTCTACTATCGCTGGCGATTACGAAGAAATGCTAGCAGCTCACGCAGCTTACCTAGTTAAGAACGTTGACATGAACGTTACTATCGAAGGTCACGCTGATGAGCGCGGTACTCCTGAGTACAACATCGCACTTGGCGAGCGTCGTGCACAAGCTGTAGCGAAATACCTACAAGCTCTAGGTGTTCAAGCAGACCAAATCTCTATCGTAAGCTACGGTGAAGAGAAGCCACTTCTTCTAGGTCAATCTGAAGATGTGTACGCTAAAAACCGTCGCGCAGTACTAGTTTACTAATTTTAGTAGACTATATAATTGAGGAATTGCCTCATGTTCAGTAACACAAAGCGAGTCATTTTGCTTTCGTTACTGGCAAGTGCAGCGAACACATCGTTCGCTGCACCAGCTCCAGTATCCGATCTCAATAGCACCGCAACCAATTCATCATCTTCCTCTCGAGCAGCGTCTGCATCTAACGAATCAGATATTGAGCGTTTAGAACGCCTGCTTCAAAATCGCAACCTTGTTCAGCTTCAAATGCAACAGCAAATCGACGACATGTCACTGGAAATCAGTGAACTTCGTGGTGAGCTGGAACGAAACAGCTACGATATGAAGCAAATGCTAGAGCGCCAACGTGAACTGTTCATTGAACTGGATCGTGTAAGAGGCGAGGTGAAAGCAGCAGGAACCGCAACGGTAGCAGTGGCAGCGAGCGAAGGCTCTAAAGATGCTTCTGGTACGTTCAGTACTGATGTCGATGAGCAAACTGCTTATCAAAATGCTGTAGATATGATTCTAAAGCAACGAGACTACACGGGTGCGATTGCCGCATTCCAAAAGTTTCAAAAAGACTTCCCAGATTCAACCTTCACTCCTAACTCACATTACTGGTTAGGTCAGCTTTATTTCGCTAAAAAGCAAGATAAAGAAGCTGTGAAGAGCTTTGCCGCTGTTGTGTCGTACAAAGACTCAAACAAGCGAGCAGATGCACTGGTTAAGCTTGGTGACATAGCTGCGCGCAACAATAACGCGACGCAAGCTAAGAAATATTACCAACAAGTCGTGACCGAGTACCCAAATAGTGCTTCGGCAAAAGTGGCTAAAACCCACTTATAAAACAAAATAGGGGTGCTTAGGCGCCTCTTTTTTATACCCTCTCTAATACTTATCTGTACTTGCTTACAACCAATCCTTTTTGATCCCAATCGCTGTCCTGTGTAGAATACTCGGATTCTCGGAAGAAGTTGCGTAGAGCAAGAGCAATGAGCCATATACTAGATAAAATCGATACAGTTTACCCGTTTCCGCCTAAGCCAGTTCCATTGAGCGACGCTCAGAAACAGGCCCACATCGCAAACATCAAAAAACTACTTCAAGAAAAAGATGCAGTTCTAATTGCACACTACTACACAGACCCTGAAATTCAGGCTCTGGCAGAAGAAACTGGTGGTTTCGTTGGCGATTCATTAGAAATGGCTAAATTCGGTAACCGTCACTCAGCAAGCACTTTGATCATCGCTGGTGTTCGTTTCATGGGTGAGTCTGCAAAGATCCTTACTCCTGAAAAACGCATTCTAATGCCAACACTTGAAGCTGAATGTTCACTTGACCTTGGTTGTCCTGCTGATAAATTCACAGAATTTTGTGATGCTCACCCTGACCACACAGTGGTTGTATACGCGAACACCTCTGCGGCTGTTAAAGCTCGTGCAGACTGGGTGGTTACGTCGAGTATCGCTTTAGAAATCGTAGAAAGCCTAGACGCTGAAGGCAAACCAATTATTTGGGGCCCAGACCGTCACCTAGGTTCTTACATCGCAAATCAAACTGGCGCTGACATGTTGCTTTGGCAAGGTGAGTGTATCGTTCATGATGAGTTCTCAGCTGATGCTTTGAAGAAAATGAAATCGGTATACCCAGAAGCGGCTATTTTGGTTCACCCAGAATCACCAGCAAGTGTGGTTGAACTGGCTGACGCTGTAGGTTCAACAAGCCAACTGATTAAGAAGGCGAAAGAGCTTCCTCATCCACAGATGATTGTTGCGACTGATAAAGGTATCTTCTTCAAGATGCAGCAATTGGTTCCTGAAAAAGAACTGATTGAAGCGCCAACAGCTGGTGCTGGTGCAACTTGTCGTAGCTGTGCTCACTGTCCTTGGATGGCGATGAACGGCCTTGAAGCGATTGAAAATGCGCTTGAGAACGGTGGTGAGCAACACGAGATCTTCGTTTCTGACGAACTACGTGTGAAGTCTCTTATCCCGTTGAACCGCATGCTAGATTTTGCCGAGCAGTTAAATGTGCAGGTAAAAGGTAACGCGTAAGTCGTTCTTTTATCTAACCAACGAAAAACCAGCCAATAGTGCTGGTTTTTTTGTATCTAGAGATTGAACGCTACTATCAATCTTGTGGTCATGTATCTTTTTCTGATGATACATCTTGTTGATATCAGGTATTTTTTCTAGCATGTAAGTAAGATCGAAGGATTTGAGGCTCGAATGATAATCTGGTTACAACTCAAACGTTGGGTCAAAGCAAATATCTTTGTTTTGAATGGAAAAAACTTACTGTTCACCTTCTTAGGCTACGTATTTCTGTCGTGGTCGAGTTTGTATTTAGCGGGTGAAACAGCGCTAACCAGCTCGTTTACCACGTTCGCTTACTATCTAGTCGTGACGGCTTCTACTGTTGGCTACGGTGATTTATCACCCACGACAGAAGCTGGGCAATGGATTGTTATATTGTTTGTGATTCCGGGTGGACTGAGTCTTTTCGCGGCCTTGCTGGGTAAGGTAGCGACAGAAGGTGTTGAATATTGGCGAGCGGGCTTGCTAGGAAAAAGGAGAGTTAGAGTGGACAACCACATTTTGATGCTTGGATGGAATGAGCAAAGAACCATCCACCTCATTCGTATGTTGCAGCATGAAGAAACGGGCAAGCGACCAATCGTGTTATGTACTCGTTCAGATATCGAGAACCCGTTACCCGGCGAAATCAATTTCGTTAAAGTGAACAGCTACACTGATGGCAAAGAGATGGAAAAAACCGGCATCGAGTCTGCCAGTTGTATCCTCATTGATAATCCTGAAGATGATATTACTTTATCTGCGGCGCTTTACTGTGCGAACCGTAACCCTAAAGCTCATCTTCTGGTGTACTTTAAAGACGAAGCATTGAGCGATTTGCTACACAAGCATTGTCCTAACTCCGAATGTATTCCTGCTGTTGGTGCGGAAATGCTGGCTAAAGCTGCGGTCGACCCGGGTTCAAGTGCGCTTCACCAAGAGCTATTGAGCTCAACACGGGGCATGACACAGTATTCGACCTATTACCCAGAGAATTCTGAACCAGTGACGGTTGCGCCGATTTTCTCTGTGTTTAAAGAGAAGTATCAAGCCACTTTGATTGCGATTGATACGGGAAGTGGTATTGAACTTAACCCAGCACTCGACCAAGTTGTCAGCAGTGGCACTAAGCTGTTCTATATTGCCGATGAACGGATTGATCATTTTGATTGGAAAGGCTTTTAAATCAGCCAATTACCTTCAGAACTAAAAAAGGCCTCGTTAGAAGCCTTTTTGTTATTGTCTGATCGAGTTAAGCAGTGAGCTTAATTCTTTTGCAGAACTTATTGAGATTATTGAGCTTCTGCCAATGCGATGCCACGCTGCGTTAGACCGCAAAGCATCACAGGAACCGCGTTAAAGATCTCTTCGAACTGCTCTAGACCTTCGATGCCTTGTTCAGCAAGTGTTGCGATTGAGGTTTCTGGATCGTAAAGCATGCTCAGTGAAAGCAGCACACCGCCAACCAGAGCATTGTCTTCGCTGTCTTCAGGCATCAGTGTTTCCCAATCATCACGGGCAACCTGCCAGCCTTGAAGCAAGCCTTCACAAAAATCGCGAGCCGCTGTGTTAACAACTTCTTCATCATCCAACTGACAAGCTTCAGGCCAAACCCAAGTGCCTTCAATCAGCTCTGGGCGTGTCTTATTCCAAAGCGCGATGATAACTTCAATGTAGCTTTCAAGTTGCTCACCATCAGTAAAAGGAGCGACTTCTTCGCCACCCCAAAGGAACGGTAGCCACTCATGCGGGGTTAACACATTGGGTGCCGCTGCCATTGCAGTGACAAATCCGATGGTTTTGTGTTCTGTGATTAGCTTTCCTTCCAACTCTGGAAGCGCAAGAATATCTTGTAAAGTCAAAGTGAGGTACCGTAAAAGGGAACATATTTGCGCTTATAGTACCAATGAACTTGTGCCAATCAAGCTTCAATCTAAAAAGCCTTGATGTCATGGATGATAAACACTAGTTTTAACAGAAAAGAAAACAATAAAAGAATTATGCAGATACGGTCGTCTCTTAAGAAAAAAAGCATGGTAGCGCTTGGGCTGTACCTTGCTATGTTTATTGCCATTGTCGGTAGTGTGACGTATTACGTCGTAGAATCCCCTGTGCGCGCCAAATTACAGCAAAACCTCGACTTGCGCACGCAACTGTTATCGGCATTGATTACAGAGCCACTCAGCAGCTCTCAAGGCTTTGTTGATAGTTTAGTTGGTTTTGCTCAGGCACATCGTAAAGGTGAAGATGTCATCCCGCTATTCAAGTCGATGTTAGCCGCGAGCGATGACACAATCGTGAGTGCTGGTATTTGGCCAGAACCTTATGCGCTGGATTCCGACAAGCTCTTAAACAGTTATTTTTTCAACAAAGCTGACGATGGCACGATTGACCAGCTGTTCTCTTACAACAATCCTAAAAACGCCCCTTATCACGAAGAGTATTGGTATACCTCGGTTGTAGACAAGCCACAGGGGACCATCTCTTGGAGCGATGTCTATATCGATCCCTATACTCATGTTCGAATGATTACGGCTTCGTCACCTTATTACTACGACGGCACCTTTGCCGGTATTGCGACGGTGGATCTCTCGCTCGAAGAGTTACTGGGTTTCATTAAAAACCACGCAGAAGAGTACAATCTTGGTATCACCCTGAGAGATAAACTCAACCAGGTCTTGGTTTCGCATAACTTCAATCTGGTTGAAGGGATCTATATCAGTAGCAATCAATTTGGTGAGTTTGGCTGGCAAGTGGATGTGGTTAACTCAAAATCACGTGTAGCAGATGAAGTGTTTCGTCAGGTCATGAGTATTGAGGGCGGTATTGTTCCGCTGTTACTACTGTGTGTCATGGCTGGTTATTACTTATTGAATCGCTACTTGATTAGCCCAATTACTAACATTGCCGCTAAGGTCGGCGGCTCTAGAGCTGGTGAAATCATTGATGTGGAATACTCAAGTGACGACGAAATTGGCCATTTGATTAAAACCTTCAACGAGAAGACCATCTACCTCGAAGCGGAAAAGGTTAAGGCTCAGGCATCAACCAATGCTAAAACGGCTTTCCTCGCGACCCTGTCACATGAAATCCGTACACCGATGAATGGTGTATTGGGTACCGCTCAGATCCTTTTGAAAACGCCTTTAAATTCTGAACAAGAGAAGCACCTGAAGAGCCTATATGAGTCAGGCGATCATATGATGACACTGCTCAATGAGATCTTGGATTTCTCGAAGATCGAGCAGGGCAGGTTGGATCTCGATGAAACTCGATTCCCTCTGGATTCGATCATCGGCAGTATTAACAGTGTCTACTACACCTTATCTTCTGAAAAAGGCCTCCAATTCAAAGTGTACTCTGAAGTGCCTTCGGGTCGTTGGTACTTCTCGGATAAAGCACGCCTGCGCCAAATCTTATTTAACCTATTAAATAATGCCGTGAAGTTCACCTCTAGAGGCTTTGTTGAGGTGTACTTTAAAGAAATCGTCGAGGGCAGTGACACCTATCTGAGTATTCGAGTTCGTGACACCGGCATCGGTATTTCTAAAGAAGCTCAAAAACGTATTTTCAAACCTTTCGAACAGGCAGAGTCGTCGACCACAAGACGTTTTGGTGGTACTGGCCTTGGCTTAGCGATTGTGAAGAAGATTGCCCAGCTCATGGATGGCAGCATTACCGTCACCAGCGAAGAGGGTATAGGCACAAGCTTTGATGTTCGATTGAAGATTCAACCGTGTCAGCCCGGTGAGATAGAGAGCTTGCCACACAAGAAATTAGATTACTCCGGTTTGAAGGTGTTGATTGTAGAGGATAACCGAACCAATACCGTCATCATTGAAACCTTCATGAGCAGCAAGGGGTTCACATGTAAGAGCGTAGAAAACGGTGAGCTTGCTATACAAGCTGTCGTTGCTGAGCATTTTGATTTGGTGTTGATGGATAACCACATGCCAGTGATGGACGGTGTGGAATCAACCACTGCGATTCGCGCTTTAATTGGCGATGTTTCATCCGTCTTAATATTTGGTTGTACTGCTGATGTGTTTAAAGAGACTCGCGAGCGTATGCTCGGTGCGGGTGTCGACTACATCATTGCAAAACCAATCGATGAGCGAGAGCTCGACGATGCTTTATTCCGTTATTCGAATAAGCTTTACCAGTTCCACGAGGAAGAGAGCAATGATGAGCAGAGCGATAGTGCCGACTATAGCGATGATCAAGCTATTGATGAAAGAGTAAGTCATGGAACAGAAAACCATGAGCTAGAAAGCAATAACGCTAAAAATCCAAAAACACACCTTCATGGGCAAAAGAGTCAAAGTCGCTCGCTGCCTAAACCTGACTTACGAAACAAAGACAATACTGAAGAGTTGTTAGTAACACTTTATGTGGCTCTTGAAGACAACAACCTTGAGTTAATTCAATTTGCCTTAGAGAGCTTGCGTGTTCATGTCAAACCTATGAACAATGCTGAACTGACCTACCAAGTGGATAAGGCTTTAGAGCAGGTTTCTCAGGGTGCCCCTCCTACTCAAGATGTTATTAATATCATTACTGTTAATCTGCCCATGGCCTAGTTGTTGTTTAATTACAGAAAGTAAACAACGAATTGTCCATTATTTGACCTTGATATGATTTTTTGGTGGAAGTGACTGCTTTTTAAGTGGTTTTTGGTTGTTAATTTACAACTTAATTTTTAATTTGGAATGTATGACTGCCTATCTTGTGATTTAATAGCGACATTATCTGGTAGGGTGTGAAAACACCTTGTTTATATGTTACTAAATCACTAAATAGGTAGTGATATATTTTAGGTTTGTCATCAATGAAGTCTCGTGGTCCATTTTGTATCCGTAACGCAGCGGCGGATACATTTGCTATGGTAGTTTTCTGTTTTATCTCTGGCATGATCGTAGAAGTGTTTATCTCTGGAATGACGTTTGAGCAATCTCTTGCTTCACGAACGTTATCTATTCCGGTAAACATTGCTATCGCATGGCCTTATGGTGTCTTTCGTGATTGGTTCTTGCGCAATGGTGCAAAACTTTCACAAAGTTCGTTGATGAAGAACTTGTCTGATCTTATGGCTTACGTGTTATTCCAATCACCTGTGTATGCGGGTATTTTGTTGGCGGTGGGTGCTTCAAGCGATCAGATCGTGACCGCGGTAACCAGTAATGCAGTTATCTCATGTGGTATGGGCGTACTTTACGGTTACTTCTTAGATATGTGCCGTAAATGGTTTAGAGTTCCAGGCTACTATCAACAAGCTTAAGAAAAGCAACAAGCGTAAGTGTAGCGATAGAATAAAATTTGGTTTGTTTTTGATCTAATGAGTTAATTTGTAATCGAACGAGCTGAAAAAGGCACTTTTTTTGAGAATGCCCCTTGACCAAAGCAAGCAGAATCAATAAAGTAGCGCCTCGTTGAGTGACAAGCTCAACGCACAATTTGTGGAAGGATGGCTGAGTGGCTTAAGGCGCTCGCCTGGAAAGCGAGTATACGTTTATAGCGTATCTGGGGTTCAAATCCCCATCCTTCCACCACTATTCAAAACCCTAGCAGAAATGCTGGGGTTTTCTCGTTTCAGAGCCCCTATATTCCGCACTCCCTTCATACTTCCCTAATATGACTTTCTTTAATCATTTCTTAGTAGTTATTTCCTCTATTTATACTGACGTAAATTGATCCAGATTAGCCGTTTTTGTCTCCGATAAATACTTGATTTTTTGGCCTAGATCTTGATTATTAAGGGTAAGCAACATTATGAATAATCTCACCACTAGGAATTTATTACCTCATGACAGAAACCCTCGTTTCTCCAATGCTCTCCTTTACCATCGCGATCTCTTTACTGTTTATCGGTAAAGGTTTGATCGAGCGATCGGAAGTATTAAGGAAGTACTCACTACCAGAGCCGGTTATTGGCGGCTTCGTTTGTGCTGCAACGGTAGCAGCGCTTTACTATCTGTTTGAAATTCAGATTACTTTTAGCCTAGATGTCAGAGACTTTTTGCTTCTTTACTTTTTTGCTGGCATCGGACTTCAAGCGGATATAAAAACACTGATAAAAGGTGGGCGACCGCTGTTCATCTTGTTATGTCTTGCTGCTGTTTTTATCGTGTTGCAAAACGTGGTTGGCATGGCTGTCGCGTCAGGCTTTGGAATGGATGCGAAAGCAGGTTTGCTCTCGGGTTCAGTGAGCTTGATTGGCGGTGTTGGTACTACGTTGGCGTGGGCACCGATGTTCGTGGAAGAGTTTGGTATTGCTAATGCGCTAGAACTTGGTGTGGCTTCCAACACGGTTGGTCTGATTGCGGCGTGTGTGATTGGTGGTCCGATTGCTAATTACCTTCTCAATAAACACAAGGTCAGCCCTTCCAATGAAGAAGAGGTGACGGTTGGTGCATACCAAGAGAGTGAGACAAAAACAGAGCTAAGCCACTACGGCGTTTTATGGGCATGGTTGATTCTTAACTTAACACTGATGCTGGGTTACAGCTTGAGTGAAGTTATCGACTCAATGGGTTTGAAACTGCCACTATTCGTTAGCTGTTTAATCGCAGGTATCCTAATCGGCAACGTTGGACGTGCATTGTTCAAGAAACGTCGCACACAAGAGAAAATCGCGCAAGGCCGTAAAGGCTTAGCAATGATCTCTGATATCTGTTTGGGCATGTTCTTGACCATGGCATTGATGGGACTACGTATCTGGGATCTTGACGGCCTGTTTGGCTACATCTCAGTGGTCATGAGTATCCAGATTCTACTTTCACTGCTGTTTACCATCTTTGTCGTTTATTACTTGATGGGAAGAAACTATGACTCAGTGGTGATATGTTCTGGCTTCGGTGGTATCACTCTAGGCTCGACTGCCACAGCGATTGTTAACATGACTGCCGTGACTCATCGTTATGGTGCAAGTCCACAAGCATTTATCGTGGTGCCATTAGTATGTGGCTTCTTTGTCGATTTGATTAACGCGTTGGTGATCAGTTTCTTTGTTGGTATGTAACACTAATCAAAAGCTGTGTTCTTAAACTTAAAAGCCTAGCTGTGATGCTAGGCTTTTTTATGTTTAAGGCTGAACGTCATCTTCTACAAGGTGAATGCTTAGTTCTGAAGGTAACTGTGTCTTGTTAGTATAAATACGATCAAAGTCATCCAGCGGAGCGACTTTGAGAGCAGCAAAGCGTCCCCATTTACTGGCATCTGCAACAAGCCAACTTTCACGACTATTGTTAATTATCGACTTGGATAGGTCAGCTTCAACTTGCTCATGTTCCATGGCGAAATGGCTGTCTGTTACTGAGCCACAACCACAAATGCCAATGTCAGCTTCAAAATCGGAAAAGAAGTGGACTACGCTGCTTCCCACCATATCTTGGTGTTCTCGCCTGAACAAACCGCCAGCCAAATACACTTCAATTTGCTCATTTGCTTCAAGGATACGAGCGACTTGCAGGTTGTTGGTGATCACTCGCAATGCAGGCTTAGCCAACAAATATTGAGCGATGCGAGTGACGGTCGTACCAATCCCCATCATGACGGTTGAACCTTCAGGTATCGCGTCGGCAACTGCCATCGCAATACTGTCTTTAGTTTCAGACTCAACACCAGCACGGAATCGGTAGCTAGTATTAGTGAGCGTAGTGGGTAAGCTCACGCCTCCGTGTACTCTTCGCGCAAGGCCTTGCTCACACAAGTGGTTTACGTCACGACGAATGGTTTGAGTGGTGACAGAAAATAACTCGGCTAAGTGGTCGATCTGTATGTCTTGGTTAGCCTTAAGTGTTGCGAGTATTTCTTTCTGACGATGGTTCAGTTCCATAGAAGCTCACTAAAATTGGTTTGGTACGTCGGTGATGATGTTATCGACGCCAAGGTTGAAATATTTAGCCGCCAATTGAGGATCGTTCAGTGTCCATATTTTAAGAACTGCGCCAGAAGCTTTGATCGCTTTGGCCGTTTTCTGGTCAAGAATTCGGTGGTCGATATGAATGCTGTAAAGATCGAGTGATTTAAGTGACTCTAGGCTGAAATCATTCCAAACTTCGCAGATAAAGCCTCTTTTAACTTCTGGCATCATCTGTTGGCAAAGGCTTAGTGCCTCTTTTTTGAAGCTTGAGATGAGTAGCTTTTCAATAGGGAACTGTTTTTGTTCAATAAGTTCGGCGACTTTCTCAACTAAAGGTTGGATAGCCTTATCGTCGTAAATTTTGATCTCCAGGTTCAAAGTCACATCGAGCTCTAAGCACTTGTCGAGCGCTTCACTCAACGTAGGAATCGTTGTCCCTGCGAATTCGCTACCAAACCAACTGCCAGCATCTAATGCCTTGAGTGCGGTTAAATCTAAATCTGCGATATTGCCCGTTCCGTTAGTGCAACGATTTACCGTCTTATCATGAAAAACCATTGGGGTGCCATCAGCGCTTAATTGGGTATCAATTTCAATCCATTTAGCACCAGCTTTCGCTGCTTGTTCAATACTCACTAACGTATTTTCTGGTGCTAAAGAAGCGGCACCGCGGTGGCCTGTGATCATAATTCAATCTCGATGTTCATTTGAAAATTCAGGAAACAGTAGCTCTACTTTATTACAGATTTATTATTTATCCGCTATATCTACTTATTTTAAATGAGAGCTAGCTTAAAGGTGTTGTACAGAGTTTGTACAATAGTGAGACCTTATGCTCACAATGTTCAAAGCGGTAAGATTAATGTTCATATGAATGTAATAATTCACTTACATACTCTACGAAAACTTAATAACACCCTCTATATTTAGAAAACGATAGCCACGAAAAGGTGATAAAAAATGAAAAAGCTATTAGGTACAGTAATTATGGCGGCAACGCTACTTGTTGGTTGTGGTGAAGCTGACAAGGCTGGTTCTGAAGCTAAAGATGAGCCGATCAATATCAACATGAGCCTTGTGTTCACTCAAAATGAGTTGTTAACACAAGAACTTATCAAAGCGACCGACAAAATTAGAGAAAGAACCGATGGTTCGGTAAACATTAAAGTTTTCCCCGGTGGTCAGTTACCTGTTTACAAAGATAACTTGGAACAAGTGGTTAACGGCGCAAACTGGATTGCTGTAGAAGATTTGACTTACCTAGGTGATTACGTACCTGATTTTGCAGCACTGGCAGGTCCAATGTTGTACAACACTTACGATGAATACTTAGCGATGATGGACACTGAATTTGTCGCTGGCCTAAAAGCTAAAGCCGAAGAAAAAGGCATCAAAGTATTGAATGCTGACTTCATGTTTGGTTTCCGTCACATGATCACAAATAAAGAGATTGTGAACTCTGAAGATATGAAAGGCATGCGTATTCGTGTTCCACAAAGTCAGCTGTTCATTAGCACGCTTTCAGCAATGGGTGCAGCACCAGCTTCTCTTCCATTCCCTGAAACCTATGCAGGCGTTCAACAAGGTGTTGTTGACGGTCTTGAAGGTTCTATCCTGACCATGTACTCAACCAAAATCTACGAAGTCGCAAAGAACATGTCTTTGACTAAGCACTTCCTAGGTACTGTGGGTATCTACATTTCACCAACGCTTTGGGACAAATTTACGCCAGAGCAACAGCAGATCATCAATGAAGAGTTAGAGGCGGGCGCTGAATCTAATACTGCTGAGCTAGTTAAACTGGATGTTGAATACACTCAGAAACTTGAAGAGCTAGGCGTTACCTTCAACGAAGTGAATTCTGATGAGTTCAACCAACTGACTGCCGATGTATACAACCAGTTCCCAACATGGAGCGAAGGTATACACGCGACGATCATGAAAGAGTTGGAAACGATTCGAGCGGCACAGTAGTCCTGCATACTTAAATTAATTAGTTAATGATTACGGCCTAAATATCTTTAGGCCGTTATATTCCTGAAATACCCACGTTGTATTCGGTATTTCGTTGGAGAAGTCTTTTGTTTTTATTGAAAAATATTGAAGAAATCCTCGCTTCTATCGCTATTTCGATCACCGTTTTGGTTGTTATCGTTAACGTCGTCTTGCGTTATGGATTTGGCTTTGTTGTCCCGTGGAGTGAAGAGCTGTCGGTTATTTGCTTCATCTGGGCTGTCTACTTAGGGATTAGCTCCTGTTACAAACACAAGCTTCACATGGGTGTAGACGTGGTGGTCGCCATGTTGCCAGAAAAAGCAAAAATCCCATTTAGGTTATGTGTTTCCGTTTTCCTACTGGCTCTGAACCTCTTGATGGCGGTTCTGAGTTATCAATATCTCATGCTATCTAACAAGGTAACGCCAGTCATGGGCGTGTCATATTTTGTTATCAATGGCGTGCTGTTGCTTTGTTTCTCATTGATGGCGATTCACACTATTCGATTTATCGCGAGCGATGTCGCATCTCTAAAGCGCTCTTCTAAGTAGGTACGATTTATGGAAAGCTATCTTCCAATCCTTATTCTGTTCGTTCTGTTTCTATTGAACATACCCATCGCATTTTCTCTGATCGCATCGGCGATGGTTTACTTTCTTTTTATCAATGACTCTATTCCTGTGAGCTTGGTAATGCAGCGTTTTATTAGCTCAGCTGAGTCCTTTCCGCTGTTAGCCATTCCGTTCTTTATCATGGTGGGTTCGGTGATGAACTATGCAGGGATAAGTAAAAGCTTACTTGCCTTTGCCGACTCAATGATAGGTCATAAAACCGGTGGTCTGGCTCAAGTAAATGTTGCGTTGAGTACTCTGATGGGCGGTATCTCTGGCTCTGCAAATGCGGATGCGGCGATGCAATCAAAGATTCTTGCCCCTGAAATGACCAAGCGTGGCTATGACTTGCCATTCACGGCGGCTGTGACTGCTGCTTCATCAAGTATCAGCCCTGTTATCCCGCCGGGTATCAACTTAATCATTTTTGCTTTGTTGGCGAACGTATCAGTCCATCAAATGTTTATTGCGGGTTACGTTCCGGCATTTTTGATGGCGCTGTCGCTGATGGTAACTATTGCCTTCATCGCGCGTAAGCGTCGTTACAAACCTTCTCGTTCTGAGCCTGCGTCTGCCAAAGAGCGTTTCCATTACTTCTTGAAAGCGATTCCAGCACTGTTGATCCCATTTGGCATTATTTTAGGCATGCGTTTTGGCTTGTTCACGCCTACTGAAGCGGGTGCGATTGCTGTATTACTTTGCGCGATTATTGGCATCTTCGTTTATCGTCAACTGGGCTTCCGCCATATCCCGCTCATCATGCGTGAAACAGTGCAGGGCACCAGTAGTGTCATGTTTATCATTATCGGTGCCATGGTCTTTGGTTACTACATGACGCTAGAGCAGATCCCACACAATGTTGCGTCTGCTTTGATTGAGCTTACCGATAACAAGTTAGTCTTGCTGTTGTTGATCAACGTGCTGCTGTTAGTGGTGGGCATGTTTATCGAAGGTGGGGCTGCGATGATCATACTCACGCCACTGTTGCTGCCTGCTGTGCTTAACCTAGGCGTTAACCCGGTTCACTTCGGCATTATTGTGATTGTGAATATCATGATTGGTGGTGTGACTCCACCATTTGGCTCGATGATGTTTACGGTTTGCTCGATTTTAAAAGTTCGTATGGTCGACTTCGTGAAAGAAGTGGCTCCGTTGTTGCTAGCACTACTCACGGTTCTGATGTTGCTGACTTTCTCTGAAAGCTTAGTGATGTTTTTACCGAATTTGCTTTAACACTGTTTAGTGATTGATTATTTAGAGGTGTAGAAATGAATTCGGTATCGAATGAATTGAACCAAAATTGGAAAAAGATAGATTGGGTGTTAACCGACGTGGACGACACCTTAACGTGGCAAGGTCAATTGCCGCCTGAAACCTTGATTGCGTTAAGCAAACTTCGTGATTCGGGGAAAAAAGTGGTTGCGGTAACAGGCGCTTGTGCCGGTTGGTGTGATCATATTGCTCAGCTGTGGCCAGTCGATGCGGTTCTCGGTGAGAATGGCGCGTTCATTATGGAAAAGAAAAACGGTTATCTGAAATTGCGTTCTGATATCCCTTTGCCAGAAGTCAGTGCCAATCAGAATAAGTTGAAAGAACAAGTATTAGCTATTTTGAGCGATTACCCAGAGCTCAGTTTAACGCTCGATCAGTCTTACCGTTTGTGTGAGGTCGCTATCGACATCGGCCAAAACCGTCCAAAAGTCGATGATGCGATTATTGAAGAGATTGTCTCTAAAATTCACGCGTTAGGCGCTCACGCTACAGCAAGCTCTATTCATATCAATGCTTGGTATGGTGAGCACTCTAAGAAAGCGACATCAACCGCCTTTCTCAAAGAGAAGGGGCTATCTGACCAAGAAATAGTCGAGCGTAGCTGCTATGTCGGTGACTCGATGAACGACCAATACATGTTTGAAATATTGCCGAACAGTGTTGGTGTAGCAAATATTCAGCATTACTGGGAACGACTAGAGCATCACCCATCAGTGGTGATGAGGAAACCCGGCGGGTACGGTTTCTCAGAGTTTGTCGATAAACTGCTTGCCTTGAAATAACGACTGGTTATCGGCTTCAAACAGCCGATAGTGAACATCAAACACAGCTCTTTTCTTCGTTGGATTGAGCTGTGTTTTTGTTTTATTAGAGGCGAATACTTACTGCTTCTATATGGCGTCTATCGTTCTTCAAAGACTTGTGTTGGTGACTCAGCCCACAACTTGCAAACTTGCTAGGTCGGGTAAATGGGAAAACTATGAGACGCTTGCCTTGTGTCAGTCGAATCACAAGGAAGTTTCATGCACCATTTTAATCTCCGTGCGCTTGAGTATCTGAATGCGTTATCAAAATATGGGTCACTGCGTAAGGCATCTAAGATGATGAACGTTGACCCTGCGGCAATGAGCAGAATGCTGACGCAGCTCGAAGCACAAGCGGAAATTAAAGTATGGGAACGCAACAATCGTCAATCACTGCTGACTGAGGCGGGCAACGAATTGTTGAACTACTACCGTTCTATTGTTCGAAGTGAAACGGCGGTACTAGCACGTCTAACCAAGTTGAAAAATCTCAAGGGCGGTAATGTAAGTATTGCGATTGGGGAAGGGTTTATCACTAACTTGGTCTCTAAACTGATGCAAACTTTCATGGCTCGATACCCTGATATCAATTTATCGATTGAGATTGCGGGTGCATTGGATGCCGTGAAAATGTTGGAAGACCAACAGATCGATTTCGCGATCACTTATGCGTCTGCACCGCACCCAAAACTGCATTCACATGTCGAACGTAGCCATCCTCTCGAGCTTATCGCTCCAAAAGGGCACGTACTGACGATGCAAGAAACACCTGTGACACTGCAAGACATTAGAGAGGCTTCTATTGCTTTGATTGATAACTCGACCGGTATGGGGAGGCTAGTAAAGCAGGCTGAACAAAACTCCCATCTTACCTTGCAACCGAAACTTCAAACTAACTCGGTAACCGCGCTCACAAACTTTGTTTCGGCAGGGCTTGGCGTGACTTTTATGCCCAAACTCACGGTGCTCGATGAGATTAAGTCCGGACAAATAGAAGTGGTTGCGACTGAGTTAGACATGTTCTCGAAAGCAACTGTGAAAGTTCAATCCCTCAAAGGACGAGCCCTGACTCTGCAAGCCGAAACATTTTTAGATTTCCTGCTCGAAAACGCCACTTTCTTAAGCCACGATGCCCACAATATTTAGATTGAAGTGGGTTGGTGTAGATAATCACATCACCTAACTTCATTCCGCCATAGCTTCAGTATTCCTATCCTCGTAGAGTGCTTTCTCTTAGCAGTAAGCCTATTCCTTGAAGCTCTATAAGCGCTTCAACATCACACTTCCAAAACTCATTCACCCGATTTACCTGTTTATTGACTTTTTATCAACACTATATGCATTGTTAAGTCAACGCGTGCTGAATAAGTTACAAATTATTAACGAAGATAGTTTGAAACAGACAACAGTGTTCGACACATTTTGCTGTGTCGGGTATTAGGGGAAGATAATGGAAGTAATTGTAATTGGCAGCGGTGTGATTGGGTTGACCAGTGCTTGGTATCTGGCGAAAGAGGGTCATTCGGTGACGGTTATCGACCGCCAGGATAGCAGTGGTAAAGAAACCAGTTTTGCGAATGCCGGGCAAATTTCTTACGGTTATTCATCACCATGGGCGGCGCCGGGTATTCCGTTGAAAGCGATGAAGTGGCTCACTCAAGAACATGCTCCCTTAAAGGTGCAGCCGTCACTTTCCCCTGAATTAGTTTCTTGGGCGACCAAGATGCTCGCCAATTGCAATGAAGCTAAATACGCTGTGAATAAGTCACGCATGTTAAGAGTGGCAAATTACAGCCGAGACTGTCTCACTCACCTACGAACCACTGAAGAATTAGCTTATGAGGGTAGGCAGAAAGGGACGCTGCAAGTATTCAGAAGCGAGAAGCAACTGGACGCGATTCAGCAGGATATGAAGTTACTAAAAGAGAGTGGAATCGAACACTCGCTGTTTGGTGTTGATCAGTGCCTGTCGGTGGAGCCGGGTTTAGCTGACGTGAAAGACAAGCTGGTGGGCGGCTTATACTTACCTCATGACGAAACGGGTGATTGCCATCAGTTCTGTTTAGCTTTGACCGAAAAAGCTAAGAAGCTTGGCGTTCAGTTCGTGTTTGATACTGAAGTGGTGAGTTTGAATCATCAGAACCAAACGATCAAGAGCATTACGACAACTCAAGGTGAATTCAAAGCGGACGCTTATGTGGTGGCTTCGGGAAGCTATTCTCGTGAGCTGCTCAAGCAAGTGGATTTATCGATCCCTGTATATCCCGTGAAGGGCTACTCCCTGACACTGCCGATCGTGAGTGCAGATAAGTCGCCGACTTCAACAGTAATGGATGAGACCTATAAGGTGGCGATGACTCGTTTTGATGATCGTATTCGTATTGCTGGGACGGCAGAGCTTGCTGGTTTCAATTACCTGATTCCAGAAAAACGCAAAGCTACGATTGATATGGTGATCAGAGACCTTTTCCCACAGGCGGGAGATTTCTCTAAAGCAGAATACTGGACAGGGTTAAGACCGATGACGCCAGATGGCACACCTATCATCGGAAAGACGCCAATAAAGAACCTGTTTACCAATACTGGGCATGGAACATTGGGTTGGACGATGGCATGTGGTTCAGGAAAGCTACTAGCGAGTGTGGTCAGTGGTTCTGATTGCGATATAAAAGCAGACGACTTGAGCATCCATCGTTACATGTAGTTCATCCAAATCCTTGGTGATACGAATCAGCCCATGTTTATTAAGCATGGGCTGATTTGGTTTGAGTGTCGCGGCTTATCGGGTAGTGGTTTCTAACACATGCGTGAATCGTTCCCACGACTTTTGGTCAGCTTCATTTTGGTAATTATTGGAGCCGAACACGGTAAACGCATGTGGAGCGCCACTGTAGGTGATCATTTCATGGGGAACTTTGGTCGTTTCAAGTTCAGCGGCGAGGCTGCCAAAATCTTGCATTGAAATCATGGCATCAGCCGTGCCGTGGAATACGATAACCGGAGCCTTAGTTTGCGAGTAGTCTTGGCCTTTTGGTGTTGATAAACCGCCATGGAAGGTGACATAAGCCTTCGAAGGAATTCCCGCACGAGCGGCTTCCAATACAGCAGCCCCACCAAAGCAATATCCCATCATCACGTTGTTATCTAAGTTGCCGCCAAGTCTTTTCGCTTCCATGGCTCCAGCCTTGAGTAGCGCACGCATTTTCTCTCGGTCTTTGTACAGTTCACCTGTGTGTTGTTTTTTGTCTTTCACTTCGGTTGGGCGAATACCTTTACCAAATAGGTCGATGGCGAACACGTTGTAACCGAGTTCGTTGAGCATCTCAGAACGCTTCTTTTCGTAATCGGTTAAGCCATCCCAATCGTGTATGAGTAGTACCAAAGGCGCTTGGTCGCTGGCTTCACTCCAATAACCTTCGTAGTCCATACCGTCGACTTGGTAAGTGACGTTTTCTCCAGATATTGCTGAAAAGGGTAGTAAAACTGAAAACAGGCCGAGTGTAGTGAGTTTTCGCATGCGTTATTCCTTTAGATGACAATGACGTTCCAATCGAAAGTATAGATAACGTGATGATTCTCGCCAGATTTCTGTTTCTAATTTGAAGTGCAAGCGTAGAAGTGAAATATGAAAGTGAAATGCTAAAACAGCCATCACGTATGTAGTGTGATGGCTGTTTGTCGGTGTTTTCATAAACAGAAATTCAATTAGCTTGAATTAGAAGTCGGAAGAGCAATTACCAAGAAGCGTTGGTCGTGCTGCGGCACATATCTGGATATTTTCGCTGATAGCGTGGCAGCATGGATTCGTTACCTAAGATGCCACCTTGGTGGATATAGATGATGGTTTTGGTTGGGTTATCTTCTTGCCATTGTTGTAAGCATTGCCACATCAATGGATCGTAAAGCAGGTCAAACTCGATGTCGGTTTGTTCTTGTAGATCTAACCAAGTTTGATAATCCTGTTGATACAATTTTCCAAAGTGGTGTTTGGTTTCGAGCGATAAGATCTGTGGATGATCGGTTTCATCTAGCTCGTTAAATTGTTGCGTTAAATAGTCGCTGCCACCAACACAAGCGCAGGTTAACACTGGGATGTTGTGCAGTTTTAAATGCTTATGAAGATAGAGAGCCGTGCTGCCAGTCCCTGCGGGCAATGCGACCACAAAATCGTGTTGGTTTTCGAAGCGAGTCCAGCTCAGTATTTCCATTGCCAGTTGCTTAACACCATACTCAGCAAGTTGAGAGCGTCCACCTTCTGGTAATACTATACAGTTGGAGTCAGGTTGTCTGACTTGCTCAATATACGCTTGTGGATGAAGTTCAGAGCCTGTCTCTTTGACTGAAATCACCTTAGCGCCAAGATCAATGGCACCACGGTAATTACCGATTGGGCGTTCTAGTAACCACTGGGGAAGATGATCGACGTAGAACTCAAGCGTCCAACCTTTGATCTTTGCCAGTGCCGCGAGTGAGAACAGAGAGTTAGCCTGCGCAGAACCATAGCTGATCAAGGTTGTGGTTTCTGGGTGTTCGTCTTCCAACAGCTTCATGAACTTGCGGGCTTTGTTACCACAAAAGTGGGAGTGAAGCTGATCGTCACGCTTTAAGAAAAAGGTGTGGTCGTTAAATTGATGCTGAGTTACAGGGCTATTATTTAGTTTCATCGCACTTAAACAAAATGCTGACTAAAGAGCCAGCATTTTTAAATCAAATAGGACGGACGAGTATCTAGTAGCCAGAGGCGGCTGTAAACCAACTAAATCAAATTTTCGTTCGATATTGACGCAGATGAATCGGCTTGAAAGGTGATCTTGGCGGTGCATCCACCACAGCTGCGATTGAACAATTCAAAGTCCCAATCAAAACGCTGACACAAGTCATCGACAATCAACAAACCTAGCCCGTGTCCATTCGGGTTGTATTGCTCCTGTAGGCCTTCACCTTGGTCTTCAATAACAAGGCTGTCTTGGGAAAGGATGATCGTTACTGTTCCGCTATTAGTGGCTGCAATCGCGTTTCTCAACAAGTTTCCAACCAACATATTCATGATCGCGCTGGTGGCTTGAATGGTTGGTTCTGATTGAACTTGTAAGGTTATCTCGACTTCCTTTTCGTCAGCCTGCAACGAATTTTTAGAAACGATAGTCTCTAGCTCTTGCTGGCTAAACAAACGTAGTGGTGCATCGTCACTGTTTCTTTCATAGCGAACCAGACCAAGCAGGGCATCGACCATTTCAGACATTTGAACAATGGCTTCATCAATACGTTCAACCTGACGAGATTGAAACTCGGTTGTTTCGCTGCGAAGAAGCAACTTATTTGCCCCGCGAGCAACGGTCAAAGGTGTTCTCAGCTCATGACTTGAGTAGCGAGCAAAGGCTTGTTCGCGTTTGACTAACGAATTGATTTCACGGCGATATTGATTGAGCTGATCGGTCAATTGACGGAATTCCACCGCCGCATCGTCACTCACACCAAACTCTTCGTTTAGATTGAGCTTATTGGATTCGAGTTGTTCAGATAGGGAGTTGAAAGGCTCAATTAGGCGCTTAGACAATCGATAGAGCAGCGCCCCAAAGCTAAAAATCAGAATGGAGAGTAGGGTTAGTACAAAAGTGGTCGCGTACACCAATTCGTAAATATCAAATTCAACGCGGTCTATTTCAGAAAGCAGGATGATTGGGTGGGTTTCACCTTCATCAGAATACTCACCGACATACACCATGCGTGAGTCTGGTTCTTCTCCGACCTCACCAACAAAGCTTTCTTTGCCTTCAATGTACTTCAAGTATTCGGGAGGTAAGAATGAAATGTCGTTGTAGGCGATGGTTAGGTCATCAATTCTTAACTCGCCACTCTCACCGGCTTGGAATAAACCAACCGCATAGTTACGGTCAATCAGGATGCGTCTTTCACCGACTCGGTCTTCTGATAAGTACAGTGCGGCGATAAAAACCACATAGACGAATGCCGACACAATCACGGCCATTAACCCAAAGAAAAGCGCTAGGCGGCCGGTTAAGGTTTTGGTGCTTGTGAGAACATTTAAGATCAATTCGACGACTCCAAACGGAATCCAATTTTAGGTACGGTAATCAACATTTGCGTGTCGAAAGGCTTGTCGAGTTGATTACGTAGTTGATAGATGTGACTGCGTAACACATCGTTATTGGGTTCGTCTTCTTCCCACAGCTTGTATGAAATGTCTTCGCGAGTGACCACTTCAGGTGCGTTTTGGCACAGCATCTCAAGTATGGTGTAAGTCGTTGGGTTCAGCGCAAGTAGCTTGTCTTGGCGGTAAGCTTTGCGTGTCTTTTGGTCGATGGTGAGTTCATCGAACTGAAGCTTAGAAGAGGCGACTTTTCCACGGTAACGACGAACTAGTGCGTTCATTCTCGCTTCTAGAATATCTAAATCAAAAGGCTTGGTGAGGTAGTCATCAGCACCATGCTCAAAGCCTTTCAACATATCTTCGCGGCTATCCAGTGCAGTTAGCATCAAAATGGGTGTCGCGTTGCCTTGATCTCGTAGTTTATTACAAACCGTTAGGCCGTCCATTCGTGGCAACATCAAATCTAAGATAATGATATCAAATGAATTATCCAACGCGAGTTGCAGGCCAAGCTCGCCGTTGTCCGCGTAATCGAGTTCCATGGCAATACACTCAAAATAATCAAACAAGACACCTGCAATTTCACGGTTATCTTCGACTAATAGAACTCGTTTCATTTTGATTCTCATACAGAAATAGACAGTAACATTATCCTGAGTGAGCGTGAAAAATATGTCAATAACATAACTTTCACTTATGAGAGGGTAGATTGGCTCCAGATTAAAAAATAGAAGAACATATTATGTCTGAACTTCATATTAGCCGCCCTAAGATAACCACATCGCAGATCAATCCTGCGGTCTCTTTGTCTATCATTGTGCCTTTTTACGATGAACAAGAGGTGTTGGAAGAGTTCCATTCTCGCCTCACTAAGGTTCTCGATAGCTTACCGATCACGAGTGAGATTGTTTATGTCGATGATGGCAGCAAAGACAACAGCTTGGACTTGGTGAGTTCATTCACTTCAATCAATAGCTCCATCTCGGTGATTGGTTTAAGCCGCAACTTTGGTAAAGAGTCTGCCATGAGTGCTGGCCTTGAGCACTGTCGTGGACAAGCCGTGATCCTGTTAGATGCAGACCTGCAAGACCCGCCTGAGCTTATCCCACAAATGGTTGCCAAGTGGCGTGAAGGCTATGATGTCGTCAACATGCAGCGCAGCCAGCGTGACGGTGAAACCTGGTTTAAGAAGTTTTCAGCGGCGAGCTTTTACAAAGTCATGAACGTGGCTGCTAAGATCGATGTTCCTGAAAATGTCGGTGATTTTAGACTGTTGAGCCGTGAAGTCGTCGACCATATCAATCAACTTCCTGAACGTAATCGCTACATGAAAGGCATTTTCTCATGGCCGGGTTTCAGACAAGCGACGATCCAATTTAAGCGCGACGCTCGCTTTTGTGGTGAGACCAAGTGGAACTACTTGAAGTTGATTGGCTTGGCGATGGACGGTATTACCTCGTTCTCTATCCGACCACTGCGAATTGCAACGGCAGTCGGTGGCCTCGTTGCCCTAACGGCTTTTGTGTATGGGATGGTCATCGTGTTCAAAACTCTGATGTTTGGTGAGCCTATCACGGGTTACCCATCAATGATGGTCGTTCAACTTGCCCTTGGCGGCATTCAACTTCTGAGTATTGGTTTGATGGGAGAATACATAGGTCGTATTTTTATCGAAACCAAGAATCGCCCTTTGTATCTGATCCAATCCGTGGTCGATACACCTGCACTAAAAACACACTTTAAATTAGAGGAGTCAGCATGAGCCTGAACCGAACGCACTTATGGTACTTGTTGGCTTTTGCATTGGTTCTAAGGCTTTTATCTCTGGCAACTTATCCGTTAATGGACACCACCGAAGCGCGCTATGGTGAAATGGCTCGTTTAATGGTGGAAACAGGAAACTGGTTAACACCGCAATTCGACTACGGTATTCCTTTCTGGGGTAAGCCGCCGCTGTTTACATGGATGAGTGCTGCGGGCATTGAGTTGTTCGGTTTGAGTGAATTTGCCGTTCGTGCACCTCATTGGTTAGCGGGTGTCGTAACGATCTTGTTGACGGCTTACATGGCGAAGCGAACTGGGCAAAGTGCTTTGGTCGCAGCCGTTGTATTGGCGACATGCGGTATTTTCTCGATCGCTGCGGGTGCGGTGATGACAGACATCGCGTTAACCTTGGCGATGACTATTGCCATGTTAGGTTTCTACCTATGCTGGAAGGGAGAAGGGAGTGCGAAGAGCAATAGAAATTGGGGTTACGTTGGCTTTATTGGTTTAGCGCTAGGCTTACTTGCAAAAGGGCCAGTAGCGATTGTGATCATGGGTATCGCAGTATTTCCGTGGTTGGTCTTACAACACGGCTTCTTCGGTGCTTTCAAAGCGCTTTGGCAACGTTTCCCATTGTTGTCTGGTTTAGGTGTGATGTTAGCGATCGCTTTGCCTTGGTACATCATGGCAGAAATGGCGACACCGGGTTTTATTGATTACTTTATTGTTGGCGAACACTTTAAGCGCTTTGTTGTGAGTGGCTGGGAAGGGGATCTTTACGGATCCGCCCATGACGAAACTCGAGGCATGATTTGGGTATTCTGGATCCAAGCTGCTGCGCCTTGGTCGATTGTATTACCGATATTGGCGTTTGCTCGACGTAAGAAAATTGCAGAAATTAACGCTGAGAATAGCGGACTGTTTTCATTCCTTGTGTTTTGGTTGATTTCACCTCTGATTCTTTTCACCATGGCGGGCAATATTCTTCCTGCTTACGTATTACCGGGCATTCCAGCTCTTGGTTTGTTGGTTGCTATACTTGTGGTGGAAAAAGATAAGAAGTGGTTCTCTAGCGTGGCTTTGGTTCTGCCAGTGTTGCTGATGATAGCGATGGTTTACCTAAACTTAGGTAAAGCGAACGAGAAGAGTGACCGTATCATCTTTGAGCAGATCACCGATTCATCTCCGAGTTTTTATGTAGGAAAACGACCGTTCTCAGGGCAGTTTTACAGCCACGGGCAAGCGAAAAAACTGCTTGATATCGAGCAACTAGATGGCATCGACAAGTTCTATTTGATTGGTAAAAGAGCAGAAGTAGAAACCAAGATTAAAGACAATGCGTTAACCTGTATTTTGGAACCAACGGTGAAAATAAAGCGCGCTTTGTTTAGTTGCCATAGCCAAAACATCAAACCAAATTTGTCGCTGAGCCACATTAGAAGTGCAAGTGATGTTCAGCGTTAACTCAGGGCTGCAAATGTTCAACAACAAGCTTCAGGCATACAGTCAAAGGCTTCATTCCCATCACAAGATGGTTCGGTTCGCTGTGGTTGGTGTTGGTGGGTTTGTTGTTGATTGCGCAGTATTTGCCTTGCTGCATTACATTGTTGGTTTGCCTTTGATGACGGCGAGAATTGGCTCTTTCATTGCTGCAGCAACGACAACTTGGTTTGGTAATCGTGTGCTGACTTTTGGGTTCAAAGGGCAGGGTAGTTGGTCTGATAAACTGATTCAGTGGCAAAAGTTCATGTTCTCAGCGTCGATATCAGCAGTACCGAATCTATTGTGCTTTAAGCTGATGACTGAACTACTGCCAGCGTTTACAGGTGCTGTGTTTATCGCAATGGCCGTTGGTATTTTGGTCGGCATGGTGACGAACTACCTGTTTAGTCAGTATTGGGTCTTTACCCGCTAAAAAAAGAAAGAGAAAGGCAAGTCGTACAATGACTTGCCTTCTTTATTGAATCTCTGTGATAGCTCTGAAGGTAAATTTAACTCTGCTCTTTGCCTTCGTTCGCTTGTGTAGGTTGAGCCTGTTTTGTTCGAGCCGCTTTTAGTTGCCAATTCTTTATCGCGTAGCAAATTAAACCTAAACACAATCCCCAAAATGCGCTGCCTACTCCGGCAAAATTAATCCCAGAAGCGGTAAGCAAGAAGGTGAGGAGCGCAGCTTCCCTATGCGTCTCATCAGCAAGTGCCGTCGTTAGGCAGTTCGCAAGAGTTGGCAATAATGCCAATCCCGCAATGGTAATAATGATGGCTTGCGGAACCGATGAGAACAGAGACACAAAGGTT
Organism: Vibrio sp. Isolate33; assembly: GCF_022397895.1. NCBI lineage: Bacteria > Pseudomonadati > Pseudomonadota > Gammaproteobacteria > Vibrionales > Vibrionaceae > Vibrio > Vibrio sp. Isolate33. The sequence continues at coordinate 83,521 of NZ_JAKEUP010000016.1, forward strand.
GTGCCTAATATCCCTGCTAACAGATAGAAACCACCCATCGCTAGTGCTGCCTTGTAGCGACTTTTCGGATTAGGATCGGCATTTGGGCTCATACATATTGCGCCTGTTAACGCTGCCAAGTTAAAGGCAAAGCCGCCAAAGGGAGCAAGTAATAACCCCGTGATGCCTGTTGTGGTGATAATGCGTGACGCTGGTGGGTTATAGCCATTAGCTTTCAATACTGCGAAACCGGGCAGGTTTTGTGATGCCATTGTCACCACAAATAACGGAATGCCAACACTCAATAAAGACGCCAGATCAAAATCTGGGGTGATGAACATAGGTTGAGTCAGCGTTAAGTTCACATCCGATAAATCGAGTTTCCCAGCGACGCCACTCATGATGACGGCAAGCAATAAGATAAACGGAATCAATAAATTACCAAACTTAGGCTTAGCAAAAATATACGCGGCTAACATGGTGCCGATGATAATCGCCTCTTGAGACAAAGAGGTAAATATCCCGATGCCAAACATCCACAACACACCCGCTAGCATTGCAGAGGCAATCGATGTAGGGATTCGCTTAAGTAGCGTGTCAAAGATGCCAGTTAGACCCGTAATAGTGATTAACAGTGAGCTAAATAAGAATATAGCTACAGCTTGCTCTACGGTGAGCCCATCCAACGAGGTGATAAGTAGCGCAGCACCCGGCGTAGACCATGCGGTCACGACTGGCTGTTTGTATCGCCACGAAAGCAAAATCGTCGACACACCCATGCCAATTCCGAGAGCCCAAAACCATGACGCGATCTGTTGTTGACTTGCTCCTGCACTGGTTGCTGCTTGGAAGATGATCGCCGCCGCACTCGCATAACCGATAAATACTGCAATAAAACCAGTACTGATGTGAGAAAACTTAATCTGACCCATACTAACCACTCTCGTTGTGCGTTATAACATACATAGAACTTAACTTAGCACCTGTGCGTTATAGCGCACAAGTGTTATTTGTATAAATTTTGTTCGTGATAATTTTAGTCGTGAGCAAACTTAAGTAGGTAGATGAACGAAAACATGCCGAAGAACATGAATGTAAATGTAGAAGCTAGCGTTAATCTAAAAGAGAGTTTGAGTGGTCAAGACGAGTTGCAAGTCAGCCACAACTTAAAACGCATTCGTAAAGAGAAAGGGTGGAGCCTCGACGCGACCGCAAAGGCAACCGGAGTCAGTAAAGCGATGCTCGGTCAGATTGAGCGTGGGGAGTCTAGCCCAACCGTAGCCAAGTTGTGGCAAATCGCGACGGGCTTGAACGTTTCATTTTCGAGTTTAATTCTGTCTTGTTCTAGTGATGAACTGGTGAGCTTGTTCCGAGACGCTAATGAACTGCGTGATGAAAGCCTGAATAAGGGCTTCTCAGTCAGTGTTGTTTTTCCTTTTGAACCCTCATTAGGCTTTGAAGTGTATGAGCTTGGGCTGGCAGAAAACTATGAGCACTTTTCTGAACCACACAGTACTGGAGTGATTGAGCATATCTTGTGTATCTCAGGTCGTATGGCGGTGTTCTTTGACGATAGCTGGTATGAATTGAGCCCGGGACAAGCGGTACGCTTTAATGCCGAACAACTTCATGGATACAAGAACATCGGAACTGAACAAGCGGTTTTCCATAACATCATCCATTATCCTGACCAGTGGCAGCGTGCATAACTGTGCTGGTTACGGCTTGGAAAACCTTCAAGACACAAAAAAGCGCAGCTAAATAGCTGCGCTTTGTATTTTATTATGACTAAGTTTATTGGCTCACAATATTAGCGTTGTGTCGCGCGTTGGCGATTCTTTCCGTTGCCAGCAGGTTTGCCACCTTGACCATTGCCGGCTTTGTTGCGGTTTCCGCCGCCATTGCCTTGTGATTGACCACCAGGACTTTTCTTAATGAAGCCAGTCGCTGGCTTACGAGCGTTGCCATTACCGCCGCCGTTTTGCTTACCGTTACTTTGGTTAGCGTTGCCTTGGCTACCGTTGCCGTTACCATTCGGCTTCTTACCACCAGGCTTATTGCCAGCAGATTTGGAATGGTTACGTGGCTTCTCGCCGCCTAAACCCGGTTGAGATTTGCTGTGCTTAGTTGCAAAGCGTTGTGAGCCATGACGACCAGACTTACGACGTTGTGCAGGTGTTTGTGCGTCAAAGTCTTCTTCCGGAATCAAACAGCCCGGCTTATCACCGATAAGGTGTTTCTTACCCATATCGATTAGTGCTTCACGGATGATCTTCCAGTTTTCTGGATCGTGGTAACGAAGCAGTGCTTTATGCAGACGACGCTGACGGTCACCTTTAGGCACTGGCACATCTTCACGCTTCTTATATTTCACACGCTTCAGAGGGTTCGTCTCTGAGTAGTACATCGACGTTGCATTACACATTGGCGATGGGTAGAAGTTTTGTACTTGGTCACACTCGTAGTTGTGCTTTTTCAGCCACAACGCAAGGTTAAGCATGTCTTCATCTTCTGTGCCCGGGTGAGCTGAGATAAAGTAAGGGATTAGATACTGTTTCTTACCGGCTTCAGCGCTGTACTTCTCGAACATCTCTTTGAAGCGATCGTAAGTGCCCATGCCCGGTTTCATCATCAGATCCAGTGGGCCTTTTTCAGTATGCTCTGGAGCAATCTTCAAGTAGCCACCTACGTGGTGCGTTACAAGCTCACGCACGTATTCTGGAGATTCAATCGCTAAGTCGTAACGAACACCAGAAGCGATCATGATCTTCTTAACGCCCGGTACTTTTCTCGCAGAGCGGTACAGGTCAATCGTGTGTTGGTGGTCTGTGTTTAGCTTCTCACAGATTTTAGGGAACACACATGAAGGACGACGACAGTTAATTTCTGCTTTCGGATCTGAACAACCTAAACGGTACATGTTCGCCGTTGGACCACCCAAGTCAGAAATCGTACCGGTAAAGCCAGGTACTTTATCTTTGATGTCTTCGATCTCATCCAAGATAGATTCTTTCGAACGGTTCTGAATGATACGACCTTCGTGCTCTGTGATTGAACAGAAAGAACAACCACCAAAACAACCACGCATGATGTTCACTGAGGTTTTGATCATGTCGTAAGCAGGAATCTTTGCTTTGCCGTACATAGGGTGAGGAACACGCTTGTAAGCAAGGCCAAACACGTAATCCATCTCTTCAGTCGTTAATGGAATTGGTGCTTGGTTAACCCAAAGTTCACGGTCACCGTGACGTTGAATCAAAGCACGACCTGAGTACGGGTTTGTCTCTAGGTGCAAGATACGGCTAGCGTGAGCGTAAAGAATACGGTCGTTGTTTAGCTTTTCGTAAGCTGGGATACGAACGGCTGTCGTTTTTGCATCGTGACGAGAAGGACGAATCGTAATCGGCTGCGCTTTTACTTCTTCTTTCTCATCTTTCTTAGTATCACATTGTGTTTCCACTTCGTACGGGTTTACCGGTACGTAAGCTTTGTTCGGCTTTTCGATACGAGAAGAGTCGATGATTTTGAAGCCTTCAGGCGCTGCAGCAAGGTTGATTGCCGTACCACGAATGTCTGTCAGCGTTGACATGTCTTCGCCATCAGCAATGCGGTGTGCTACTTCAACCAGTGCACGCTCAGCGTTACCAAAAAGAAGGATGTCCGCTTTTGCATCAAACAATACAGAGCGACGAACTTTATCCGACCAGTAGTCGTAGTGCGCAACACGACGCAAGCTCGCTTCAATACCACCAAGAACGATTGGTGTACCTTTGTAGGCTTCGCGACAACGCTGAGAATAAACCAGAGTTGCACGGTCAGGGCGCTTACCACCTTCGTTATTTGGCGTGTAAGCATCATCGTGACGTAATTTGCGATCAGAGGTGTAGCGGTTGATCATGGAGTCCATGTTACCCGCGGTGATGCCGAAGAATAGGTTAGGTTTACCTAGCTTCATGAAGGCGTCTTTATTGTCCCACTTAGGTTGAGCAATAATGCCCACGCGGAAACCTTGAGCTTCAAGAAGACGGCCAATGATAGCCATACCAAAGCTCGGGTGATCGACATAAGCGTCACCAGTTACAATAATAATGTCACAGCTATCCCATCCAAGAGCATCCATCTCCTTTCTACTGGTAGGCAAAAAGGGTGCAGTTCCGTAGCACTCGGCCCAGTATTTTTTGTGTTCATGAATAGGAGTGATATCGCTGTACATATTTCGACCTCTGATTTTTGAGGCGGGAATTATAGCGGCATGCGCCCTGACTAGCCAGTAGAACATGCCCCTGTTAGTTCTGGTGTCTTTCGCTACATCGCTTTTAAAAGCAGCAAAAGAGCCATACAACAGCATAGTTGAAGCCTTGAATAACGTCGCTAATTTGTGATTTTGATTAGTGTTCGCAGCAGTTTTTGATATTATTCGCGAAAATAAGTCTGAAGAAGTAGATCCACAATGGTCGAAACGTTATTAGTACAATTTGCTCCGATGCTTTTAGGAGCCCAACTGATCTTAACCCTCATCTTGGTGAAAGGGGATATTTGCCCGGGGCAACGTGGCCGTATTCACAAGATGTTGCCTGCAATTGGCGTGCTGTGGCTGGCGGTTGCCTCAGTGAAAATTGAAGCCTTTCTGGTCGTGTTCGCAATCTTTTATTTCTATTCTCAAGTTCAAACCAAGAAGACTCGTGATTCTGGCCCTATCTGGGTAATGTATTTGGCGTGTGGTTTGGCGCTGTCGTACGTTGCAATCCAAGCAACGGAACAAGCAACCACAGTCGGCATCATTACGACTCTGCTGTTGGTGGTGTTGTTAGGTGCTGCGTTCGGTCATTTACTGCTGACGATCGCAAGAACGCGTTTGCAAGCGTTCCACCGTGTTTTGCCTGTGGTGGGTGTATTGACGGGTATGTTGGTGGTACTGGCGACAGTCGTGAATGTTTACTCACTCTCTGAAGCTCAGTTAGAGCCAGTAATTTCCACCTTGCTATTTAGCTTCGCTTTGTTGATCTCGTCTATCGTGGTGTGGTGTTGGCATCTACTGTTTGTTAAGACACCTGAAAAGCTTCAACTGACGGTTTCATTGTTGATGTTATTAGCGGCTGCTGTGGGTTTAACGCCAGTTTGGGCATTGTAACTTTGGGTATTGTAACTTCGGGCATGGTAACCACGTATCTGATTTAAGAAGTGTGATCTGTTTTTTAGCGTGACTTTGGTAAGCGTTCTAAACTTAATTCTAGTCAGTGTGTTCGTAAGGAGTACGAGATGGATTTAAGCAACGTCAAAAGTCTGGATAGCATTATCTTGCTGGGAATAGTGAACGAGAAACTGCGCTTAGAGTGTGACAGTTTTGAAGAGCTCATTAGCATGTATGAGATGGATATAGAAAGTGTCGTCGGTAAGCTGGATATGCTTGGCTATCAATACGACCCACTGACTAACCAGTTTAAATCTTACGCAAGATAGTCTATTTTTCGCGAATCAACAGATATCGAAAATCATCGGTACTGAAACTAAAAAGTCACAGATTATCTGTGACTTTTTTTGGTTCTAGCATTTGTCTATTGCATTTGGCGTAAGCGGAGTTAACTGATGATGGTGATTGTTAAACGACTTCAATGCCATCAAGGTGACTCTTACTTTGCTGTCTTGCTGTACTGAAGAAAGCTTGCAGGTAGCGCTTGTCTTTTTCTGAGTTTCTTACCGCTGCGAACAGTCTTCTCGAGAGTCCTTTCCCTAATGGCTTACTGGCGATTAAGCCTTGTCTTGAAAACTCACTGATTGCCCAATTTGGCAATGCCGCGACACCTAACCCTGCAGATACCATTTGAACCAACATCAATGTGTTGTCTGCCTGTTTCCATTTCTTCGGCTCAATACCTGCAGGTTGTAAAAAGTGCTTCACAACATCCAAACGCTGCTTTTGAACAGGGTAGGAGAGCATAGTGAGATCGCTAAGATCTTGCGGATCAATGCTCGGTTTGTCAGCCAAAGGCGAGTTAATTGCAGTGATCAAACGCATCTCGAAATCGAAAAGTGGCTCATAGTGAACCTCTGAACGTGGCTGAATGTCTGAGGTGATCACCAAGTCTAATTCACCAGCCATTAATGCGGGTAGAGGTTCAAAACCGAAGCCGGATGAAAAATCTAATGTCACGCTTGGCCAAGCAACTTGGTACTCCTTCAAAGCGGGCATTAACCATTGGAAGCATGAGTGACACTCAATCGCCATGTGCAAACGACCATTCACATCCTCTTTCAGGCTTGCGAGTTCGTTCTCTGCTTTAGCGATTCTTGGCTGTATCTCATCGGCGAGCTTAAGCAGAATCTCACCTTCAGAAGTGAATTTAACTGGCCTAGTCTTACGAAGGAAAAGCTGACCGCCAATACGCGCCTCAAGGTCTTTCAATTGATGAGAAAGCGCCGACTGCGTCAGATGAAGAGAGGTTGCAGTTGCTGTCAGTGAGCCGCTGTCTCTCAAGGTAGTCAATGTTCGAAGGTGTTTAAGCTCTATCATGAGTATTCCTCATATTCCCTAAGCCAATTCAATATTTCTTAATAATCACCCTACGGGGTTTTTTATCATTTGTAAACGTCTAGATGTCCAGATGGATTTAAGTTCCTCATCTTTGGGTTATTCAAGATGAATATTTTTAATAAACAAGATGAATATTTGGACGTTGTTCATTATTCCGATTGGGTAGATAGTTTAGCCATCCAGACGCCTTTGAGTAATCAACATTACGACAGGCAGTTTCAACAGAAACTAATAATTATTGAATAAGGAACAGGCTCATGACTACGACAACGCATATTCTTGGCTACCCACGCATCGGTGAAAAACGTGAACTAAAATTCACACTAGAGAAGTACTGGCGCGGTGAGATTGACCAATCACAACTTAAGCAGCTCGGCAGCGAACTGAGAAATCGTAACTGGAATGTACAAGCTGACGCGAATCTAAGCTTTGCAACTGCGGGTGACTTCGCATGGTACGACCATGTGTTAACAACGACTTTGCTTTTAGGTCATGTACCAAAACGTCACGCTGGTGGATCTGAAGAAGAAAAAGCCTTCCCAGACTTAGATACCTTGTTCCGAGTGGGACGTGGGCAATCACAAGTTGAAGCTACTTGTTGTGGTGGGAAACACGTGTCTGAAGGCACGAAAAAAGGTGCAGCAGCATCTGACATGACCAAGTGGTTCAATACTAACTACCACTATATTGTTCCAGAGTTCAGTAAAGATGATTCGTTTGAAGTGAGCTGGCCGCAACTGTTTGATGAAGTGAATGAAGCCATTCAAGCTGGGCATAAGGTTAAACCAGTCCTTCTTGGCCCGTTGTCTTACTTGTACTTGGGTAAGGAAGTCGAAGAGGGCTTTGATCGCTTAGCCTTACTTCCACGTCTACTTACTGCCTACCAAGCGATTTTAGCTAAGCTTGCCAAATTGGGTGTTGAGTGGGTGCAAATCGACGAACCTATTCTGTCGCTCGAGCTTGAAAAACAGTGGGCAGATTCATTCAAATTGGCTTATCAAGTGATTCAAGGTGATGTGAAGTTACTATTGACCACTTACTTTGATTCGGTGACGGACACCTTAGACAAAATCGTAAAACTGCCAGTGAACGGTTTACATATTGATTTAGCCACTGCGCCACAACAGCTCGATGAAGTCTTGAGTAAACTTCCGGAAGAGTGGGTGCTGTCTGCTGGTGTCATCAACGGACGTAATGTTTGGCGAGCAGACTTGGCTACCCAGCTAGCGAAACTGCAACCTGTGAAAGATAAGTTAGGTGACAAGCTGTGGGTGGCAAGCTCATGTTCGCTGCTGCACAGCCCGGTTGACTTAGAGTTGGAAGATTCACTTAGCGATGAAGTGAAAAGTTGGTTTGCTTTCGCGAAACAGAAAGTCACTGAGGTTAGCTTATTGGGTGCGGCGCTAGACGGCGATCAAAATGCCATTTTAGCGTGTGAGACTTATAGTCAACCGATTGTTGCCCGCAAGAGCGCGACTCACGTAAACAAGCCGCAAGTGCAGGATCGCATTAATACTATTACCAAAGCATTAGCGGAGCGCAGTGCACCTTATGCAGAACGCGCCTCGCATCAATCTGAAGTTTTAGGTTTACCTTTATTGCCAACCACAACGATAGGTTCGTTCCCACAGACAGGTGAGATCCGTGTTCAACGCAGCGCTTATCGCACCGGAAAGTTGAGTGAAGCGGAATACACCACCGCACTAAAAGGTCACATTGCCGACGCGGTGAAACGCCAAGAAGCACTCGACTTAGATGTGTTGGTTCATGGTGAGGCGGAACGTAACGATATGGTGGAATACTTTGCTGAAAACCTAGCAGGTTTCCAAACCACCAAGTTTGGTTGGGTGCAAAGTTATGGTTCTCGCTGCGTAAAACCTGCGATTGTGGTGGCAGATATTGAACGTGAAAAGCCAATGACGGTGGAATGGTCGACTTATGCGCAATCTCTAACTTCAAAGCAGATGAAAGGCATGCTAACTGGCCCTGTCACTATCTTGTGTTGGACGTTCCCACGTGAAGATATCTCGCGCAAAGAAATCACTAACCAGCTGGCATTTGCGTTGCGTGATGAAGTGTCTGACCTGCAAGATGCCGGAATCAACATTATTCAGATTGATGAACCAGCGATTCGCGAAGGTTTACCTCTTAAAAAACGCGACCATGCAGAATACTTAGAGTGGGCGGTAGATGCCTTTAAGATCTCAGCTGCGAGTGCTAAGCCAGAGACTCAGATTCATACTCACATGTGTTACAGCGAATTCAACGAAATCATTGATTCAGTGGCCGCACTAGACGCCGACGTGATTACCATTGAGACCTCTCGTTCGAATATGGAACTGCTTAAAGCGTTTGAAGAGTTCAATTACCCGAATGCGATTGGCCCGGGTGTTTACGATATTCACTCGCCAAACATTCCATCGCAAGAGTGGATCATTGGCCTCTTGAAGAAAGCAGCTGAGAAAATTCCGGCAGAACGCTTATGGGCAAACCCAGATTGTGGTCTTAAAACTCGTAATTGGGCAGAAACAGAAGCAGCACTGACCAATCTTGTTTCTGCAACTAAAACGTTACGAAAAGAGTGGGAATCCGCTGAGGCATAATTCAGTCTAGGATTTTGATTGCTTAATAAAAAGGCCTCGCAAATGCGAGGCCTTCTGGTTTTATACTTGTTCGAATCTCGAATCTCGAATCTCGAATCTCGAATCTCGAATCTCGAATCTCGAATCTCGAATCTAGCTGCTGCTCTGGCAAGTATCTTTGCTGATCAGCTTCTCAACCATCAGTTGTCCGCGTGTGTTACGAATCTTGATGTTGTATGCCAATCCCATGTCTAGGTTTGCTCTTACTTCTGAGTTAGTGCAGTAGCTATTCACACTCATATCGACAACTTGGTTTAAAGGCTTCGCACCTTTAGCATCTTGGTTGTAAATCATCATGATCTCAATAACGGTGTTTTTTGCGAGCACTCGCATGACCGACAACGGGCCATACTCAATTGGTAGGCCTGCAGATAAAACGCCAGCACGGTGCTGCGCCATCATCTCGAGTTGTCTTTGTTGGTCTTGCTCACTTGAAGCACAGCCTGCAAGCAGAGCCATAGCTAGTGAGCCAATAATCCATTTTTTCACGTTAAAATACTTTCTTGAATGGTTTTACGATGACATTTTGGTAGACACCAGCTTCGATGTACGGGTCTGCGTCTGCCCATGCCTGTGCGTCTTCTAAAGAGTTAAACTCAGCAATCACAGTAGAACCTGTGAAACCCGCTTCGCCAGGGTTATCCGAATCAATTGCTGGCATTGGACCTGCTGTCAAAAGTCGACCTTCATCGTGAAGTGTTTGTAGGCGTTCTAGATGTTGTGGGCGAACACTTAGGCGCTTTTCTAATGAATTTTCGACGTCTTGAGAAAAAATCACGTACCACATATTGAGATATCCTTATTTTACTTCACTGAATTGGGGCGTTTAAATTCGCTATCTTGCTAATTTACGCGAACTAATTGGTATTGGAAGGGCTAATGATAAGAAATTGTGAAATGGTGCGAGAGAGCAGTATGGTCTTTAGCGATTTCATTTGCTGAAACTAAAGACCACTGACGTATGTGACTTAGTGAAAAGTACTATTTGTTGATAGGGCGAGGCTTGCCACTTTCATCAACTGCCACGTAGTTGAAGGTCGCGCCACAAACTTTGTAACGGTCGCCGATGCCGTGATCAAGCACAGGCTTAACCCATACTTCTAGGTCGATATTCATCGAGCTACGGCCAATCTTAGTACAGTCGCCATACACACACACCACATCGCCAACCGATACCGGCTGTTTGAATTCAATGCTTGATACTGAAACAGTCACTATCTTGCCGTTAGAGATCTCTTTCGCCAAGATGCCGCCAGCTAGGTCGAGCTGAGACATTATCCAACCACCGAAGATCTGACCCGCTGCATTAGTGTCAGAAGGCATCGCTAATGTGCGAAGAAGTAAAGAACCAATAGGGTTCAAAGTTGATTGAATCGTCATTGTAGTACTCTTGGTGGTATTGATTATCTTAAATAAAAACTGATGTGTTGGCTGGTTGAGCACATTAGCAAATGAGTGCAATGAACAACAAGAAACCAGATGACCGCTAATTTAGTGAGACTGTCATTAAATAATAGGCTTTATTTTGACCAGTTTCCGCAACACAAAAAAAGCCAGTGGCCAATGATCACGAGTATCATTGGCCACTGTTAAATAGCGTATTGATAAGAATTGTATCAAAAAGGGAATGAGGACTCATCCCTTAGGGTTACTTCTCGTCGGTATTTTTATCCGTTAACTCTTTCTGCTGGTCTTTTGGTAAATGCTTATAGATGTATACACCTGTTAGTAATGTGAACAATAAGGTCGCGATGAGCAGACCAAACACCTTGAAGTTAACCCAAACATCCAACGGCAGGCTGAAAGCAACGTAAACGTTGAGAATGGCGCACAGGGTAAAGAACAGAGTCCAAGCCCAGTTGATCTTGCCCCACACGGCATCAGGCAGAGTGATCTCTTTACCCAACATGCCTTTAATGGCTGATTTGCCCATAAGATGGCTGACTGTCAGGCCAATAGCGAACAGAGCATAAACGATCGTCACTTTCCATTTAATGAAGTTGTCGTCGTGTAAGAAGATGGTCATGCCACCAAATACGGCAACCATAATGAACGTGACCACCTGCATTTTCTCTACTTTTTTGTAGATGAAGTACGTCAAAACAATCTGTACTGCAGAGGCAACAATCAAAGCACCTGTCGCGGTGTAGATGTCGTACATCTTGTAGAGCGCAAAGAAAATAATGAGAGGGATGAAATCAAGAATTTGTTTCATGTGGACTGACTATCCAGTTAGTTGAGTTGCAAACAGTCTAACTAAAATTGCCCCGATGCTAAATAGCCCGAGGCAATTGGCTGTGAAACTAATTTTGTTCAGAATTAGTCAGCGGATTGACGACGTTTGGTAGCGAGGAATCAACTTCTTGATGTCTTCTAAATAGCCTTCGCTTTTCAAATTATCTAAGGTGCTCTCGAGCTCTTGCTCGCTCATGGCAAAACACGTTGATTTTCCCGTCGTCAGGTCGAGATATTCGTGATATTCACGCTCAGTAAAGTGACCAACTCTATCCATTAGCAAGGTCTTAATTCCGTGGTGAATCAAGCCGTAATACGTATGTCTTTGTAAGGTCATAGCCTATCCTCCGTGACAAGCTGCATGATGAATAAGATGCAACCTGCTGTATATTGGTTGGGTTATCTATGACAAAGCAATTCGAATGCCATTTTCTCTATGAGGACAGATCTTTTAACCTAACGAAATGATTTGATTTGTATTTTCATTGAGCTAAGAGAAGGTTTCGTCTGCTCTCACCCAAACAATACGTTGTGGAAGAGGAATAGTTTTATTTTGAGAATCGATTTCTTACATCAATTTGGGAATCACTTGATTCTCATTCTGACGAGCGAAGGCACTTTCTTTTTCTAACTCCATGTTTAAATTGACCTTATTGGATTCGTTTCCATTATTCCTTTAATCAACGAGCCAATCTACCAGAGTCGATAACGACGCATTTTGACGATTTTTAGGTTGCAGCAAGAAGTAACCGTTGCCGGAGAACACGCTGCCTTCACTCACTTTCACCAATCTCCCCAAATCGATATCTTGCTTAGCGAGTGTGATATCGCCTATCGCTATACCAAATCCTTGAATGGCCGCGTTCATTGCTTGGTCGAGCGTGGCGAACTGTTGGTTGTTCTTACTGGAAAGATCATGGCTGCCGATGTGTTCTAACCAAAGTCGCCAGTCACTTTGTTCATTGTTGGCATGTAACCAAGTGTACTGAGCAAGCTTGTGTGGCTTGATAACAGTTGAAGTGCTGTCAATCAGGTGGCTTGGCACAATGCTCTGTGCTTGGCAGATAGGGGCTAGTTGTTCGTTGAACAGCAGTTGACTAACAATTGAATGCTGGCTTGGTTTCTTGCCATAGGTGATCACTGCATCGAAGGGATCAAAGCTTGGCTCAAAAACGTGCTTGATGGTCGATGTGAGCTCGACGTCAATCTCAGGATAGGCCTGTTGAAACGACATCAACTTAGGTAATAGCCAAGAGGTAATACAACTCGGGGCATTGAGTTTTATCTTAGAGGGAGAACTCGCGACCTGATTAAGTGCCGATTGCAGTTGCTGAATGGTCCCTTGAATGAGAGGAACCAGTTCTTCCCCTTTAGGCGTTAATGACAAACCACGAGCATGGCGATAGAAGAGATCACACCCAAGGCTTTCTTCAAACGACAATACCTGACGACTCACCGCACCTTGCGTCACGTTTAGCTCATGCGCCGCGCGTGTAAAGTTGAGATGCCTTGCGGTAGACAGGAATGCGAGCAAGGTTTTGGTTGAAGGGAGTGTGTTGTTCATATCATTACCTATGACTTTTTATCATGGCTATTATGTGATTATTTCGATTCATTTATCAATAGTGTTCTGTTTGAATGTAAATACTTACTCATCATTAGTGATTCAATATGTGTATAAATCACATTTTTTGAATATGAAAGCAGTGGTGAAGACATTGTGATTATGTGAAAGGGATAGCTTCTTGACATCTTTTATTGATAAATTAGTGCCTCAGGCTGTAAAAAAATTAATACCTTATCAATCAGCAAGAAGAATTGGTGGTGATGGACGTGTCTGGTTAAACGCAAATGAATTGGAAAGCGCTCTGTTTCAAGGAGAAGCCAGTCATAATCGTTACCCAGACTTTTTACCGCAAGACATTGCCAAGGCTTACCAAGCTTATTGCGGAACTGACGCAGCAACCGTTGCGGTGCGTGGTGCTGATGAAGCGATTGATTTACTGATCAGAACATTTTGCAAACCCGCTCAAGATAATATCCTTATCTGTTCACCAACGTATGCCATGTATGAGTTTTGCGCTGATGCATTAGCGATTGAAACGCTCGACTCTCCTTTGCAGGAAGATTTCAGCTTAGATGTTGCAGACATCGTGAATAAAGCTGAGTTGGCTAATATCGTTTTCCTTTGTTCGCCGAACAACCCAACAGGCAATGTGATTCCGAAATCGGACTTGATTCAGGTGCTTGAGGGGACTCAAGGTAAATCTTTGGTTGTGGTGGATGAAGCGTATATTGAGTTTGAACCTCAAACATCAGCGGTGAACTTGATTGAACGCTACCCACATTTGGTTGTGATTCGCACCTTGTCTAAGGCATTTGGACTTGCAGCAGTACGCTGTGGTTTTATCTTGGCGAGTCAAAATGTGATGCAGTATGTCTCTAAGCTCATTCCGCCATACCCAATGCCAGATTGCTCGTCTCAGATAGTTTTAGAGGCGTTATCTAATGAGCGTGTAGCCGTGATGCAAGAAGCAACCTCAAAGTTGGTTGAACTGCGTAATCGCTTTGCTTCTGAGCTGAATCAGTTTGATTTCATTGAGCAGGTTTACCCGTCTTCAACCAACTTTGTGTTATTACGCCACAAGCCTGAACATGAGCTATTTAGTGCATTGGCGAAAGATGGCATTGTGACAAGGAATCAACATCATGAGTCTGCATTACGTCACTGCGTTCGAATCAGCATTGGTAGCCCAGAGAGCATGGCGGAAGTGATAGCGTCACTTACAAGTTACCAAACCGAATTAGAAAAGAAGCAACAAACTCAACAGCTTCAAGATAAAGAACCTCAATTTCAACTCGACAAAGATCATATCTAGGATGGCAATGATGAAAAAGATAATACTAGGACTTGCTTGTGCGGCCGCTTTACTTGGTACAACGGTACAGGCGAAAGAAATCCGTTTGGCGTCAGACTTTACCTATCCGCCATTCAACTACAAAAATAGTGAAGGCGTGCCTGTCGGGTTTGATATTGAGATAGCTGATGCTCTGTGTGAACAAGCCAAACTAGATTGTACTTGGGTATCACAAAGCTGGGATTCGTTGATTCCAAGTCTATTGGCAAGAAAGTCAGATGTGATCATGGCTTCTATGCGTATTACCGAAGAGCGTAAGCGAAAAATCTTGTTTACTGATAAGTACTACCAAACACCAGCCGTGTTTGTTGCAGCCAAGAGCACAGAATTTGCAATTGATGAGACGGGCTTAGCGGGTAAAACCATCGGTGTTCAGCAAGGCACGATCCACGACCGTTACGTCACCGATAAGTTTGGTAGTGTTGCCAACATCAAGCGTTACACAGGGCAAGATGAAGTGTATTTGGACCTGCAAAATGGCCGTTTAGATCTCACCTTCGGTAATTCCGATCAACTGTCGCTCGCTTTCTTAGATAAGAAAGAAGGAGAGGGCTTTGAATTCAAAGGTAAAGCGGTAACCGACAAAGCCTACATCGGCGAAGGCACGGCTCTGGCGCTGAGAAAGCAAGACTCAAAACTGGCAAAACAGTTCAACAACGCGATTGAAGAGATCAGAGCCAATGGTACTTACGACAAGATTGCTTCGAAGTACTTCACGTTTGATATTTATGGTAGTGATTTGTAATTGAGCTAGCGCCTAAAGTTAAATCACCAAAAAAATCCGAGAGCTGTGAGGCACTCGGATTTTTGTTACAAACAATTCTACCCAGTAAGATCCCCACCATTGCCCTCATACCCGTTGATCCACTCTTGTTGCCAAAGCTCTACCTTTATCACCTCTGGCAAGCGCAGTTAACAACACACTTTTCGACCGATGAAACCTTCTTTGTCCATGCTTTGAAATTGGACTTTAAGTCTTAAAATAACACAAATTTGCGTGTGATTTTTAGTTAAGATCTTGTTCTTAAAGCAGTTGAAAGTCCCCAGAATTCCAAATAAACCCTAAATCAGGCTAATTCATGGCTTACTTAGTGCCAAATATGATTGGTATCACAATCAATTCAAGCATCAGGCTCACATACGAACCTTAGTTCACAAAATATACAGATGTTATTGTAATACAAAACTCATAGGGTAAGAATATTGTAATGAAGCGTTACACGAGTGAGTGGTATGCAATTGATTTTTAGATCTCAAGCTCAGTTCTAACGTGACATATAAAACTGTACCTCTTACAAAAATGGATTCTGGAGAAGAACATGAAAAAACACCTACTGACGATTGCTGCAGCATCAATTCTCATGGCATTTGGAGCTCAAGCAAAAACTTTGACCCTAGGGCATGCAATGTCACTAGAAAGCGCTGCTCACCAAGGCATGGTGATCATGGCTGATAAAGTTAAAGAAAAATCGAATGGTGACCTTACTATTAAGATCTTTCCGAATGGTCAACTAGGCTCTGAGCGTGACCAAGCTGAGCAAGTTGTTACTGGCGCGATTGATATGGCGAAAATCAATGGTGGATTAGCTGAATCTTTTGAACCAACGTTTAAGGTTAATGCACTGCCTTTCTTATTCCGTGATGTTCCACATATGAGAACGTTCATGCGAAGTGAAGCTGCACAAGAGATGCTGCTCTCAAGCGAAGGTAAAGGTTTCATTGGACTTACATTTTATGACTCAGGTACACGTAGCTTCTACGCTAAAAAAGCAATTAACTCGCCGGCCGATCTAGCAGGAATGAAAGTTCGAGTTCCTGGTTCTCCAACCATGATGGAAATGGTCAACCTATTAGGTGGTAAAGCAACACCTGTACCTTTCAATGAGGTATATACAGCACTGCAACAAGGCGTAATTGATGGCGCTGAAAACAATATTTCTAGCTTAGTTGAAATGAAACACAGTGAAGTTGCTAAATTTTACTCTATGGACCAGCACATGATGACACCTGATGTGATCATCATTTCAGAATATAAATGGGCTTCACTAACGCCAGACGAACAAAAAATCTTAAAGGAAGCAGCAGCAGAGTCTCTTGAAGAGCAGATCAAGATCTGGGACGCAACAGATGACATGAACAAAGAGAAAGGAATGAAAGCAGGCGTAACGTTTGTTGAGGTTGATAAAGCCCCTTTCCGTGCAGCTGTTAAACCTATGATTGATGAAGCGAAAAAAGATCCTAAATTAGCTTCATTCATTGAAAAAATTGAAGTTCTTTAACCAGTATTAGTGAAAATATAATTTTGCCTTGGCTTTGCTAAGGCAAAATTTTTTGAGGTATCACCCCATGTTAGCAACTTTCAGAAACCTACTTGATAGGTTGATTCTTTTTGTCTCTTCTTTTGCACTCATGTTACTGGTCGTGACGGTCACTTGGCAGGTTTTTAGTCGATATGTTTTGAATGACCCAAGTAACTGGACTGATGAACTTGCTCGTTATGCGATGGTATGGCTGGGGTTATTGGGAGCAAGTTACTTATTTGGTATCAAAGGACATTTAGCAATAACGTTATTGGACGGTTATCTTAAGGGCAAAGCACACATAGCACTGCATTTACTCATCAATGTAATTTCTGGCGCATTTGTCTCTTTAGCAATGCTTCAAGGTGGTATTGCCTTAATGGGAAGAACCACACAACAACTATCCCCAGCACTGCAATTACCGATGTCGACGGTTTATTCAATATTGCCAATTTCAGCCGTTATTATCCTCATCTATTTGGTCATGAATACGTTTGATCTTTTTTGTGAACCCAATAAAAAGTAAGTTATAAAAGGACCTTATATTATGGATTTGTCCATTGGTGTTTGGCTGCTAGGCCTCTTCTTATTCATGATCGCGATAAGCATGCCCATTGCGATTGCAATTGCTATGTCATCTTTAACGATCATGTATTTCATCTTACCGTTTGAAGTCGCAAGTATTACTGCGGGTCAAAAAATTATTACCGGTATCGATAGTTTCAGTTTATTAGCAATCCCTTTCTTTATCCTCGCTGGGAATATAATGAATGTGGGTGGTATAGCGAGTCGACTGATCAACCTTGCAAAGCTCTTGGTGGGTTGGATTCCTGGTTCACTTTTCCACGTTAATATCTTTGCAAATATGATGTTTGGCGCCGTTTCAGGATCAGCCGTTGCAGCTGCAGCTGCGGTTGGCAAAACCTTAGGCCCTGAATTAGAAAAAGATGGTTATGATAAAAACTTAGCTACAGCAGTAAACGTTGCATCTTGCCCGGCTGGTTTATTAATACCGCCGAGTAATTCACTGATCGTGTTTTCGGTGGTATCGGGTGGAACATCTGTTGCGGCACTGTTTATCGCAGGTTATGTCCCAGGTATTTTAATGGGTTTAAGTTGTATGGTCGTAGCCTATTTCATCGCTAAAAAGAAAGGCTATAAAACAAGTGCCAATGACGGCTTTACAACGAAGGATGCGCTGAATATCGTTTGGCAAGCAACGCCAAGCTTAGGGCTTATTGTTGTTGTTATTGGCGGTATTATTGGTGGTGTGTTCACTGCAACAGAAGGGGCATGTATAGCAGTTCTTTACTCTTTTATACTGTCACTCTGTTACCGAACCCTCAAGTGGGAGCACTTCCCGGTAATTTGTAGAGAAACCGTTCAGGTTACTGGCATCATGTTGTTCTTGATTGGTGCTTCTACGATTATGTCATGGGCAATGGCGTTTACAGGTCTACCAACAATGATCAGTGATTGGATGCTCTCTATTTCAGATAATCCGATTATCATCTTCATTCTGATGAATCTGATTCTACTGATTGTGGGTATGTTTATGGATCTGACGCCAGCCGTATTGATCTTTACCCCTATCTTTATGCCGATAGCCGAGCATTTAGGCATGCATCCCATTCACTTTGCGATGATGATTATCTTCAACTTATGTATTGGCATTGCAACGCCACCCGTTGGTACTGCGCTATTTGTAGGTTGTAGTGTTAGTGGTTCTAAAATTGAGAATGTTATAAGAAGTATCATGCCGTTTTGTGCCGTATTGATCGTCACATTGTTGGCCATTACGTTCATTCCAGAAATCAGCTTGGCTCTTCCTCGTGCATTTGGGTTAATCAATTAACCTTTCAAGTACGAGATTAAACGACTCAACCAGAATAAGTATCTAATAAAAAACCGCCTTAAAATAAGGCGGTTTTTATTGGCTCCTCAAAACCACCGCCTAGGGCGGTGGTGATTGCTCCTTGAGGCTATAGCCTGAAGAAGTGCCCATGTTAGAAGTAACCTCTTATTCACCACAAGTAAGAGGAAACAACCACATGGGCGATTACAGAAGTTCATCAC